>DATDCK010000054.1:0-22317 GCA_036524375.1 Solirubrobacterales bacterium | reverse complement strand
CGTGCCCACCGCGCTCGCATCGACCGCGGACGCACCGACCGGCGTCGGCGGCGGGGGCAGGAACTCGTACGCGCCGATGTCCGTCGCGCTTCCCGCGGCGCGCGCGCCGGCGTCGAGGTCGAGCGGCCCGTTGGCCGGGTCGGTGATCCCGGCGTCGATCGTCGGCGAGCCGGGCGCCTCCCGGTAGTCGCCGGCGGCGGCATCGAGGACCAGCGGCGGCGCGGTCTGGTTCGCCGAGCCGGCGATCGCACCTTCGGTCTCCGGTTTGGCGCTGTCGAAGTTGGAGTTGGAGACGACGATTCGACCCGGCCCTCCCGTGCCGTCTTCGGTGCGCAGGTCGGAGGCACCATCGACGATCGAGTTGATCAGCGTCAGGGTGTGGCTGCCGCTGCCCGAGTCGGTGTACCGGGACTGGATCCCCGCGGAGTCCTGGCCCGAGGCGATCGCGGTCACGTTGATGACCGTCGACCCGGTCGAGCCCAGCATCCCGAGCGACTCCATGCCCAGGGCGTTGGTCCCCCGAGCCTGGACCAGGCTGTCGCGAACCGTGCAGCCCGGGTGGGCGACGACCCCGGCCGCGCCTTCGCCGATCCCCGTCGCTCGCGCCCGTTCCACCACGGTTCCGGCACCGGTGCAGCGCACTCCCACACCCTCGGTCTGTTCGTTTTGGACTTCGAGATAGCTCAGGCGGACACCCTCGCCGCTGAGGACGATCGCCTGCTGCCCTCCGAGTTTGGCGAACACCCTCGGCATCGGGCCGCCGAAATCGCCGTGCAAATGCAGTCCGGTGTCTGCGAGGTTGAGCGGCGCCCCGGTGATTTCGTAGTCGCCGGCGGCGACGATCACCTCGTCGCCGTTGCTCGCCCCGTTGGAGGCTTCGGCGAGCGTGCAGGGCTGCTGCTGGGTGCAGGTGCTCCCGGTTCCGTTCGGGGCGGCGTAGCGCTGCGCCCCCTCGGCGCCGGCGGCACCGATGAGGAGGACGAGACCCGTCGCCAGCGCGATCGCGAGTCGCATCGGTCGATGGTACCCCCGTTCGGCGCAACCGTCCGGCCCTCGGCCTATGGTCGCCTGGCGATGAAGATGGACGTCGGCATCTCCTTGCCGAAGATCGCGCTCGTCGCGATCGCGCTGGTGGTCGTGATCAGCCTGGTGCTGGTGGCCTGGATCGGCGGCGAGCTCCATTACGGCAATTGCGTCGCCCAGGCCGAACTCGAAGGGAAGACGATCGCCGACTGCTCGCGCTGGCCCTGACCGGGCCAGACCTGTCTCTTTACAGAGGTGAGAGCCGCTTCTACCTTGGCCGCATGAAGAAACTCGTCCCATTCCTTCCGCTTCTCGTCCTCGCCCTGGCCGCGGCGCCGGCCCAGGCCACCTACCCGGGCAAGCCCGGGCCGCTCGTCTACCCGAAGGTCGACAGCTCCGAATCGGGAACGACCGGGGGGCTCCTCAGCCACGGCCCGCGGGCCACTCAGAAGGCGGTGCAGCTGACCGACGTGCCGAGCGACTCGATGCCGTCGTTCTCGGCCGACGGGCGGACGATCGTCTTCTCCCGCGACCCGGGCCTGGCCGCAACCGGGATGAGCATCTACGTGATGGACGCCGACGGCGGCGGCGCCCGGCGCCTCACAACCGGGGCCGCGATCGACGGCAACCCGACGATCTCGCCGAACGGCAGGGTCGTGGTCTTCGACCGCTACGAACTCGGCCCCCGTCGCTCGCACCTCTGGGCGGTCAACATCGACGGGACCGGGCTGCGGCAGCTGACCGAGGGCCCCAACGACGAGTCGGACCCGGTCTTCACCCCGAGCGGCAAGCGGATCGTCTTCACCGGCAACGCCGACCAGGATGCCCGCTCCGATCGCTCCGACATCTGGGCGATGGCGCCGGACGGCAGCGACCAGAAGGTCCTGGTCGACGGCGTCCGCAACGAGTCGGAACCCGACGTCTCGCCGACCGGGCGCAGCATCGTCTTCGCCAGCAACCGCATCCACGGCCCGAACCTGTTCATCGCCAACGCGAAGGGCAAGCGGGTCCGGGCGGTCACCCACAGCAAGGGCGACTGCTTCCGCGGCCGCTGTTACCTGACGCCGGTCTTCTCCCCGGACGGCCGGCACCTGGCGACCACCGACGGCGGCCGCTACTCGGACTCGCTGACGGTGATGAGAATCGATGGCTCGCGGCAGAAGACCTTCGACAGCGGCGGGACCGAAGAAGAAGGCTATGGCACCTACATCGGGGGGCCGGCCTGGGGTCCGGTGGCGCGATGAGCCGCCGCCGAGCCCGCGTCGCGAGCTCCCTGGCAGTGGCCGCCTGTCTCTCGCTTTCCCTGGCGGCGGCGGCGCCGGCGGCACCGGGGGAGGTGGTCCTGGTCTCGCCCCCGAACTCGGCCGGGGGGATCGAGAACGGCATCGACATCGTTCCCGCGACCTCGGGCAACGGCTCCTATGTCGCCTTCCTGCACGAGGCTCCGTTCGGGGACCCGACCGAAGCGAACCCGGGGGCGGCTCTCTTCCTGCGGGTGATGGCGTCGAGCGCGACGATCCCGGTGAACGTTCCGACCGGCGACAGCAACGGCAACAGCTTCGAGGCAGGCAGCCCGAGCCTCGACCGCACCGGCGACCGGCTCACCTTCGTCTCCGAGGACCCCGACCTGAGCAGGGAAGACAAGGACTTCAGCACCTCGGCCGCCGGCACCCATCCGGTCCGCGACGTCTTCCTCTTCCAGCGCGTCACCCGCAAAGTGGTGTTGATCTCCCGGGGGACCGGGATCAAGGGGACGATCGCCAACGCCAACTCCAACCTCCCGTCGATCTCCGAGGACGGCCGTTACGTCGCCTTCGGCACCGAAGCCAACAACCTGACCCCGAAGCGGGCCTACGGCCGCACGGTCTTCGGCGGCGTCTACGTCCGCGACCTGCAGAAGAAGTCGACGACCCTGGTGTCGCTGGCCGACGGCCGCCGGGGGGCGCCGATCGACGGCTACGACCCCTCGATCTCCAGGGGCGGGACGCTGGTCGCCTTCGCCGGCCGTGTCGGCCCGAAGGGCAACCGCCACGCTGGGATCCTCGTCCGTGACGTCAAGCGCGGGAGAACGCGGGTCGTGTCGCGGGGCGGCGAGCGCGACTGCGTCGAGCCCTCGCTCGCCGCCGACGGGCGCTTCGTCGCCTACACCTGCGAAGCGAAGAGCCGGGACGAGGGAATCGACCAGGTCTATGTCACCGACCTCGCCCGGGGGCGGACGGCGCTGGTCTCGCGGGGCACCGGCAAGAAGGGCCGGGCCGGGGGCGGGGACTCCTCGCATCCCTCGATCTCCGCCGACGGCCGCCTGGTCGCGTTCGAGTCCTACGCGAACGACCTCGGGCCCAAGGACGAAGGGCGCGTCACCGACATATTCGTCAAGGACACCAAGAGCGGCCGCGTCCACCTGGCCTCGCGCGCCGACGGCAACGGAGCGGCGGGCAACGCGCCCTCGGCCAACCCCTCGATCTCCGCCGACGGGCGCTTCGTCTCCTTCGAGTCGCGCTCCTCGAACCTGACCCCGCAGGACTCCGAACTCGGGTCCAGCGTGTTCAGGTACCAGATCCTTCCCTGACGCCGGGTCGGATCGCTACCTGTACGCTTGCTGGTGATCGATGGGAGAGGTGGGGAGATGAACCGTTTCAAGATCGTGGCGATAGCCGCGGTCGCCGCCGCGCTCGCCGCGGCCGCGGTCGCCAATGCGCTGATAGTCCAGGTCGGCGACCTGATTCTCAAAGCCGACGGTGGCTTCGCGCCGAAGGCCCTGCCCAAGTTCGAGAACGCGCCGATCAAGATCTACGGCGGCGGCAGGCTCTCGACCAAATCCGGCGAGCTGCCCCCGATCCTCGACACGATCAACATCGAATTCGACCGCCACGGCGCGGTCGACACGCTCGGCCTGCCGGTCTGCAGGCAGGGGCGGCTCGAGGCGACGACCTCGCCCCAGGCGCGCAAGGCCTGCCCCAACGCGATCGTCGGCAAGGGCAACGGCAGCGCCGTCGTCCAGTTCCCGGAATCGAAACCGATCCCGGTCAGCTCGCCGATCACGATTTTCAACGGCCCGAAAAAGGGCAGGAACGACACGATCCTCGCCCACGCCTACACGACGGTGCCGGTGCCGACCACGTTCATCGTTCCGGTCGTGATCGAAAAAATCAACAAGGGCGTCTACGGCTACCGGACGGAAGCGAAAATCCCGAAGATCGCCAACGAATACGGCCACCCGATCTCGGGCAACCTGACGATCGATCGCAAATGGACCTTCAAGGGCAAGAAGCACAGCTACGTCAACGCCCGCTGCGAAACCGGCCACCTGCAGGCGAGGGTCGAGGCGACCTTCAAAAACGGCGACTTCCTCAGCGGCGTCTTCATCCGCCCCTGCAAAGTCCGCAAGTAGCCGTCAGCTACTGAGCCGCTAGGCCGGGGCGCCGAGCTCGGGTACCGCGGTGCCGCCGCGTCGCTTCTCGGTGTCGATGACGAGGTCGAAGAAGTAGTCGTTGCGCCCGCGCCGAATCAGGTGCGGGAAGAAGCGGCGGCCGCGGCGGTGGGCGGCGGTGACGGCGCGAAACGAGGTCTCGTGGCCGCGGTCCCAGCGGATGCCGAAGATCTCCCGAACCCGCGGCGGCAGGGTGCCCTTGATGATGTGGTTCTGGAGCGCGAGGTTGCCGCGCGCCGCCCGCGGTACCGGCTGCTCGAATGCGACCATCGGCGCCATCTCCAGCGCGTGGTCGGTGGCATGGAGCTCGGGTGAGGCGAGTTTCCCGTCGAACCACTCCCGGAACTCGGGATAGGTGCCGGGTACCTCGCTAGCGGGCAGCCCGAAGAGCTCCCCGAAGCGGACGTAGTCCTGCCAGAGGCTCTCGAGCTCATCTTCGTCGAGCCGCCGCACCATCGTCTCGTACATCGCCCGGCCGGAATCGGCGATCACGGCCAGGGTCCAGAGCATCAGCTCCGGGTCGAAGGCCGAGTAGGAGGTGCCCGCCGGATGGACTCCGGCGTCTTCGGGCAGCTCGCCCTCGATCGTCTCGTGCAGCCTGTGGACTCCGGCCAGGAGCGCGTCGGCTTCGGCCTTCGTCCCGAGGAAGATCGTCTCCTGGATCTTCGCCGTCCTCGCCAACCGCCTGAACGGCTTGTCGGCGGCGCGGGTGCTGAGCATCGTGCCGGTGTAGGTGAGCGGCTCGAGGGCGCCGATCAGCAGCGCCCGCTGCCCGTAGAGGAGGCCGACCGAGCGGTCGCCGTGAACCATCCGCGCGACTGAGTGCCCCGGCGGGAAGTAGTAGCGCTCCTCCGCATCGGCCGACATGAAGGCTGAGTCTACAAAGCGGTCTGCGAGGCAGCCTGAGGCTCGAGCTCGTGGGCGGCGAAGATCTCGTCGAGGTCCTCGCGCGAGAGGGTCTCGCGCTCCAGCGCCGCCGCGGCGAGGTCATCGAGGCACTTGCGGTTCTCGGAGAGCAGGGTCCGGGCGCGGCGATGGGCGTCGCGGGCGAGCATCATCGCCGCCACGTCGACGTCGCGGCGGGTTTTGTCGGAAAGCGCGTAGTTACCGGTGGGGAGGGCGATCGGCGGCGCCCCTTCGGCGTCGAGGGCGACTCCCATCCCGAACTCGGTGACCATCTGGGTCGAGATCTCGTGGACGTTGGCGAGGTCGCTGACCGCCCCCGAGTAGGAGGTGCCGAAGACCTCTTCCTCGGCGGCGCGGCCACCGAGCATGCTGACCAGCGTCGCGCGCAGCTCCTCGCGCGAGATCACGTACTTGTCCTCCTGGGGGGACGAGGCGACGAAGCCGAGCGCCTTGCCGCGCGGCACGATGCTGAGGAGCTCGGGCGGATCGAGCCCGACGAGGTGGCGGGTGAGGGCGTGGCCGGCCTCGTGGTAGGCGATGATCCGGCGCTCCTCGGAGCCCATCCTGCGTGCCTGCTGGGCGCCGACCGACTGGCGCAGGAGCGCCTCGTCGAGGTCCTCGCGCGCCATCGCCTCCCGGCCGGCGCGACCGGCGATGATCGCGCCCTCGTTGAGGGCGTTGGCGAGCTGGGCGCCGGTCATCCCCGTGGTCTTGCGGGCGACGTCGCGGAGGTCGAGGTCGGCGCCGAGCGGCTTGCCCTTGGCGTGGGCGCGGAGGATCGCCTCGCGACCGTCGCGGTCGGGCGGCGAGACCAGGACCTGGCGATCGAAGCGACCCGGCCGCAACAGCGCCTTGTCGAGCTTTTCGACGTGGTTGGAGGCGGCGATCACGATCACCGTCCCCTTCTCTTTCTCGAAGCCGTCGAGCTCGACCAGGAGCTGGTTCAGGGCCTGCTCGCGCTCGCTGGTGCCGCCGTCGCCTCCCTCGGAGGAGCGGGCGCCGCCGATCGCGTCGAGCTCGTCGATGAAGATCACGGCGCGGCCGGACTTGCGCGCCTCCTTGAAGAGGCGGCGGATGCGGGCGGCGCCGCGGCCGACGAACATCTCGACGAAGCTCGAGCCCGAGGCGGAGAAGAAGTCGACGCCGGCCTGGGCGGCGACGGCACGGGCCAGCATCGTCTTGCCGGTCCCGGGCGGGCCGAAGAGGAGGACGCCGCGCGGGGCCTGGGCGCCGAGCTTGGCGAACCGGTCCGGTTCCTTGAGCCAGGCGGTGACGTCGATCAGCTCCTCCTTGGCGGCGTCGACGCCCTGGACCTCCTCCCAGAGGACCGGCTTGGTCTGGCTCGCCTTCAGCGTTTCCGGCTTGGTCGAGCCGACCGTGCTGCGCAGCAGGATCACGAAGACGATCAGGAGCGCCGACATGAAGAAGACCCCGAAGACCGGATACCAGTCGAAGAAGAATTCTTTGATGTCCGCTATCGGCAGAGAGAGGAGGAAGTCCATCTCGATCCACCGTAGACCACGGTTAGACGCTTGTCAGGCGTTTAGGGGTCGGATATTCGTCCAAACCCGCCTGTGGCGCTAAAGATCGCGGCCGGCGGTGCCGAAATGCGCGGGCTCAGCCGCGCTCGACCTGGGAGCCGCCGACGATCGCGTCCTCGCCGGTATCGGCGAACAGGACCCAGGCCTTGTTGCCGCCGTCGTAGTCGGGGGCCCAGAGCTTCAGGGTCGCGTCGCGTCCCCAGACCGTCACCTGCTCCTCGCCCTCCTGGGCGGACCCGTTCCAGATCGCGACGAAGGGGTTGCCCTCGCGCTCGGCGCCGATCGTGGTCGGCTCGCGGTGGCCCGGGTGGACGGTCGTCTCGGGCGGCAGCTCGAGCAGCCGCAGGACCGAGGCCCGGAGGTCCTCGAAGCCGCTGGCGCCGGGCGCCATCGTGCCGCCGACGGTTCCCTTGAAGAGGACGTCGGCGGTGAAGACGTCGGTGCCGTCGACGAGGAAGGCGAGGTGGCCGGTCGCGTGGCCGGGGGTCGAGATCGCCTCGATCTCGAGGCCGCCGACGCTCAGCTTCTCGCCGTCGGCGATCGTCTCGGCGACCTCCTCCTCCATCTCCGCCGCGGCGTCGGGATGGGCGACCATCGGCACGCCCCCGAGCTTCTCCGCGGCCTCGGCGAGGCCGGCGACGTGGTCGGGGTGGGGGTGGGTGACGAGGATGCGGGCGATCTCGATCCCCTCCGCCTCGGCCTTCTCGAGCAGCGGCCCGAGGTCGTCGTTGCCGTCGATCAGGACGCCGGTGCCGCCCGCCTCGTCGGCGACGAGGTAGGCGTTCGACAGCCAGACCGGGTTCTCGGTGCGCTCGACGATCAAGAGGTCCGCCAACTCTCGCAGATCAGACCGGAGCGGCGACCGAGCTGCCTTCGAGCAAGACCTGGGCGACGAGCTCCGGGTCGTCCCAGGTCGGCGTGTGGCCGACGTCGGGCAGGAGGACGTAACTGGAGCCGTCGGGCCGGCGCTCGGGGCGCGGCGGGCCGACCAGGCGGTCGCGCTCCCCCCAGGCCAAGGTCACCGGGATCTCCGGGTAGCCGGCGGGATCGAAGACGTGGGTCCGCATCGCCCGGTTGGCGCCCTGGTAGCCGCTGGCGTCGATCCAGCCGAGGATCAGCTCGCGGCCCTGGGCGGCGGGGATGCGCTCGGGCCTGGCGGCGAAGGTGGAGAGCATCGCCCGACGCAGGGGAGGGAAGGCGATCGCCGTCGAGACCAGCGGCCGCACCCGGCCGGCGAGGGCGTGGACGTCGCGCTCGCGCTGGCCGATCGGTGCCCGCCAGAGGCCGGCCGGGGAGATCGCCGTCACCGAGGCGGCCAGCTGGGTCCGGCCCATCTCCAGCCCGACCCAGCCACCGAGGCTGTTGCCGGCGACGTGCGGGCGCTCGATGCCCAGCGCCGCGCAGGTGCGGCCGATCTCGGCGGCGAGGTTGGCCGCGGTCGCCTCGGTGCCCGCGGGGAGCGGCGGCGTCGTGCCGAACCCGGGCATGTCGAGGACGTGGACCTCGCGCTCGGGGCTGAGCAGGTCGATCACCGGGTCCCACACGGCCCGGGTCCCTCCGAGGCCGTGGAGCAGGAGCAACGGTTCGGCCGTCCCCTCGCTCAACGCCACTCCGGCTTCGCGAAGAGGGCCTGGACATCGCCGATCCGCCCCTCGCGGAAGCCGGCCTCCGAGGAGCTCAGGTAGAACGACCAGAGCCGGCGGAAGCGCTCGTCGTATCCGCGCGGGCGCAGGCGCTCCCAGGCGGCGCCGAAGCGCTCGCGCCAGGCGGCGAGGGTGGGTGGATAGTGGGCGGTGATGTCCTCCGACCAGACCTCGCGCATCTCGGTGTCGCGGGCGATGCAGGCGGCGATCAGCTCTCGGGAGGGAAGGCAGCCGCCCGGGAAGACGTGGGTGTTGGCGAAGCTCCGTGCGCCTTTCTCGATGTCGTAGAGGCGATCGTCGATCGTGATCGCCTGCAGCAGCATCAGCCCGTCCGGGGTGAGCAGCCGGTCGCAGCGGCGGAAGAACTCGTCGAAATGCTGCCAGCCGACCGCCTCGATCATCTCGACCGAGACCAGGCGGTCGTATCGGCCCTCGAGGTCGCGGTAGTCCTCGAAGAGGACGGTGACCCTGCCACCGAGCCCGGCCTCGGCGACGCGGCTGACGGCGAGGTCGCGCTGTTCGGCCGAGATCGTCGTCGTCGTCACCCGGCAGCCGTACTCGCGGGCGGCGTGGATCGCGAGGCCGCCCCAACCGCTGCCGATCTCCAGCAGGTGGTTCTCGGGGCCGAGCCGCAATCGCTCGCAGATCCGGTTCAGCTTTTCCAACTGGGCTTCCTCCAGGTCCGACCCCTGCTCGGGGAAGTAGGCGCAGGAATACACCATCCGCTCGTCGAGGAAGGCGGCGAAGAGGTCGTTGCCGAGGTCGTAGTGGGCGGAGATGTGCCGGCGGGCGCCTTCGCGGGTGTTGTCGGGGACGAGATGGCGGAGCCGGTGCAGGAGGCCGCGCGGCTTCGCGATCAAGCCGCGGACGCCGTCGAGCTGGCGCAACTCGCGGGCTGCGATCCGCATCAGGGCGACCAGGTCGTCGGTCTCCCAGAGCCCGTCGACGTAGGTCTCGCCGAGGCCGGCGCTGCCGGCGAACAGCGAGCGCCAGGCGGCAGGGTCGTGGATCGTCACCGTCGCCCGCAGCTCCGCCGCGGCGGGGCCGAAGCCGCAACGTCGGGAGCCTTCGACGACCTCGACCCTCCCGGCCCTGAGCCTCCTCAGCGCGGCCGATGCGAGGGCGCGGGCGAGTCGGTCCCTCATGGGGAGATGAACCCCTTCGGTCGCGCCCCCTCCGGGTGAGGGTGGGGACGGGCGCCCTTGAGCCGCAGCCGCAGGGCCTGCCAGTAGATCTTGGCGACGACCTGCAGCGACATCGCCGGGTGGCGGGCGAGCATCCGGTTGAGGACAGGCGCGCTCAACGGCCGCCGCCGCAGCGACATCGTCGCGTCGAAGGCCTTCCCCTCCGCGCCCTGGCCCGGGCGGGACTCGATCTGCACCGAGAGCCGCTGCCCGGGCTCTGCCGCGCGGAAGGCATAGGTCTGGTCCATCCCCATCAGGGGGGAGACGTGGAGCTTCTTGTCGAGCTCGTCGACCAAGTCCTCTCCCGGGTCCCCGCCATTGTCCCTCGAGAGGACGTACGGGTGGCGCTCGCCCCAGGGGATGTTGTTGACGTCGGCCACGACCGCCTCGACTCTCTCACCGGTCGCCTCGAAGCAGTAGTAGAAGGCGACTGGGTTGAAGACGTGGCCGAAGCAGCGGACGTTGGCGAGCAGGCGGACGGGCCCCTGGGGGCGGCTGCCGGTCTCGGCCTCGACCATGTCGCGGGCGCACTCGGCCAGCGGCCGCCGGGGGTCGCCCATGTAGTCGGAGCGGCGGAAGCGGGCGGGCGCCGGGCGCCGGGCAGACCAGAGCGGGAAGGGATCGAGGACGTCGGGCAGCTCGTCGAGGTCCAGGTACATGAGGAAGAGCGGGTAGCGGAACTCGTGCTCGACCGGCTCGAAGCGGCGGTGGCGGACCCAGCCCTCGTAGACGGCGGACTCGCTCATGCTGCCAGCGCCTCCTCGGCGGCCGCGGGGGCGATCGGCTCGCAGGCGCGCAGGGCGCTGACGACGCCGTCCTCGTGGAAACCCCAACCCCAGTAGGCGCCGCAGAAATGCGTGCGACGCACGGCGCTGATCTCGGCGTGGCGCGCCTGGGCGGCGACTCCCTCGGCGGTGTAAACGGGGTGGTCGTAGCTGAACTTGCGCAGAACCTTGCCGGGGTCGATCGCCTCGCCGCGGTTGAGGGTGACGAGGAACTCGCGGTCGGCGCGCAGGCGCTGCAGGTTGTTCATCCAGTAGGTGACGGTGGAGCGTCCCGCGGGCTCCTCGGTGAGGTGGAAGTTCCAGCTCGACCAGGCGCTGCGGTGGCGCGGGAGCAGGGAGCGGTCGGTGTGGAGGACGGCCTCGTTGGGCTGGTAGGGGATCGCGCCGAGGATCTCGTTCTCGGCCTCGCTCGGGTCGGCGAGCATCGCCAGTGCCTGGTCGGAGTGGGTTGCGATCACGACCTCGTCGAAGTGCTCGCTCTCGTAGCCGTCGGCCTCGACCCTGACCCCGCCCGGCAGCCGCTCGACGCTGCGCACCGGAGCGCTGAGCCTGACCAGGTGGCGCCAGGGGGCGGCGATCGCCTCGACGTAGCGCCGCGAGCCGCCGGCGACGGTGCGCCACCGGGGCCGGTCGCGAACGCTGTACATGCCGTGGTTGGCGAAGAACTCGGCCATGTAGCTGGCCGGGAAGCTCCACATCTGCGCCGGGTCGGCGGACCAGACGGCGGAGGCCTGGGGGACGATCAGGCGGTCGATGAACTGCCGCGAGAAGTCATTCTGCTCGAGCCAGGCGCCGAGCGAGGGCGAGGTCCCGTTGGTCCCGATCAGGGACTGCGCCTCGCGGTTGAAGCGGCGCCAGTCGGCCAGCATCCGCAGGAACGAGGGGTCGACGAGGTTGCGGCGCCGGGCGAAGAGGCCCCGCGGCGTGCCTGAGTACTCGAAGCCGCCCTCGCCGTCGGAGACCGAGAAGCTCATGTGCGAGGGCTGGGCGGCGACTCCGAGCTCGTCGAGCAGGCGTTCGAACTCCGGGTAGTTGCGGTCGTTGAAGACGATGAAGCCGGTGTCGATCCAGTGGGTCTCGTCCTCGGTGTCGACGCGGACCGTGTTCGTGTGCCCGCCCAGGCGTGGGCCGGCCTCGTAGACGACCAGCTCGTGCCCCTGGCGGTGCAGGAGGTGGGCGGAGGTGAGGCCGGCTATGCCGGTGCCGACGATCGCGATTCTCATCGTCAGGCACTACGTAAGGGACCGCGCAATGGATCTTGCGCGAAGGTTTTAGTTTCGGTGACCGCAGCGGTCCGGCGGCTAGCGTGTTGAAATCGACGTGAGGGCCAGACGCACCCTGGTGCCGGGCACCCTCCTGGCATTGATGGCGATCCTTGTCTCAGTCTCGATCGCCGCCGCACCCGCAACCACTGCCGCCGAAACCGGCGGCGCGGGTGAATTCGGCGAACCGCCGCCCCCGGAAGAAGCCGAACCCGCCGGGCTGACCCCGTTCGACCGCCAGGGAATGTGGATCTGGTACATCGACAAGTCCGACGGCGGCAGCATCCCGCGGATCATCGCCCGCGCCAAGCGGTACGGGATCGGCACCCTCTACGTCAAGGCCGGCGATGCCAACGACACCTGGAGCCAGTTCAACCCGGCCCTCGTCGACCAGCTGCACCGCGGCGGCCTCGAAGTCTGCTCCTGGCAGTTCGTCTACGGCGACAACCCGATCGGCGAGGCCAAGGTCGGGGCCGAGTCGGTCCGCGACGGCGCCGACTGCCTGGTGATCGACGCCGAGGGCCAGTACGAGGGCAAGTACGCCTCCGCCGACCGCTACATCCGGGCGCTGCGGGCGCGGATCGGCGCCAACTTCCCACTCTCGCTCGCCGCCTTCCCCTACGTCGACTACCACCCGTCCTTCCCCTACTCGGTCTTCTTCGGCGTCGAAGGCGCCACCTACAACCAACCGCAGATGTACTGGAAGGCGATCGAAACCTCGGTCCGCGGCGTCTACGAGCACACCTACCTCTACAACCGGATCTGGGACCACCCGCTGTACCCGCTGGGCCAGACCTACGGCGGCGCCGGGCCGAAGTCGATCCAGCGCTTCCGTCGTTTCGCCAAGACCTTCGGCGGCCTCGAGGTGAGCTGGTGGGACTGGCAGGAGACGACCTCAGCGGGCTGGAAGGCGCTCGGCGCCGACCAGCTCAAACCGGTCGGCGGCTACCGGCCGAGCTTCGCCCACCCGATCCTGCGCGCCGGCAGCAAGGGCGACATGGTCGTCTGGGCCCAGCAGCACCTGGTCTCGGCGGGCCAGAACGTCCCGGTGACGGGCATCTTCGGCAGGATCACCCGCGGCGCGGTCCGCCGCTTCCAGCAAGGCGCCGGCCTCCCGGTCGACGGCGTTCTCGGCACCTCGACTTGGCGGGCGCTGCTCAACTACGACCCGGTCCGGACCCTCTGGGGCGGTCGCAAGCCCAAGCGCGGAGCCCGGGCATCGGCCTCGGCATCGCGGGCGATGCCGCCGAGCCGCCCGCTCTCGGCCTCACTGCCCGCCAAGGGCTACGAGATCGACCCCGGTCCCAGGCCCTAACCGCACCCGATCCCGCGTCCCTGAGATAATCCCGCGCCGGGCGCTCGTCGCCCATGCCTTGGGGGCGTAGCTCAGTTGGTTAGAGCGCCGGCCTGTCACGCCGGAGGTCGCGGGTTCGAGTCCCGTCGCTCCCGTTCCGCGTTGCCGTAAAGGAGAGAACTTGCCGCACGATCCATTCAGACCGCAGCTCGGCAGTCCACACCACCACGCCTACGTCGTCGATGACATCGAGGCGACCGTGAATCGCCTCGTCGGCCAACTCGGCGCCGGGCCGTTCTTCCTGATCGAGAAGGTGCCGCTGGAAAACCTTCTTTCGCGCGGTGAGCCGGCGGAGTTCGTTCACAACTCTGCCTTCGGCCGCTGCGGCGACGGCACGATCGAGCTGATCGAAACCATCGGCCTGGCGCCCAAGCGTGTCGAGGAGGCATTCTCATTGCCCCGGCCGGGACTCCACCACGTCGGCTACGTCGTGCCGGCGGCGGAGGTGGCCGATGTGCGGGACTCGTTCGACCGGCGCGGCCTGCCGCAATACCTGAGCGCTCAGCTCGGCGAAACCGAGAACACCTTTCACGACGCCTCCGCTTCGCTGGGGCACGACATCGAGATCCATCTCGACTGCCAGGGGCTGCGTGACTTCTTCGGGATGGTGAGCGCCGGCGCCGATGGCTGGGACGGTTCGGAACCGTTGCGCCCGGTCGAGAGCTGACCCGAAAGTCCTACCTGGCTTCGCGGGTCCGCACGATCTCCGCCGCCTTGCGCTTGCTCCTCGCCGGGACCGGCTTCGAGAGCCGGACGCGGTTGTGCGCGACCCAGCGGTAGCCACGGTCGGTGACGCCGGGGAATCGTGCGAAGGGTTTCTCCAGGGGGCGGCCGCCCGGTAGGAGCTCGAGCAGCGCCGGAATCGCCGCGCCCCCGGAGCGCCGTTCGCCGTCGGGTGAGATCAGGTGCCACGAGGCGAGCCGCTGCTCGGGGTCGAGGTCGGGGAGCAACTCCTTGGCCTCGGAGGATTGGAGCGCGACCGGCCGCAGGCGCGCGGCCCGGTCGCGGCGCAGCAGGAAGGCGAGCAGCCATTTGCAGAAGCCGCAATCGCCGTCGTAGAGAACGAGCCAGGTTCCGGGTGGAGGTGGCGCCGGCATCTAGGTCAGCAGCCGCGCCAGTGCGGCCTCGACGACTTCCTCGCGGCTGCGCCCCTCGTGGTCGGCGGCGATGAAGTGGTTGCCGATCCAGAGCGTCCCGACCAGCAGGCAGCGGGCCTCGACCTCGACCTCGTCGGAGCAGAACTCACCGAACAGCTTGCGGAGGTACTCCATCCGTCGATTGTCGACACCACGCAGGCGGTTCGCCACCTGGCGGTCCCGCCGGGCCCAGTCGCGGATCGCGAGGTCGGCGCGCAGCAGGTCCGGCCGGCCGGCCGCCAGCGCGAAGAGGCGGCGCAGCTTCGCCCGGGCGTCGCCGCCACCGCCCTCGACCCGATCGATCACCTCCTCGAGGCTTTCCCGCTCCCAGCGGTCGAGGATCTCCGCGAGCAGGGCGGGGCGGTCCTTGAAGTGCCAGTAGAAGCCGCCCTTGCTGACCCCGAGCCGCTGCGCCAGCGGCTCGATCCGGACCGCCTCGGGTCCGCCCTCCGCCAGGGCCTTGAGCCCTTCGTCGACCCAGCGGTCAGGGGGAGTTCTGGTCGTTGCCATCGGTGCTTCCATACGCTACCGTATGGATATGTCGCTGCAGCTCCCGAACAGCGCTCAGACCTCGCGGCCATGGCGGATCCACGAGCTCGTCGGAGACTTCAAGCTCGAAGACGTCTGGGAGCTGCCGACCCCGGGAGGGCACGCCGAGGACTTCCCGCTGCTGGTCGCCGGCTTCGCCGCCGGCGACTCGGGCCAGAGTCCCTCGCGGGTCGCCCGCTCCCTCTGGGCGATCCGCTGGAAGCTCGGCGAGCTGTTCGGGTGGGACGACCCTGAGACCGGCGTCGGCTCCCGGGTCGAGACCCTGCGCGACCGCCTCCCGGCCGACCTCCGCGACGGCCCGCAAGGCCCGGACTTCTCGAAGCTCCCCTTCAAGTCGCTCTACCTGCTCGACGACGAGTTTGCGGCCGAGGTCGCGAACAAGACCGTCCACGGGGTGATGCACCTCGGGTGGGTCGGGGACGGAAGCGGCGGCTACCGGGGCCAGATGGCCGTCTACGTGAAACCGAACGGCCTCTTCGGCAACGCCTACATGGCGGCGATCAAGCCGTTCAGGCACCTGATCGTCTACCCCCCGATGCTGCGTCAGGTCGAACGGGTCTGGCTGCAGGAAAAAGCCCTCGCCGGCTGAGCCGCGCAGCTACTTCTTGCCTCGCCCATCACGCCGCGGTCGCGGCGCTGCCACCTCCGCGCCCGTCGCTGGACGGGAAGTCTTGGCATGCGCGCAGGTGGGTAGTCGCTCAGGAATGTTCGAGTGGCTGATCAACGAGGTCTCGACCGACCCCCTCACCTACCTGATCGTGTTCGCCGCGGCAGGTGCCGACGTCCTCTTCCCGCTGGTCCCCTCGGAGACGATCGTGGTCGCCGCCTCGGTCCTCTCGGCACAGGGCGGACTCTTCATCGGCGGCATCGTCGTGGCGGCGGCGCTCGGGGCCTTTGCCGGCGACAACCTCGCCTTTCTGATCGGCCGCCGCGCGGGGGGGCCGCTCGCGAACCGTCTCTTCCGCAAGCCGAAGTCACGGCGCCGGCTCGCGTGGGCGGAACAGGCGATCGCCGTGCGCGGCCCGTTCCTGATCGTCGTCGGCCGCTTCATCCCCGCCGGCCGCAGCGCCACCACCTTCGCGGCCGGGACCCTGAAGATGTCCTACCGGCGCTTCCTGCCGGCCGACGCGGCGGCCGCGGTCGCCTGGGCGGTCTACATCTCGATGCTCGGCTACCTCGGCGGTGCCGCCTTCGAGGACAACTTCTGGTTGCCGGTGCTGATCGCGCTCGGCGTCGCTTTCCTGGTCGCGGCCGGGGTCGAAGCCTGGCGCCGGATCGAGAAAGCCCGGACCGGGCGCGACGTGCTGATCGAAGAGCCGGAGGCCTAGGGGTCGCTAGGCGCGCAGGGCGTAGCGGTTATGGAGCATCAGGACGTTGCCGTCCGGGTCGGAGAAGATCGCCATGTGGCAGACGCCGCTGTCGATCGTCTCGGCGAGGAAGGTCACGCCCTTCGCCTCGAGCTCGGCGCGGGTGGCTTGAACGTCGTCGACATGGAAGGCGAGCGGGTGGGTGCGGGGCTCGAACTCGCGCCCGATCGCCGCCGCGTCCATCACCTGCAGGGTGAGGTTGCCGGTCTCGAACTCGGCCCCCGGTGTTTTCCCGTAGTCGACAGTTTTCTCGAGCCCCATGAGCCCGCCGTAGAACTCCGCCGCGGCGTCGAAGTCGCGGACGAAAACGGTCAGGAAGTCGGTGCCGGTGACGGCTGAGTCGGCCATGCAGGCACTGTACACACGGGAGAGCGGGTTACCCAGAACTTCGGACCGCTGTACAAGCACGAAAACGGCTGCTGCCGCCAACATTTCACAATGGAACATGCTCCCCGCCAGATCGTGGCCTTCGGTGGCGGCGGCTTCTCGATGGAGTCGGGCAACCCGTTGCTCGACGACTACGTCCTCGGCCTCTGCCGGACGGAGGAGCGGCCGAAGGTCTGCTTCATGCCCCACGCGAGCGGCGACGCCGACCACTACATCGTGCGCTTCTACCGCGCCTTCGGCGCCGATCGCTGCGAGTCCAGCCACATCTCCCTGTTCCGGCGCGAGCAGGGCCCCGAGGACCTCCGCGAGCACCTGCTCTCGCAGGACCTGATCTACGTCGGCGGCGGCAGCGTCATCAGCCTGCTCGGGGTCTGGCGCGCGCACGGCATCGACGAGATCCTGCGCGAAGCCTGGGAAGCCGGCGTCGTCCTCTGCGGGCTCTCGGCCGGCTCGCTGTGCTGGTTCGCCGACGCGGTCACCGGCTTCCACGGCGCCCCCAGGCGGGTCGAGGGGCTTGGGCTGCTGCCGTTCAGCAACTGCGTCCACTACGAGCCGAGCTCGAGGCGGCGGCTCGCCTACCACGAGTTCATTCGCGAGGGGATGGGCCCCGGCTACGCCGCCGAGGACGGGGCGGCGCTGCACTTCACCGGGACCGAGCTGACCCGGGTCGTCGCCTCGCGGCGCAGCGCCCGCGGCTACCGGCTCGACCCGCTGGGAGAGCGGGTCGTGGAGATGAGGATCGCGACCACCTTCCTCGGGGACTCGAGCCCGGCGATCGCGCCGCTGCCCGAGGCGATCTCCACGGCGGCCGCGTAGGCCCGCCGATGATCTCCAGGATCCTCGCCCTCGGGGGCCATGACTTCTCCTCGCGACCGCCGGACCGGGCGGTCTGCGAGCTGATGCTGCGGCTGGCGACCGAGCGCGCTGCAGGCCGGCCGAAGATCTGCATCCTGCCGACCGCGAGCGGCGACACCTCGGATCAGATCGGCCGCTTCTACGCGACCTTCGGCGACCGCGCCTGCGACCCGTCCGACCTCTCGCTCTTCCGCCTCGGCCGGCGGCCGATCGCGCTCCGCGACCACCTCCTCGAACAGGACCTCGTCTACGTCGGCGGCGGCAGCCTGATGAACCTGCTCGCGGTCTGGGATGCGCACGAGCTGGGGGCGATCCTCAGCCTCGCCTGGCGCGAGGGCGTCGTCCTCGCCGGCCAGAGCGCCGGCGCGATGTGCTGGTTCGAGGCCGGGATCACGAAATCGTCAGGCACCCCCGCTGCGGCAGCAGGGCTCGGGCTGCTCGGCGGCAGCCTCTGTGTCCACTACAACAACGAGCCCGAGCGCCGGGTCGCCTACCTCGAGGCGGTCGGCAACGGGATGCCCGCCGGCTACGGCCTCGACGACTACGCGGGCCTGCTCTGGGAGGGCAACGGACGCCCCGCGGCGGTGACCGCCCGGCGCGGCGCCCGCGCCTACCGGGTGACCGCCGACGACAACGGCGTCAACGAGTCGCCGATGCCGGCCCGCTTCCTGCCGGCCCCGGCACCCGCGACCCTGCGCGAGGACATCGCCGAGTTCCGCCGCATCACCGGGATGCGGAAAAGGGCGGGCTGGTTGGGCTAGCCCTCGTCTGCTGCGGGGGGCGCCGTCGGGTCGGAGGACTCTTCGCCGAGGCTCTCGCGGGCGATGTACTCCTCGGCCAGCAGCAGGTTCTCCTTCGAGCGCTCGACGACGTTGAGGAGGTCGTTCATCAGCGCCACCTCCTCGACCTGCTCTTTGAGGAACCACTGGAGGAACTGCTCGGCCCGGTAGTCCTTGAAGTTGCGGGCGAGCTCGAAGAGGGCGAAGATCTCGTCGCTGACCCGTTTCTCCTGCTCGAGGGCCATTTTCACCGGCGCCACGCCGTCGTTGTAGGTGGTCTGCTGCGACTTGATGTCCGGGATCCGGATTTCCTCGTCGGTGTCGAGCAGGTAGCGGACCATGATCATCGCGTGCTCGCGCTCCTCGAGCGCCTGGCGATAGAAGAAGCCGGCGAGGCGGGGAAGGGTTTCGGCGTCGTAGTAGACGGCGGCGCCGACGTACTGCTGGGAGGCGGCGAACTCGTTTGCGATCTGGTCGTTGAGGGCGTCGGCGAAGCTCTTCTCGGCCACTGCGGCTCCTTGCGTCGAGGGATCTTGAATGGAACGTAGCCGAAACGACGAATTCGGCTGGCCGAAGCAGGGATTAGGCGTCCCTGAGACGTAAAACCTTTGCCTCGGCGGTCAGGAGTCCCAGCGGAAGCCGGTCGGGGTGAGGCTCGGCGGCATCGGGCTGGTCGGCAGGCCGGACGGCGGGTCGGCCTCGTTGTAGCCACGCGGGGCGGTGTCGTTGGGGGTGTCGGGGTGGAAGATCGAGGCGAGGACCTGGATCTGACCGCGGCCGACGTCGAGCTCCCACTGGCCGCCGCCGTAGGCGCCGATGCCTTGCTCGTCGCAATAGTCGTAGGTCTCGCAGAGGTCCCTGAGGCCGCCGACCCGCGAGGGCTTGATGTTGACGATCTTCGGCACCCAGGGCCGGTCCTCGATGTCGGCGATCGAGTGGATCGGCGCGTCCCAGGTGACGCGGTCGGCGACCGGGTCGAGGATCGGTTTGGTCTCGTCGGTCACGTCCGGGTCCTCGATCCAGGCATCGGGGAACGCCTCGACGAGCTTCGCGTAGAGCTCGGGATCGGTGTCGACGTCGACCGGGGTGCCTTTGTAGAAGCCCTTGAGGTCCAGAGAGTCGACGGCATCGGTCTCGACCAGCGCCGCGATCAGCTCGTCGTCCCAGTCGTTGGTCGGGTCGAGCTTGAAGCGCAGGGTCGGATAGGGGTCGAGCTTGCGGCGCAGTGTCTCGATCGAGGATGGCTCGCCCTCGCCGGGCGATAGGCGCATCGAGCAGACGAAGCTCACCGGCGAGGCCTCGCGGCCCAGCGCCTCGGCGATCCCGGTCCCGGATTGCCGCAGCGCGAGGTCGAGCGCCGCGGCCTCGAATGCCCAGCGGCGGTAGCGGCGCGAGACATCGCGCTGGGGCTCGGCCGGGAAGGTGTCGAGGTCGCCCATGAACTCGCAGAACTCGCCCAGGGTCGCGTGCCCGGTCAGGTCGAGCGAGGCGCCGGCGTCCTGGAGGGCGACGTGGTCGAGGGCGTCGTAGGTGACGTCCTCGCCGAGCCCCTCCTCGCCCTCGCCCTTGATCCGGATCACCGTCGAGAGCCGGTCGAAGCCGGGGATCGCGTACTCGCGGCCGTCGAGCTCGTAGCCCTCGATCGTCAGCGGCAGGTCGGCGAGTCGGTCGAAGGTGGGCATGGCGAAAACCTAGCGAGTGGCGTTCGCCGGAACCTCGCGAGCTACCCGCAGGGTCCTCAGCTCGCGGTCGCTGCCCCCCCGCACGTGGCCGCCGTGGGCGACGCTTTCGCGGATGAAGTCGAGGGTCTCGGCGGTGAGCCGCTCGCCCGGCAGGACGTTGGGGATCCCCGGCGGGTAGGAGGCCAGCGCCTCGGCTGCGACCCTGCCCGCGGCGTCCTCGAACGGGACGACGTCCTGAGGGCCGAGGAAGGCGGCGCGGGGCGTCATCGCCAGCTCCCCCCAGGGGGGCGGCGGCGCCAGCTTCTCGTCGGGGGCGCCGGGCTCGGCCTGGATCGCCTCGACCGCCGCCTTCATCCCCGTCACCAGCAGCTCACCCGCCTCCGCCGCCGGCTCGCCGAGCCCGAAGATCGCGACCACGACGTTCTCCGAGTAGAGCTCGAGGTCGAGGCCCGCGGCCTCGAAGGCGACCTTCGCCAACCGGTAGCCGGTCGAGCCGGTCTCGCGGACGTCGATCGAGAGCCGCAGCGGGTCCCAACCTGCGATCCCGGCCCTGCCGACCATGCTGTCGTCGAGGACGGCCAGCCCGGGGATCGCCGCGATCGCCGTGCGGGTGGCCTCGATCGCCTCCAGGGTCTCGCCGAGCAGCTCGACCCCGTGGACGTAAGCCTGGCGGCGGGCGGCGTCGAGCGACCCCGAGAGCAGGCCGCTGGGGCTGGTCGTTTCGACCAGGCTGACGCAGCGGTCGACGACCGCCGGGTCGATCCGCCCGCCGGCGCCGAGGTGGAGCATCGCCGCCTGGGTGAGGCTGCCGACAATCTTGTGGGTCGAGGAGGTGACGAGATCGGCGCCGCAGGAGAGGGCGTCGGGCGGCAGGTCCGGATGGAAGTGGAGGTGTGCGCCCCAGGCCTCGTCGACGATCAGCGGAATCCCGCGCTCGTGGGCGACCGCGGCAAGCGCGGCGATGTCGGCGCAGGCCCCGAAGTACGTGGGGGAGACGACCATCGCCCCGACCGCGTCCGGGGTGGCGTCGAGCGACGCGGCCAGGCTGTCCGGAATCAACCCGTGGGCGATGCCGAGCTCGTCGTCGAGCTCGGGCAGGACGAAGGTCGGACGCATCCCGTTGAGGACCAGGCCGTCGATCACCGAGGAGTGGACGTTGCGCTGGACGACCACGTTCTCGCCCATGTGGGCGAGCGCCAAGCAGGCGGCGTGGTTGCCCTGCGAAGCGCCGTTGACGAGGAACCAGGTGCGGGCGGCTCCCCAGGCCTCCGCGGCCAGCAGTTGCGCTTGCTGGAACGGCGTCGGCTCGGGGCCGATGTCGACCCCCTCCGTGATCGAGGGAATGTCGTTCCTCAGCCCGACCTCGCCGACCAGCTCGCGCATCGCGGGGTCGCCGCCTGCGCCTCCCTTGTGGCCCGGGACCTGGAAGCGGCCCGGCTCGCGGGCCGAGTAGGCGAGCAGGGCGTCGACGTAAGGAGTCGAGTCCTGACCGCCGCCGGTCGCCATCGCCCGAGTCTACGCCGCCCATTCAGCCGGTCAGCGACAATCGAGGCCGATGAAGCACAACCCACACGGCTACTGGCTCGAGGAGGCCGGCGCGGTCGAGCCGCTTCCCGCCCTCGACGGTGGCACCGATGCCGACGTCATGGTGATCGGCGGCGGCTACACCGGGATGTGGACCGCCTGGCACCTGAAGGCGCTGGAGCCCGAGGCGCGGGTCGTCCTGCTCGAGTCCGGGGTCTGCGGGTTCGGGCCGAGCGGTCGCAACGGCGGCTTCTGCAACGTGCTCTGGCTCTCGCTGCCGAGCATGCGCAGGCTCTGGGGAGCCGAGAAGGCGCTGGCGGTGGCGCGCGCCGCCGAGCTGGCGGTCGAGGAGATCGGCGCCTTCTGCGAGGAGCAGGAGGTCGATGCCTGGTACAGCCACGGCGGCTACCTCAAGGTCTCGACCGCCGCCGCCCACGACGAGTCCTCGATCGAGGCGGTCAGCGCCTGCCGGGAGCTGGGCGAGCCGGAGGCGGCCCAGGAGCTCAGCCCCGAGCAGGTCGCCGAGCGGGTCTCCTCGCCGCTCTTCCGCGGCGGCGTCTTCTTCCCCGACGCGGCGACTGTGCACCCGGCCCGGCTGGCCCTCGGGCTGCGCCGGCGCCTGCTCGACGTCGGCGTCGAGATCTTCGAGCGGACCGAGGTCGGTCGGGTCCGCCGCCGCCAGGACTCGGTCGAAGCCAATACCGCCGCCGGCACGGTGCGCGCCGGGCGAGCCGTGCTGGCGATCGGCGGCGCCGCGAAGAAGATCGGCGGGCCGCTCTGGGGCCGGCTCTCGATCGCCTCCTCGCACGTCGTCATCACCGAGCCGGTCCCCGACCTGCTCGAAGAAATCGGCTGGACCGGGGGCGAGTGCATCACCGACAGCCGCGCCCTGGTCGACTACTTCCGCACC
>DATDCK010000053.1:0-91659 GCA_036524375.1 Solirubrobacterales bacterium | reverse complement strand
GACGCCGGGGCGCCTCGCGAGGCCGGGGCCCTCGACCTCGCCGGCAACCCGCGGACGCTCGGGCCGGCCCCGGACATCGGCGCCTACGAGTCGATCCCGCCGCCCGTCGCGGCAACGATCACCTCGCTGGCGGTATCGCCGAAGGCGTTCAAGCCCCGCAAACGCGGCGGCGCGATCGTCAGCGCGGCGGCAGCATTGAAAGCCAAGGCCGGCACGACGATCCGCTACTCCCTGTCTGCCGCGGCCGCGATCGGCTTCACCGTCGAGCGAGCGCTCAAGGGCCGGCGGGTCGGCGGCAAATGCCAGAAGCAGACGGCCGGCAACCGCGCCAAGAAGAAGTGCACCCGCTTCAAGGTGCTGAAGGGCGCCTTCTCCCACAGCGGCGCTGCTGGGCCGAACTCCTTCAGGTTCTCCGGCCGGCTCCGGGGCAAAGGGCTGGTGCCGGGGAAGTACCGGCTCGTCGCCAGGACCGGCGACTCGGTCAAACGCGCGGCGTTCAGGATCGTCCGGTGATGGGCGGTACTGGGCTCGAACCAGTGACCCCCTGCTTGTAAGGCAGGTGCTCTCCCAACTGAGCTAACCGCCCGGGTCTGCGGTCAATTAAAGCCCGTCCGGAGCGAAACGTTGCGGTGCACTACGGTTCCGCCATGGATTCCGAGCGTGGCAAGCAGCTGCTGGACCAGGAGCGAAGCCGGATCGAGGAGGCTCTCGCGTCGCTGAAGCGGGAAGGCCCCGCCGAGAGCGACGAGAACCGCGAGCCCGGCGATTACGGCGACGAGAGCCTCTACCAAGACGAGTACGACGCGGGCCGCGAGCGCGAATTGAAGGAACAGCTCGACGCGGTGGAGCGCGCCGAGCGGCGGCTGGCCGACGGCAGCTACGGCCTCTCGATCCGCAGCGGCGACCCGATCCCCGACGCCCGGCTCGAAGCCCAACCGACGGCCGAGCTGACCGTGGAGGAGCAGGACCCGCGGTAGTGAACGCCGGCCTCTTCCTCCGCGCCGCGATCGTCCAACTGGTCGCGGTCGCGGCCCTCTCCGCGGTTCTGGCGCTCGCCCTCCCCCACGACTTCTTCGAGGACTGGGGCTGGCTCACCGGCCCCCTGGCCTGGATCGCCTGCGCGGCGCTCACCGCCCTGATGTTGCGCCTGCGCGCGGCCCCGGTCCTGCTCGGCGCCGTCCTCGCCGGGATCCCGAGCGCTCTCGCCGTGCTGGTCGGCGTCCACTGGCTCGGCGCCCTGATCGCGGTGATCCTCTTCGCCGCCTGGTGCGCCCGGCTGCCCGAGCGCAGCACCATTGCGATTTAGGAGAGATTTCAGTTCGTAACTAGGGTCGCGGGATGCTCGGTGCCCGGCGTCATCGCCTGATCTGGATCGCGGTCGCTTCGCTTGCCGGCTGGGCGATCGTGCGCCTCCCCGGCCTCGACGGAGTGACGCCGCTGGCCCCCCTGATGGCTTTCACGCCCTGGGTCGCAGGCGGCTCGCTCCTCGTCCTCGGCGTCGCGCTTGCGTCGAGGAATTGGGCGGCGGGACTGGTCACCGGACTCGCGGCCGCGGTGCTTGGCCTGGCGCTCCTGCCCCGGGTCGTGGGCGCCGGAGAAGACGTGCCTGAGGACGCGCAGACGCTGACCGTCCTCTCCGCGAACGTCTACCGCGGCAACGCCGATCCCGATGCCCTCGTCGATCTCGTCGAGCGCATCGACCCCGACGTGCTCGCCGTTCAGGAGCTCGACCCGGCGTTCGACCGGGCGCTGCAGGAGGCGGGAATCGGGGCACTACTACCTCGCAAGGTGGTCCTCTTGAAGCTTCCGAGCCTGCCCGACCCGCCCAACAAGCAAAAGCGGCGCCCGGGGATCGGCGTCTACTCCGACCTCGGCCTCCGGCCCCTGCCGAGGCGGGCGACGACCGCGTCGTCGCGTCTCGCGGTGAGGCTTCCGAGCGGCGACGAGATCCGCCTCGTCAACTTCCACCCGCTGACCCCGAGCCTGGCCTATGTCGACCGCTGGGGCGAGACCCTGCGCTCGCTGCCCTCGGCGGGCGGCGACGACCCCTGGCTCCTGGTCGGCGACTTCAACGCCACCCTCGACCAGGCCGAAATGCGCGACGTTCTCGACCGCGGCTATCGCGACGCGGCCGAGACGACCGGCAACGGGCTGGAGATGACCTGGCCCACGGTCGGGCTCACCCCGCCCCTGGTCGCGATCGACCATGTCCTCGCCGACCGCCGCCTCGGCATCGCCGGCTTCGGGGTCGAGGACCTCCCCGGCAGCGACCACAAGGCCGTCTGGTCGCGGGTCTTCGTCCGTCCGGGCCAAACGGCGCATTAGGCTTCTGCTGAATGCGCCACACCTGTAGCCAGCAGTGCGCTGGTTGCTCGGTCAGTTCAAACCGTACTCGCGCTGACCCCCTCCGAAATGAGTGGGCTTCGTTTCAGAGCCGATCGGAGTGCTGAAAGCGCTCTGGCTAGCGGCGCGCGATGCGCGGGGCGGCGGCAGCAACGAGACTGTTGCTGGTGGTATCCGCAACGGACACGATCGCGGCTCTCTCGGCGCTCGTCACCTACGAGCGGCAGATTGTGCCTGTGGTGCGCGCCGAGCTGGAAGGCTGGCGAGCGCGCGCCGTGACGATCCCTGACGCCACCCTGCGCGCGGCCGCGGTCTCGGCATTGGACGAGAAGGGCCAGAACGCCGAGGCGACAGCTGTCTTCGCGATCCTGGCACCGCGGGCCAACCGAGTCGGGGCGCTGCGGGCGATCGTGGCCCTGCAAACCGCGATCGACTATCTGGACACGCTCGGTGAGCAGCCGGTGGCCGACCCCCTGGCGGACGGCCTGACCTTGCACAGCGCGATCTGCGAGGCCGTCTCCGCCGGCGCCGGGCCCGGCGACTGGTACAGCCGGCACCCGCAGCATGAGGACGGTGGCTACCTGGCTGCGCTGGTCGCTGTGTGCCAGGAGCAGGTGGCGGGGCTGCCCGCTACCGAAGCAGTCCAGCCGATGTTGCAGAGAGCGGCGAAGCGCTGCGGCGAAGGCCAGAGCCACACGCACGCGGCCGGCGTGACGGGCGGCGAGGAGATCGAGGCCTGGGCCATCCGCCAGGCGTCGCCGCCGGGGTATCGCTGGTGGGAGGTGGCGGCGGGGTCCAGCTCTTCGGTGGCGGCTCACGCCCTGATCGCCGCGGCGGCTGACCCGAAGACGACCGCGGAGGAGGCGGCGCTGATCGACGCCGCCTACTTCCCTCCGATCGGCGCACTGACCGTGCTGCTCGATGACCTGATCGACCGCGACGAGGACCTCGCGGCCGGCCAGCACAACTACCTGAGCTATTGCGCAAACGAGGAGGAGGCAGCGAACCGGGTCGGCCTGCTCGCAAGCCGGGCCAGAGCCGCAACGAAGCAGCTGCGCTGCGACCGGCGCCACCGCGCGATTCTCGCCGGCGTCGCGGCCTTCTACCTGAGTGCGACCCCGGCGAGCAGCGGATACGCTCGGCCGATCAGGGAGCGTCTGCTCAAATCACTGGATCCCACCGTGCGCCTGATCATGGTCGCGATGGGGCTGCGCCGCCATGGCTGAGCGCGAGGGCCCCGCCTACGTCGCCATCGTCACCGACGGCAACGGGCGCTGGGCGCAGGCGCGAGGTCTCCCGGTGGGGGCGGGGCACCGGGCCGGCGCCGAGAACGTCCGGGCGCGGCTTCGGGACGCGGTCGAGCTTGGCATCAAGGAGCTGACCGTCTACGCCTTCTCAACCGAGAACTGGTCCCGCTCACCGGAAGAGGTGAAGGGCCTGATCGAGCTGCTCGCCGAGTACATCGACCGCGTGACGCCGGAACTTCACGCCGAGAACGTGCGTTTGCGCTTCATCGGCGAGCGTGGCGATCCGGTGCCGCACAGCCTGGTGCAAAAGATGGAATGGGCCGAGGAGCTGACCGCGGCCAACCAGCAGATCACCCTTATCGTGCCGTTCAACTACGGCGGGCGGGCGGAGATCCTCCAGGCGGCACGAAAATTCACCGGCACAAGCGAGGAGGAGTTCCGCGCCGGCCTCTACGCGCCCGAGATGCATGACCCCGAGCTGCTGATCCGCACCGGCGGGGAGCGCAGGCTCTCCAACTACCTGCTTTGGCAAGTGGCTGAATCGGAGCTCGTCTTCTCCGATGAGCTCTGGCCTGATTTCTCACGGGACTCCTTGAAGTGGGCGACCAAGTTGTTCGGCGAGCGCAAGAGGCGACGGGCGGAGGGCGAAAGCGGCCCCGCTCAGCGCGAGCAAACGGCCCGAAAGAGTAGGGAATCTCTCTCCGGCCGCTGATGGCGACCAGGTTTCCTTTTTGGGTGGGCTCGCCTCAGCCGAAGCGTGAGAACTCGAACCTGCAGTATTTGAAACCGAACGCGATCACGACGTCGTTGGCGAGATTGCCGGTGTGGACGAAGCGCACCGAGTTGCGCTGGTACTTGACGATTTGCTCGGTGCGCAGGGCTGCCGCGGCCTTGTCGAGATAGGACCTCTGGAGGCGCAGGTAGTCGAACCACTTGGTGAGCTGGGTCTGATCGAGCGGCGGGCGGCGAACGGGCGTGATCTCGCGCACGGTCCCGTCGAAGATCCGCGCGGCGCTCGAGAGCTTGCGCGCCGCCACCGAGAGACGTTCTGCCTTGATATCCGAGCGCACTCCCCGCACCGCTCGCTGGGTCGCGTCGACCCCGGGCTTGCAGACCGTCTCGAGGCGGGCGACGTATTCGGCGCGTTCCGGAGATTCGGCTGCGGCCGTGGCGCTCAGTGCCAGCACGGCCAGCGACGCCGCGGCCAGCAACCGGCGCAGTCGCCATCCGAAGCTGCTCGCGTGACACCGCATGCCCATGTCCTTTGGTCTCAAGTCTTTCTAGCGTCTGCGTCTGCGGGGGGAGTCCCGTGGACATCGAAACCCGGCAGCAGCCGCTCCAGAGCGGTGGGCACATGCCAGACGCGGTCGCCGAGCAGCAGCATCAGGGCCGGGAGCAGGACGATCCGCACCACTGTCGCGTCGAGCAGGATCGCGACCGTCAACCCGACTCCGAGCTGGCTCACAGTGGCGATCGGCGCCGCAGCGAAGGCGACGAAGACGGCGGCCATGATCGCCGCCGCGCCGGTGATCACCCCGGCCGTCTTCTCCAGGCCGAAGGCGATCGCGGCGGCGTTGTCGGCGCCGCTGTCGCGCCGCTCTCGCATGCGCGCGAGCAGGAAGACCGCGTAGTCGATCGAGAGGCCGAAGGTGACGCCGAAGATCCCCGCCGCGCCGACCGTGTCGATGTAGCTGTGGCCGCCGAGCGGGTAGCCCTCGGGCACCTGGCAGAGGAGGCTGACGACACCGACCGCCGCGGCGACCGAAGCCAGGTTCAGGAGAACGGCCAGTGCGGCGAGGAGTGGCGCGCGGAGAACCGCGAGCAAGATCAGGAAGGTGATCAGGACGATCGCGCCGATTACCAGCGGGAGCCTCGACTTGGTCGCCGAGGCGTAGTCGTTGAGGATCGCTGCGCCGCCGCTGACGCCGGACTCCAGATCGCCCTCCCGGGACAGTCGCTCCGCTTCGTCACGGAGCATGGCGCCGGTGGCGCGCGAGCCCGCGGTATTGAAGGGCTCGGTCGAGACCACGAGCAGCCGGGCGGCCTGCCCCCCATGTTCGACGCTCACCGCCTCGCCCGCGAGGGCCCGGTCGACCGGCGGCGCGCCGTCGAGGGCGGAAAGGACGAAGTAGCCGGAGTCGAACAGGTGCGGCGATCTGTGGCGGAGCGCTTCGGCGCCGCGAGCCAGAGGTCCCGCCGCGGCGCTCACGCGCACGGCGGCCCGGCCGAGCCCCTGCTGAAGCGGGTAGGAGCGATTGAAGCCTTGCGCAAGGCCCTGTTCGAGCGCGCCGGCCCCGCCCTGCAGTTCCGCCAGCCCGTCGGCGAGGCGATGGGCGCCGCCGCCAAGCTGTTCGAGGCCGTCCTGAAGGCCGGAAGCGCTGTCGGCAAGTCGTCGGGTGCCGTCTTCGATGCGCGTCCCCCCAGCGGCGAGGCGCTCGAGAGCGCCGTGGAGCTCGATCGCGATGTCGCGCGTCTTTCTGATCCTGTCGCGCTCGGAGGCGAGGATGCGGGCCAGAAGCCGCTGTTGCTGCGCCATTTCCCGCAGCGACGGGTCGTCGCGGGCCGCCGCTTCGAGTTCGCGGGCAAGACGCCGGGAACGCGCCAGGGCCTTGCTACGGAGGCTGGGAAGCAGCGAACGGAGTTCGAGTTCCAGAGCAAGACCGGCGCTCGCCGCTCGCCGCTGGCCCGTGGCCAGGCGCCCGGACCCGTCCGCGAGGCGTTCGAGCGCTTCGTTTGCTCGCCCCCCGCCCGCGGCTGCGCTTTCGAGCGCGCCGGCAAGCTCTCCGGCGCCGGCTCCGGCGCGTTCCGTGCCTACCCCGAGCAATCCGCTGCCGCTCGCGGCACGCGACAGCCCCGCGCGCAGCCTCCCGACCGCGGCTGCGGCGCGTCGCAGCTTGGGCCCGAGCGCGGACAGCTGGCCGGGGCCGTCGGACGCCAGCCGCTTGCCGAGCCCGCGGAGCGGCCGGACGGCTCGCTGGATCGGTGCCGGGCCGATCACCGCTCGCACGCCCCGGCGCTCGACGAGGCGGCGTTGCGCGCGCTGGAGCAGGGCGAGCCTCTGCGGCGTCGTGATCGGTCCCTGCCGAGTCGCGACGACGATCTCGAACGGAGCCTCCCAGCCCGGGCCGACAGCGCGATCGATCGCTTCGGCGCTGCGGCGGGCCTCGCTCGAGCTCGGCAGCTCCTGGATCCCGGGAGCACCGGTGTTCAGCGCGAGGGCAGGCGCGGCGAGCAGCGCCAGCGGCACCGCGATCAGAACGGCCGCCATCGCGGGCCGGCGCAGGACGGCGGCGGCGGCGGCGGCCACGCGGGATCTCCCGCCCTTCGGCCCGGCCTTGCCGATCGCGCCCGCGTTGATCCGCTCACCGAGCAGCGCGAGCAGCGTGGGCAGGGCGATCCAGGCGATCGCGACGCTGATCGGAGTGACGACGACGAGGCCGGTCGCCAGCGAGAGCAGCAGGGACCCCGGCTGCAGGAACGACGAGAGAAGGATCGATGTGAAGAGCGTGGCGCCGGCGACCACGGTCGTGCGGCCCGCGGTGCGCCTCGTTGTCCGCGCCGCATCCCATGGAGCAGCCCCTCGCGCCAACTCCTCGCGGAAGCGAGAGACGATGAAGAGCGAGTAGTCGACCCCCAGGGCGAGGCCCATCATCGTGCAGACGACCACCGACAGGGCTTCGATCGTCATCACGGAGTCGAGCAGGACGAGCACTCCGCGGCCCGCGAAGACGGTGAGCGCACCGAAGGCGAGTGGGATCGCCGCCGCCATCAGCGATCGGAAGACCAGCAGGAGGACGATGAAGAGCAGCGGCGCGGCGATCAGCTCAGCCCGCTCGGTCGCCTTCAGCGATTCGGTCTGCAGCGACCGCGAGACGCTGGCGTAGCCGGACTGAACCGCTTCCACCGGCGAATGGATGCGCGTCTCGAGGGTGTCTTCGAGCTTTGGCACGGTCTCGCGCATGGCCTCGTCCACGGGCAGGTGGTAGTCGAGCAGAACGATTGCGCGGTGCGGGTCGGGACGAAGGAAGCCCACCGACCCTCGGTCCCAGGGAGAGACAACGGCGACGGCGGGGTCGCGGCGAAGCGTGCGGACCAGACGAGGCCCCTGCCGATCTATCGCCGCGGCCGGGCCGCGCAGGAGGACGGCGAACGGCGAAGAGGGGCCGAAGTGCTCTTCCGCGAGCGCCTGACCGCGAGCGGAGGGGGTGCCCGGGACGATCAGCGAGGTCGGCTGAAGCCGGTCTTCGACACCGAGCCCGGCGACGGCCAGAGCCAGACAGCAGGTCAGAACGACGACGAGGCCGGCAACCGGCCCTGAGAAACCTCGCCTCACCCGGGTCTCTCCCCCATGGTAAGCCGCAGTCTAGGTCGCACTGGTCCCCGCGGCCCTCGCTTGGCCCCTGCCCGCTTTAGGCAAGATCTGGGCAGGGGCATTCGGATCGGGCGTCGCACGGCAAAGCTCGGCGCTGTGCACCGGCCCTTCTCGTAGTGGTCACCCGTTTCCCTCACCCTTTTGGCAGGACGCCTTCCCTGCGGAGTCCCTGCACGTGTGAACGGTGCGCCTTCGGGAAGGAATTCTAAACTAGAACACAGACCAACCCAGCTGTCAAACAGCTTTGCTCGATATCCAGGCAATCTGGGAAATCATGCCGATACGATTTTACCCGGCTCAGTGGGCGCGGCAGGTGCGCACCGTCTCCACACTCAGGTCGGGCGCGTCGGCGACGGTGAACGTGGCGCGAGCGAGCGAGAGCAAACCCGAGGTGAACCTCGGCGGAAGCGGGCAGGAGGCGCTCAGGTAGCTGTGCGTGCGACCTTCATAGCGAAAGCGGCGGGAGATGACGATGTTGAATTGGGCGAAGTGAGGCCAGGGCCCGACGTTGCTGGGAATGGCGCTTACCAGCACCGTCGGGAAAGCCCCTTGCTCCCGACGAACGTGGAAGGGTAGGACAAAGGAGACGGGCGGATTCGGTGAGTAAGCCATAACCCAAACCGAGGTGCGACCCCGGGAGGTCTTGCCGTTGAAGGCGAGAAGGTTGGCGTGGAGGCCGAAGGGCAGCTGCTCGGGGAGGAAGATGCGCGCGTAGAGGCGGCCCTGGCCTATCAGGGCGGCGCCGCAGATTGAAAGGGCTTCACGGATATCGGCAGCACGCAAATCGGCTCTGCGACAAAGAGGCAAGCCGCGGGTGTCAAGCGCACCCTTGTAGGCGAGTTCGAGACTGACCTTTTTGACGCGGGGGAGCGGTATGCCCTCGGCGGTGCGAATTCCAGCATGGAGGCGGACAGCGACCGGGGCCTTGTGAGTACGAGGAAGCGTCCGAGGGGAGATTCCCCCCTTCAAGAAGGCGGTCAGGTTGCCGCTCGCGTTCCTCTCGGCGTCGACCGGGATCGCGAGGACTGCAAGGGTCAGCGACGAGGCGAGAATTCCAAGCAGCAGGCCTCGGCGCATCAACTGAGTCCTCCGAAGCCGCCGCCGCCGGAGGGTCCGCATACTCCCACCGCAGCAGAGGCACCGCAGAGCGCACGGCTCACAGATCGGTTCATCCCGCAGTGTTCCCTTCCTTGGCGATGCTCACCGGTGTCGCTCAGCGGGGACGCTTTACCGGCTTGGCCCAGGATAGCGCCCTAGATGGCCCGAGGAGCATGGGTCAAGGACCCCGAGCCCACGGCCAGCAGAAACCTGAAAGCCCAAGAGCCGGAGCGTCGCTCACGCCGGCAGGCGCGGGCGGATCAGCGAAGGTGGCGCTTGGCGCGGGCCTTCTTCTTGCCGCAGGCGGCCTTGACCTTGACCTTCTGCGTGAAGGCCTTGTCGTTTTGGCCGGTGTAGGCGACCTCGACGATGGGCACCTTTCGGCAGATGTTCCGAGTGTTGTCGAGGTAACCGGTCTTGCCACCGAACACCGTCAGCTTGAAATGGCCGATAGCGGCATCGGGAACGACCGGGACGGTGGTCCGCAGTTTGCCCTTGAAGGTGGTGGTGTCGGCCCGCGGCAGGAGGCTGACCTGGCCGTCGAGGAGGAAGGCGAGGCGGGGCAGCCCTCCTGAGCCGGAAACTGCGAATACCGGGCCCGAGAGGGGCTGGTCGAGGAGCGGGGTCGTCGTCGTGGCGAACCCGATCGCGGTGCGACCGGCGCAGTCTTCGGCGACCAGCTCTTTCTCCGAGCAGATGTTGCCGAGGTGGGACTGATCGATCTGGAAGGCTTTCGAGAGGGTGACCGAGAGCGATCTGACGTTTGCGTCGCCGGGCCTGGTGGTGAGGTCGAACCGGAGCTGAGGGTTCTGAGTTCGCTTGGTGCCCTTGCGGCCGACCTGGCGGATCTTCATCGCCGGCTTGAAGGGCAGGGTCGAACAATTGACCGCGTTGAAGTAGGAGGAGAAGTCGGTCAGCGTGCCCTGGTCACCGATCCCCTGGCTGTCGACGCTGAACGCCGAGCAGTTGGTCGGGTTGATCGTGAAGTCGGGCTTGTCGATGTTGACCTGGATCGAGCGCAGGCGGATCGGGATGCCGCCGATGATGTCCGGCACCGTGTCGGAAACGGCGCTGACCTGAGCGGTCTCGGGATTGACGTGGAGGGCGACGCGGACAACGACGACGCCGTAGTCGTAGGGGCCGGCGAGCGCCGGCGTCACCGCGGCGAGGCTGAGCGGCGCGCCTTTGAACGGGCCCGAGAGGTACATGTTTCCGTAGGCGTGGAACGGGTGCCCGCCGGGCCCGGCAGCGACGTTGGTCGTGCCGATCCGGCTCGAGGCCGGGCAGCTCGGATTGGCCTGCTCCAATTTGCCGAGGTTGGTCGCCGCCGCCCCGATCGCGGCGTCGGCGCAGTAGCTGATCCCGCTCAGGTCGCCGGTGAAGCCCGGCGGCATCCTGAAGTTGACGTCCCGGAGGAACTGGTCGCCGTCATCGCGGTCGAGCCTGAGGTGGAAGTTGGAGAACTGGCCGGCGCCCGAGTTCGACGTGCCCGCCTCGAGGCGCGGTTTGAAGGGCCGGACTTGCCCGGGGCAGAAGCCGCCGTGAGGGCCGGACGAGAGCGGGACGACGGCTTTGGCGCCGACGTCGGGAAGCAATGAGTTCCACGGAAACATCCGACTTTCGATGTCATAGACGGTGCAGTGGGTCGGGGTCGCAAGCAGTCCTCGATCGGAGGCGAAGAGGTGGACCTGGAGGTCGTCGAAGGGGGCCTGCGGCAGGTCAGGGATGTCGATCCTGACCTGACCCGTGACGGGATTCGGGTGCACCGAGCCGAGGAGCTTGGCGTGGACGCCAGATCCGTCGGCGGTGAGGAACAGCCGGTACTGGTTGCCGGGCTTCGGTTCGCCGATGTAGATGGCGCCGGTCAGCGGCTCATTGAGGGCCGGGGTGCCGAGCAGGAAGGTCCCGATCTTGGAGCTGTCAGGGCAGTCCGCTTTCAGCTCGGTGCCGAAGTTCGCCAGCGCTTCCGAGCATGCCGTCTGCCCGTCGGCAGCATCCGGGTTCACGGTCAGGCCTTCGGGAAGCGTCACCCTCGCCGTCCGCAGCTGCGAGGGCGAGGGCGCCACACCGAGGAACTGCGGCACTTTCAGGCTGAGGTCGAGGCCGGAAGCGGAGTCGGTCTCGTTGGTGGTCAGATCGGCGAAGAGGACCGGTTTGAAGGTCATGTGATAGCAGCCGGTGATCGGCGGGTAGGAATCCTCGGCTTCGGTCGGATTGCCGGGGTCCTGGTAGGTCTGCACGGTGAGGCGGGTGACCAGGGACTCGCCGCTGCAGGTGGTCGGGTTGTTGATCAGCGGTTTGTCGGGGACGCTCGCTTTGGTCGGCTCCAGCGTGCAGCTCGCGTCGACGACTCCGATGCAGCCCGCGGGCGCTCCAGATTTGCCTTTCGGAAAGCGTTCGCTGTCATGCGATGAATTCGCCGGGAATCCCCAGAAGGTGATGTCGGCAGCCGCCAGCGGCGCCGTCTGGGTCAGCTCGGCGACGGTGAATCGCAGCCCGAAGTCCGACCCGGTGCGCACCGCCACCGGGATCTGGATCGGGATGTTGAGGACAGGGACGATGAGCGCGAACAGCGCCGTGTTGTCACCCGGTTCGAGCTGGTAGAGGGGCGCGGTGCCCAGCAGTTTTTTGTCGTCTTCTTCGTAGTTGGCGTAGATGGTGACCAGCCCGGCCTGCGAGTCGGGGGCGCACTGGGTCAGGGCGAAGTCCAGGGAGGAGCATTCGAGCAATACGTTGGGGTTGCCGAACAGGCCCTCCGGGGCGTTGAAGGCCACGTTCCTGGCCGCCTCTTTGACACCGGCTTCTTTCAGGGTGAAGGAGGTGGTCAGGTCGGGGTGGGCACCGGCCTGGTCGGTGGAACTGGTCGTTTTGAAGGATTCGATGGCGAGGTTGGCGTGCGCGGGCACGGCGACGGCCAGAGCCAGGACCAGGGCAGCCGGAACGATGGCGATCAGCCTGCGGAGGGTCATCGGCTCGCCCTCCCGCCGCGCTTGGCCTTCTTCTTCTTCGTCTTCTTCTTCTTCTTGACGCACTTACCGTGCTTCTTGACGTAGCCCTTGCGGCACTTGATCGGCTTCGGCGCCTTGGCTTCAGTGCCGGCCAGCGAGGAGATCGGCGGGTTCGCCGGCACGGCGCTGCCCGGCCCGTGGCACTCGTCCGAGGCGGCGCACTGCGGCGGTGGCGGAATGATGAAGCGGCCGCCGTTTTCGCGGGCGTCGTAGATCCGCATCACGCTGCCGTTTTTGTCCAGCGGCGAGAGGCTGTCGCGGGTGAAGAAGAAGACGTCCTTGCTGTCGGCGCTGGCGCCGAGCAGGCCCGAGTCGAACTGGCTGGCTCCGGTCGAGATCAGCTGCACCTCGCCGTCGGAGAGCTCGTAGGCATCCTTGACGTCGTCGGTGTCACGGAGGACGAGGGCCTTGTAGGAGTCGAAGAAGAGCTTTCCGTTGTCGGCGAGACTGAGGCCGTGCGAGGCGAGGCCGGAAGCTCCGTTGGGGCGTTCGTTGGTCGCCAGGCAGGAGGCACATTCGATTTCGTCAGCCTGGGCGTCGTAGCGGAAGACATTGGGCTGGCCGAAGGCATCGAAGCCGGTCAGCGGCTGGACCGAGGCGAACGCCGCGTAGTGGCCGTCGGGTGTGACCTGGAAGTCGCCGAAGCTGTGGACCCCAGCCTGGTCGGCTGCATGGGTGATCGCCGGGTTGTCGACCGGCCGTTTCGGAGGCAAGGGGGCCCGGTAGCGAACCACTTTGCCCGCCGAAGAGTCGGACACGTAGGCGTAGCCCCGTTCGGAGTCGATCGCGACGCCGCGAGATCCGGTGCCGATGTCGCCCAGGCCGAAGGTCTGGGTCAGCTTGCCGGCCGAGTCGTAGCGAACGACCCGGTCCCCGGTGTCGACGAAGACGTCCCCGTTGGCGGGGTCGGTGGCGAGCGCCGTCGTTTTCATCGACCGCGGGGTTATCGGGACCCCTTCCACGGTCAGCGAGACGGGGACGAACTTGGAGGCAAAGTATTTGCGGGTCGGCCCGTTTTCGAAGATGTCGCTGCTGGTCGACGAGAGGTAGATGCGCTTTCCGGCATCGACGGCGATCGAACAGCCACTGCCGTCGACCGTGGTGATCCTGGTTTCCTCGTAGTCGGCGGCGTCGATCGGCACCGAGTTCGATATCGGCTCGAAACGCCTGACCCTGGTTTGGGTCCCGCCGAAACCGAGCTCGGCGATGTAGAGGACGCCGGTGGACTGATCGACGGCGACCCCGCAGACCTCGTTGCCGCCGATGGCCGGAATTTCACCGATTTTTTCTCCCTCGTTGGCGTAGACCATCACCCGGCTCCCGAATGAAGAAGTCGAGTAGATAGCTCCTTCGAGGGGGCTCCCGACATGGCTGTCGATTGCGATCTGATCCCGCCCTGCGAAGTACCAGCTTTCGACGTCGACGATGGCGTTGCCGCTCAAGTAGACCTCGGCGTCGGTGAACGCTTTCGGGGCGCCGCTGCTGTCGTAGCGTGAGATCGAGCTCGGCCCGAACCCGTTGAATCGCTCAAGGACGTAGAAGTCTCCGTTGCGTTGATCCACGGCCAGGGACTCGGGGTTTTCCAAGCCGGTGACGAGTTCCTGGTCATCGAGTTCGTGAGGCAGGCGGCCCGCTTCCGGCTTGTCGAGGCTGCTGTCGAGAACAGCGACGAACTGTGGGTCGCCGCCCGACTCGACCCGATACAGGTTCGCCTCGTCAGCTTCGCCCTCGGAGCCGTCGAGCTGCTCGGGGCTGAGGAAGTAGAAGGCACCCGAATCGGTGGCGAGCCCGGCCCCGCCGGCGAAGGCGAGCGCGCCGCATTTTCCGTCACCGACCGCCGTGTTCCAGGTGTTCGGTTCGTTCGCAGGGGTGCAGCCGTCATCGTTGATCGGGGCGCCGCTGGAATCGACCGAGACCAGACTCAGGGTTGCGCTGCTCGGCCCGACGTCGGCGACGTAGATGTCGGCGCTGGTGTCGGTGTCCTCGGCGGGCAGCAGTTTGTCGGTGGTGGTCATGAAGACCTTCGAGCCGTCGGCGGTCATCCCGTCGAAGTGCACTCCGGAGCTCGAGCCCGGCGCCAGTTCAATCGTCTCGGGGGAGGTGCCGACGTGCATGAAGGGGCGCCAGTAGTGATTGCCCTTGGTGTCCGTCGAGACTCGCTGGGCGACGACGATTCTCGAGCCGTCAGCGGAGACGTCGAGAGCGGCGATGCCGGCCTTGTTGCCCGGTGAGTGGCAGGTCCCGGCGCCCTGGAGGCAGGAAAGGTTGGCCCCGTCCGGATCCTTGGAGACCACCTGGGTCTGACCTGTGGTGAGGTCGCGGTCGTAGATCGAGACGTCGCCGTTGTTGTTCCCGTCGGACTCGAACTGGTCGGCGGAGCCGAAGACGAGGTGGGTGCCGTCGGCCGACAGGCTCTTGAGGACCAGTCCGTCCGGCCGGCGCGGATCGGCCGGATCCTGGCTGCCCTCCATCGCCTGGACCAATTTGCCGTCGGGGCCGCGAAGCGGGATCCCGGCGGTCCCGTCGTCGAAGCACGGGCTGCAACTCCCGTCGCCACCGAAGGCAAAGGTCTGGAGATCATCGGCGGCGCCGAGCAGAGGCGAGGCGAAGGGCGCCGTGGACGGAGTCCCGTCAGCCGGGATTCCGATGTATTTGGTCGTCCAGCCCGCCTCCCCCCTTGTTGCCAGGTAAGGGTCGACACCTTTGTTGGTCGGGCTGCCGGAGCCGGGGATGCCACCGTTGTGCATCCCGTAGAGGACCCGGTCGGTTGCCCGTGGAAAGCCGACGTACGGCTTCTGGCCGGGGACGATCGCCGACTCGACGTCATAGCCGCCGAGGTTCGCCGCCGAGACCAGCTCGTAGGCGCGGCAGTCGAGCAGGTGAGCGGAGCCGGACTGCTGGCGCTCGAGGAGGTTCGGGCACCCTTCGCCGTCGGTTCCTGCGGCGGGGAAGGTGATGAAGGTGTGGTCTTCACCGCTCTCGCCGGAGCCGGCCGTGTTGGTCGCGACCACCTTGTAGTGGTATTCGGTTTCCGGCTCGAGGCTGCCGATGTCGACGGTGACCGCCTGGGCTTCGGTCGTGTATCCCAGGACCCGGACATCGGGGATCGGGGCGACGCTGCCGTAGCTGGCGTCCGTCCCGTACTCGATGTGGAAAGTGGTGGGACCCCCTTCCGGGTCGATCACCGCATTGATTCGGGCGCCGTCGCTGTTGACTTTGCTGGCGAATTCGCCGCTCACCGTGGGAATGCCCTGGGCGACGAAGGTTCGGTCCTTCCCGAGAACGACCCGGTCGTTGGCGTTTTTGGTGCTGATTCGGTAGTGGTAGGTGGTGCCCTTGGAGAGTTCACTCAAGGTCGCGCTGACGGGGGTGTCGCCATCCCCGCCGAGGACGTCGCCCTCGTTGCAAGGGACGTCCGGGCCCGCGTAGGCACGGGTCGGGCCCCAGTCGAAGTGGCAGTCCGTGGTGTCGACCCCGTCGGGGTTGACGATCGCGTTCAGGGTCGCCTCGTTGCCTTCCGGCAGGGCCCCGCCGGTCGCCGCGTCCGGCACGATTACCGTCCCCGCAGGGGCGAAGCGATCGATCGTCGGCGGGAAGGTGTTGTTGTTGACGTAGATTTTGCCGCTGCCCCCGTTGACGGCCAGCGCACGCGACCCGCTGAGACCCGGGTAGGCGCCTTCGGGCCCGCCGAAGGCGGACAGGTAGATGCCGTTCTCGTCGTACTCGAAGAACTGGCTTTCGTAGCCAGCGAAGAAATGGTCGTTGGATCGGTCGACGGCGAGGTCGGCATACCCGCTCCCGCTTTCGGTGTCGATCAGTTCTTGGAACTGGCCGGCCGCGTCGTACTTCTTGATCAGGCCGCTGGGGAAGGAGCTGACGTAGAAGTAGTTTCGCGAGTCGATAGCCAGCCGGAAGGGGAGCGGCGCATTGATGGATTTCCCGGTCGGAGCTGCGGTGGTGCTATCGAACTGTTCGACTTTCTCGGTCGAGGTATTGACCAGCCAGAGGCTGCCATCGGGCGCCACTTCACCGGCAGAAGTAAACAGCGGGAACGGGAAGTTCGGCGCCGGAGCGCCGCTTGGTTCGTACGCGGCGACGTTCGTCTGTCCTTTTTCGAAGTCGTAGGAAATCGCGTAGATCCGCCCCTGGTGCGGCCCGCCGCTGTTATCGACGAAGAGTTCCCCGGATTCGAATGACTGTTCCAGGGCCGTATTCGGGGCGACCTCGGTGAAGGGCAGTGGATTGCCCGACGCGTCGAACTTGTAGAGACGGCTGGCGGAGGGACTGCCGACGTAGACGTTTCCGGTCTCTTCATCGACCGCGACGTGATTGGCGCCATTGCCGAAGAATGGGCTGGGCGCTCCAACCGATCCCGTTCCGTCGAAGCTAGCGGCTGGATAGACGCCGTCGTAGACCTTCGGCGCGATCGTCTTCGCGGGGGCAGAAGGAGCGAGGATCGCGGCGGCCAACGCAGCGCAGACCGCCGCGAGCGTCGCCGCCCTCAACCGAGAACCCATGTGGCGATTCATCGTCTACTCCCCCGCTCGTGGTGGGCTCGAGCCTTGTGTTTCTGTTTCTTCCCACAGGGAGTGCTTAAGACAGGGCGTCGATTAAGCGTCTTTCCGTTCTGGCCTGTGATGGCAGCGGTGAAGTGCTGAGCGTGGGCGCATAGCCGGGGGGAGTTTTCGATGAGGCCTCTCTCGCCGCCGTAGAATTTGAGGACGACCTTGGTGACGGGGGCGTCGGGAACGGATTCAAAGGTGGTACGGAGGCGGCGTTGGACTGAATCGATGTGGCCTACGAGGACAATGTCGATCTGGCCGTTGAGGGCGGCGACGACGTCGGGGAGGCCGGCGCGACCGGTGGAGCGGAGGTATATGGGCCCTTCGAGGGGCTTGTCGAGAAGCGAGGTATTGGCCTTGGCGAAGCCGAGGATCGTGCCGGGCGGACATTTCTCGCCGGGGGTGTTGCCTTCGTTGAACTGGACGCGGGTGCAGATGTTCCTGATGTGGGCGTTGTCGACAAGCTCGGTGGGGGGCAAGGTGACCTTGGCGCGGGAAATGTTGGCTTCACCGGGCTTGGCGGTGAGAGTGGCGGTGAGAGCAGGGTTGCCAGCCTGCTTGGTGGAGCCGGTGAGCTTGAGGGCGAGCTTCGGTGCGAAGGGCAGGCGGGCGCAGTTGGCGGCCTGGTAGTCGCTGCCGCGGGTCGCCGTCGAGCCTTCGGTTCCGGTCACGATCGCCTCGACCGTGAAGGGGTCGCAGTTGGTCGGGTTCAGCGCGAACCCGGGTCGGTCGAGCTTGACCTGCAGGAAGCGGGTCCGCAGCAGGATGCCCTCGAGGATGCGGGGTAGCGGGTCCGAGATGGCGGTTACCTGCGCCGTTTCGGGATCGACCGAGATCGCGGCCCTGACCGCGACGTTGCCGAGGTCGTAGGGCCCGGAAACCGCCGGGATCACGACGACGAGGCTGAGCGGCGCGCCTTTGTAGGGCCCCGCCAGGTAGACCTTGCCCGGCACGTAGAGCGGGCGGCTGCCGACCCCGGCGCCGCCGGTCGCGGTTCCGATCTGGCTGTTCGCCGGGCAGGCCGAGGAGGCGAGCTCCCCGACTCCGCTGTAGCCGGGCCCGTTGAGCCGGTCGAGGGCAGTCTCCGGGCAATAGGAGACGCCCTTGAGGGTGGCCGAGAATCCGGGCGGGGTCTTGACCGTGAGGCCGCTCAGGTTTTGGCTGCCGTCCTCGCGGCTCAGTTCGATCGCGAACGGGCTATGAGCGCCGCCCGTGTTGCCGGCTGAAGAGGCAGTGAAGGTCGGCGCCAGCGGGCGAGGGTCCCCGGGGCAAGCGGAACCGACAGGGCCGGAATCGAGGGTGAAGAACTGGGTCGCGCTCTGCTCCGGCAGTACATCGTTCCAGGGAGTGAAGGTGCTCTGGACCGCGTAAGTGCCGCACCGGGTAGGGGTCGCAAGGACACCGCGCTCGGCGCCGAAGACGTGAAGGTTGAACTCGGTCAGCGGGCTCTGGGGCAGGTTGTCGAAGGTGGTCACGAGCCGGCCGGTCTCGGGATCGGGTTTGATCGAGCCGGAGAGCTTGATGTTGGTGGCGAAGCCCTCGGCGGTGAGGATTAGGCGGTAGCGATCGCCCGGAAGCGGTTCACCGAGGTAGAGGTACCCCCCGATTGGGCCAGGCAGTGCCGAGCTGTCGATCACGGTACTGCCCACCTTGGAGAAGTCGGGGCATTCGGCCGGGCCCTCGCTGCCGAAGTTGGCTTCGTCGTCGCGACAGACGGTCTTGCCGTCGGCCGCGTTGGGGTTGATCGAGAACCCCTCCGGGAGGGTGAGGACCGTCTTCTTGATCTGCGAAGGAGAGGGGGTGAAGGCGCTCTGGATCTGAGGCACGCTGAGGTCGATGTCGAGGCCGCTTGCCGCGTCGGTCTCGATCGTCGTCGGCTTGGCGCTGAGGCTGGGGTTGAAGGTCAGCTGCCCGCAGCCGGTGATCGCCGGATATGTAGTCGAGCCTTCGTCCGTTCCTTTGTCGAAGGAGGTGGTTTCGAGCGTCGCCTGCAGCGGCCCGCTGCAGACCGTCGGGTTGGAGAGGAACGGCAAGAGCGGGCTGCTGGAGGGCCTCGGCGTGTTCGAGGCGCTGCCGCATGACCCGACCGGCATTTCGTTTGCGTCGAAGAAGGACTCGACCTCTCCGGCCTGGCAGATGTCGTAGTAGCCGCGGTATAGGTCGTGGACGGGATCGGCGGGGACTCCCCACATGTACTGGAGGATTTCCAGCACCGGGGCGACCCGCTGCAGGCCCGTCACCGTCGCGGTCAGACCGAAGTCGCCGCCGGTGCGCGCTTTCAAATAGATGTACTGAGCGGGACCGAGAGACGGTGCGAATGCCAGGAGGCCCGGTGTGCCCGGCGGCGGCTCCATGTTGAAGATCGGTTGGACCAGGAACCCGCCGTTATTCTCGCCGGGGCGGTCGTAGATGAGGACGGCGATCATCCCCACCTGGGAATCGATCGGACATTTCCCGAGAGCGAACTGTTCGGCGGTGCACTGCGGCGTCACGTGAGGGTTGCCGATGAACCCTTGCGGCAGGTTGACGATGATGTCTTTCGGGTCGTTGCAGAAACACGGATCCGGAAAGCCCTGGGACCGTCGGTTGCCGACTTTGAATTTGATTTTCACATCCGGGTGCCCGCCGGCCTGGGTTGTGGATGGGTAGAGCCCATATTCTTCGACCGGCGCTTTCGCCTGACCGGTGTCGGCGGCGAGCAGCGAGATCAGGAGCGCGAAGGCGAGCGCGAGCCCGGTGAACAGAAGCCTCGTGCCGTCCGCGATCCGATTCACGACTTGCCCCCCTTCTGGTTCTTTCCTAGCTTGTTGCCCTTCTTCTTGCTCTTCTTCTTCTTGCACTTCTTCTTCTTCTTGCACTTCTTGTTCTTCTTCTTGGCCTTGTCGGCGTTGCCGCCCTTGCCGAGCCGGACCGTGCTGCCGGGCGTGATCGGCGGCGGAGTCGAGCTCGCCGGCCCGTGGCACTCGTCGGCGGCCTGGCATGGCGCCGGCCCGGGCTTGAACGGGAAACCGCCGCCCGTGCGGGCGTCGTAGAACTTCATGAAGGGACCGTTGAGGTCCTGGCCGACGAGGGAGTCGTGGGTGGTGAAGAAGACGTCGGTGCCGCTGCGAGTGACCCCGATCAAGCCGAGCGGCCGGCCCAGGTCGGTGTCGGTCGGCGCCGAGCCGGAGCTGATCAGCTGCGGTCGGTTGTCGACGAACTCATAGACGTCGCGCAATTTCGCGTTGATGTCCTCCGGCACCAGCGGATCTCCGGTGGTGAAGAAGGCGCGGCCGTCGTTGGTAAGGAAGATGCCGTTGATGCTCGCTTCGACGTCACGGGTCGGGGGGCTGCCGTCAGGTAGGCAGGAGACACACTGGATCGCTCCGCTGTCGGGGTCGTAGGTGTACATCTCGAGGTGGCCGGCGCTGTCGTAGAGGGTCAAGTTCGCCCGGGTCAGCACGGCCATGTGGTCACCGTCAGGGACGACCTGGATGCGTTCGATGCTCTCGCCCGGCGCCATAACGGTCACCTGCCGGAGCTCGCCATCCCTGCTGACGAAGAGGTTCCGCTGGGCAGGCACACCCCTTCCGGGTACCAGCTGCTCGGGCGAGTAGAAGTAGATGTCACCGCTCTGCGGGGCGAGGGCATTGTCTGACCTGGTTTCAGTCTTGACCACCTGGATGTCGCATTTAGAGGTCCAGCTGGAGGAGCAGCCGTCGGAGTCGCCGCTGCCGTCGGTGCCCTGCGAGAGCCGCGTCAGGGACTCCGGGTCGTCCGCTCGCCACTCGTAGAGGTCGGCGCTTTCGTCGTTGTCGTCGTCGGTGAGCTGCTCGCTGGAGGTGAAGTAGACCGACTCGCCATCGGCGGTCATGCCGTTGTAGACGACCCCGTGGTTGAGCCCGTCCTGACCGATCGAGACATCCTCGGCAAGCCCGTGGTCGACGCTCATGTAGAGGTGGACCGGGCTGAGCTGGTTGGGGATGCCGGCTTTGGTCGACATCAGAATGTGCGAGCCGTCGGTCGAAACTGCCGGGATCCGGATCACTTCATTGGAGCCACCGGTGCCGGCCGGGATGTCGCCGGCCGCCGTCCTCGAGACGATGGTGATCTCTTCGCTGGCGACGTCGTTGTCGTAGACGGAACCGGGGGCGTTGGTCAGCCCACCCGGGGCGAACTCCAAGTCGTTGGTCGAGAACACGTAGTGGCTGAAATCGGGCGACGGCCTGGAGTCCCCGCGCCAACCACCGTCGGAGAAGTCGAGCTTGGCGCCTGGCACGTCGTCGACGTTGCTCGGCAGCCGGCCCAGTTCGTTGCCGGCCGCATCGAACATGAAGGGCGCGTTGTTGCCGGATTTCCCGCAGCAGATGAAGCCGGTCTGCGCAAAGTCCCAGTCGAGGATCTTGTCGAGCGAGGTGCTGCCGATCGACTGCCTCTCGCTGAGTCCTCCGTTTTCGGCGTCCGGGGGACCGCCGTGAACCGTGCCCTGGGTGGCGGGGATGCCCGTGTATCTCGTGGTCCAGCCGGCGGTCGTCCGGGTGGAGACGTAGACGTCGCTGAAGACCGAGGGCGGTTCGCCGGTTTCTTTGACGCCCCCGATCGACCCGCTGAAGGCGAAGCGGGTCGGGCTCGTTGCTTCGGGAGCGAAGGGAGCTTCGGTGAACAGCGTCACGTTCCCGGCTTGGCCGGGTGAGACGAGCTCGTAGGCGCGGCAGTCGGGCAGGGACGAGGCGCCGGTCTGCTGGCGCAGGTCTTCGTTCGGGCAGCTGGGCGGATAGAAGGTGAAGGTCTGGTCGCCGCTGGTCGCGGTGCCGGCGCCGTTGGTGGCGACGACCCGGAAGTGGTAGACGCCGCCGTTGAGCCCGGTGATATCGGTGCTGACCGGGACCGCGACGGTGCCGGCGGCGATGTCTCCCGGCGGGATCGGCGACGAGGAGCCGTAGCTCGGCGTCAGCCCATACTGGAATTCGTAGGTCGCGTCTTCGCCGAGCGGGTTGATCAGGGCGTGCAATTTCGCCGAGCTCGCGGTCAGGTCGCTCGCGTAGAAGGCCTCTATCCGGGGCGGCGCGGGCAGCGTGTTGAAGGTCTGTGGTGGGGTGATCGCGATGCCCTCGTGGAACTGCTTGGTGACGACGAAGCGCACTTCGTAGGAGCGGTTCGGTTCGAGGCCGTCGAGCGAGACCGAGATCGGAAGCGGGTTGAGCCCGGCGCCGGCCCCCACGTCGCCGCCGTAGACGATCCAGGTCGGACTGCCGGTCAGTCTGTACTCGAGGTGGAAGAGGGTCGGAATCGGTTTCGGGATGCCGATCGCGGTCGAGTTCGGGTTGACGGTCCCGTTGACGACCGCGCCGGTGGCCGAGGCGTCGTCGATCGAGTCCAGCGAAGCCGTGGGCGGCCCGCCCGGGGCAAGGATGTAGACGCGGTTTGCTTCTTCCTTCGGGTAGAAGCCGTTGGGCGCGCGACTCTCGTAGAGGAAGCCGGTGAGGGGATCGACCGCCATACCGCTGATCGGGATCGGCGAACCGCCGTTCTGGGCTTTGATCCCGTTGCAGACGCCATGCTGGTCATCGACAGAGACGCCCGCGGGTGTCAGCTCCTGCACATGCTGCTCGAATTCCGAGGTGGTGCCATCCGGGCATGTGCCGCCTTCGGGAAAGGACCTGGCGACGAACACGTGGTCAGCGGGTCCGATCGCGACGTCCACGGCCGTCTGCAGTTCGCTGCCTCCGAACAGTGACGGCGCGAGGGTCGGCGGGCCGACCTGGGGTGAGAACTTCTGCACCCGCTGCCCCTCCTCGACGGTGTAGATCGCGCCGGTGCTGTCGACGGCGAGCTTGGTCGGCGATCCGAAGGCGAACTGCCCGACCGCTGAGCCTTCGGTGCCGGTTTTGCAAGCGTCGCCGGCAGATGCTTCGCAGACCTCGAAGCCGGTGCCGCTCTCGCCCGGGCCGGCCGCGATCACGTCGTGCCCGAAGGCGCGGACGAAGGAGCCCGATGACGTGAACTCCTGCACGCGCATGTTGCCGGGATCGGCAATTACGACATTCCCCGCATTGGGGGCCCCGCTCGGAGCGACCGCCAGGCGTCCCGGGAACCGGAATGGTGGGAACATGAACGGATGCGGGTTCAGTGCTCCACCGCTCTGGCCGTTTTCGCCTTCCTGACAGAGGTCGACCGCGGTGCAGATCTCGTAGCCGGTGGCGCCTGTTGTCGTCCGCTGCACGCTGGCCCCGCCCCCGGTGAGCGGTTCCCCCGGGCCTGATTCGACACCGATCAGGGGCTCGGGGTTGTTGGCGAGCGCGCCGGCGAAGGTCATCGCGTAGACCCCGGCCCCCTGCTCGGCGACCGTGATGTTGCCTACCCCGATCGACGGGAGGCCCTCGAGCGCAGATTGAATCGCGGCCGCTTTGCCGCTTCCAGCTGTGATTTCTCCGGTTTCGTCGCCGCCGAAGTCAAGCGTGTATTTACCACCCGTCGCCGTCACCGTCAGGGTCTGGGCCTCGCTGGCCGGAGCACTGTCATGGGGGCCGGAGGCGACGATGTCCTGCCCGAAGGAACGGATCAGCTCGCCGGTCGCGGTGAACTCCTCGATGCGCAGGGCTTCGACCAGGTAGGGCACGCCGCCGACCTGGTTGGTGACGTAGACGTTGCCGGTGGTCTGGTTGATCGCGACTCCGAGTGGAGCGCGCAGCGCACCCCCGAACTCCCTTTTGGGGTCGCCTTCTTTTTTGATCGAGGTATCGCCTTCTTTGCAGACATCGCCGTCGGCCGGGTTACAGATCTCGAAGCCGACGGCGCCCGGGTTGAGGGTGGTCACCGATACCGTCGCCGCGCCACCGCTGAGCGGCGCAGCGCCATTGGCCGCGAACATCGCGGGCTGCACACCACCCTGCAGCGGCCCGCCGTCGAAAGTGACCAGATATGGAGTGGTCCCGCCGGCATCGCCGGGCCCGCCGGAGACACTCACCGCGCCGCCCCCGGCGCCGATCGGTGGCAGGGCATTGAGCTCGGTCTGGACCGTTGCCGCCGGTGCGGTTGCGGGAATGTCCGCGGTCGTCGCTTCTTTGAAGGTGAGCTTGAAGCTGCCGCCGGTGGCATCGACCGTCACCCGCTTGACCTCGTTGGACTGGCCGGGGCCGCTCTGGACGACGTCCGCGCCCCAAGCTCGGACGAATTTGCCGGTCGAATCCCACTGCGAGACGCGGTTGCTCTGGCCGCCGTTGCTCAGCGCCTGCTCGGCGATGTACATGGTCCCCGCCGGCGCGCCGTTGCCGCTGCTGTTGACGGCGATTCCCTGCGGCCCGTTGAGTTCACCTGCAAGGCAACCGCAACCCGCGAACGGGGCGGTCGAGCCGAAGAAGCCGGAGATCGTCAGAGAGGCCTGGGCGCTCGCGGCGAGGCACAGCGTCAGGGCGGCGACTGCCGCGACTACGCACGAAGCTTTCGCGCTCCGCCTCACTCGATCTCTCCTCTGTTCCGTGAGCCCCAGCGGACGGGAGAGGAGCATGCGCGGGCGGCCCGAGCTCGAGGATGGGAAAGTCTCGAGCATTGGATGGACCGCCCGCGCTGCTCGATGCGGATCCGTATGCCAGGGAAAGCAACGGGGACCGCGGGAGTGGCGACATTGGCGGCGGCTCCTGCTCTGGGGTCAGGAAAGACCCCGCGGCTTGAGGGCCCAGGGAAGAGCCCGTTTGGGGAGTCGCCCCCCTGTCTCACCGTTGCACCGCGCCCGGAATGAGAATCCGAGGCGAGGCAATCTTTAGAGTCTCTCTTCGGGGTTGACGGATGGCCGCCGGTAGCCCCGCGCACAGTCGCTCCTGCGGACTCGGCGTTCGCGTGGTGGATCACCCGTACTCCCCCTCCTCTCCTGTTCCCTGGCTGCCCCTTGGAAGCTCACGAAAGCTCGCGAGCCCCTGCCGGGCATTGCCTTTCTTCTGCACAGCTTCCCTGCTAACCCTCCGAAGCCCGAAACGATGCGCTTCCTGGAAGCCGCGCCTAACTAGAACATAGATCAACCGTGGTGTCAAGGCTTCTGCCTAGAACTCCCCTAATCTAGTCACAAATTGATGACGACGGCTTACCCTGAGCCTGCACTGAATATAGTCGCTAAATTACCGTCTAGAATGCCGATTCTCGGTCGATCCGGAGTCGCAATAGGCGTGGATATGGTGCCGCCTGGGATGGTGCAGACACCGTGGGGAGATTCGAGCCTGTTGCGGGAGAAGACGCTGCCGCCGGGACGCGGAACGACGGCGGCCGAAGCGGAGCAGAACCACCGCGAACGGCTGTTCGGGGCGATGGTGGCAAAAGCGGCGGAGCAGGGCTACGAGGCGACCACGGTCGCCGACTTGGTCGAGCTCTCGGGAGTCTCGCGCAGCGCTTTCTACAGGCATTTCACCGACAAGCATGAGTGCTTCCTGGCGGCGATCGAGGCACTTCTCCTGCCCGCGGTGGAGACGATCTCCGAGGCACTGACCCCGAAAGGTGAGGCGCCGACCGACGCCGATGCGACGCAGCGCGCCTTCCAGGAGCTGCTGAGCAAGGTCTCATCGCAGCCGGCAGCGGCGACGATGTGCCTTGTGGAGGTCTACGCCGGGGGCTCCGAGGCGGTCGCCCTACTCGACCGCGCGACGGACTCTCTCGAGGACGTCGCCCGGCGGGTCCTGGACGGGATGGGGCGCGAGGGGATGCCCTCAGAGATAGTGCGAGCACTGATCGGCGGCGTGCAGAAGGTGATCCACAAGCGCCTCTACCAGGACAAGCCCGAGGAGCTGGGGGACCTCGCGCCACAGCTCTGGGAATGGCTCCTCCTCTACCCCCCTCCTCCGGGCCCGCTGCGGGGGCCGCGCCGGCGGGTGCTCCGCCCGCTCCCCTTCGAGGAGCGCCAGACTGCCTCGAACCCGTCAGAGCGGCTGCTGCGAGCCCTGGCGGCTGTGGTCGCTGAGAAGGGGTACCCCGAGACGACGATCACGGAGATCATCGAGCGAGCGGGAATGTCCTACCGCGCCTTTTACGAGCGCTTCGAGAACAAGGAGGATGCGATAGTCGCGGCTCTGGACGTCGGCTCGTTACAAATGCTCGCGGCGGCGATGCCGGCCTTCCGCTGGGCCAAAGACTGGGCGCACGCGGTACAGGGCACGCAGGAGGCGATGTTCCTCTACGGCGTGCAGGAGCCAGAGTATGCGCGACTGGGGGCGGTCGAGATGTATGCAGCGGGTAAGCGGGCGCTCGAGCAGCGCGAGCGGGTCACCGAAGGCATGGAGGCGTTGCTGGCGACCGGCTATGAAATCGCCCCCGATGTCCCACCTATCACCAGTGAGGCGATCGGCGGAGCGCTGTACGCGCTGTTCTACGACCACGTGAAGCAGAAAGGGCCCGAGCGCCTCGCGGAGCTGGTGCCCTGGGCCGTCTACGTCACCCTGACTCCCTTTCTCGGCGGCGAGCGGGCCTACGCGGTCGCGATCGGGGCCGAGAGCAGCGACGCTGAGTGAGATCGCGGCTGAGCGTAGCGGCGTCTCATATCTCCAGCGCAAAGAGCCCTCGTTCCGATTTCCCTGCCGGAAGCCAAATTCCGGCAGGGAATGGAAGGAAAACGGAATGCGCCCGACGAGAATCGAACTCGCGACCTTCGGCTTGAAAGACCGACGCTCTTTGCCACTCGTTAAAGCAGCGTTGACCACTGAGCTACGGGCGCGCGCCTCGCGCACTTTAACGTTCCCCGCATGGATCTAGGGCTCGAGGGGCGCGTCGCCCTGGTGATGGGAGCAAGCCGCGGCATCGGCCGCGCGATCGCCGAGTCCCTCGCCGCCGAAGGCGCCCATGTAGCTGCTGCCAGTCGCTCCGGGCCGTTCGTCGCCGACACCGGCGACCTCGATCGCCTGCGGGAGCTGCCGGGCGAGGTCGAGGCGAAGCTCGGCCCCATCGACATCCTCGTCGCCAACACCGGCGGGCCGCCGTTCGGGGCCGCCCTCGAGCACGGCGTCGACGAGTGGGAGGCCGCCTACCGCTCGCTGGTCCTCGCGCCCCGCGTCCTCGCGGAGGCGGTGCTGCCCGGGATGCGCGAGCGCGGCTGGGGTCGGATCGTCAACGTCGGCTCGACCTCGACCCGCGAGCCGATCCCCGGCCTGGCCCTCTCCAACGCCCACCGGATGGCGAGCGTCGGCTTCCTGAAGACGCTCTCCCGCGAGGTCGCCGCCGACGGCATCACCGTCAACACGGTCGCCACCGGCCGCTTCGCGACCGAGCGCCTCGCCGACGCCGGCGGCTCGCTCGACGGCGCCGAAGAGGCCGCCCGCCGCGAAATCCCCGCCGGCCGCCTCGGCGACCCGGCCGAGTACGCGGACCTGGTCGCCTTCCTCTGCTCCGATCGCGCCGCCTACGTCACCGGCACCGTGATCCCGATCGACGGCGGCATGCTGCGCTCCGCCTTCTGAGCGCCGACGGGCCGAAATGTCGGCTCCGACTGGACTTATCGGCCCATCGGCGGGTCAGTCGGTGGATTTCTCGCGCATCGCCGGGAAGAGGATCACGTCGCGCAGGGTCTTGGAGCCGGTGATCAGCATCATCAGGCGGTCGACGCCGAGGCCGCAGCCGCTGGCGATCCGCATCCCGTACTCGAGCGCCCGCACGAACTCCTCGTCGTGGGGGTGGGGATCGTCCTCGGCCCCCTTTTCCTGGCGTTCGCGCTGTTCGATGAAATGCCGGCGCTGTTCCTCGGGGTCGTTGACGTCGGTGCCGCCGCCGACGATCTCCATCCCGCCGACGATCCCGTCGAAGGCGTCGGCGAGCAGCTCCGGATGCTCGGGGTTGGGCTTGACCAACGGCCAGATGTCGAGCGGCAGGTTGATCAGGAAGGTCGGTTGGATCAGCTTCGGCTCGATCAGCTTGCCCTGCAGGGTGTCGACGAGCCCGGCCCAGTCGTCGTCGGGCTCGGCATCCTCGCCGGCCAGCTCGGCGAGCTCGTCGCGACCGGCCTCGACGATGTCGACCCCGGTCTCCTCGAGGATCGCGTCGCGGATCGGGATTCGCGGCCAGGGCGGCGCGAAGTCGATCGTCTCGCCGTCGCGCTCGACGACGGTCGTCCCGAGAACGCGCTCGACGACGCTCGAGACCAGCGCCTCGGCGAAGTCCATGACCCCGACGTAGTCGGCGTCGGCGACGAACCACTCGAGCATCGTGAACTCGGGGTTGTGCTGGGGCGACATCCCCTCGTTGCGAAAGAAGCGGCCCAGCTCGTAGACGTTCTCGAAGCCGCCGACGATCACCCGCTTCAGGTAGAGCTCGGTCGCGGTGCGCAGGAAGAGGTGGCGGTCGAGCGCGTGGTGGTGGGTCTTGAACGGCCGCGCGGCGGCGCCGCCCGTCAGCCGCTGCAGGTAGGGAGTTTCGAGCTCGACGAAGTCGTGCTCGTTCATGAAGCCGCGGATCTCGGTCAGCACCTTGGAGCGGGTCTTGAACACCTCCCGCGACTCCTCGTTCGCGAGCAGGTCGAGCTCGCGCTGGCGGTAGCGAACGTCGGGATCGGCGATCCCGTGGAAGAGGTCGGGAGGGTCGCGCAGGGCCTTCGCCTGCAGCGTCGCCTCCTTCACGGCGATCGCCAGCTGCCCGCGTTTCGTCACATGGAGGGTGCCGTCGACGCCGACGATGTCGCCGATGTCGAAGTCCTCGATCCGCTTCATCGCCTCCTCGCCGAGATCGTCGACCCGGGCGTAGGCCTGGATCGTCCCGGTCAGGTCGCGGACGTCGAAGAAGAGGGTCTTGCCGTGGCCGCGCTGGCCGGTGACGCGGCCGGCGACGCGGTACGCGAACTCCGGATGCTCGCCCTCGCCCAGCTCCCCGGGGTCGTGGGCGGCCTCGATCTTCTCGACCGGGGTGCGGTCCGGGAAGTCGCGTGGGAAGGGGTCGACGCCTTCGGCCCGCAGGCGCTCGACCTTGGCGGTGCGCTCCTCCTGGGTCACCGAGCGCGGCCGACGGTGACCCGCTCGCCGCCCATGTAGTCGGTGAGGGTCTTGGCGTCCTCGAGCATCTCCCGCATCGTCGGCCCGTGATGGGTGTCGTGCTCGAACGCGACCCGCCATCCCGACGGGATCTCCGAGAGGACGCCGCGGATCACGCCGAGGCCGTCATCGCCGCAGTCGCCGGTGACGGCGATCCGCGGCTCGCGCTGGATCTCCGGGGTGCGGTCGTAGATGGTCGCGTCGGTGACGTAGGGCATGTTGGCGACGACGAGGTCGATGTCCTGGCTCTCGAAGCCCTCGGGCAGGCCCTCGTCGACGGTGACCTCGAGGTCGAATCCCAGTTTCGCGGCGTTCGCCCTGGCGACTTCGGCGGCCTCGGGCGAAAGGTCGGAGGCGGTGACCCTGAGGTCGGGGCGCTCGTTGAGGATCGCCAGCGCCACCGCCGCCGAGCCGGTGCCGATCTCGTGCACGCGGGAGCCCTCCGGCATTTCGTCGGCGACCTCGACCAGCAGCCCGGTCTCGCGGCGCGGGATCAGGACCCGGGGATCGACGCCGACGTCGATCCCGCGGAAGACCTCGTGGCCGAGGATGTAGGCGAGCGGCTCGTGCTCGGCGCGGCGCGCGACCAAGGCCTCGAGGGCGCTCTGGACCTCCGGCGTGATCTCGCCGGACCCGTTCGCGGAGAGCTCGCCGGCGTCGACCCCGAGCGCGAAGGCGGTCAGCGCCTCGGCGTCGCTGCGGGGCTCCTGGCAGCCTGCGGCGCCGATCCTCTCGGCAGCTTTGTCGACGGCGTCGCTGATGGTCACGCTTGGTTCTCCCTTGGTCTGGTCTAAGTCTGTGCCTGGGCCGTCGCCACCTGGGCGCCGGGGCGCCCGAGGTTACCGTGGCGGCGCCTGACGACGTAGATCCAAACCAGCCCGGCGACCATCGCGCCGAGGCTCTCGAGCTGCGCTGTCGTCAGCCCCAGCGCGGCGGTGTCGTTGCGGCGCAGGAACTCGACCAGGAAGCGCTCCGCCCCCGCGTAGACGAGGTAGATCGCGAACAGCACCCCGACCCGGAACCGTTCGCGCAGCTGCCACAGCATCCAGGCACCGAGCCCCATCGCCAGCGTCTCGTAGATCGGCGTCGGGTGCACGGCTTCGTCGGTCGGCACGGTGCCGTCGGGGTAGGACATCGCCCAGGGGCCGTCCCAGGCCTTGCCGTAGTCGCCGTCGCCGGAGAGCTGGCAGCCGACGCGGCCGATGGCATAGCCGAGCGCCAGCGCCGGCGCGCAGAGGTCGAGCAGGGCCAGCCCGAGGAAGCGCCGGTAGTGGGCCCAGATCAGGACCGCCAGCGCGCCCCCGATCAGGCCGCCGTACCAGACCAGGCCGGCGCCGGAAAAGAGCTTGCCGAGCAGGTCGTCCTTGACCGAGTCGTAGTTCTGGACGATGAAGTAGACGCGGGAGCCGACGATGCCGCCGGCCAGCCCCGCGAAGCAGAGCTCGTAGGCCCAGTCGACCGGCTTGCCGATCTCGCCCAGGCGCTTGGCGATCAGGGCGCCGGCGGCGAGGAAGGCCAGCGCGAACATCAGCCCGAAGGTCTGCAGCGTCAGCGGGCCGAGGGTGATTTCTGGGTGCACGGTGCTCGCTCCCCTCAGTCGCCGGCCAGGAGCTCGACGAGCAGCGCCTTCTGGGCGTGGAGGCGGTTCTCGGCCTGGTCCCAGACCGCCGAGCGCTCGCCGTAGAGGACGTCGGCTTCGATCTCCTCGCCCGGGTGCGCGGGCAGGCAGTGGAGGACCACGGCGGTGTCTTTGGCGACCGAGAGCAGGTCGGCGTCGACCCGGTAGGGCGCGAGGTCGGCGCGCCGCCGGTCCGCCTCCTCCTCGTCGCCCATGCTGACCCAGACGTCGGTGTAGATCGCGTCGGCCGAGTCGGCGGCGGCGCGCGGGTCGTCGGTCAGCTTCGCACCGTGCCCCTCCTCGAGCTGGTAGCCCGCCGGCGCCGCGACGGCGAGCTCGACGCCGCTCAGCTCGCAGGCGATCGCGAGGCTGCGGGCGACGTTGTTGCCGTCGCCGACGTAGGCGAGCTTGAGGCCGTCGAGCTCGCCGAAGCGCTCGCGCATGGTCAGCAGGTCGGCCAGCGCCTGGCAGGGATGGTGCTGCGGCGTCAGGGCGTTGACGACCGGGACCTCGGCGTCGGCGGCCAGCGCCGCGACGTCATCGTGTGAGCCGGAACGGATCACGATCGCGTCGAGGTAGCGGGAGAGGACGCGGCCGGTGTCGGCGATCGACTCACCGCGCGAGAGCTGCAGTTCGTCCCCCCGCAGGACGATCGGCGTCGCCCCGAGCTCCGCGACCCCGACCTCGAACGAGATCCGGGTCCGCGTCGACGGCCTGACGAAGACCAGGCCGATGCTGCGACCCGAGAGAGCGGTGTCGCCGGCGCCCTCGCGTCGCCCGGCTTTCAGCGCCGCCGCCGAGGCGAGCAGCTCGCCGAGCTCGAAGGCGCCCAGCTCCTCGCCTGTCAGGTAGTCCCGCTTCAAGCTGGAAATACTAAGCGGGTGCGGTTCACGACGATCAGCTGGAACCTGTTCCACGGGCGCGACTTCCCACCGGACCCCGCGCTCTTCACCTGGCGCTCGCGCCTGCTGCGGGTCACCGAGCGCAACGACACCCACGTCCAGGTCAACCGCGACCTCACCGCCGAGTTCGCGGCGTGGCTCGCCGCAGCCGAGTGGGACGTCGCCCTGCTGCAGGAGACGCCTCCCCGCTACGCCGAGCCACTCGCCCGCGCCTGCCGCGCCGAGCCGCACCGGGTGCTCACCTCACGCAACTCACTGGCACCGCTCCGCACCTTCGCGGCCCGGCTCAACCCCGACCTGATCGCGTCGGGCGAGGGCGGCTCGAACCTGACCCTGGTCCGCCCCGACGGGCCCCTGGGGGCGATCGTCGAACGACATGGGGTCGCGATCCACGAGGGCCGCCCCGAGCGCCGGGCGATGGCGATGACCCGGACCGCCTCCGGCCTCTGCGTCGCCAACCTTCATGCCACGAACGACTTTCCCCCGCTGGCAGTTGCCGACGTCCTCCTCGCCGCCCGCGCCGCGGTCGAGTTCGCCGGCGACGGACCGCTCGTCTTCGGCGGCGACCTCAACCTGCGCCCCGCCCGGGACCCGGAGCTCTTCGCCGAGCTCGCCGAGCGCTACGGGCTCGCGACCCCCGTCACCGGGCCGGACCGGATCGACCACCTGCTCGCCCGCGGGCTCGAGGTCGTCTCGGCGCCCGCTCCCTGGCCCCCCGAGCGGCGCGAGGTCGAGCTCGACGGCCGCGCCCTGCGCCTCTCCGACCATGCGCCGGTCGAGGCGATGTTCAAAACGGCGGACGCCAGGTAGTGAGATAGTCACGGCACCCACCCGATCAGGAGACGAATCCAGATGGCCGCCAAAAAAGGCACTTCGAAAAAACCCGCGAAAAAAGCCCCGAAAAAGAAAGCCGCGGGCAAAAAAGCCAAAGCGAAACCGAGGAAAAAAGCGAAAGCGGCGAAACCGCGGAAAACAGCGGCGAGGAAAACCGGCGCCAAAACGGCCGGGCTCGACAAGAGCATCGAGGAGTTCCGCAGCAGCCTCGAGCGCAACGTCACCCTCAGCCGTGACCGCCTTCAGGAGGTCGTCGACGACGCCGTCAGCCGCGGTCGGATGACCCGCGGCGACGCCGAGAAGATGCTCTCGGACCTGATCAAACGCGGCCGGCGCCAGACCGACTCGATGCTGAAAGAGCTCGAGCGGCTGGTCAGGCAGGCGCGCAAAGAGGTCGGCGGGCTGCAGGAGCCGGTTCGCAAACAGGCGACCCAGGCAGCGCGCAGGGCCCGGAAAAAACTCAGCTAGTTGGAGCTTCTAGAGCTCGAGATCGACTCGCTCGCCCACGGCGGGCGCGGCGTGGCGCGAGAGGACGGCCTCGTCGTCTTCGTCTCCGGCGCCCTGCCGGGGGACCGGGTGCGGGCCGAGGTGACGAAGTCGAAGCGGCGCTTCGCCGAGGCCCGCACGGTCGAGCTGATCCGCCCCGCCGACGACCGCGTCGCCGACAGCTGCGTGCACGAAGGCGAGCCCTGCCCGGGGGCGCCCTGGCAGGGTCTCCCGTACGAGGCCCAGCTCGCCCACAAGAGCGAGCAGGTCGAGGACGCGCTGCGGCGGATCGGCGGCCTCGACGGCTTCGAGCTCGAGGAGATCGTCGCCGCGACCGAGCTCTGGCGCTATCGCAACAAGCTCGAGTACTCCTTCGGCGAGCACGAGGCCGAGACCGTGCTCGGCTTCCACGCCCGTGGCCGCTGGGACCGGATCGTCGGCGTCGAGGACTGCCTGCTCGCCTCCGAGGCCGGCAACGCGGCGCGCAACGAGGTCCGCGATTGGGCGCGGCGCGAGGGCATCCCCGCCTACGACCGCCGCGAGCGCGACGGCGTCCTGCGCAACCTCGTCGTCCGCGAAGGGCGGAACAGCGGCCAGATCCAGACCCGGCTGGTCACCTCGACGGCGAAATTCGCGAAACCGCCGGTCGACCTCCACACGATGATCGAGGGCGACTCCGGCAGCACCGACGGGCCCACCGGCGCGATCGGCGAGGAGCGCTTGCGCGAGGAGGTCTGCGGGCTGAAGCTGGAGATGTCGCACTCGGCCTTCTTCCAGACCAACACCGAGATGGCCGAACGGCTCTACGCGGTCGCCGCCGATTTCGCCGGCCTCAGCGGCGGCGAGCGGCTCTTCGACCTCTACTGCGGGATCGGGACGATCGGCCTGACGATGGCCGCCGACGCCGGCGAGGTCTGGGGGCTGGAGCTCGTCCGCGAGGCGATCGCCGACGCCGAGGCCAACGCCGAGCGCAACGGCATCTCCAACGCGCGCTTCGTGACCGGCAGCGCCCGCACGGGGGTGCGGCCGCTGATCGAGCAGGCGGGCAAGCCCGACGTCGTCGTCGTCGACCCGCCGCGGGCGGGGCTCTCGCAGAAGATCGTCAGGCGGCTGATCGAGTGCGAGGCGAAGCGGATCGTCTACGTCTCCTGCAACCCGACAACGCTCGCCCCCAACGCCTCGCAGCTGGTCGAGGCCGGCTACAGCTTGACGCGCGTGAAGCCAGTCGACATGTTCCCCCAGACCCCGCACATCGAGTGCGTGGCGCTGCTCGAGAAGACGGGGGGATAGGCGGCGTGCAGCTCGTCAACTCCTATCCGGTGGTGATCACCGACCGCCTGCGCGAGTGCCGCGACTTCTACTGCCGCTGGTTCGGCTTCGAGGTGTCCTTCGAGGCTGACTGGTTCGTGCTCCTTACCGGCGGCGGAGAGCACGCAGCCACACTCGCCTTCATGCACAGCGACCATCCGTCTTCCCCGCCCTCGCCCGCTCCCTTCAGCGGCGATGGAGCGTTCCTCACCTTCCAGGTCGCGGACGCGGGCGCGGAGCACGAGCGCCTTGCCGAGCAAGGACTGGACCTCGAACTGGAGCTCACCGAGGAGCCGTGGGGCCAGCGGCGACTCGCCGTCGTCGACCCGGCCGGAATGTGGGTCGACATCGTCGAGCAGATCGAGCCGGCAGACGGTTGGTGGGCTCCATACGTTGCGAAGGAGTCCCGATGAGCCGCGGCTTCGGCGTCGCCGCCGGTCTCGACCCGGAAGTCGCACGGCCGCTGGCCGAGCACTGCGCCGGGCTCGGCTACGACTCGCTCTGGTCCAACGACCACCCCGGGGCCAAGGGACTGGAGACCCTGGCCGAGTTCGGCGCCGCCGCGCCCGCGGCCGACCTCGGAGTCGCCGTGATCGCGATCGACCGCACTCCCCCGGAGGACATCGCCGCCGACATCAAGCGGCCTGGCCTCGACCCGACGCGACTCTGGCTCGGGGTCGGCGCCGGATTCTCCGAGAAGCCGCTGACGAAGATGCGCGAGTCCCTGCCGGAGCTGCGCCAGCGCCTGCCCGAGGTGCGGCTGGTGCTGGCAGCGATGGGGCCGAAGATGTGCGAACTGTCGGGGGCCGAGTTCGACGGCGTCTTCTTCAACTGGATGACGCCCGGGTTCGCCGCGGGCGCCCGCGCGAAGGTCGAGGCCGGCGCTGCCGCGGCCGGTCGCGACACGCCGCCGGTCTTCGGCTACGTCCGCACCGCCGTCGGGCCCGACGCGGCCGAGCGCCTCGCCAAGGAGGAATCCTTCTACCGCGACCTCCACGACGGCTACCGCAATCACTTCGATCGCCTCGGCGAGCCCGAGGGGACGGTCGGCGTCGCCGCTGCCGACCGCGGGGAGGCCCAGCAAGCGCTGGCCACCTACTCCGCCCTCGACACGATCGTCGTCCGCGGGCTCGCTTCGGCCAAGGTCGAGGCGATGAGTGCCGTCGCCGAGGCCGCCGCGCCGGCGACCTAGCCTTAGGCGCCCCTAAGGTGACCGGGTAGGGTTGGCGGCCGATGAGCGCGGAACAGGAGTACGTCGACCGACCGCTGGCGCGCACCGTCAGCAGCACGATCTTCCTCAGCCGCTGGCTGCAGGCGCCGCTCTACCTGGGGCTGATCGCGGCTCAGGGCGTCTACGTATGGCGCTTCATGCAGGAGCTCTGGCACCTCGTCACCGATGTCGGCCATCTGACCGAGAACGAGGTGATGCTGCTCGTCCTCGGACTCGTCGACGTGGTGATGATCGCCAACCTCCTGATCATGGTGATCATCGGCGGCTACGAGACCTTCGTCTCGAAGATCCGGATGCGCGGCCACCCCGACGAGCCCGAGTGGCTCTCCCACGTCAACGCCAACGTCCTCAAGGTGAAGCTGGCGATGGCGATCGTCGGCATCTCCTCGATCCACCTGCTGCAGAGCTTCATCAACGCCAGCAAAATGGACGGCGACACCCTGCTCTGGCAGACGGTTATCCACATCACCTTCGTCATCTCCGCCGTGGCGCTGGCGGTGATCGACCGCTACCTCTCGCCGAAGGCCGGCGAACACGACGCCAAGGACGATGGCGGCTCCGGCAACGGCGTCCCACCGGCTCCGGTCACCGATCCGGCGCCGGCTCCCGCACAGGCCGCCTGATCGGCGGCCGTCAGTAAGGCGGCAGGTCCTCGTACCACTCGCCGAGGACCTTGAAGGAGCGCCAGAAGCGCTGCTTGGCGCCCTCCTGGTCGAGCGATTCGTCGATGTCGGGGGTGAAGAGCGCGTCGATGGTGGGAGTGAAGGCTTGAATCTCTCCCTCGCGCGCCTCGATCGCGCGGGCGAGCGGGACTTCGAGCTCGTTGAGGACCCGCAGAGCGGGCTCGCCCATGACGACGACGATCTTAGGCTGCACGATCGCCATCTCCTCGATCAGGCGTCGCACGCACGCTTCCGGCGCCAGGTCAGGCTCGGCGATCGGGCACTTGACGCAGAGCGTCCCGTAGACGACCAGCGGGTCGATCCCGAGGCGCTTGAAGCTTTTCATCAGCGCATTGCCGGCCCGGCCGTAGAAGGCGACGCCCTCTTCGATCTCCGCCACCCCGGGGTCGTGCTTGAGCATCAAGACGTCTGCCTGGGGATGGCCGGAGCCGAGCACGGGCATCAGCTTGCCGCGCGGGCAATGAGGGCAGTCCTGGAGCTCGTGGGTGAAGGTGTTGAGCTCGCGGATCGCGCGCTCCAGGTACTTCTCGCGTATCTCGTCGTCGGTCGCGGGCACGGTCGACGATTTCTTTGACGGCACCGGCGCGGCTCCTTTCGCGCGGCCCGCCTGCATCAGCTCTTGCCGACGGCGCGCTTTCGCCGCGGACGGCCGCCACGCACGGGTTTCGCGTCCGGGACGCTGCGCTTTGCCGCTTTCTGCCGCCCTTTGGTCTGCAGCAGCTTCAGCGCCTGGACGTAGACGAGGTTCTTGTGCTTGCGGGTGATGTCGGCGTCCCGCATCGCCTCGAGGAACTCGGCCGGGCCCTCAAAGTCGTGGATCCTGACCCGCACGCTGCCCAACCCCTGGGCGACGTGGCTGTCGCTGCCTGCCCCGGAGACGATCCGGTACTTGCTGGCGAAGCGCTCGGCCTCCTCGTTGAACGCCGTCACCGCGACCCGCGGGTTGAAGACCTCGAGGATGTCGATCTCCTCGACCATGTCGAGCAGGTGCTCGTAGTCGGGGACCGAGTGGAAGCGATCGAACGGATGCGGCACATAGACGAGGCCGCCCTGGTTGCGGATCTCGGCGATCGTCTCCGCCATCGTCAGGCCCTTGGGGATCTTCTCCTCGAGGAACAGCCCGATCACCTCACCCTGCTCGGCGGTCTTCACCTCCTCGGCGACGATCACCTTGATGTCGCCCATCTGCTCGGCGATCCGCCGTGCCTCGATCGCGCCGGAGACCTCGTTGTGGTCGGTGATCGCGATTGCCCCCAGGCCGCGGTCACGGGCCGTCTGCAGCAGCACCTCGACCGGCGTCGCGCAGTCCGGCGAGTGGTCGGTGTGCATGTGCAGGTCGACCTCGATCAGCGGCCGCTCGGCGATCCGCCGCCGCGCCCCCGAGTCGCCAACGCCGGTGTGGCGACGGGCGGCGAGACGCAGGTAGACGGCCTCGCATTCGGCGGCGACCCCGGCCCAGTCGCGGTCCCCCCCGGCCGGCTCGATCAGCTCGTAGGTGCCCGGGAAGTAGCGCTCGAGCAGCTGCCCGGTCGCGGCCGAGGACACCGTTCGCGCGTCGAGGCGGCCGAAGAAGATCTCGACCAGGGGCCGCGCCACCTGGGTCGACAGGACCCGCTCCTGCGGCGCGTGGAAGGTGGCGACGTTGAGCGAGTAGGAATGACGGAGCGCGGCCGAGGAGATCCGCGGCGCGAACGGCTCGTGAACGTGGACGATGTCGAACTCGCCGCCCGCGAGCCGCTTTTTGACGCCGTCGCCGGAGCCGAGGATGACGACTTCGTGACCGCGCCGCCCGAGCTCCTCGGCGACGCCGGTCACGTACTCGTTGACCGCGTTCCGGGTGCCCCGCCGGTGCGGGGTCACCTGGGCTATCGAGAGGCGCTCGGCCGACACGCCCTGCAGCATAAGAGGCCGCGCTTGGCGGCCCTCATGTCAAGCCTCGGTCTTCGCCTCGGCCTTGGTCGCGCCCGCGACCGGGGTCTTCGAACGCGAGTACTTGGCGATGAACTCCTCGGTCTGCTCGCGCGCGTCGTCATCCGGGCGCTGGCTGTGCGGAGACTTCATCAGGTAGCTGGATGGCCCGTCGAGTTGGCCGGCGACGCCGTTGTTGAGCGCCAGCTTCAGGATCCGGACCGCGTCGATCACGACGCCCGCCGAGTTCGGCGAGTCCCAGACCTCGAGCTTCAGCTCGGCGGTCAGCGGCACGTCGCCGAAGGCTTTGCCCTCGAGGCGAATGTGCGCCCACTTGCGATCGGTGAGCCACGGCACGTAGTCGGAGGGACCGACGTGGACCTGGTCGGCGGGCAGCTCGTGGCCCATGATCGAGGTCACGGCGTTGGTCTTCGAGATCTTCTTCGAGTCGAGCCGCTCGCGCTCGAGCATGTTGTAGAAGTCCATGTTTCCGCCGACGTTGAGCTGCGAGGTGCGCTCGAGGCGAACGCCGCGGTCGTGGAAGAGCCGGGCGAGCTGGCGGTGGACGATCGTCGCCCCGACCTGGGACTTGATGTCGTCGCCGATGATCGGCAGCCCGGCCTCGTCGAAGCGCTTGTCCCAGTAGTCCTCGCGGGCGATGAACACCGGCAGGCAGTTGACGAAGCCGACGCCGGCCTTCAGCGCCTGCTCGACGTACCACTTGACCGCGTCCTCGGAACCGACCGGGAGGTAGCAGACGAGCACGTCCGTCTTCGTCTCTTTGAGGATGCCGACGATGTCGGCGGTCTCACCGGGAGCTTTGGTGATTTTTTCTTTCAGGTACTTGCCGAGGCCGTCGTGGGTCATGCCGCGCTCGACCTTGACGCCCATCTCGGGGACGTCGGCGAACTTGATCGTGTCGTTCTGGCCCGACCAGATCGCCTCGGATAGGTCCTTGCCGACCTTCTCGGCGTCGATGTCGAAGGCGGCGACGAACTCGACGTCGCTGACGTGGTAGCCGCCGAGGTCGACGTGCATCAGGCCCGGTACTTCGTCGGCCGGGTCGGCGTCCTTGTAGTACTCGATGCCCTGGATGAAGGAGTTGGCACAGTTGCCGACGCCGACGATCGCGACGCGGACCTTCTCGTCCTCGCGGGCCGCGCCGTTCGTGTGGCCGTTTGCTCCGTTGCTCTCACTCATGAATTCGAAAGTCCTTCCTCAAGTTCTCGCTGGTTGGCATTCCACACCCGTGGCGCCGACTGGTTACAGCTCAAGGCTGGTCTGCAGCCTCTTTGGATAGCTCGTTTCGCACATGCCAGACGCGCTGGATCACGGTGACGATGGTCAGCGCCGCGACCACGTAGATCGAGGGCGCCAACAGTTCGAAATCGCCGATTCCGGCGCCCTTGGCGAAGACCAGGCCGATCGAAAGTAGCACCACCCTGACCGGTCGTGTTGCCAAACCGACCTTGCATTCGACCCCGAGCGCCTCGGCCCGGGCGCGGGTATAGGAGACCATCAGCGAGCCGAGCACGGCGACCACGCACATCGCGGCGGCGAAGTCGTCGCCGGTCGCGGCGAAGTAGCCGGCGACGGCGGCCAGCACGATCCCCTCCTCGATCCGGTCCAGGGTCGAGTCGAGGAAGGCCCCGAACAGCGTCCCCTTGCCCGACATCCGCGAGTAGCGGCCGTCGAGCGTGTCCATCACCGAGCCGAGGATGAAGGCGATGCCGGCGAGGAAGAAGAGTCGCTGGGTGACCAGGACGGCGGCGATCACGTTGCCCGCGAGGCCGACCATCGAGATCGCGTTCGGGGTCAGGCGCGACTCGATCAGGCGGTCGCGGGCGTACGCCCGGAACTCCTGGGTGCTGCGGGCCTGGCGACCGTTGCGGCGCGGGCCCGGAGCCCTGGGGGGCGCCGAAGAATCCATTGGCGTGAGGCTATCGCCTGCCCGCGCGGGGCGGCGGGCCTATGCCTCGACCTCGCGCCTCGCCTTGGGGGCGCGGAAAGACCAGGCTTCGGGTCGGGCTCGGGCGAGGCGCAGTGCGGCCAGGGCCGCGGCCAGCGCGACCATCCAACCCAGCGCCGCATCGACCCAGTAGTGGTTGGCGGTGACGATCGTGACCCAACTGACGAGCAGAGGCCAGACCGCCCACCAGGTTTTAGCCCACCAGTGGCGGCAGATCATCACGCCGCTGGCGCCGATCATCATCGCGAAGGCGCAATGCATGCTCGGCACGGCCGCATAGGGGTTGATGAAGATTTTCGCGATCGAGGAGTCGTGGCCGACGTCGGAGTAGGCGTTGAGCGTGTCGACGAAGCCGAGGTGTTCGAACATCCGCGGCGGCGCCGTCGGGTAGGCGGTATAGCCGACCAGGGCGATCCCCATCGCCACCACAAACATGTTGCGCACGAAGTAATAGGACTCGTTGCGGAACAAGTAGAGCCAGAACAGGAAGCCGATCGCGATCGAGAACTGGGCGTTGAGGTAGATCTGGTTGGCGAAGTCGATCGTCCACTGGGCGGGCAGGAAGAACGCCTGCAGGTCCGGCTCGAAAAAGGTCCCGGTCGCTTTCTCGAAGTCGATCAGCTGCTGGCCGTGGGCCATCGCCAGGCCTTTCTCGGAGTCGACGATCCCGCGCACGAACGTGTAGGCGAGGTCGACACCGACCAGGATCCCGATCTGCCGCACGAGGTCGCCCCAGCCCTTGGGCAGCCTTTCGCCGACCGCGTTGTACGCGCGAGCCATCCGACGATTGTAGAGATCCTGTTACCGGCCTGAGACGGGATTCAGGAGACGAAATCGTGGACTCGGCCGACCACACGGGCGTCGTCGATCCAAGGCCAGTGGCCGGCCCCGGGGATCAGGTCCATCTCGGCGTCGGGGAGCGCCTCGGCGAACGCCTGCGCGAAGTCCGTCGGCAGATACGGGTCACGCTCGCCCCAGAGGACGAGCGACGGGCAGGAGAGCCGCCCCAGGTCTCTTCCGGCGGCGACCAGGCGATCTGGGTCGGCGTGGCGGTAGAGGGCAAGAGTGGCCTTGCCGGTGCCGGCGTCCCAGCGATCCCAGATCATGTCGACGAAGTCCGGCGGCATCGGCCCCCGATCCCCGCTTGCCTGCCTCATCAGCAGCGCCACCCCTGACCTGCTGGTCATCCGGTTGAAGATCTCGCCCGCGGGCCGGCGCCGCCAGATCTGGGCGATCCAGTGCCAACGGTAGCCGGGGGTCAGCGGCACGGTGTTGATTGCGACCAGCTTCTCGACCAGCTCCGGCCTGCGCTGGGCGCCGATCAGCGCCAGCGCTCCCCAGTCGTGGACCACCAGCTTGCGCTCCGCGACGCCAAGCTCGTCGAGGCACCCCTCGAGGAAGGCCGAGAGCCCGTACATCGAGTAGTCGAAGTGAGTCGGGTCGGGTCGCTCGGAACGGCCCCAGCCCGGCATGTCGATCGCGATCGAAGGCCCGCCGCGCTCCATGAACGGAATCCAGTCCTCGCCGTGACTGGGGTTGCCGTGGCAGTAGACGGTCGGCGTCCCCTCCCCCGGCACCCGCCGGTAGAAGACCCGGACACCCGCGTGGGTGAGCTCCCCCTCCTCGATCGTCGTCGCCACGCGGCAACAATATGCCCGGCGCCGGGCAGAGGCTAGGGTCCGAGCGTGGCGTGGAAACGGCCGACGAGGCAGCGGGTGCGGGCGATCCGCGACCGCCTGCGGGAGATGTACGGGAGGCCGGTCAACGAGCCCCACGGAGACCCGATCGCCGAGCTGATCAAGACGGTCCTCTCCCAGCACACCAACGACCGCAACCGCGACCGCTCGTTCGCCACCCTGCGCGAGCGGTTCCCGGCCTGGGAGCAGGTCCGCGACGCCCCGCTCGAGGAGCTCGAGGAGGCGATCAGGCCCGGCGGGCTGGCGAAACAGAAGGCGCCCCGGATCCAGGCGATCCTCGAGCAGCTCGGCGAGCCGCCCGACCTCGACTGGACGCGGTCCGCAAGCCGCGAGGAGTCGCTCGAGTACCTGCTCTCGCTGCCGGGGGTCGGACGCAAAACCGCGGCCTGCGTGCTGATCTTCACCTGGGATATCCCCGAGATTCCTGTCGACGTCCACGTCCACCGCGTCGGCGGCCGTCTCGGGTTGTTCCCGCCGAAAGCCTCGTTCGAGATGGCCCACGACGAGATGCTGGCCGTCGTTGACCCCGAGGACGCCTACGAGCTCCACATGAACCTGATCCGGCACGGCCGCGAGCTGTGCCGGCCGACGCCGCGCTGCGGGGAGTGCGAGCTTCGACGTATGTGCCCCTGGTACCGTGCCGAGCGCAAAATGAGTTCGGGGCACGCGTGAGCAAGAAAACCTTCGTCCTTTTCGGACTGCTGGTCGCCGTCCTGGCCGTCGTCATCCCCTGGCTGGTCTTCCGCTCCGACGGCGACGCCGCCCGCGGCGCCCAGGAGGTGCCCGCCGGGCTTGAGGGCGGTCAGGCCCTGTTCCAGACCAACTGTGGCAACTGCCACACCCTCTACGCCGCCGGCAGCGACGGCAACTACGCGCCCGACCTCGACGAACTGCTCGCGCCCTCGGGCCCGCCGACCGGCGAAGGCTCGGAGGCCACGATCAAGGGACTGAAGGAACGGGTCCTCAGCGCGATCGAAAAAGGCGTCGACGGGACCACCGTCCCCGGTCGCATGCCGGGCGGCATCCTCTCGGGCGAACAGGCCGAAGAAGTCGCCGAATTCGTAGCCCGCACCGCCGGCGAGAGCTGACAAAACGCCGGCTCCTCCGTGGAAACGCGGACGCGCTGATCACATCCGGAAGCCTCGCGTCCACATTTCCACGTCCGGGGCCGGCTTGGTGGTGATGTTGGGGACGGCGCCCGTTCGACGCCGCTCGAGCGGTCTACTTCAGGATCAGTGAGCTGAACACACCGGCGTGGTCTGAGTTCCAGAAGCCGTTCACCGGTGTGCGCCCGGTGACCGACGAGGACTTCAGCTTCACCGTCTTCGGGTCCGCGGTCATGATGTGGTCGACCTGATGGTCGAAGTCGGCGATGTTGCCGCCCGCCGTCTCGCCGATCAGGCTGGTCTTCAGGCAGCAGCTCAGCGGTTTCGCGGTGCTGCGCTCGCGCAGGCCGGCCGCGGTCAGCGCCCTGTAGGCCTGCTGGTCCCCGGTGGCGACGGTGTCGTCGTCGGAGTTGAAGTCGCCGAGCACGATCGTCGGCAGCTTCGAGTCGACCGGGCCGCCTTTGGCGACCAGCTCGCCCGCCTGCAGGGCGCGGATGCTGGGCACCTGGTTGGCATCGTCGAACGCCTCGAAATGGGAGTTGACGAAGTGGAACTTCTTGCCCTTGTTGCCGACCTTCGCGTCGATCGCGGTCCAGCCGCGGGTGACGGGGATCTGGACTCCCTGCAGGGTGACGACGTAGAGGTTCGCGAAGTTGCCGCTCTTCGGGTTGGTCGCCTTGACCGAGCCGACCTTGACGAGGATCACGTCGCGCATCGTCAGCCGGCCGTTGATCTCGGCGTTCGGGATCACTTTGTTCGGCCCGTCGCCGGGGATGTTGTTCTCGTCGGCGGGCGCTTCGAAGTCGAACTCGTCCTGAGCGACGGCGACCCGGTAGCGCTTCTTGCCCTTGTTCAGCTGGTCGAGAAGGAGCTGCAGGTAGTCGTACTTGACGGTCGTCGCATTCGGGGCGCGGCCGCCGAGCAGCGGTTCGAGGCTCGGGGGGCCGACCCGCCAGAGCGAGACCTCCTGGAGGCCGACCACGTCGGGGCTCTTCTTCTTGATCTCTGCGGCCAGGCCCTGGGCCCGGACCGGGAAGTTGTTGGCTTCGACATCACGGGAGATTTTGCCGTTGGCCGCGGTGAATTCGTTCAGGCCTTTGGCTTCGATCGCCGGGGTCAGGTCGGCGCCGAGGTAGAGGTTCCGCGTCATCACCTTGACGACTTCCTCCTGCTTCTTCGGCTTCTTCTTCTTCGCGTCGGCCGCGGGGATCGCGAGCAGGGCGAAGACCAGGGCGGCTGCGAGCGCGATAAGCGCGGCGCGCCTGGCTGTTACGTGAGCGTGACTCAAGTCGTCTCCTCTTCGTCGTCGGCGCCCGACGGGCACCGTTTTCGCTGAGGCGTTCCTCCGGCCGGACAGCGCCCCTGCGCGATCCGACCCCGCTACACGCACAACCCACTATATGTCGATTCGCTTCGCTGCCGGGGGCGAATCCGGGGTTGAGCGGCCAATCACAATCTGCCATACTCGCACTTAGATTTTTTAAGGCAGATCAAATAGGAGCTTGGAGGTAGCTAGTGGGTAAAACGATCGGAATCGATCTTGGCACGACCAACTCGTGCGTTGCGGTGCTGGAGGGGGGCGAGCCGACGGTCCTCGAGAACTCGGAGGGCGGTCGCACGACCCCGTCCGTCGTCGCTTTCACCGAGTCGGGCGAGCGCCTGGTCGGGACCGTCGCCAAACGGCAGGCGGTGATGAACCCCGAGAACACGATCTTCTCGATCAAGCGCTTCATGGGCCGCAAGGAGGCCGAAGTCAAAGAGGAGGAGACGATCGTCCCCTACAAGGTCGTGGCCGGGCCCAACGGCGACGTCCGGATCGAGGTTCGCGACAAGCAGTACAGCCCCCCGGAGATCAGCGCGATGATCCTCCAGAAGCTGAAGACCGATGCCGAAGCGAAGCTCGGCGAGACGGTCGACAGCGCCGTGATCACCGTCCCCGCCTACTTCAACGACGACCAGCGCCAGGCGACCAAGGACGCCGGCAAGATCGCCGGCCTCGAGGTGAAGCGGATCATCAACGAGCCGACCGCAGCCTCGCTCGCCTACGGCCTCGACAAAGAGAAAGCCGACCAGACGATTCTCGTCTTCGACCTCGGCGGCGGCACCTTCGACGTCTCCGTCCTCGAAATCGGCGATGGCGTCTTCGAGGTCAAGTCGACCGCCGGCGACAACCACCTCGGCGGCGACAACTGGGACAAAGCGATCGTCGAGTGGCTGGTCGCCGAGTTCAAGAAGGACCAGGGCGTCGACCTCGCCGCCGACAAGAACTCCCTGCAGCGCCTCTACGAGGCGGCCGAGAAGGCGAAGATCGAGCTCTCCTCCACCCAGGAGACGCAGATCAACCTGCCCTTCATCACCGCGGTCGAGGGCCAGCCGAAGCACCTCGACCTGAAGCTCTCGCGGTCGAAGCTGAACGAGCTGACCTCCGACCTACTGGAGCGGATCGTCGGCCCGGTCAAACGGGCGCTCGACGACGCCGACGCGACGATCGACCACGTCGTCCTCGTCGGCGGTATGACCCGCATGCCCGCGGTCCGCGAGCGCGTCAAAGAGCTGACCGGGAAAGACCCCCACCAGGGCGTCAATCCCGACGAGGTCGTCGCCGTCGGCGCCGGCATCCAGGCCGGTGTCCTCGCCGGCGACGTCAAGGACGTCCTGCTCCTCGACGTCACCCCGCTGACCCTCGGAATCGAGACCAAAGGCGGCGTGATGACGAAACTGATCGAGCGCAACACGACGATCCCGACGAAGAAGTCGGAGACGTTCTCGACCGCCGACGACAACCAGCCGTCAGTCGAGATCCATGTCCTCCAGGGCGAGCGCGAGATGGTGAGCGGCAACAAGAGCCTCGGCAAATTCCAGCTCACCGGGATCCCGCCGGCGCCGCGGGGGATGCCGCAGATCGAGGTCACCTTCGACATCGACGCCAACGGCATCCTCAACGTCACCGCCAAAGACCTGGGGACCGGCAAAGAGCAGAAGATCGAGATCAAATCCGGCTCCGGCCTCTCCGACGAGGAAATCCAAAGCATGGTCTCCGACGCCGAGACCCATGCCGACGAGGACCGGAAGCAGCGTGAGCTGGCCGAGGCCCGCAACGTCGGCGAGAACCTCGCCTACCAGTCCGAGAAACAACTCGAGGAGCTCGGCGACAAAGTCGACACCTCGAGCAAGGAGGAGATCGAGGGCGCGATCAAGGAGGTCCGTGACTCGCTGACCTCCGAGAGCGTCGAGGAGGTCAACTCCAAGACCGAGGCCCTGACCGCGGCGATGCAGAAGATCTCCGAGCAGATCTACGCCGCTGCACAAGAGGAGCAGGCCGCCTCGAGCGACGGTGCCAGCGACGACGACTCCTCGGGTGACGACGACGAGGAGGTCGTCGACGCAGAGGTCGTGGATGACGCGGAGGACAAATGAGGTCTGCTCAGGACGACCCAGGGTCCGAGCGCCCGACCGCGGGTCCTGACGAGGATCGCGAGGGGGCACTGCGGGCGGACGCACAGCGTCCGTCCTCGACCCCCCCGCACTCCCCGCCACCCGCGGAAGAGCAGTCCGACCAAGGGACCGAAGTCGAGGAGGACCTCCATGCCCTCCTCGCCGATTCGGAGAAGCAGAAGGACGAGTACCTCGAACTGGCGAAGCGGGCTCAGGCGGACTTCGAGAATTATCGGAAGCGGATGAGCGCCGAGGTGCTCGCCGCCGGTGGCCGTGGCAAAGCGGAAGTGCTGGGCGCTGTCGTGCCGGTCCTCGACGACCTCGAGCGGGCGATCGAGGCCGCCGGCCTCGATCCGGAGGGCGACTCCGATGACGGGCTCGCCCACGGCGTGCTGCTCGTCTTCCGCAGCCTGCGGGAGGCTCTTGGGCGCCACGGAGTCGAGGTGGTCGACCCGGCCGGCGAGAAGTTCGACCCCCAGCTGCACGAGGCACTCTCGGCGCAGCCGGCCGAGGGGGTCGAGTCGGGGACTGTCGTCACCGTGATGCAGAAGGGCTACCTGCTGGGCGACCAGCTGCTCAGGCCCGCGCGGGTCGTGGTGGCCGAGTAGGAGGGCGATGGCCGAAGACCTCTACAAGGTGCTGGGCGTCTCCAAGAAGGCCTCCGACGAGGAGATCAAGAAGGCCTACCGCAAGCTCGCCCGCGAGTACCACCCCGACCGCAACCCCGGCGACGAGAAGGCCGAGGAGAAGTTCAAGGAGGTCCAGGGTGCCTACGACACGCTCTCGGATCCCGAGAAGCGCTCCGCCTACGACGCCGGCGGCACCAACCCCTTCGGGGGCTTCGGCGGAGGCCAGGGCCCCAACCCGTTCGGCGGCGGTGGCCAGGGCGGGTTCGGCGGCGGCATCGATCTCGGCGACATCCTCGGCGGCATGTTCAGCCGCGGCGGTCGCGGCGGCCAGCCGCAGGAGGTGCGCGGCAACGACCTCGAAACCGAGATCGACCTCGACTTCGACCAGGCGGTCAACGGCACTCAGGTGAGCGTCACCGTGCCGAAGTCCGAACGCTGTCCCACCTGTCGTGGCAGCGGCGCCAAACCGGGCACGGCGCCGGTCACCTGCCCGCGCTGCGAAGGGCGCGGCGTCGACGCCCAGAGCCAAGGGTTCTTCTCGATCAGCCAGCCCTGCCCCCAGTGCGGCGGCGCCGGCCAGATCATCGAGGACCCGTGTCAGACCTGCGGCGGCTCCGGCGTCACCCGGCAGACCAAGCGCTACAAGGTCAACATCCCGGCCGGCGTCAAGGACGGGACCCGGATCCGGCTCGCGGGCAAGGGCGAGGCCGGGCAGCGGGGCGGCCCTGCAGGCGACCTTTACGTGACGACGCGGGTCGCCCCCTCCCCGGTCTTCAAGCGGCTCGACGGCGGCAACCTCGAGGTGACGGTGCCGATCACGGTCGCCGAGGCGCTGCGCGGTGCCACGATCGAGGTCCCGACCTTGAGCGGGACCAAGAAGATCAAGGTCGGGCCGGGGACGAGCCACGGCTCGATCCAGCGCCTGCGCGGCGAGGGGGCGCCGGGACCGAGGGGCAAGGGTCGGGGCGACATCCGTTACCGGCTCGAGATCGAGGTGCCGAAGGACCTCACGAAGGAGCAGGAGGAGGCCGTCGAGAAGCTCGCCGAGGCGCTCAACGGCGGCGATCCCAGGGCCGAGCTGCTGCAGAAGGCGAAGGCATGAGCGCGCTCGGCGGACGACCGCGGCGGGTGCGCCGCGAAACCATCACGGCCTCGATCGACGAGGAGCGCGGGGTCTTCATGATCTCGGTCGCGGCCGAGCTCGCCCACATGCACCCGCAGACGCTCCGCACCTACGAGGCGCGGGGCCTGATCGCCCCCCAGCGCTCGCCGAAGAACACCCGCCTCTACTCGCAGCGCGACGTCGAGCTCCTGCGCCGGATCCAGCAGCTCACCTCCGAACAGGGGCTCAACCTGGCCGGGGTCGAGACGGTGCTGGAACTGGAAGCGCGGGTCGAGAAGATGCGGGTCGAGCTGGCCCGGATGCGGGAGCGGACCGCTGAGCTCGAACGCCGGCTCGACGGCGACTAGCCGGCCGGGAGCGCCTTGCCGAGAGCCCGCCCGATCGCCTCGAGGTCGCGATCGGAGAGGGCCCCGATCGACTCCGGCGGAACCCCCATGCGGGCGACGATCTCCTTGCGCATCCGCTGCCCGGCGTCGGTGAGGACGAGGAGCTTGACGCGCCGGTCATTGGCGTCGGCGGTGCGCCGAACCAGGCCGCGCTCCTCGAGCCGGTCGGTGATCCCGGTCAGGTTGGAGCTGTCGCAGGCGAGGTGGGCGGCTACCTCCCGCATCGGGCGCGGCTCGTCGAGAGCCCGAAGGACCATCAGCTGCGGGGGGAACAGCTCGAACTCCCGGCAGAGGGCCATGACCTGGGGACGCTGGGACCAGACCAACTCGTTCATCAGCCGCCAGGCCTCGACCTCGAGCCGGCGCCGCTCGCCGGCCCCGCGCTTCGTCTTCTGGTCCAGATCGCTCGGCGCCATAGGGCACTTTAACAGAGGTCCTAAATAGTTTAAGACTTCAACTTTATGCTATACAGCCGGGTCATGGAAAACAGCATCGAAGTCAACGGCCTCGTCCGGGAGTTCAAGAACGGGCCGCGCGCGGTCGCCGGGATCGACCTCCTCGTCGAGCCCGGAGAGATCTACGGGTTCCTCGGTCCGAACGGCGCCGGCAAGTCGACCACGGTCCACATGCTGACCACGCTGCTGCCGCCGACGGAAGGGAGCGCCAAGGTCGCCGGCCGCGACATCGTCTCCGAAGGGCCCCAGGTCCGCGAGGCGATCGGCGCCGCCCTGCAGGAAGCGGCGCTCGACCCCCACCTCACCGCCCGCGAGCACATGCGCCTGCAGACGGCGCTGCACGGGTTGCCGAAGGGCGAGCGGCTCGCCCGGGGCGACGCGCTGATCGAGCGGGTCGGGCTCGCCGAGGCCGCCGATCGCAAGGTGGGCGGCTACTCGGGCGGGATGAAACGCCGCCTCGACCTCGCGTTGGCCCTGGTCCACGGCCCGCGGGTGCTGTTCCTCGACGAGCCGACCACCGGGCTCGACCCGCAGAGCCGGGCCGCACTCTGGGACGAGGTCGCCCGCCTCGCGGGCGAGGATGGGGTCACCGTCTTCCTCACCACCCAGTACCTGGAGGAGGCCGACCAGCTCGCCGACCGGGTCGGGATCATCGACGACGGCGTCATCGTCGCCGAAGGCACGCCGAACTCGCTCAAAGCCGAGATCGGAAGGCCCAGCCTCGAGGCCGTCCCCGCCGTCGCCGACCAGGGCGACCGGGTGCTGGCGGTGCTGGAGCGATTCGGCGAGCGGGTCCCAGCCTCCCGCGAGGCGGTCGCGGTCCGCCTCGACGGTGGCGGCGAGCAGATCGCCGACGTGGTCCGGGCCCTCGACTCGGACGGGCTGCGGGTCGCCAACATCGAGCTCCACGCCCCCAGCCTCGACGACGTCTTCCTCGAGAAGACCGGTCGCCATCTCGAGGGCTCCGGCGACTCGGCCGATGGCGCGGCGGGGATGCCGGGGGCCGGCCCATGAACGCCGGCGGCGCCGTCGCCCTCCCCCGGCCGGGCCGCGGCTCGACCCTCTCCACCCAGGTCCGCTCGCTCGCGGGCCGGGCCGTCCTGCGCACCCTGCGCCAGCCGGCGATGATCGTCCCCAGCCTCGTCTTCCCCCTGTTCCTGCTGGCGGTCAACAGCGCCGGTCTCAATGCGGCGACGCAGATCCCCGGCTTCCCGACCGGCTCCTACCTGACCTTTGCCCTCGCCGTCCCCTTCATCCAGGGGGCGCTGTTCTCGACGATGAACTCCGGCCAGGCACTCGCCGAAGACATCGAGAACGGGTTCTTCAACCGCCTCGCCCTGACGCCGATGAAGGGCAGCGCCCTGATCGCGGGCCAGCTCGGCGGCCTGGTCGTGATCGGCCTGATCCAGGCCAGCGTCTACCTCACGGTCGGCCTCGCGGCCGGGGCACACTTCGAGGCGGGACTGCTCGGCGTCCCCGTCCTGCTCGCCCTCTCGGTGCTGGTCTCGATCGGCTTCGGCGGCATCGGCATGTTCATGGCGATCAGGACCGGCTCCGGCGAGTCGGTCCAGGGGATGTTCCCGCTGCTCTTCGTCTTCCTCTTCTTCAGCTCGATCTCGCTGCCGCGCAACCTGATCCAGGAGGACTGGTTCCGAACCGTGGCGACGATCAATCCCGTCAGCTACCTGATCGAGGGGGTCCGCAGCCTCTTCGTCATCGGCTGGGACGGCGAGGCGCTGGCGCTCGCCTTCGGGATCGCCGTCGCCCTGATCGTCGGCTCGATCTCGATCGCCTCGCTGGCGCTGCGGGAGAGGATGGTGCGCTCGTGATCGGCGGGTACCGGTCCTCGGCGCTGGGGATCGCCTGGCGCAGCCTCCACAACGCCTACACCAAACCGGCGATCCTCTTCCCCTCGCTGATCTTCCCGCTGTTCTTCCTCGCCGCCTTCGCCGGCGGCCTCTCGGCGGTCTCCGAGACGCCGGACTTCAACTACCCGGAGGGCTACACGACGTTCGTCTTCGGCTTCGTCCTGCTGCAGTCCTCCGCCCTGGGCGGGGTCTTCACCGGCTTCTCGATCGCCGCCGACTTCCAGTTCGGGATGGGCCGGCGGATGATGCTGGCGACCAGCCACCGGACGTCGATCGTCGTCGGCTACGCGATCACCGCGATCGCCCGCGTCCTCGCGACATGGGTCGTGATCACCGTCGTCGCCCTCCTGGCCGGGATGGAAGTCGGGGGCTCGGCGGCCGAGATCTTCGGCCTCTACCTGCTCTCGCTGACCATCAACGTCGTCGCCCTGCTGTTCGCCGCCGGGATCGCCCTGCGCCTGCGCACCCTCCAGGCCGGCCCCCTGATGCAGTTCCCGGTCTTCATCCTCCTCTTCCTCACCCCGGTCTACGTTCCTCAGGAACTGCTCGCCGGCTGGGTCTCGCACGTGGCCAAGATCAACCCGCTGACCCTGATCCTCGACACCAACCGCGAGTTCCTCGCCGGCCAGCAGGCCGAGGTCCTCGCCGCCTACGGCGTCGCCGTGGGGCTGATGGCCCTGCTCGGGATCTGGGCGGTGTCTGGGATGCGCCGGGCCGAAACCGCGGGGTAGACCGACGGGCGCTCCGACTTAGTATTGGGCCTGGTGCAACCCGATCGGTTCACGATCAAGTCGCAGGAGGCGGTCGCCGCCGCCCAGGCTCTGGCGGCGGAGCGCAAGAACGCCGAGGTCGGCCCGCCACACCTGCTCGTCGCCCTGCTGCGGCAGAGCGACGGCCTGGTCGTCCCGATCCTGCAGAAGCTCGGCATCGACGTCGAGGTGGTTATCGCCCGCGCGGTCGCCCTGGTCGAGGAGCTGCCGAAGCTGAGCGAGACCGCCGAGGTGCGGCCCTCCTCCGCGCTGGTCCAGGTGCTCCAGGGCGCCGAGCGCGAGATGGCCGCGATGGGCGACGAGTACATCTCCACCGAGCACATGCTGCTCGCCCTGACCGACTCCGGCTCCGGGGTGGCCGACGTCCTCCCCGACCGGGCATCGCTGGAGAAGGCGATCGCCGAGGTCCGCGGCCCGCACAAGGTGACCTCGCCGAGCCCCGAGGACAGCGTCCAGGCGCTGGAGAAATTCGGCCGCGACCTGACCGTGGAGGCGGAGAGCGGAAAGCTCGACCCGGTGATCGGGCGCGACGAGGAGATCCGCCGCGTGATCCAGGTCCTCTCGCGGCGGACCAAGAACAACCCGGTCCTGATCGGCGACCCCGGCGTCGGCAAGACCGCGATCGTCGAGGGCCTGGCGCAGCGGGTCGTCGACGGCGACGTTCCCGAGAGCCTCCGCGACCGTCGCGTGATCGCGCTCGACATCGGCTCGCTGCTGGCCGGATCCAAATACAGGGGCGAGTTCGAGGAGCGGCTGAAAGCGGTCCTCTCCGAGGTCCAGGATGCGGCGGGCGGGATCGTCCTCTTCCTCGACGAGCTCCACACGATCGTCGGCGCCGGCGCCGCCGAAGGCGCGGTCGATGCCGCCAACCTGCTGAAGCCGATGCTGGCCCGCGGCGAGCTGCGCGCGGTCGGCGCCACCACGCTCGACGAGTACCGCAAGCACATCGAGAAAGACGCGGCCCTGGAGCGTCGCTTCCAGCCGGTCGTCGTCGGCGAGCCCGACATCGCCGACACGATCGCGATCCTGCGCGGGCTCAAGGGTCGCTACGAAGCCCATCACGGCGTCCGCATCGCCGACTCCGCGGTGGTCGCCGCCGCGGCGCTCTCCGAGCGCTACATCGCCGACCGCTTCCAGCCCGACAAGGCGATCGACCTGATCGACGAGGCCGCCTCGCGGCTGAAGATCGAGATCGACTCGATGCCGACCGAGATCGACGAGGTCGAGCGCCGCGTGCAACAGCTCGAGATCGAGCGCACCGCGCTGGACAAGGAGACCGACGACGCCTCGAAGGCGAGGCTCGAGGCGCTCGACGCCGAGCTCGCCGAGCTGCGCGAGCGAGGCAACGAGATGAAAGCGCGCTGGCAGAACGAGAAGGAGGCGATCGACGCGATCAACTCCGCCCGCGAGCGACTCGAGGAGGCGAACCTCGAGCTCGAGCGCGCCAACCGCGAGGCGAACCTCGAGCGCGCGGCCGAACTCCAGTACGGGGAGATCCCGGAGCTCGAGAAGGAAGTCGCCGAGCAGGAGCAGAGGCTCGCCGAGCTGCACGAGTCGAGCGGCTCGATGCTGGCCGACGAGGTCACCGAGGAAGACGTCGCCGAGGTCGTCGCGAAATGGACCGGGATCCCGGTCAGCCGCCTGATGGAGGGCGAGGTCGAGAAGCTGATCCACATGGAGGAGCGCCTCCACGATCGGGTGATCGGCCAGGACGAGGCGATCGCCGCCGTCTCCAACGCGCTACGACGTTCCCGGGCCGGCCTCTCCGACCCGCACCGGCCGATCGGCAGCTTCCTCTTCCTCGGCCCGACCGGGGTCGGCAAGACCGAGCTCGCCAAGGCGCTGGCCGAGTTCATGTTCGACTCCGAGCAGGCGATCGTCCGGCTCGACATGTCGGAGTACATGGAGAAGCACACCGTCGCCCGGCTGATCGGCGCCCCTCCCGGTTACGTCGGCTATGAGGAGGGCGGCCAGCTGACCGAGGCGGTCCGGCGGCGCCCCTACGCCGTCGTCCTCCTCGACGAGATCGAGAAGGCCCACCCCGACGTCTTCAACACCCTGCTGCAGATCATGGATGACGGGCGCCTCACCGACGGCCAGGGACGAACCGTGTCCTTCACCAACACGGTCCTGATCATGACCTCGAACGTCGGCAGCGACCGGATCGTGGGCGCCGATCAAATCGACGAGAAGATCCGCGAGCAGATCGAGGAGGTCCTGTCCACGACCTTCAAGCCCGAGTTCCTCAACCGGATCGACGACACGGTGATCTTCCACCGGCTCTCGAAGGCGGACATCAACCGCATCGTCGAGCTCCAGGTCGAGCAGCTGGTCGACCGCGTCAAGGAGCGCGGAATCGAGGTGGCGCTCGACGACGACGCCCGCACCCTGCTCGGCAACCTCGGCTACGACCCGACCTACGGCGCCCGGCCGCTGAAGCGGGTGATCCAGCGGCAGCTGGTCGACAAGCTGGCGCTGAAGATCCTCGAGGGCGAGTTCTCCGAAGGGGATGTCGTCGAGGTCGCTGCCGCCGACGGCGATTTGACCTTCGCCAAGGCCAAATCGAAGCGTTAACGAGCTTGTTACTTAGGTGACGCTGAGGTTGCGCTGGTATTCCAGCTGCTCCCAGGGCTGGGAGGCGTGGACCAAAACTGCAGGATTCCGCCCCAGAGGCCGAAATCGGACGTAATCTCTTCTGTTCTGACAATGCCGAAGCTCCCCAATCGCAAGCGCGACGTGCCCGTCAACGGGAAAGCCCCCCTGCGCTCCTCCCTGGCCGATGCCGCCTGGGCGGTCGAGGACAGGGTCGTGCTCGGCGCCTCCGACCTCTTCCACGGCCTGGTCGAGGCGGTCCGCTGGCCGGTCGAGCGCGTCTCCTGGGCGGTCGAGCACTGGCTGGTCTGGCCGATCCAGGAAGAGGCCGCGGGATGGAGCAGGCCGGTGCGCGCCGGCGCCGTCGCCGCGGTCGTTCTGGTCGCCGCCGTCGGCATCGCCGCCGGAATCGCCGTCTCCAACCCCTCCGGGGGAGAGCGAGGCGGGACCCTGGCCTCGGCGCCGGAGCCCGTCGCTGCCACCCCCACCCCTGACCCTCAAGCTCAGGTTCAGGCTGCAGAGGCTGCCGCGGGACCGGTACTCAACGGAGCCGAGCCGGAGTTCGCCGAAGAGTCCGGTGGCGGCATCCCCGAAGCGGCCCGCGACGAGGCCGCCGCCCAGGCCAAGGCCAACGAAGGCGTCGCAGCCGTCAGCCCCGAAAAAAGCGCCAGCGCCGAAGGCGGCTCCGTAGTCGCCGGGCCGGAGGCGATCGACGTCGCCCGCCAGTTCGCCGGGGCCTTCGTCCTCTACGAGACCGGCCGCACCGACGCCGACGTCCGCAAGGCGTTCGCGGCCACCGCCAGCCCCGAGCTCAAGCAGGCGCTGTTGAAGCGACCGCCCCGGCTGCCTGCAGGCGTCGACGTCCCGAAAGCGAAGGTGTTGAACATCGTCTCTGGACCTAAGACGGGAGACGCCTACACTTTGAGTGTCTCGTTGCTGCGCGTCGGCGTCACCAGCGAGCTGAAACTTGAAATGGAAAAACTTCCAGGGGGTATGCAGGGGGACGGGGGCGCGAAGGGCGCGACCGTCCAGTGGCAGGTAACGGACGTTCGCGGCTGATGAGTCAGGTCAAGAAGATATTCCTGTTGGGCGCGTTCGCCGCGGTGCTCGCGGCTACCTCGGCGCTCGCCGCGGAGCTGCCCGAAAGCTCGCCGGCGATGCCCGCCGCCAGCTCGGCGACCGCGCCGGCCGCGACCGCCGCGACCCCGATCGCCGCACCCGTCCAGGAAGGCACGAGCCTCGAAGCCCCGCCCGCGCCGGAACCGTCCCAGCCCGCCGCCGGTGGCAGCGGCGGGACCGCGGCCAAGGCCGAAGCAGCCCCGCCCCCCTCCTCCGAAACGCCTGAAACGGAAGCGGATCCCGAAGCGGAAGCGGGCGGTGAAGAAGCTCCCGCCGCACCCGGCGAACTCTTCGAAGTCCCCTCGATCCCGAGCTCCAGCTGCGCCGCCTCCGGGGTGCCGCCGGTCCTGATCCCGATCTACCAGCGGGCCGCCGCGACCTACGGGCTCGGTCCCCAGGGCCCGGCAATCCTGGCCGGCATCAACGAGATCGAGACCGCGTTCGGGTCCAACCTCAACGTCTCCTCGGCCGGGGCGATGGGCTGGATGCAGTTCATCCCCTCGACCTGGGACATGTACGGGACCGACGCCAACGGCGACGGCGTCGCCGACCCCTACAACCCCGAAGACGCGATCTACTCGGCGGCCAGCTACCTGAGCGCCGCCGGCATGCCGGAGGACACCTACACCGCGATCTACGCGTACAACCACGCCGACTGGTACGTCGAAGAGGTGCTCGCCAACGCCGCTTGCTACGCCGGCATCGGCAGCAGCTCGGCGGTCGGAGGCTTTGCCCTCACCCCCCAGCTCCAGGTCCTAAGCTGCGACCCGGCCGAGGATCGGCGCGAGGAGATCCCGCCCGAGTACCTGACCGCTTTCGAGAGCGCCTCGGCCCGCTACGAACTCGGCAAGCGCGGAGTCTGGACGCTGGCCGCGATCGCCCGCCTCGAGTCGAACTTCGGCAAGGGGATGAGCAAGAAGCAGCTGCGTCGCAACGGCCCGCTCGGGCTCGACTCGACCGAGTGGCTGACCTTCGCCGTCGACGGCGACGAAGACGGACGCGTCCGCCACGGCGACATCGACGACTCGGCCGCCACCCTCGCCCGCATGCTCTGGTCGCGCGGCGACATCCGCGCCGGGGTCTTCACCCACAACCAGGCCCAGTGGTACGTCCAGGCCGTCCTCGCCGACGCCGAGGAGCTCGAAGGCCGCTGCCGCGTCAGCACCGTCGACTTCGCCGTCTCGATGCCCGCCTCCTCGGTGGCGCCGATCAACTGGGAGAACCTGACCCTCTCCAACGAGCTCGAGCTTCGCGACCTGACGACCGGCGCGATCGATCCCCGGGTCGTCGCCCTGATCGGAGCGATCACCCAGGAACACCAGCTGACGCTCTCCTCGCTGCGCTCCGACCACTCCGAGATGACCGCCAGCGGCTATGTCTCCAACCACTACTTCGGGCGGGCGATGGACATCGCCGCCGTCGATGGCGTCTCCTGCACCGAAACCGCGGTCGACGGCCCCTGCGCGAAGCTGGCCCGGACCCTCGCCTACCTGCCGGTCCCGGTCCACCCCACCGAGCTGATCTACTGCTTCGACGTCGATGGACCCGGCGAAGCCTTCGCGCTGCCGGACCACTGCGATCACATTCACGCCGGCTTCGACGACTGATCCCTCCGCTTTCGCGACCGCTGCCGCCCGCGTAATAACGTAGGCGCGAACCCCTGCGGAAGGAGACACTCGATGCCGACGTACGTGATGTTGACCAACCTGACCCCCGAAGGTGTCCGCACGCTCAAGAACAACCCGGCGCGCGTCGCCGAGGTGAACAGCGAGGTGGAGCAGATCGGCGCCAAGGTGGTGAACCAGTACGCGACCCTCGGCCAGTACGACTTCGTCACCATCGTCGAGGCGCCCGACGACCAGACGATGGCGAAGATCTCCGTCGAGCTCGGCTCGCGAGGCACGATGACGAGCCAGACGCTGACCGCGATCCCGGCCGAAGACCTCGCCTCGGCGCTCTAAGGACTCGACTTGCGGGCACTGGTGATCGGCGGGGGTGGGCGCGAGCACGCGATCGTGCGGGCGCTGGCCCGCTCGGCGCACTCGCCGGAGGTGCTCTGCGCGCCCGGGAACGCCGGGATCGAGGCGGACGCCGAGTGCCTGCCGGAGGTCGGCGTCGAAGACGTCGCCGCGATCGTCGCCGCAGCAGAGGAGCGGCGGGTCGACCTCGTCGCGATCGGCCCCGAGGCCGCGCTCGTCGCCGGCGCCGCCGACGCCCTCGCCGAGGCCGGCGTGCCCGCCTTCGGGCCGAGCGCCGCCGCCGCCGAGCTGGAGGGGTCGAAGGCCTTCGCCAAGGAGCTGATGCGCGAGGCCGAGATACCGACCGCGGCCCACGTGCTGCTGCGCAGTCGCGAGGAGGCGGTCGGGCAGGTCGCGGCGGCGACCTACCCGGCGGTGCTGAAGGCCGACGGCCTCGCGGCCGGCAAGGGCGTGATCGTCTGCGCCGACGAGGCCGAGGCCCGCGAGGCCCTCGACGTCTTCTTCACCGAGCGGCGATTCGGGGCCAACATGGCCGTCGTCCTCGAGGAGTTCCTCGACGGCGAGGAGCTCTCGTTGCTGGCGATCTGCGACGGCGAGAACGTCGTGCCGCTGGCGCCGGCCCAGGACTACAAGCGGATATTCGACGGCGACCTCGGGCCGAACACCGGCGGCATGGGCAGCTACTCGCCGGTGCCGGGCTTCGGCGCCGCCGAGGTCGAGGAGATCGTCGAGACCGTCCACCGTCCGGCACTGGCCGCGATGGCGGCCCGCGGTCGTCCCTTCCACGGGGTCCTCTACGCCGGGCTGATGATCGGCGAGGCGGGACCGAAAGTGCTCGAGTTCAATGCCCGCTTCGGCGACCCGGAGACCCAGGCCGTCCTGCCGCGGCTGCGCAGCGACCTCGTCGACCTGATGCTGGCCGCGCGCGAGCCGGGCGGCCTCGAGGGCCAGAGCGCCGAGTTCGACGAGGACTGGGCGGTGACCCTGGTCCTGGCCTCTGCCGGCTACCCCGAGAGCTCCTCGAAGGGCGACGCGATCTCCGGCCTCGAGGAGGCCGCCGAGCTCGCCGAGGTGACCCACGCCGGCACCGCCGCGGTCGACAGCGAGATCGTTACCGCGGGCGGCCGCGTCCTCAACGTCACCGCCCTCGGGCCGACCCCGGCGGCGGCCCGCGATCGTGCGTACGATGCGGCTGGTCGCATCTCCTTCGACGGGATGCAGATCCGCACCGACATCGCCGCTCGTGCGGTCGATCGCGTACCCAGTTGAACCCAGAGAGGATCAGATGAGCGAGATCTCAGAGGACCCCGTGCCGACCGAGGGCCCGACCCCGACACCGGCCCCGCCCGCGACGATGCCCGCCGTCGAGGAGGCGTTCGCCGAAATCGATGTCGACGAGCCGCTGGTCGGGATCATCATGGGGTCGAAGAACGACAAGCCGAAGATGGAGCCGGCCGGCGCCGCGCTCGAGGACGCCGGGATCCGCTACGAGGTGCGGGTGATGAGCGCCCACCGCGACCCCGAGATGGTGCGCGAGTACTGCACCAACGCGCGGATGCGGGGCCTGAAGGTGATCATCGCCGGCGCCGGTATGTCGGCAGCGCTGCCGGGCGTCGCCGCGGCCCACACCGACCTGCCGGTGGTCGGCGTGCCGATCCTCGGCAAGTCGCTCGGCGGGCTCGACGCCCTGCTCTCGGCGGTGCAGATGCCGCCCGGAATCCCGGTCGCCTGCGTCGCGATCGACGGCGCCAAGAACGCCGGCGTGTTAGCGGCGAGGATCATCAACGCATGAGTCCCGGCGGGCGGGTCCTGTCACGGGGGATGGGGGTCGCTGCGGGCGGGGGCGTCCTCGACCCCCCATCCCCCGCGCCACCCGCCCGAGGAACCCCCCGATGATCCCCCGCTACACCCGCCCGAAAATGGGCGAGGTCTGGTCCCAGCAGCGCAAGATGGAGACCTGGCTCGAGGTCGAGCTGGCCGCCACCGAGGCCTGGGCCGAGGAGGGCGTCGTCCCGGTGGAGGCAGCCGAGGCCGCCCGCGCCAACGCCGCGTTCACGGTCGAGGCAGTCGAGGAGCGCGAGCGGGTCACCGACCACGATGTCGCCGCCTTCGTCGACGTCGTCGCCGCCTCGGTCGGCGAGCACGGTCGCTGGATCCACTACGGGCTCACCTCCTCCGACGTCCTCGACACGGCGCTGGCCCTGCAGCTGCGGGCCGCCGGCGACGTCCTGCTGGCGAGCGCGCGCGCCTACCGCGACGCCCTGGTCGAGCTGGCGCTCGAGCATCGCGACACCCTCTGCGTCGGCCGCACCCACGGCGTCCACGCCGAGCCCACGACCTTCGGCCTGCGGATGGCCGGCTTCGCCTTCGAGGCCGACCGCAACGTCGCCCGCCTCGAGGATGCCTTCGCGCAGCTCGCCTTCGGCAAGCTCTCCGGCGCGGTCGGGACCTACGCCTCCGTCCCTCCGGCAGTCGAGGCACGGGTGATGGAGCGCCTCGGGCTTGGCCGCGAGGACATCGCCACCCAGGTCGTCCCCCGCGACCGCCACGCGGTCCTCACCTCGCGGATCGCGATCGCCGGCGGCGGCCTCGAGCGTTTCGCGACCGAGGTCCGCAACCTCCAGCGCACCGAGGTGCGCGAGGTCGAGGAGCCGTTCGGCGCCGGCCAGAAGGGGTCCTCGGCGATGCCGCACAAGCGCAACCCGATCCGCACCGAGCGGATCACGGGGCTCTCCCGGGTGCTGCGCGGCTACGCGCAGGCCGGGCTCGAGAACATCGCGCTCTGGCACGAGCGCGACATCTCCCACTCCGGCGCCGAGCGGGTGATCCTGCCCGACGCGACGATCGGGCTCGACTACATCCAGAGCCTCGCCACCGGGGTCGCCTCGGGGATGAACGTGCGGGCCGACCGAATGAAGGAGAACCTCGGGCTCACCCACGGCGCCCTCTTCAGCCAGCGGGCGCTGACGGCGCTGGTCGAGTCGGGGATGACCCGCGACGACGCCTACCGCGTGGTCCAGGAGAACGCCCAGAGGGCCTGGGACACGGGCACCGAGTTCCGCGAGCTGCTGGGAGAGGCGGCGCCCGACCTCGACCTCGACGCGGTCTTCGACTACGGCGCCTACCTGACCCACCTGCCCGAGATATTCGAGCGGGTCGAAGCGCTGCGGGCCTGACTACCGGCCGGGTCGCCTCGTACCGGCGTACAAGAGTGGCGCCGGAAATATGGACAGCGGGCCTTAGGAACAGGGTCCGCCTGCGCCTAGATTTCGGTTCCTTCCCTGGTTCGACTCCCATCCTCCACGGGAGGCGCCCCTCAGAAGAACGGCCCCGTCACTCACCCTGGTCAGGTGGTCGGAGCGGTGGCCCGGCGCCCACGACCCGGCCCTCCCAGCCGGGTCGTGGGCCGGGGGGTGAGGACGCTAGGGTGGCGCGATGCTCCTCTACACGTGTGGACAGAAGAAGTCCCTCGGCTCCCTCGGCCACCCCTGCGGAAAGGCCGCCAAGGCCCTCGACCAGGCGGGCTACGAGTACGAGCTGAAGGTGGTCGGCGGCTACCGGCTGATGCCCTGGACCTGGGGCAGCCGCGATGACGACCGCGCCGAGGTCAGGGAGTTGAGCGGCACCAACGAGGTGCCGATCCTCGTCCTCGACGACGGCGAGGTGATCTCCGGCTCGTCGGTGATCGCACGCTGGGTCCGGGAACACCCGGCGGCCAAAGCGGCCTCCGGCGACAGCTAGGCAGCGGCCAGGTCGCGCTCGCGCGCCGGATGGCGGGCGGTGACGACGACCGGGGTCCCGGCCTTCGGCGAGAGCGTGATATTGCGCCGCGCGACGCGCTCGGGGGCCGGGTCGGCCTTGTGGAGCTCGCAGCGGGTCAGGACCTCGCGCAGCACGATCCGCATCTCGAACTCGGCGAAGGCGCCGCCGATGCAGCGCCGGACGCCGCCGCCGAACGGGACCCAGGCGTAGGTCTCGGGCCCGTCCTCGAGGAAGCGCTCGGGTCGGAACGCGTAGGGCTCGGGGTAGGTGTCGGCCCGGGTGTGGGCGAGCCAGATCGCCGGGGTGACGTCGGTGCCCGCCGGCAGCTCGAGCCCCTCGCTCACCAGCGGCTTCTTCAGCCGCCGCCCGGCGACCGGAACCACGGGACGCAGGCGCAGCGACTCGCTGATCACGGCGCGCAGGTACTCGTCCTCGCCGGCCTCGAGCTCTTCGCGCAGCCGCTCGAGCACGGCAGGGTGGCGGAGGATCAGGTCGAAGGTCCAGGCCAGCCCGGTCGCAGTCGTCTCGTGGCCGGCCAGCAGCAGGGTCATCAGCTGGTCGCGCAGGTCTTTGTCGCTCATTCCCGCCCCGTCCTCGAAGCGGGCGAGGATCAGGGTCGAGAGGATGTCATCGCGGTCCTCGAGGTCGTCCTTGGCGCGGTGCTCGGCGATCTCCGCGTAGAGAAGGTCGTCGACTTCCCGCAGCCGCCCTTCGAACTTCCCCCAGACCGAAGCCTCGCTGCCGAAGCGCCGCAGCAGCAGCGCCCGCAGCTGGACTCCGGCCGACCCCGTCTCGGTCAAGAGGTTGCGGAGCAGGCCGCGCAGCTGCTCGAGGCGGGGGCCGTCGGAGACCCCGAAGACGACGCGCAGGATCACCTCCAGCGTCACCGCCTGCATCCGCGGGTGCAGCGGGAGCTCCTCGCCCAGAGGCCAGGAGTCGATCTCGGCGTCGACGATCGACTCCATCATCGGCTCGAAGGAGCGCATCCGCTCGCCGTGGAAGGCGGGCAGCATCAGCTTGCGGTGGGCGAGGTGGTCGGCGCCCTCGAGCAGGAGCAGTGAGCGCGAGCCGAGGATCGGCTCGAGGAAGATGTTGCGGCCGGGCGGCAGGCCCTGGTCGCGCTCGGTGTAGAGAGCTTTGATCGCGGCCGGCTCGGTGATCATCACCATCGGCCGCTCGAAGCCGAGGAAGGTGAGACTGAACGAGTCGCCGAGCTCCCGGCGGCACCTCTCGAGGAAGCCGAAAGGCCGGACCGACCAGGCCAGAGTCTGGCGCAGCGGGCCGATCGCCGGTTCGGGCGGCAACGTCACGAGCAAAGCATCGCAGACGACAGCTAGAGTCGAGACCGATGACGACGGTCGAGGACCTGAAGCTGCACTCCTCCGGGAAGGTGCGCGAGATCTACGAGTGGGAGGACGACCTGCTGATGGTCGCCTCCGACCGGATCTCCATCTACGACGTGGTGATGCCGACGCCGATCCCGGACAAGGGCAAGGTGCTGAACCGGATCTCCGAATTCTGGTTCGAGCTGACCGGCGAGATCGTCCCCAACCACTTCATCTCGAACGACGTCCCCGAAGAGGTGGCGGACCGGGCGATGCGGGTGCGGCGGCTGGAGATGTACCCGGTCGAGTGTGTGGTCCGCGGCTACCTCTCGGGCTCGGGCTGGAAGGAATACAAGGAGGGTGGGGCCGTCTGCGGGATCGAGCTGCCGGCCGGCCTGGTCGAGTCCGACAAGCTGCCGGAGCCGATCTTCACCCCGGCGACCAAGGCCGAGATCGGCGACCACGACGAGAACGTCGACTTCGAGCGGGCGGCGGAGATCGTCGGCGACCGGGCCCTGATGGAGGAGCTGCGGAGGATCTCGATCGAGGTCTACACCCGCGGCGCCGAGCACGCTGCCGAGCGCGGGGTCATCCTCGCCGACACCAAGTTCGAGTTCGGCAGCCACGCGGGTGCCGAGGTCGTCCTCGCCGACGAGGTCCTCACTCCCGACTCCTCCCGCTTCTGGCCGGCCGACCGCTACGAGCCGGGCCGGACGCCGCCGTCCTTCGACAAGCAGTTCGTGCGCGACTGGGCGAGCGAGCAGGGCTGGGACAAATCTCCGCCCGCCCCGGAGCTGCCCGCCGACGTGGTCGAGCAGACCCGCGGCAAATACGTCGAGGCCTACGAGCGGATCACGGAGACAACCTTCTAGTGCCCAGGGCGAGGGTCCTGATCCGCCCCAAGGAGGGAATCCTCGACCCCCAGGGCAAGGCGGTCGAGCGGGCGCTGCCGGCGCTCGGGTTCGAGGGGATCGAGCACGTGCGGGTCGGCCGCATGGTCGAGCTCGAGGCCGAGGACCCGGAGCGGCTCTCGGAGCTCTGCGAGAAGCTGCTCGCGAACCCGCTGATCGAGGACTTCGAGATCGAAACGTTGTGATCTGGGGAGTCCTTCAGTTCCCCGGGTCCTGTGACGAGCGCGACGCCCTGCACGCCTGCGGGCTGCTGGGTGCCGAGCCGAAGCTGATCTGGCACGAGGACGGTGAGCTGGGCGGCGGCGTCGACGCGGTCGTCGTCCCCGGCGGCTTCTCCTACGGCGACTACCTGCGGGCCGGCGCGATCGCCCGCTTCTCGCCGGCGATGGAGGCGGTCGCCGAGCTGGCGGCGGCGGGCCGGCCGGTGCTCGGCATCTGCAACGGCTTCCAGGTCCTCTGCGAGGCGGGGCTGCTGCCAGGGGCGCTGCTCCGCAACGAGGACCTCCGCTTCGTCCACCGCCAGGTCGACCTGATCGTCGACGGGCCGATAAGTCCAGCCGGACCCGACAATTCGGCCCATCGGCTGTCGATTCCGGTGAAGCACGGGGAAGGGCGCTATTGGGCACCGGAGGAGACGCTCGACGAGCTCGAGGCCAACGGCCAGGTCGCCTACCGCTACGCGCCGGGCCAGAACCCGAACGGGTCGGTCCGCGACATCGCCGGCGTCGTCAACGAGGCCGGCAACGTCCTCGGCCTGATGCCCCACCCCGAGCACGCGGTCGACCCCCTGACCGGGTCGACCGACGGCCTCGAGGTGTTCCGTCGCCTCGAGCGGGTGGCGGCGTGAGCACCGAGCTCGCCCCCCACCGCGCCCTCGGCCTGACCGACTCCGAGCTCGACCTGATCGTCGAGAAGCTCGGGCGCGAGCCCAACGACGTCGAGCTCGCGATGTTCAGCCTGCTCTGGTCCGAGCACTGCGCCTACAAGCACTCGAAAAAGCTGCTGCGGAAGCTGCCGACCGAGGGCGAGCGGGTGGTCATGGGCCCGGGCGAGAACGCCGGCGCCGTCGACATCGGCAACGGCTACGCGATCGCCTTCAAGGTCGAGTCGCACAACCACCCGAGCGCGGTCGAGCCCTTCCAGGGCGCGGCGACCGGGGTCGGCGGGATCCTTCGCGACGTCTTCGCGCTCGGCGCCCGGCCGATAGCGATCCTCGACAGCCTTCGCTTTGGCGAGCTCGACTCCGAGCGCTCGCGCTTCCTGCTCGACGGGGCGGTCCGCGGCATCGGCCACTACGGCAACTCGATCGGGGTGGCGACGGTCGGCGGCGAGATCTACTTCGAGGAGCCCTACGAGCACAACTGCCTGGTCAATGCGATGTGCGTCGGCATCGCCAAGCAGGACGAGATGGTCCGGGCCGCCGCCGCCGGGGTCGGCAACGCCGTCATCCTGATGGGAGCCTCGACGGGGCGCGACGGGATCGGCGGCGCCTCGGTCCTCGCCTCGGCCGAGCTCGGCGAGGGGGACGAGGCAAAGCGCCCGACCGTGCAGATCGGGGACCCCTTCGAGGAGTCGAAGGTGCTCGAGTGCTGCCTGGAGCTGCTCGGCCAGGGACTGCTCGTCTCGCTCCAGGACCTCGGCGCCGCGGGGCTGACCTCCTCGGCCGCCGAGATGGCCTCGGCCGGCGGGGTCGGGGTCGACCTCGACGTCGCCCGCGTCCCGCTCCGCGAGTCCGGTATGGAGGCCTTCGAGATCATGGTCTCCGAGTCACAGGAGCGGATGCTGGCGGTGGTCGAACCGGCCCGCGTCGACGAGGTCGCCGCGCTCTGCGAGAAGTGGCAGACCGGCTGCGCCCGGATCGGCGAGATCACCGCCTCGGGACAGGTCAGGGTGCTGCGCGACGGTGAGGTCGTCGGTGAGATGCCGGTCGAGGCCCTGGTCGACGGCTGCCCTCTCTACGACCTCGAGCCGGCGCAGCCCGAGGGCTGGGCCTACGGCAACCGCACGACGCTCGACCCGGGCGCATCCGGCGAGGAGACCCTGCTGGCGCTCCTCTCCTCCCCCAGCGTCGCCTCCAAGCGCTGGGCGTTCGAGCAGTACGACTCGGTCGTCGGCTCGCGCACCGTGCGGCGGCCGGAGTCCGCCGACGCCGCGGTCCTCCAGATCCCCGAGGCCGGCAATGCGATCGCGGTCTCGATCGACGGCAACGGGCGCCGAGTCGCCTGCGATCCCTACGCCGGCACGATCGAGGCGGTCCTCGAGTGCGCCCAGAACCTCGCCTGCGTCGGCGCCGAGCCGCTCGGCCTGACCAACTGCCTCAACTTCGGCAACCCCGAGAAGCCGACGCCGGCATGGCAGCTCGACCGCTCGGTCACGGCCCTCGCCGACGCCTGCGAGGCGCTCGGCGTTCCGGTGGTGGGCGGCAACGTCTCGCTCTACAACGAGGGGCCCGAAGGGCCGATCTACCCGACCCCGGTGGTCGGCATGGTCGGCGAGCTTCCCGACCCGGCGCGCACGGTCGGCAGCGGCTTCGATGCCGAGAAAAAGGCGATAGGCCTGGTCGGGCCGTTCGAACCGAACCTGGCCGGCTCGGAGCTGGCGAAGCTGCGCGGCGAGCTCGATACCGGCCTGCCAGAGCCCGACGTGGCCACGGTCGCCGCCGCCTGCGCGGTGGTCCGCTTCGCGGTCCGCGAGGGTCGGCTCTCCTCCGCCCATGACATCAGCGACGGCGGGCTCGCCTGTGCCCTGGCCGAGTCCGCGATCTCGTCCGGGATCGGCTGCCGGGTCGACCTGCAGCCCTTGCGCGAGCGCGGCTGCGCTCCGGAGGAGGCCCTGTTCGGCGAGGGCGCTGGCGGCTTCGTCGTCAGCGGCGATCGGGCGACGCTCGAAGAGCTCGGCGCGACCATCCTCGGCACGACCGGCGGGACGACGATCGAGCTCGCCGCCGGCGACCGCAGCCTCAGCCTCGGGCTCGAGACCGCCGCCGACGCGTGGCGCTCGCTGGCCGACCGGCAAGCGGCCCCGACGCCATAGGTCCAAAACAATTGAGGGGTCGGCGGGCGGCGGTACCCTCCCCCTGTCGGAGTTTCGTCCACCACGAGGGGGATTCAATGCGGAAGGGAACGGGCTAGGACGTCGCGATGCGCCTTCGCGGAGCACTGATCGGGGCGATTGCGGCAACGGCATCGATTGCCTTCGCCGGCTCGGCATCGGCGGCGGTCGAGGTCGGCAACAACTGCGTCGCGACGAAATTCCTCGAAGACAGGACGGCGATACAGCTGACCCGCTCGAGCTCCCGGCCGGAGCCGCTGACCGTGCCGGCCGATGGGGTCGTCACGAAATGGCGGGTCAACGTGACCCTCCCGACCGCCCAGCAGTTCCCGCTCCAGCTCAAGGTCTTCCGTCCTGTCGAGGGCAACCGTTTCTCGATCGTCGGCGAGAGCGGGGTCGAGGTCGCCGGCGGCGGCATCAACATCTTCGACACCCGGCTCCCGGTCAAAGCCGGCGATCGCTTCGGCACCGCCGGCAAGGTCCTCTTCTGCGACTCGGCCGACCCCGGCGACCTGATCGGCAGGGTCGGCTCGGTCCTCGCCGCCGGGACGACCTCCGAGTTCGACAACCAGGAAGAAAAATCGCTGGTCGCGGTGACCGGGATCGTCGAGCCCGATGCCGACGGCGACGGCTTCGGCGACGAGACCCAGGACTTCTGCCCCGAGAGCGCCGCCAGCCAGAGCGCCTGCCCGCCGGTCATCCACCAGGCGACGTTGGTCTTCAAGAAGGGCGCGGTCCTGGTCCTGGTGACGGCGAGCGCCCGTGTCTCGGTGACGGTGGGCGGCACGGTCAAGCTGCCGAAGAAAGGCACCGCCCGCCTGGCGCCGGTGACGCGCACCGTGGAACCGCCGAAGATCGGCCGCTTCCTGCTGAAGCTGCCGAAAAACGTCAAAACGGCCCTCGCCGGTCTCCCAGCCGGCAAGTCGCTGAAGCTGACGGCCAAGGCGACGGTGACCGACGCGATCGGCCGCGTCGCCACCGCCAACGAAAACTTCAAGTTGAAACCGCGGCGATGAGAGCGCTGCGGCCATCGCTCCTTATCGCAGTCCTGGCGCTCTCTTCGCTCGCGGCGGCGCCCGGCGCGTCGGCCGCGACCGTCGTCGGGGACGACTGCGTCGCCGACTCGATCACGGGCGAAGCCACCCTGGTCGAGCTCGCCAACGGCTCCGGAAGGCAGGTCGCGGTCCCGGCGAACGGCATCATCACGCGCTGGCAGGTCCAAGGGATTCCCGAGTTCGGTGGCATCCCACAGTGGATGAAGATCCTGCGGCCCACCGGTGCCGCGAACTTCTTCCGGGCGATAGACGAGGAGGTCGGGGTGATCGACGGGACGAGCAGCTACCCGACTCGGATCCCGGTCCAGGCGGGCGACCGGATCGGGTTGGCCAGCGACGAGGCCACCTTCATCTGCAAAAGCCAAGCCGGCAGTGAGACCGGTTTCTTCGAAGGCAATCTCCCGGTCGGAGCGGAAACGATCTTCAACGCGGCTCCGGGTACCGGCGTTCCGGTGATGGCGACCGTCGAGCCGGACGCCGATAACGACGGCTACGGCGACGAGACCCAGGACCTCTGCCCGCGGAGCGCCGAACTCCTGGTCGCCTGCCCGGCGCTCGGGATCGACGCCTACGCCGTGCAGACCAGGGGCTTCGTCAAAATCTTCGCGGCTCCGTTCGGCCCCGGCAAAGCCTCGATCGCCTTCAACGCCAAGGTGAAGATCCCGGCCGCGGACTCGCCGACACGGAAATCCCTCGACGTGACCTGGAAAGGGACCCGCTCCGGGACCCAGGGTCAGTTCACCACCGCGAAACTCAAATTCTCGCGCCACCTGATCGAATCGTTGAAGAGGCCGGGGGTAGCCCTCCCCCTGAAGATAAAAGTCACCGCGACCAACGTCGCCGGCCTGCAGTCGACGCGCAAGCTGACCTTGAAAGTCCGCTAGCGATGATCCGCCCCGTTCGCACCGCAGTCGCCGCACTGGCCGCGAGCCTCGCGCTTGCCGCCACCATCGCCCCCGGCGCCTCGGCGGCGACCGAAGTCGGCAGCAACTGCGTGGCCGAAGACCTGACGATGTCCCCTTTCATCATGGTCGGGGAGATGGATGCCGGCGGGCTTCCGGTGAGCGTCCCCGCCGCCGGGATCGCCACCACCTGGACGGGGAGAGTCGCGGCGTTCGGGGCCGAACCCACCATCGAGTACATGAAGGTGCTGAGGCCCGTCGCGCCCGGTCAGTTTCGCGTCGTCGGCGAAAGCGGGAGCACGCTCGTCGGTCCGGGCCAGGGCCCGTTCAAAACGCGGATCCCGGTTCAGGCCGGAGACCGGATCGGCATCTTCGGGACCGAGGGGGTCTTCTATTGCCTGAGCGGCAATCCCGCCGACATGATCTGGTCGCTGAACAGGAACCTCGCGATCGGCTCCACCGCCACCTTTGCCGCCAACGCCCCTGGCATACAGGCTGCGGTCTCGGCGACGATCGAGCCCGATTCCGACAACGACGGCTACGGCGACGAGACCCAGGACCTCTGCCCCCAGAGCCCCGCCTGGAACGAGATTCCCTGCCCGAGCCTGAACCTCAGCTTTTTCTCGCTGGCGGCCAAATCCGCGGTCTTCGTCTACGTCTCGGCCGGCGTCGCCTCGCAGATCACCGTCTCGGCGCAGGTCACCAAGAAACTGAAGCTGAAGCCGCTCCAGCACCTCGCCAACCCGGGTCAGATCACCAAGTACAAGCTGCCGTTGACCGGCGCTCTGAGAAGAAAGCTCGCCGCCACTCGGCGGACCAAGACGCTCGGCCTCAAAGTCACCGCTTCGGGCGCCAACGCGGCCGGCATCGTCAAGTCGGAAACCCGGACGCTGAGGCTCAAGGGCAGGGGCTGATCCCCGCTCCTCCCGCTGCCGCTGTTTAAGCGGGATCGCTGGCGGGCATCTGTGTTCCACACCTCCGCGACCCTCGCGGCGTGGAGGTGGGAATGGAGGAACTACGTTGACACCCCCTTGGGCGACGAGGGCACTGGCCTGCCTGGCGGTCCTGTCCTTACCGGTGCTGGCGCTGAGCGCCTGCGGCGGTAGCTCCGAGAGCAGTGGCCCGCGCGAGTTGACCTGGTTCGTCGCGATCCAGCCCGGGGGCTCGATCGAGAAAGTCGCCGAAACCTGCTCGAAGCAGTCGGGCGGCGATTACGTCGTCACCCCCGAATTCCTTCCCACCGACGCCAGCCAGCAACGCGAACAGCTGGTCCGCCGCCTCGGCGCCGAGGACCCCTCGATCGACATCATGGGAATGGACGTGATCTGGACCGGCGAGTTCGCCAACGCGGGCTGGGTCGAGGAATGGAAAGGGCCGCTGAAAAAGCAGGTCACCGAAAACGTGTTCCCGAACGTGATCGAGACGGCTTCCTTCGAGGGTCGCCTCTACGCGGCTCCGTTCAACACCAACACCCAGCTGCTCTGGTACCGCAAAGACCTGGTCGAGAAGCCGCCGCAGACCTGGGACCAGATGATCGAGCAGGCCGAAGCGCTGAAGGAAGCCGGCACGATCCAGGTCCAGGCCGACCGCTACGAGGGTTTCACCGTCTGGGCCAACGCGCTGATCGAAAGCGCCGGCACCCCGATCCTCTCCGGGCCGGAAACGGTCGACCTGGAAGAGGGCCCGACGACCAAGGCGCTCGAGGTGATGGGCCGGCTCGCCAACTCCTCGGCCGCCCCGCCCAGCCTCTCCACCTCCGATGAGGACAGCGCCCGGCTCGCCTTCGAGGGCGGCGAATCGGCGTTCATGACCAACTACACCTTCGCCTACGCAAGCGCCCAGGCCGAAGCCCCGGACATCGGCAAAAAAATGGGGTTCGCCCGATTCCCCCGCGTCGACGCAAGCAAGCCGAGCAAGCCCCCGCTCGGCGGCTTCAACCTCGCGGTCAGCTCGTTCTCGGAGAACAAGGACGTCGCCTTCGACGCCACCGCCTGCCTCGCCGGAAAAGCGAGCCAGCTGACCGCGGTCGAACTGGACGGCCTGCCGCCGTCGCGCTCGGACCTCTACACGGACAAAGCCGTGACCAAGGCCTACCCCGGCTTCGCCGGCCTCGTCAAAGAATCGATCGAGGGTGCCGGCCCGCGCCCGACCACCCCGGCCTACCAGGACGTCTCGCTGGCGATCCAGCGCTCGCTGCACCCGCCGGACAGGATCGACCCCGACGACGCCGGCTCGGTCTATGAGGAACTGAAGTCCAACCTCGAAGACGCCGTCAAGCGGGAAGGGCTGCTCTGATGGAGGCCGGGACCCAGGCACCGCGGGGCGGCGCCAGCTCGAGGACGCGCTCGGAGCGCAAACTCGCCTGGATGCTGTGCGCGCCGGCGGTTGTCGCGATGCTGCTCGTCACCGCCTACCCGATCGGCTACGCGATCGTGCTCTCGCTGCAGCAGATCGACCTCCGATTCCCCGACGAGAGCGGGTTCGTCGGTCTCGACAACTACGTCTCGGTCCTCACCTCTGAGCTGTGGTGGGAAGACATCTTCAACACGCTCTTCGTGATGATCACCTCGGTCGCGATCGAGCTGGTCCTGGGGATGGCGATCGCGCTGGTCATGCACCGGGCGATCTTCGGCCGCGGGGTCGTCCGCACCTCGGTCCTGATCCCCTACGGGATCATCACCGTCGTCGCCGCCTTCGCCTGGCAGTTCGCCTTCGCGCCCGACACCGGCTTCGTCAACGGCCTGCCCCTGATCTCCGACGAAATGGATTGGTTCGGGGGCCGGTTCAGCTCCTTCGCGGTGATCATCATGGCCGAGGTCTGGAAGACGACCCCGTTCATGGCCCTGCTCCTGCTCGCCGGGCTGGTCACGATCGACGGCCAGCTCTACGAGGCGGCCAAGGTCGACGGCGCCACCGCCTGGCAGCGATTCTGGCGGATCACCCTGCCGCTGATGAAGCCGGCGATCCTCGTCGCCCTGCTCTTCCGCACCCTCGACGCCTTCCGCGTCTTCGACACGATCTTCATCATGACCCGCGGGTCGCAGGACACCGAATCGGTCTCGATCCTCGGCTTCAACCAGCTGATCTCGCGCCTCAACCTCGGCCTCGGCTCGGCGGTCTCGGTGCTGATCTTCCTCTGCGTCTTCCTGATCGCCTTCCTCTTCGTGAAGGGATTCGGGACCCGCCTCGACGAAGGCCGGCCGGGAGGCTGACGATGGATCACACGAACCGCGAGCGAGCACTCTGGACCATCGCCATCGTCGTGGTGCTGATCTTTGCGCTGATCCCGGTCCTCTGGCTGATCTCGCTCTCCCTGAAGCCCCCCGGCGCGATCACCGACAAAAGCTTTATCCCCTCCGAATTCTCGCTCGACAACTACAAGAGCCTGTTCGAAGGCGGGATCGACGAGAGCCCCTTCATCAAGCCGCTGATCAACTCGATCGTGATCGCGCTGATCACGACGGTGATCGCGATCACCCTGGCCTCGTTCGCCGCATACGCGATCGCCCGCCTCGAATTCCCCGGCAAGCGGCTGATCCTCGCCGGGGCCCTGGCGATCGCGATGTTCCCGCCGATCTCGACCGTCGGGCCGCTCTTCGACATGTGGCGCGCGCTGGGCCTCTACGACACCTATGCGGGGCTGATCATCCCCTACCTCACCTTCTCGCTGCCGCTGGCGATCTACGTCCTCGTCGCCTTCTTCCGCGAGATCCCGTGGGAGCTGGAGCAGGCGGCCCAGGTCGACGGGGCGACGCCGTTCCAGGCATTCACGAAAGTGATCGTGCCGCTGGCGGCACCCGGCGTCTTCACCGCCGCGATCCTCGTCTTCATCTTCGCCTGGAACGACTTCCTCTTCGCGATCTCCCTCACTTCTTCCGATGCCTCGCGCACCGTCCCCGCGGCGCTCGCCTTCTTCACCGGCGAGTCGTCGTTCACCGAGCCGACCGGCAGCATCTCGGCCGCGGCCGTTGTGGTCACGGTGCCGATCATCATCTTCGTCCTCTTCTTCCAGCGCCGAATCGTCTCCGGCCTCACGGCCGGGGCCGTCAAGGGATAAGGAGCAACGCAATGGCAGAGATAGTTCTCGATGGAGTCACCAAGGTCTTCGGCGACGGCTTCGAAGCCGTCAAGGACTTGGACCTCGACATCGCCGACGGCGAGTTCATGATCCTCGTCGGGCCCTCCGGCTGCGGCAAGTCGACCGCGCTGCGGATGATCGCCGGGCTGGAGGACATCTCCAGCGGCGAGGTGAAGATCGGCGGCGAGCCCGTCAACGACCGCTCGCCCAAAGACCGAGACATCGCGATGGTCTTCCAGAACTACGCGCTCTACCCGCACATGACCGTGCGCGAGAACATGGGTTTCGCGCTGAAGCTGGCAGGCACCGACAAGGACGAGATCAACCGCAAGGTCGAGGATGCGGCGTCGACGCTCGACCTCGAGCAGCACCTCGACCGCCGCCCCGCCAACCTCTCCGGCGGCCAGCGCCAGCGGGTGGCGATGGGCCGGGCGATCGTCCGCGACCCGAAAGCCTTCCTGATGGACGAGCCGCTCTCGAACCTCGACGCCAAGCTGCGCGTGCAGATGCGAACCGAGGTGTCGCGGCTGCAGTCGGACCTCGAGACCACGACCGTCTACGTCACCCACGACCAGACCGAGGCGATGACCCTCGGCGATCGCGTCGCGGTAATGCGCGCCGGCGTCCTCCAGCAGGTCGGCACGCCGGCGGAGCTCTACGAAGAGCCGACCAATCTCTTCGTCGCCGGGTTCATCGGCTCGCCGGCGATGAACTTCATGCCGGGCGAGCTCGGCGGAGGAAAGGTGAAGCTGCCGATCGGAGAGGTCGACGTCGGCGAGATCGCCGGCGGCCGCGGCGACGGCAAGGTCGTCGCCGGCCTCCGTCCCGAGAACCTCGAGGACGCCTCGATCGCCGGCGACATCAAGAGCGAGCGCGGGGTCGTGTTCGAGGCCGAGATCGACCTCGTCGAGTCGCTCGGCTCCGATCTCTATGCGTACTTCCACATCGAGTCGGAAGGGATCCAGTCCGACCAGCTCGCCGACCTCGTCGCCGACCGCCTCGACGAGACCGGCGCCGCCGGCATGCGCGAGGGCGAGGAGCAGGTCGTCGCCAGGCTCGACCCGACCAGCAAGGTCAAGCGCGGGGACACGGCGGAGCTCTGGGCCGACACCTCGAAGCTGCACCTCTTCGACCCCGAGAGCGGCGAGAGCCTCAGCGCTTCCTCGGAGCGTTAGCGGCCGATCGCATCGGGCCGGGTGATCCCCGCGCGTTGCTACCCTCCGCAGGTGATCGACCGAGATGGTCCGCGCGAGGAATGCGGCGTCTTCGGCGTCTACGCCCCGGGGCATGACGTCTCCCGTCTCGCCTACTTCGCGCTCTACGCGCTTCAGCACCGCGGCCAGGAGTCGGCCGGGATCGCCACCTGCGAGGGCGGCCACATCACCACGATGCGCGACTCCGGTCTCGTCTCCCAGGTCTTCGACGAGGAGAAGCTGCGGGCGCTCGAGGGCGACATGGCGATCGGCCACGTCCGCTACTCGACCACAGGCGGCGGCTCCTGGGAGAACGCGCAGCCGGTCTGGCGCGACGACGGGCGCGAGCTCGCCCTCGCCCACAACGGCAACCTCACCAACGCGGTCGAGCTCTGGAACGAGCTGAAGGAGAGCGGCATCTCCTTCCGCGGCACCTCCGACTCGGAGATCATCGCCGCCCTGCTCTCCTCCCACGACGGCCGCTTCATCGAGGACGCGGTCGCCGACGTCATGCCGCGACTCGAGGGGGCCTACTCGACGGTGGCGATGACCAAGCACGCGATCGTCGCCTTCCGCGACCCGCACGGGGTGCGGCCGCTGTCGCTGGGGCGGCTCGACGACCGTTTCGTCGTCGCCTCCGAGAGCTGCGCCTTCGACATCATCGGCGCCGAGCTGCTGCGCGAGGTGCGGCCCGGAGAGATGGTCTCGCTGACCGAGCGCGGCCTCGAGACCCGCCAGGTCGTGCGCGCCGGGCGGCCCGCGATCTGCGTCTTCGAGCACATCTACTTCTCCCGCCCCGACAGCCGCCTCGAGGGCAAAGTGCTGCAGCAGGTCCGCGGGAAAATGGGCGAGATCCTCTGGCGCGAGGCCCCGGTCGACGCCGACCTCGTGATCTCGGTCCCCGACTCCGGCAACCCGGCCGCCGCCGGCTTCGCCCGCGCCTCGGGGCTGCCCCGCGACGACGGCCTGATCAAGAACCGCTACGTCGCCCGCACCTTCATCCAACCCGGCCAGGAGCTACGCAAACACGGCCTGCGGCTGAAGTTCAACCCGCTGCCGGAGATCGTCGCCGGCAAACGGATCGTCGTCGTCGACGACTCGATCGTGCGCGGCAACACCACCCGCCAGATCGTCGGCATGCTGCGCGACGCCGGCGCCTCCGAGATCCACCTGCGAATCTCCGCGCCCCCGATCCGCCACCCATGTCACTACGGGGTCGACATGTCGACCCGCGAGGAGATGATCGCCCACAAGCGCACGGTCGAGGAGATCGCCGACGAGCTCGGCGCGGACTCCCTCGCCTACCTCTCGATGGCGGGTGTCTACGAGGCGGTCGGCACCCCTCCCGAGGATCACTGCGACGCCTGCTTCACCGGGCACTATCCCCTCGGCGACCCCGAAGACGCGAACGGAAAGTTCGCCCTCGAGACCGTCGCCGTCGCCCCCAACTAGGGCGTCAGGGCAGCGACCAGCTCCGACGCAGGTTGGACGCGGTCGATCCGCCGCACAGTCTCCCCCGCGTAGAGCGGGCCGGCTTCGACGAGGTTGGCGGGCCCGTCGTCGGTCGCGCCGGCCGGTGAGAGGAACCTGCTTCCAGGCCTCTGCGCCAGGGCGAGCTTCGCCTGGAGGGATCCGGGCGCGTGGCGGGCACCGAGGGCGGAGAGGCGATTCAGGGCCCGGGTGAGCGCGGGGCCGCGGGGGTCGTCGCCGAGCCAGCGCCGGGTCGCCGCGTTGGCGACGACCCGGTGGGGTGCCGGCCAGCCCGTCCCGAAGAGCTCGGTCAGGATCGTCGATTCGGCCTCGAGCAGGCGGGAGACGTACCCAGGGTGGGCTCGACTCTCCTCGGAGAGCAGGAAGCGGGTGCCGGCGACCGCCGCGCAGGCACCCGCCTCCAGCGCCCGGGCAACGTCGTTGCGCACGGCGATCCCGCCGGCGAGGAGCAGCGGGAAGCCCTCGGGCAGCGCCGCGGCCACCTGCTCGAGCAGCTCGAGGGCGGGGGCGTCGCCGCGCACGTGCCCTCCCGCCTCCACTCCCTGGACGATGACCGCGTCGGCGCCGGCCCGATGCGCCGCCCTCGCCTCGGCGACCGAGCCGCACTGATGCAGCCAGGTGCCCGGCGTGCGGCGCTTCGGGGTGCCCCAGAAGGTGACGACGACGTCGGCTGCGGCGGCGGCCTCGAACCAGGGGCGCCGGGCGAACGGCAGCAGCATGTTCACGGCGAGCGGGCGAGCGGTTAGCGCTCGGGCGGCGGCCAACTCGTCGGCTATCGCCTTCTCGCCGAAGACCGCGATCGTTCCCAGCCCACCTGCCTCCGAAACCGCGGCGGCCAGCTCGTGCCGGCTCAGACCACCTCCCATCCCGGCCTGGACCACCGGGGTCGAAACGCCGATGTCCCCGAGGAACGCCACCCTGCGATCTTAAGATGCGCCGGTGAGCGCGTTCCGAATCGTCGTCCTCGCCTCCGGCAGCGGCACCAACCTGCAGGCGATCCTCCACCGGCTGCACGGGCGCGAGGGGGTCGAGGTGGTCGGCGTCGGATCCGACAAGCCGGGCGCCAGGGCCCTCGAGCGGGCCGCGGTCGCCGGCGTCGAGACCGCGCTCTTCCCCCGCGAGGAGTACGCCGGCCGCGAGGCGCGCGACATCGCGATCGGCGACTGGGTCGAGAGCCGCGGCGCCGAGCTGGTCGTCCTCGCCGGCTACATGCAGTTGCTGAGCCCGGCCTTCGTCGCCCGCTTCCGTAACCGGATCGTCAACGTCCACCCCGCCCTGCTGCCCAGCTTCCCCGGGCTCGACGCGATCGGCCAGGCGCTCGAGGCCGGCGTCGAGACCACCGGGGTCACCGTCCACTTCGTCGACGAGGGCGTCGACACCGGACCGGTGATACTCCAGCGCGAGGTACCCATCCCTCCCGGCTGCGGGCGCGAGGAGCTCGAGCGCGCGGTCCACGCCGTCGAGCACGAGCTCTACCCGGAGGCGATCGGCATGATCGCCCGAGGCCTGGTTAGGATCGGCGACCGATGAGCGAGAACGGATCCATCCGCATCCGCCGGGCCCTGATCTCGGTGTCCGACAAGACCGGCGTCGCCGACTTCGCCAAGAGCCTCGCCGCGGCGGGGGTCGAGATCCTCTCGACCGGCGGCACCGCGACCGCCCTGCGCGAGGCCGGGATCGAGGTCACCGACGTCTCCGAGTTCACCGGCCAGGAGGAGATTCTCGGCGGCCGCGTCAAGACCCTGCACCCCCGCCTGCACGCGGCGATCCTCGCCCGCCGCGGCGACTCCGAGCACGTCGCCACCCTCGAGGCCGAGAGGATCGAGCCGATCGACCTCGTCTGCGTCAACCTCTACCCCTTCGAGCAGACGGTCGCCGACCACGAGGTCGAGCACGACGTCGCGATCGAGAACATCGACATCGGCGGGCCGACGATGATCCGGGCCGCCGCCAAGAACCACGAGGGCGTCGCCGTCGTCGTCAAGCCCGAGTCCTACGACGCCGTCTGCGCCGAGCTCGAGGAGAGCGACGGAGAGGTCTCGGCCTCGACCCGCCACTGGCTCGCCAACGAGGCCTTCGCCCAGACCGCCCGCTACGACGCCGCGATCAGCCGCTGGTTCTCGACCTCATACGAGGACTTCCCCGAGCACCTGGCGGTCGCCTACGAGAAGGTCCTCGACCTCTCCTACGGCGAGAACCCCCACCAGCGCGCGGCCCTCTACTCGGAAGCCGGGATCCGCAGCCACGTCCTCTCGCGGGTGGCCAAGCTCCACGGCCGTGCCCTCTCCTTCAACAACGTCCTCGACCTCGACGCGGCGCGACGCCTGGTCGAAGACTTCGAGACGCCGGCCTGCACGATCGTCAAGCACAACAACCCCTGCGGTGTGGCGATCGGCGAGGACGCGCTCGACGCCTACCTGAAGGCCCTGGCCTGCGACCCGATGTCGGCGTTCGGGGGCGTGATCGCCCTCAACCGCCCGGTCGGGGTCGCGCTGGCCGAGAAACTGCACGAGAACTTCGTCGAGGTCCTGATCGCCCCCGAGTATGAGGACGGGGCGCTGGACGTGCTCCAGCAGAAGGAGGCGATCCGGATCCTCTGCGGCGAGGAGCGGCGCAGCCCGGACCCGATCGAGCGCGACGCCAAACGCGTGCTGGGCGGCCTCCTGATCCAGGACCGCGACGGCGACCCGGAGCCGCGCGAGATGATGGAGGTGGTGACCGAGACGGAGCCCGACGAGGTTCAGTGGAGCGACCTGCTCTTCGCCTGGACGGTGGTCCGCCACGTCCGCTCGAACGCGATCGTGATCGCCAAGGACGGCGCCACCCTCGGGATCGGCGCCGGCCAGATGAGCAGGGTCGACTCGGTCCGGCTCTCGATCGAGAAGTGCCGCGACGCCCGCGGCGAGGAGGCCGCCGGGCTGCTTGCCGGCTCCTCGGTCGCCTCAGACGCCTTCTTCCCGTTCGCCGATGGCCCCGAGGCCGCGATCGAGGCGGGATCCACCGCGGTGATCCAGCCCGGCGGCTCGAAAAAAGACGCCGAGGTGATCGCCGCCTGCGACGAGGCCGGCGTCGCGATGGTCTTCACCAAGCACCGCCACTTCCGGCACTAGGCCGGGTTGCTCAGCTCTGCAGCGCAGCGCCGGACAGCCTGCATTCGTCGAGCAGATCGCTGACGAAGTACCCGTAGGTCATCGTGATCGTCGTCGTCGAGTCGCGATAGATCATCTCGCCGGTTCCGGCCTCGCCGAACCCGGTGTCGGTCCTGGCGAAGAAGTCGGCTTCGCCTGCTGAGAATGGGTAGATTTCCGCGCCCGTCAGGGGGTCGCTTGCCGTGAAGCTGGCGTAGATCGTCGCGCCCGGAGCCGAGCTCGAAGCCGTCATGCCGATCGTCATTGACGACCCACCCCTGTTGCACGCGAGGTCCAGCGACAGGGGGCCGATCGTCCCGAGCGGATGATCGTGGGACCCTTCGACGGTCTCTTCGACTTCGAGATCGAACCGCTCCACGCCGCTGCTCGGGTAGAAGCTCGAGGCGGGGGCGCCTCCCAGCAGGGCGGAATTGCCCGCCTGGTCGGCCGAGCTTGCGCGATCGGCCACGGTGGCGCGCGCTGCGTGGGCCGCCTCGGTGGCGTTGACCGCGCTGTTGACTGACCCTGAGATGTCGGCGGCGCTCAGTGAGCCGTCGGCGACTTTGGCGCCGCTGACCGCGTTCTTCTTCAGCTGCTTGGCGCCGACGCTGTTCTTGGGCAGCTGGGTCGCCGCGAACGCGACACCCCCGAGAAGGATGAAGAGGCAGAGCGTGGAGACGACGTTGGCGTAGCTCAGGTGTGCTCGTACCCTCATCTCAGCAGGCCTTGATCGTCCCTGTCAGGGTCCGTTTGATTTTTCTCGACTTGCCCTTCTTGGTGAGGATCACGGTCACCTTCGCCTTCACCACGTGGGTGCTTCCCGCTTTCATCGCGCCCGGGTCGATCAGGTAGCGGAACGGCTTTTTCTTCTTCACCTTCAGTTTCTTGCCGTCGTAGATGAAGACGACCTTCTTCAGCCTGATCTTGCCGCCGAGCTTCTTCGAGAGGGCGCGGCGCTTGCGGGCGCCGACGCCGGCGAAGAAGCGCTGCTGCGACTGCACGCACTGCTTCGGCAGCCGCAGGATCAGGTTGAAGTTGCCGACCTTCTTTTTGTCGGCGATTTTGGTTTTGCCTTTGTAGATCGGCGGTTTTTTCGTCGCCGCCGGGGTCACCGGGCTGAAGTCGGCGAGGCGGAGGCCGGTGCTGTCGCGGAAAACGACCCAGCCGGCGCCGCCGTCGTTGACGGCGAGGTCGGCGTTGCGACCGATCGAGTATGCGTCGCCGAGGTTGGCGATATGGCTTTCGCCAAAGTTGCCACCGCCGTCGGCGGAGGTGAAGAGGCGCATCACCGAGGCCGCGTCGCCGCCCCGCTTGCCCGGCCAGGCGACCGCGAGGCGACTGCCGCTCGGCGACTGGGCGATGGCGCCGCCGACAAAGAGGCTGGTCTCGGAGTCGGTCGCCAGGTTCTTGGGCGCCCCGAAGCCGGTGCCTTCGAAGCGACGGAGGTTGATCGCGTTCGGGTTCTGGCCGCCGCTGTAATCCATCGACGCCATGAACAGCCCGGCGGGTCCGCCGGCGAGGACCGGTTCGTAGCCGTTGGTGACGAGGTTCGGCCCTTCCCAGTTCGCCTCTACGTTCGGGCTGCCGATGCCTTTGTAGCGGTAGTACTGGACCGTGTAGATGTCGCTGAGGTTGAAGTAGGCGATCACCGGGTTGCCTTCCCCGTCGAGGCCCATGCTGGAGGTGCCGACGGTGTCGCCCGGGTTCGTGAAGCTGAGCGCGCCGCCGCCGGCGCCGCCGACTTCGGCAGTGCTGAAGCCGACGCCGGAGTTGTAGCCGCCGATCAGGAAGTTGGCACCGCTGAGGAAGACCTCGGTCGGGTCGGTCTTGCTCGAGTAGAAGTTCCGCTCGGCGCCGCCGTCGAAGCTGGCGCCGCCGTTGGTCGAGGTCCAGAAGACGACGTCGTTCTGCGCGTACCGCGGGGCGACGACATAGACCGTTTCGCCGGGGCCGAAGACCGGGATCGCGGCGCTGACGCTGTCGGAGAGCGAGACGGCGCCCGGGATCGGAAGGTCGATCGGAGAGCAGCTGCCGCCCGGGGCGACCTTGCAGAACTTGACCGGCTCGGGCGAGATCCCGACACCCTCGCTGGCCCAGCCGATGTAGGCGTTGCCGGCGCCGTCGACGATCACGTGGCCGTCGGTCACCGGGTTGGCATCGAGGGTGGCGACGTCGTTGGCGACGGCGCTTGCGGGCGCGAGCAGCGCGACGGAGGCGAGGAGGGCGACGACCGCAGGCACTCTGGACCGAAACATTGGTGCGCAGAATACCCCCGGTCGCCCCCTCTTGACCAGTCCGGTTCTCTTTTTTGGACTGTTAGGCGCTCTCCGCCAGCAGCCGGTCGAGCTGGTCGTAGGACTGGTTGAGGCCCTTCTCCATGCCGGCGTCGATCATGCCGTCACGTTCCTCCGCGTAGTGGAAAATCGTGTGGCCGATCGCCTTGGTCCCGTCGCCGTCGGCCTCGAAGGTGATCGTGTCGACCGAGACGTGGCCCGGCATCCCCTCCCATTCGAAGGTCTGGGCGACGCGCTTTCCGGGGACGAGCTCGCGGTAGACCCCGCGGAACGCGGTCCCCTCGCCCTCCTCCGTCTGCTCGACGAATCGCCAGGCCCCTCCGAGCCGGACGTCCATCTCGTCGACGACCGTGGTCGAGGATTCGAGCCCCCACCACTTCGGAACGAGGTCCGGGTCGGTGAAAGCCGCGTACACCCGCTCCGGAGACGCGGCGAGATGGCGCTCGGTCGTGATCTCGCGCTCGCCCTTCTTGGTCACGTTGGCATTTGCTGTCTGTTGATCGTTGCTGCTCATCTGATGTCTCCTTTGGATTGGTCCTCGAGCAGATCGGCGAGGCGGTCGAGTCGCGCCGCGAGGGAGCGCCCGTGTGCCTCGATCCACTTCTGTGCCTCGTCGAGGCCCCCCGGCCCCAGGCGGCAGCGCCGGGTGCGACCGACCTTCTCGGTCGTCACCAAGCCCGCCGCCTCGAGCACTGCCACGTGCTTCTTGAGGCCCGTCAGCGAGATGCCGAAGGGCTCGGCGAGCTCGGAGATCGAGGCGCTCCCCTGGCGGCCGAGCCGCTCGAGGATGCCCCGCCGGGTCGGGTCCGAGATCGCGGCAAGGGTCTGGTCGAGGTCGGGTTTATACTGAACCATATGGTTCAGTATAGGGAGCCGCCGGGAGATTGCAACTAGGAGGGCGGCATTCCTTTTTGGGCCTCGGCGGCGCGGTTGACGTACTCGCAGACCTGCTCGGGGGTGTCGGCGACCAGCAGCAGCTCTTTGTCGCCGGGGGAGATCAGGCCCTGCTCCTCGAGGACGTCGTCGATCCAGGTCAGCATCGGCCGCCAGAACCCGGAGTCGACGAGGATCACCGGGAAATGCCGAATCCGATGCGTCTGGACGAGGGTCAGGGCCTCGAAGGTCTCGTCCAAGGTTCCGAACCCGCCCGGGAGGATCACGAAGGCGCGCGCGTAGCGGACGAACATCAGCTTGCGGGCGAAGAAGTAGTGGAAGTGGAGCTCGCGGGTCTGAAACCGGTTCGGCTCCTGCTCGGCGGGCAGTTCGATGTTGAGCCCGACCGAGAGCCCGCCGGCCTCGGTGGCGCCACGGTTCGCCGCCTCCATCAGCCCCGGTCCGCCGCCGGTGATCACCGAGAAGCCGTGCTCGGCGAGGCAAGCACCGACCCGGCGGGCGAGCTCGTAGCGCGGCTTCCCCTCCGGGATCCGCGCCGAGCCGAAGACCGAGACCCCGTCTTCGACGTCGCGGAGAGCGTCGAAGCCCATCTCGACCTCGTCGTGGATGCGCCCGAGGCGGCGGTCGTCTTCGGCTTCGACGTCGCCGGGGACCCGGAGCAGGCGCTCGTCGCGGCGGGGGCTCATCGGCGACAGCCTCCCAGCCGGCGCAGCCGCTTGCGGTAGGCACGCATGTCGATGAGGGCGACGAGCGATCCCAGAGTGCCCCCGGCGGGATTCGAACCCGCGCCGCGCGGCTTAAAAGGCCGCCGCTCTAACCAACTGAGCTACAGGGGCAAGCAGCCCCATCGTAGTTCAGGAGAGCTCGGGCAGACCCTCCTCCGGGGTCGATGCCTCGGCGTGGGTGCGCCGGGGGATCCGCCCGGCAGCCCGGGCCGCGTGGCCGGCTTCGACGCCCTTGCGCAGGGCGGCTGCCATCGCGGCCGGGTCCTCGGCGCCGAAGATCGAGCTTGCCGCCATCACCGCGTCGCAGCCGATCTCCATCGCCAGCGCGCCGTCGGAGGCGGTGCCGACGCCGGCGTCGAGGATCACCGGCACCCCCGCGCGCTCGACGATGATCGCCAGGTTGTAGGGGTTGCGGATCCCCGCCCCGGAGCCGATCGGCGAGCCGAGTGGCATCACTGCGGCGCAGCCGACGTCCTCCAGTCGCCGGGCCAGGATCGGGTCGTCGTTGCTGTAGGGCAGGACCGTGAAGCCCTCGCCGACGAGGGTCTCAGCGGCGCTCAGCAGCTCGACCGCGTCGGGATAGAGGGTGCGGTCGTCGCCGATCACCTCGAGCTTGATCCAATCGGTCTCGAACGCCTCGCGGGCGAGCCGGGCGGTGCGAACCGCGTCGCGGGCGGTGAAGCAGCCGGCGGTGTTCGGCAGGGCGAAGAGCTCGAGACGGTCGAGGACGTCGAGCACCGAGCCGCCCGCCTGGGGGTCGATTCGGCGCAGCGCGACCGTGACGATCTCGGCTCCGGAGGCGACGAGCGCCTCCTCCATCTGCTCGAGCGAGCGAAAGCCGCCGGTGCCGGCGATCAGGCGCGAGTTCCAGCAGCGCCCCCCCAGCTCCCAGGGCTCCGGCACGGCTCCGCCCTGGATCGCGGCCAGGACCTCGACCCTGCCGCCCTCCGGCAGCGCGGTCGAGTCCCACTCGCCGCGTGGCACCACCTCGCCGTCGAGCGCGACCGCAAGCCCGCGGCGCCCCGGCTCCTCGCCGCCGAGCTTGACGCGGACTGCGTCGGTGAGGGACGCGCCCTCGGGCAAGTCCAGCGGCTCGCCGTTCAACTCGATCCTCACGCCGCCCCCCTCCCCGCAAGTGCGCGAGCTCGCTCGCTATCCGAGCGTAAGTGCGCACTCACCGTCTCCGCGGTCAGAGGCGCGAGAAGGATTCCGTTGCGGAAGTGGCCGGTGGCGAGGATCAGGCCCTCGAGCTCGCCGGGACCTACCCGCGGCAAGTTGTCCGGAGTGCCGGGGCGCAGGGCCGCCATCGCCTCGACCAGCTCCATCTCCGCCACCTCGGGAACGAGGCGGTAGGCCTCGCGGAGGATCTCGTGGACGCCGCCGGCGGTCACGGCGGTGTCGAAGCCGCGCTCCTCGACGGTGGCGCCGGCGATCAGGCGGCCGTCGCCGCGGGGGACGAGGTAGACCCGCTCGGAGGCGACGATGCCGGCGATCGGGCACTCGCCGTTGAGCCCGCGCAGCTCGAGGATCTGGCCTTTGACCGGGCGCACCGGCGGGCGGGCCTCCTCCGGCAACCAGGCGGTCTGACCCGACCAGGCGCCGGTCGCGAGCACCACCGCGCCTGCCCGCAGCTCCTCCCCGCCGACCCGCAGGCCGAGGATCCGGTCGTCCTCGATCAGGGCCTGCTCGACCTCGACCCCGGTGCGGACCTCGACCCCCTCGGCCCCGAGCGCGGCAAGGAGAGCCCGGGTCAGGGCGCGGGGATCGATCGCCGCCTCGCCGGGAGCGTGGACGCCGCCGCTGAGCGACGGCGCCAGGGCGGGCTCGAGCTCGCGGCAGGCGCTCGGGACCAGCCACTCGGCGTCGAGCTCGCGAGTGCGCTGCAGATCGTGGACCCGGCGCAGCTGCGCCGCCTCGTCGGGATCGAGGGCGACGTGAAGGGCCCCGGTCGCCGCGTGACCCGTCTCCTCGCCCGCTGCCTCTTCGAGCTCGGCGACGAAGCCCGGATAGAGCTCGGCGGCGGCCAGCGTCAACTCGAGCAGCTCCGGCTCGCCGAAGGTGAGCTCGCCGACCGGCGCCAGCATCCCCGCCGCGACCCGGGTCGCACCCGCCGGCAGCTGCCGCTCGCGCTCGAGAACGAGGATGTCGGCGCCGTCGCGGGCAGCACGCCAGGCACAGGCGAGCCCGATGACTCCACCTCCGACGATGATCGCGTCGTGCCTGCTTCGATGCTCGCTCAAGATGCCTCCGCCGGCATTACCCGGATCAGGTCCAAACGGTCGGCGGCCTCGGTGCCGCCCTCTCAGCCCATTGGGCTCCCGGTATCGGTGATGGTACCCCGCCCGGGGCCTCGGCAAGCGATAATCGGGACATGAGTCTTGCCCCCCCGGAGGCACCGGGCCCACTGCGACGCGAGCGGCTGCGAACCGCCCGCCTCTATTTCGTCTGTGAGGCCCACCCGCGCGGCAACGACCCCGAGCCGCTCCTGCGGGCGGCCCTGAGCGGCGGCGTCGACATCGTCCAGCTGCGCGAGAAGGAGCTGCCGCGACGGGAAATCGAGCTTGCGGCGCTGACTTTCCGGCGCCTTTGCGACACCTACAGCGCCCTCTTCATCGTCAATGACGACCCCGAGCTGGCGGCGGCGTGCGGTGCCGACGGTGTCCACGTCGGCCAGGACGACGCCTCGGCGGCGGCGGCCCGCGAGGCGGTCGGGCCGGACGCGATCATCGGCCTCTCGACCCACACCGAGGAGCAGATCGCCGCCTCGGCCCCCGAGCCGGTCGACTACATCAGCGTCGGCCCGGTCTGGGAGACGCCGACCAAAGCGGGACGGCCCGGGGTCGGGCTCGGCTTGGTCGAGCACGCCGCCGCGGGCGCCCCCCACCCCTTCTTCGCGATCGGCGGCATCGACTCCGGGAACGCCGGCGAGGTCGTCGCCGCGGGCGCCGGCCGGCTCGGCGTCGTGCGGGCGATCCGCGACGCTCAGGCCCCGACCGAGGCGGCGGAATCGCTGCGGCGGGCGCTCGGCGCGATCGGAGAGGCCGCGCCGGGTGGCTGAGGGCCCGAGCAAGCGCAAGCGACGTGGGGCCGAGCCGTCTCCGCGCGAGCGGATGGAGCGGGGCTACGCGAAGGCCGAGGTCCGCAACCAGGAAGCGCGCGAGGCGCTCGAGCCGCTGGACGACGGCGAGCGGCCGATGGTGGTGACGATCGGCGCCGCGGTCGCGGCCCTGATCGCGCTCTCGATCGTCGGCGGCTACCTCGGCGGCGTCGAGGTCGACGGCGACAAACCCCGCTTCGTCCAGGTCCTGGCGCCGGCGATGATCATGGGAACCATGGCCTGGGGGATGTGGAACGCCCGCTACTGGGCCGTGCTCGGCTTCCAGCTGCTGCTCGTCTTCCTGATCTTCAGCGCCGTCTTCGGCCTCCTCGTCCAGGCCTCGACCGCGCCGCAGTTCGCCGCCACCTTCATCCTGCTCGCGATCAGCGGCACCTTCTTCTACTTCATGGTCAAGGCGATGGCCCGGATCCAGATGCCGGAGCGGAAATAAACGGGTGATGCTCGCTGATCGTCGTTCTATAACCTGGCTCGAATGGCTGATTCCTTCGACGTGATCGTGATCGGCGGCGGCCCGGGCGGCTACGTGGCCGCGATCCGGGCGGCGCAGCTCGGCAAGAAGACCGCCGTGGTCGAGCGCGACAAGGCCGGGGGTCGCTGCCTCAATTACGCCTGCATCCCGGCCAAGACGGTGTTGCGGACCGCCGAGATCTACGAGCAGGCCCGCGAGGGGGGCGAGCTCGGAGTCGTCGCCAAGGACATCTCGCTCGATTGGGACGCTCTCGGCAAGCGCCGCGCCGCGGTATCCGAATCGCTCTCCAACGGGGTCGAAGGGCTCTGGAAGAAGAACAAGATCGAGGTGATCGAGGGCGCCGGCTCGCTCGACGCCGACGGCAACGTCAAGGTCGGCGACACCACCTACGAGGCGGCCACCGTGATCCTCGCCACCGGCTCCGTAGCGCTGCCGATCCCGGGCGTCGAGTTCGGCGACCGCGTCCTCGACACCTGGGGCGCCTGGTCGCTGCCCGAGCAGCCGAAGAAGATCGCCGTCGCAGGCGCCGGCGCCTCCGGCTGTGAGATCGCCTCTGCCTACGGTCGCTTCGGGACCGAGGTGCTGCTGATCGAGATGCTCGACCAGATCCTCCCGGCCGAGGACAAGGACATGGCCCGGGTGGTCGAGCGCGCCTTCAAGAAGCAGAACATCACCGTGTCGACGGGCACTCCGGTCGAGAACGTCGAGGCCGGCAAGGGCTCGGTCAAGCTCACCTACGGAGACACCTCGACCGAGGTCGACTACCTCCTGATCGCCGGCGGCCGCGCCCCCGATGTGGAGGGCCTGGGGCTCGACGACGCCAAGGTCGAGCTGGCCGATGACGGCAAGGTCAAGGTCGACGAGTTCCAGCGCACCTCGAACCCGAAGGTCTATGCGATCGGCGACCTCGTCAACGCCAAGGCGCTCGCCCACAAGGCCTCCGAGGAGGGCGTCGTCGCGGTCGAGCACGCCGCCGGCACCGAGACCCACCCGGTCGACCAGGGATTGGTCGCCGGCGCGACCTTCTGCCATCCCCAGGTCGCCAGCGTCGGGCTCACCGAGGCCGCCGCCAAGGAGGCCGGGCACGACGTCAAGGTCGGCAAGCAGAAACTCGGCGGCGTCGGCGGCGCCACCGTCTACGACGACAAAGACGGAATGGTGAAGCTGGTCGTCGACTCCAAGTACGGGGAGATCCTCGGCGCCCACATCGTCGGCAACCGGGCCTGCGACATGATCGCCGAGCTGATCGCGACGATTGCGCTCGAGGGCGGCTACCAGGAGCTGGCCCGGATCGTCCACCCCCACCCGACGATCTCCGAGGCGATCCCCGAAGCAGCACGCGCGGTCGATGGCTCGGCGATCCACGCCTAGGAGCGAGCACGGGTGACCCAGGCGCCGCTCGCGATCGAGGCCACCGGGATCGTCAAGTCGTTCGGCGACACTCGCGCAGTCGACGGAGTGGACCTGGCGGTTCGCAGAGGCTCCGTCTACGGCGTTCTAGGGCCGAACGGCGCCGGCAAGACGACGACGATCAGGATGCTGGCGACCCTGCTGCGCCCCGACGCCGGCTCGGCGCGGGTCCTCGGACATGACATCGTCAGCGAAGCGGCCGACGTGCGGGGCCTGGTCAGCCTCACCGGCCAGCTCGCGTCGGTAGACGAGGATCTCACCGGGTGGGAGAACCTGATCCTGATCGGCCGGCTGCTTGGATTGAGACGCGCGCACGCCAAGGCGCGGGCGGGAGAGTTGCTCGAGGCTTTCGGCCTGGCGGACGCGGCCGCCCGGCTCGTCAAGCACTACTCCGGCGGCATGCGCCGCCGGCTCGACGTCGCCGCGAGCATCGTCGTCACCCCGGAGCTGATGTTTCTGGACGAGCCCACGACCGGGCTGGACCCGCGCTCGCGGAACCTGGTCTGGGACATCATCCGCGCGCTGATCGAGGAGGGGACCACCATCCTCCTTTGCACCCAATACCTCGACGAGGCCGACCAGCTCGCCGACGGGATCGCCGTGATCGACCACGGCAGGGTGATCGCCGAGGGGACGCCTGGCCAGCTCAAGGCGTCGGTCGGGTCCGGCGTGCTGCATGTCCGTCTGCTCGACCCCGAGCAGCGACCCGAGGCCGAGCGGCTGCTGACCCGAACGCTCGGGTCGGTCAGCCTCGACCCCGACCCGGCGGCGCTGACGAGCCCTTCGCCCGACACCGATCGCGCCGGGGAGGCGATCGCCGAGCTGGCTCGCTCGGAAGTCGGCCTCGCCTCCTTCTCCCTCGGCCAGCCCAGCCTCGACGAGGTCTTCCTGGCGCTGACCGGCCGCCCTGCCGAGGCGCCGGGAGACGTGGTCGAGGAGGAGCAGCCGGCATGAGCACGGCTCCGACGACTCCGGACCAGGTCCCCTCGACCCTGGAGGAGACGGCGCTGCGCAAGGCGCTCTCCGCGACATCGCGCCCGCCCCGCGCCAGTGCCCTCTCGGCCACCCTCACCTTCGGCTGGCGGGGGATGCTCAAGGTCAAGCACGTTCCCGAGCAGCTCCTCGACGTGACGATCACGCCGGTGATGTTCCTGCTCATGTTCACCTACCTCTTCGGCGGCGCCATCTCGGGCTCCACCGGCGAGTACCTCGACTACATCCTGCCTGGCGTCCTCGTCATGTCGGTTCTCTTCACCACGGTCTACTCGGGAATCGCACTGAACACGGACCTCACAAAAGGGGTCGTCGACCGCTTCCGCTCTCTGCCGACCTGGCGGCCGGCACCGCTGGTCGGCGCCCTGCTCGGCGACAGCGTGCGCTACCTGATCGCCGGCACGGTGATCGTCGTGCTCGGTGTCGTCCTCGGCTTCCGGCCGGAGGCTGGTGCGGGAGGCGTGATCGCGGCGCTGGTCCTGGTCACCGTCTTCGCCTTTGCTCTGTCCTGGGTTTTCACGACCATGGGGCTGCTGCTGCGCTCCCCGAACGCGGTGATGAACGCGGGCTTCATGAGCATCTTCCCGCTCACCTTCCTCAGCAACGTGTTCGTCGAACCCGAAACCTTGCCGGCCGCCCTGGAGGCCTTCGTGAACGTCAACCCGATCTCGATCCTGGCGACGGCCTCGCGAGGGTTGATGCAGGGCGACGCCGTGGGGGGAGACATCGCGATCGTGCTGGCGACGGCCGCCGCGCTGACCGCAGTCTTCGCGCCGCTGACGACGCACCTCTACCGCAGCCGATGAGCGCGGCGACCTTCTACTTCGACCTGGGCTCGCCCTACGCGTATTTGAGCGCGGAGCGGATCAGCCACCTCTTCAACGAGGCCGGCGTCGAACAACCGGAGTGGCAGCCGGTCCTGCTCGGCGGTCTCTTCGCCCACTTCGACCGCGGCTCTTGGTCGCAGACACCGGCCCGCGACGAGGGGGTCGCCGAGGTCGAGCGCCGCGCCGCCGAGTACGGCCTGCCGCCGTTGGTCTGGCCCGATCCCTGGCCGGGCAACACGCTGTTCGCGATGCGGGCGGCGACCTTCGCCAAGCAGACCGGCCGCACGATCTCGTTCGCGCTGGCGGCCTTCCGCCAGGCCTTCGCGGGCGGACGCGACCTGACCGACCCCGACAACGTCGTCATCTCCGCCGCCGCGATCGAGCTGCACCCGCGGGCGGTGATCAAAGCGGCGGAAACGGCGGTCGTGAAGGACGCCCTGCGCGGGGCGACCGCCGCCGCCGCCGAGGCCGGGGTGTTCGGGGTTCCCTCGCTGCTCGTCGGCGGCGAGGTCTTCTGGGGAGACGATCGTCTCGAGGAGGCGATCGAAGCGGCGAGCTAATCTCGGAGGCGTGTCCTCACTCCCCGACGCCACCACCTGTTACGAGCTGCTGGCGCGGATGACCCTGATCCGCCGCTTCGAGGAGGAGGCGGGACGCCAGTACCAGCGGGCCAAAGCGGGTGGGTTCCTCCACCTCGCGATCGGCGAGGAGGCGACGATCGTCGGCACCGCCTCGGTGATGAAGCCGGAGGACTACCTGATCGGGACCTACCGCACCCACGGCCACGCGATCGCCCGCGGCACCGACCCGAAACGGGTGATGGCGGAGCTCTTCGGCCGTGTCGACGGGACCAGCGGGGGTCGCGGCGGCTCGATGCACATCTTCGACAGCGAGGTCCGCTTCATGGGCGGCTACGGAATCGTCGGCGGCAACCTGCCGATCGCCGCCGGCCTGGCGCTCTCCTCGCAGTACAAGGACGAAGACGCGGTGACCGTCTGCATGTTCGGCGACGGCGCCTCCAACGCCGGCAACTTCGGCGAGACGATGAACCTGGCCGCGCTCTGGAAGCTGCCGATCTTCTTCCTGGTCGAGAACAACCTCTACGGGATGGGGACGGCGGTCGAGCGCCACTCCGCCCAGACCGACCTCTCCGAGAAGGCCGAGGGCTACGGGATCCCGGGCGAGCGGATCGACGGCATGGACGTCGTCGCCGTCCGCGAGGCGGTGGCCGAGGGGATCCGCCTCGCCCGCGAGGAGCAACGCCCCACCCTGATCGAGGCCTTCACCTACCGCTACCGCGGCCACTCCGCCGCCGACCCCGAGGTCTACCGCGAGCGCGAGGAGGTCGACGAGTGGCGCCAGAAGGACCCGATCGAGACCTTCGCCAAACGCTGCATCGAGGAGGACGTGCTCGGGGAAAAGGAGGTCGAGGCGGTTCGCGAGAAGGCCGAGGAACTGGTCACCGCCGCGGTCGAGTTCGCCGAGGCCTCGCCCGAGCCCGCCCTCGACACCCTCTACGAGAACCTCTACGTGCTCGACAGCGACGCCTGGTACGCGGTCGACGAGCGCAGCCCCGAGCTGCACCGCGGCGAGCGCGAGGCGACGATGCCCGACGCCGCGCGCGAGCTGGCGGAAGCCGGCGCCGCCTACGCCGAGGGCGAGCAGGGCGAGCGGCCGAACCCGGCGGTCCACGGCGACGCCGAGCTAGGGGTCCCGCCCGAGGTCGCCGAAGAGGTCGAGGACGAGCCCGAGGAGGCCGAGGCCTGATGGCGGAGCTGCGAATGCGCGAAGCCCTGCGCGACGCGATGTCGGAGGAGATGCGCCGCGACGACTCGGTCTTCGTGATGGGCGAGGACGTCGGCGTCTTCCAGGGAGCCTTCAAGGTGACCGAAGGCCTGCTCGACGAGTTCGGCGAGAAGCGCGTCCGCGACACGCCGATCTCCGAGAACACGATCGTCGGCGCCGGGGTCGGGGCGGCGATGGGCGGGCTGCGGCCGATCGTCGAGTTGATGACCGTGAACTTCTCACTGCTGGCGCTCGACCAGATCATCAACCACGCCGCCGCGATCCCCTACATGTTCAACGGCCAGGCCCGGGTGCCGATGGTGATCAGGATGCCCGGCGGCGGTGGCCACCAACTCGGGCCGACCCACTCCCACAGCCTCGAGGCCCTCTACCTGCAGGTCCCGGGACTGCTCGTCGCCTGCCCCTCGACCCCGGCCGACGGCAAGGCGCTGCTGAAGACCGCGATCCGCGACGACAACCCGGTCGTCTTCATCGAGCACGAGAGCCTCTACGGCAACCGCGGCGAGGTGGCCGGCGACGGCGACGAGATCCTCCGCTTCGGCGAGGCGGCGGTACGGCGCGAGGGCTCCGACGTGACGATCATCGGCATCCTCAAGATGGCCCACGTCGCCGAGGAAGCTGCGACGACGCTGTCGGAGAAGCACGGCATCGAGGCCGAGGTGATCGACCCTCGCACCCTGCGCCCGCTCGACCTCGACACCATCCTCGAGTCGGTCCGCCGAACGAACCGCGCGGTCCTCGTCGAGGAGGGCTGGCCGCACGGCGGCGTCGGCGCCAACCTCGCGACGCTAATCACCGAGCAGGCCTTCGACCACCTCGACGCGCCGGTTCAGCGGGTGACCGGCGCCGACGTGCCGATGCCCTACTCGCGACGCCTCGAGCAGGCCGCTATCCCGCACGAGGAGCACGTCGTCCAGGCCGCGCTCGCGGCACTCGAGGGAGCGATCTGATGGCCGACGTCGTCATGCCCCGCCTCTCGGACTCGATGGAGGAGGGGACGATCCTGCAGTGGCTGAAGAAGGTCGGCGACGAGGTCGCGGTCGGCGACGAGCTTGTCGAGATCGAGACCGACAAGGCGAACATGGCCTACGAATCCGACATTGCCGGGACCCTCACCGAGATCCTGGCGGACGAGGGAGCGACGCTGCCGATTGGGGAGGTCATCGCGCGGATTGGCGATACGGCTGAGGGTTCCAGCGCCTCGACCGCGGGTCCTGACGACGATCGCGGGGGGGCGCTGCGGACGGACGCACAGCGTCCGTCCTCGACCCCCACACACTCGCCGCCACCCGCGGAAGAGGCGTCGGAAACAGCAGGCGAGGGACCGGCCGAGCAGGAGAAAGCCCCGGCCGGGGAGCAGAGCTCCGGCGACGGCGAGCCAGCGGAGGACGGGGAGCGGGTCAAAGCGTCGCCACTCGCTAGGCGGATAGCTAAGGACAAGAGCCTTGATCTCGGCCGCCTCTCGGGGTCGGGCCCTGGAGGCCGGATCCTCAAGGTGGACGTGGAATCGGCGGTTTCGGACCCGAC
>DATDCK010000052.1:0-19305 GCA_036524375.1 Solirubrobacterales bacterium | reverse complement strand
CCCGTGCCTTCGAGAACCAGGACGCCTGCCGAAGGCGCCGGCAGCGTCACCGTCAGGACCCCCCGACCCTTCTTCCTGTTCTTCTTCAATTTGCCCAGCTTCAGCGCGTTGGAGGGCTGCAGCTCGACGGCGCCGATGTCGGAGCCGTCGGCTCCGGGGGCAGCCGAGTTGGCGATCGTCGGGAGGTCGATTGGCCTCTGCACACCGCGCTGGTCCGTGGTCATGCCAAATGAGGCGCCCTGGTCGACGGCTGCGCCGGCCGGGCCGGGAACCACGGTCAGACCGAGGCCCCCGTTGTTCTGAAGTGGGCCGAGCTGGGGGTCGGCACCGACCCTGTCGCCGTTGCCGTGGAAGCCGCACTGGTCGCTCGAGTCGAGGTTGAAGCCGACCGAGCTGACGCCCGTTCCGATCAGACAATTCTCTCTGCCGGCGAGCCCGACACCTCCGGCGACGATCGTGTTCCCGAACGAGGTCGCCCCCAATGCAAGCACGTTGCCGGGGCCGCTGCCTGGCATGGCCGGTTCGGCCCGGTTCGCGTAGATCGTCGAGCCCCGGATCGAGACGATGCCGCCGCTGGAACCGTTCACCGAGGCACCTGTGGCCTGGACGATGCCTGCGGGTTCGCCGAAGGCGCGGGCCGAGTTGCCGGCGATCGTAGTGTTGTGGATGCCGAGGGTCCCTTTCGAGACTCCCGCGAGGAGCGCGAGTCCCTGAACCACGCCTCCGTTGGCCCCGGGCCCGCCGGATGCGTCGCCGGTGTTGGCACTGAGGGAGACGTTCTCGATGATGCTCGGGCTTTCTTTGCTCGATGAGAGCAGGATTCCCCCGGCCTGGATGACGCCGCCGTTCTGCCCGGGGTTGGAGGGTCCTTGGCCACCTTTCGTCTCGAACGTGTTTTCATCGAGCGCGACGTTCCGTAGCGTGGTTTGGTCACCCGAGATCATCAGTCCCCCCTGGATCACCCCGCCGTTTCGTTCCGAGCCGCCGTTGGCGAGGATCCTGTTGCGAGCGATGCTGGTCTCGACCAGAGCCAGGGGCCCGATGGTGAGGATCAGTCCTCCCTGGATCACCCCACCGTTGTTGCCGGCGGCTCCGCTGACGTCGATCGTGACGCCCGTGATCACAACTCGCTGCAAGCTGAGTGGTGCTGCGCCGTTCGCGATCAGGCCTCCCTGGACGACTCCGCTGGCGGCGGCGATCGTCATATCCCGAAAGGCGAGGTCTGTGAGGGCCAGGCTGCCTTCCGCGGAGACGACGAAGACGGGTTGATTCGAAACCGTACGCAACGTCGTATTGCCCGATCCGTGGCCGACGATCGACAGCGGCCGTTCGATTTCGAGCGGGCCGCTACTCAGGTCGTAGCTTCCCGCCGGGAGGTCGATCGTTTCGCCCGGCGGCGCGTCGATGATCGCCTGGCGCAGCGAGCCGGGACCGGAGTCGTTGGTGTTGCCGACGGTGATCGCGGCGCTTGCCGTGCCAACAGCCATGAGTGCCGTTGCCAAAGCCAGGACGAGCACCGTTACGACTCGTTTCCCCATCGGCGGAAGCTTCTCACGGATCGCTCCGGCACGAGGGCGATACTGGCCCGATGATCGTCGATTGCGCCACCTACGAGGACGGTCGCAGGGTCGGTGGGACCCTGACGCTCGAGGAAGCGGGTGAGGCCGCCCGCGACGAGGGTCGCTTCGTCTGGCTCGGGGTGGTCGAGCCGGAAGCCGAGGAGTTCGACGCGATCGCGGATCGGTTCGGGTTGCACGAGCTGGCTGTCGAGGATGCGGTCAAAGCCCACCAGCGGCCCAAGGTCGAGCTCTATGACGACACCCTCTTCGTGGTCGTCAAGACCGCCGGGTACGTCGACTCCGAGGAGGTGATCGAGATCGGCGAGGTGATGCTCTTCGTCCACCGCTCGTTCCTCGTCACCGTCCGCCACGGCAAGGGCGACCTGGCTCCCGTCCGCGAGCGGATCGAAAAGCGGCCCGAGTTCCTTCGCCAGGGCCCGGCCATGGCCCTATACGCGGTCCTCGACTACTGCGTGGACGGCTACGAAGTGGCGGCGCGCGGCGTCGACGTCGACATCCAGCAGGTCGAGCTCCAGGTCTTCTCCGACGACGGCGACAACCCCACCGAGCGGATCTACAAGCTCGAGCGCGAGGTGCTCGACTTCGGCCGGGCGGTGCTGCCCCTCTCGACCGCCGTCGACGAGATCGCCCGCGGCCAGTACGAGATGGTCCCCGAGGACCTCCACGAGTACTTCCGAGACGTCCACGACCACCTGCGGCGGGTCAGCGGCGAGATCGCCGGCTTCCGCGACCTGCTCGGCAGCGCCCTGCACGCCAACCTCACCCAGGTCTCGGTGCGCCAGAACGAGGACATGCGGAAGATCTCCGCCTGGGTCGCGATCCTCGCGGTGCCGACGATGGTGGCCGGGATCTACGGGATGAACTTCGAGCACATGCCGGAGCTGCAATGGCGCTTCAGTTACCCAACGGTGCTGGTCTTGATCGCCGTCGCCTGCCTGCTGCTGCACCGGCGCTTCAAGCGCGCGGGCTGGCTCTAGGCGGGCCGCGCCTCGAGCTTCGGCGGGTTGCTCCAGAGCGCGAATGCGGCTCCGGCGATGGCGATCCCGATCGCCGTCGCGATCCCCCGCTGGCCTGCCGCGGCCAACTCCGGCTCGCCGAGCGTATCGGCCATCACCACGGCGAAGACCGTGATCGCCGTGGTGAACAGCGCGTACTGGACGGTGAGGAGGCCGTACGAGAAGCCCGCCGCGACGGTCAGCACGAGGGCGAGGGCGACGGGAGCGTCCTGGAGCCAAAACGAGAGTGCCGTGGCGATCAGGAGCCCCGCTGCCGTTCCCACCGCCCGTAACACCAGGCGGTGCATCGTTTCTTCGCGCACCGGCCGCAGGACGAAGAGGATCGTCAGCGGGATCCAGAAGCCGTGCTCCTGCATCCCCAGGGCCCAGTAGGCAGCGACTCCGGCGGCGAGCGCCAATCCGAACCGGACCGCATGCCGGGCGGCGATGCTGTCAAGGCTGAAATTGGAGCGGAGGAGCCCGGCGGCGCGCTCGGTGCTCCAGGCATTCTCCGGGCCCTCGGCACCGCGATCGCCGGCGGCGCGGACGGCGAGGGACCAGGCGGCCTGCAGCAGCCCCCCGGCGGTCGTGAGGGCGAGGGCGGCCGGCACGTCGGCGGCGTCGAGGGGAAGCCCCTGGGCGATCAGCAGCGAGAGGGCGATCGAGAGCCCGAAGATCAGGAACCGTGGCGAGACCGAGGAGCAGTAGCCCGCGGCCGCGCCGACCAGCGCCATCGTCGGGACCGCGAGCCACGGTGAGGCGCCGGTGAGGACGCCGAGAGCGGCGGCGATTGCGATCAGCGGCGCCGCCGCGGCCTGCCAGGCGGCGCGGACCTTCGCCGGGGCGTCCATCGCTGGGAACCCGGCCAGCAACGCTCCCGTCGCGATCGCACCCTTCGTCGGCGAGTCGAGGCCGAGCTCGGCGAGCAGGGCGGCGCCGATCGGGATCGCGATCAGGAATCCCCGGCGAACGGCCGGCCCCGGCTCCGCGGGCCCGACTGCGGTCAGCGGCGAGGCCCGCAGCCGGGTCGCCATCCCCGAGGCGTTGAAGAGCTGCCGCTCAGGCACCGGAGACGGTGTTCCCTTCGGCGGGGATCGGGCTCTGCTTGAGGATGCGGGCGAGGTGGGTGACGTTGTGGGCCATCCAGCCCGCCGTCTTCTGCGTGTACGGGTGGTCCTTGCCGCCGGCCTCGATGAACGAAGGGCCGGGCCCGGCGTCGCCGACCCAATAGGTGTCGGCGTTGGGCGGCACCGCGCAGCCGAGGTGGGTCATGTTGAAGAGCGTGGTCTCGGCGCAGGCGTGGGCACCGTCCTCGTTGCCGGTCACGACAACTCCCGCGACCTTGTTGTAGAGCGGGTACTGGCCGACCTCGTTGGTCGATTCGTAGGTGCCGTCGAGGCGCTCGATCACCATCTGGATGACGCTGTTGCGGACTCCGAACCAGATCGACATTCCCATGATCAGGATGTCGGCCGCCAGCACCTTCTCGAGGATCAGCGGCCATTCGTCGCCCTCCCCCATGTCGGAGACGACGCCGAAGGGAATCTGGAAATCGACCGGTCTCAGGGTCTCGTGCTTGACCCCGAGATCGTCGAAGTGGGCGGTGACCATGTCGATCAGGCCCTGGGTATTGGAGGGCTCGGGGGACTTCTTCAGGGTGCAGTTGAGGACCAGCGCGTTGAGTTCCATCGCGCAATCGTCTCGCGGCGCCCGGCGGCTGCACGCGAGTAGCCTTCGCCAAAGGTGCTCTTAGGCGAGATCAGCAGCGACCCGGCGGCGGGAGTCACGTTCCTTGCGGCGCTCGGCGCGGGGATCGTCTCCTTCCTCTCCCCCTGCGTGCTGCCGCTCGTCCCCGGCTACCTCTCGGCGGTGACCGGGGTCTCCGCAAACGAGCTCGAGGACGCGAACTGGCGCCGGGTCCTCGGGCCCAGCCTCCTCTTCGTCGCCAGCTTCTCGGCGATCTTCGTCGCCCTGGGCCTGACCGCGACCGGGCTGGGCTCCTTCCTCAAGGACAACGAGGACCTGCTGCAGACGATCTCCGGCATCCTCATCATCGCCATGGGCGTCCTCTTCGTCGCCTCGCTGTTCGTCACCAGGCTGAATCGCGAGTGGCACGTCGAGGCGCTCCTCGACCGGGCGGGGAAAGGCGGGCCGATCGTCGCCGGCGCCGCCTTCGCGATCGCCTGGACGCCCTGCATCGGTCCCACCCTCGGAGCGATCCTCTCGGCCGCTGCCCTGACCGGCTCGGCCGCCAAGGGCGGGCTCCTGCTCGCGGTCTATTCGGCTGGCCTGGCAATCCCGTTCCTGCTCACCGCGCTCGCCTTCTCACGGATGACGACCGCCTTTGCGGTGGTCAAGCGCCACTACCAGCTGATCGTCGCCGTCGGCGGCCTGATCCTGATCGCCATGGGCGTCCTGATCCTCACCGACGAGCTGACCCGGCTCAACAACGAAGCTCAGCGCTGGCTCTCCGAAGTCGGACTCGACTTCTACAACTTCTAGTTCGGGCTCGGCTCGGCCGGTGCCGGGACCTCAGCCGGTGCCCCGACGGTGACCTCTTCGCCGACCGCCTCGATCTCCTCGAGGCCACCGCCGTCGAGTTCGCGCGAGCAGACGATCCGGAAGCGGCCGGTGCCGAGCTCGGGGTCGGGGAGCAGCGGCAGGCCGCGAATCTGATCCCAGCCGAGCCGCTCGATCTCGAACGGGTTCATCCGCACCTCCGCCGCCGGGTACGGGCAGTTGGCGTTGTGCTGGTCGATCGCCTTGGAGATCGCCTCCAGGTTCTTGGCCTCGGCTGATGCCACCGGCCAAGTTTAGGAGCCAGGGGCAAGATTGCGGACTCGCCGACCGATGTCGTCGTCGAGCGGATAACCGGCCGACTCCCAGAAGGCCGCGATCGAGTCGTCCTCGAAAGCGACGAGGGCTGTGACCCGACGGGCGCCGCGGTCCCGCAGGTGCTCCTCGCCGGCCCGGATCAACGTGACGCCGATGCCTTCCCGCCGATGCCCTTCGCGAACCGTGAGGCGGTACAGGTTTCCCCGCCACCCGTCCCAGGCGGCGATCAGCGCTCCCACGATCTCATCGCCCCGCTCGGCGACGAGAAGGGCTCCGGGAGAGTCCGCGACCAGGGATTCGACGTCGTCGAGGCGATCGGTGGTGCTTGCGTGCCCGCTTCGCGCTTCCGCCCAGAGCTGGAGGATGCCCTCCGCGTCCTGCCGCCGGGACGGTCGTACCGTGATTGCCTCGCCGGTCAAGTCGCCAGTATGGCGAAGACTCTTCGGAGCGCGGCGGCGTCCGCCGCCGACGTGCGTACCGTGGATGGGTGGCCGATCCGGCTCGCTGCATTGCCCACCTCGACATGGACGCGTTCTACGCGTCGGTCGAGTTGCGCCGCAGGCCTGAGCTGAAAGGGAAGCCGGTGGTCGTCTGCGGCTCGGGGCCGCGGGCGGTGGTGACGACCGCCAGCTACGAGGCGCGGCGCCTGGCCGGGATCCACTCGGCGATGCCGGCCGCGGTCGCGCGCCGCAGGTTGCCGGACGCGGTCTACCTCAGCCCCGACTTCACCGCCTACCGCGCTGCCTCCCAGGAGGTGATGGCGATCCTGCGACGCAACGTCGAGACGGTCGAGGTGGTCGGCCTCGACGAGGCCTACCTCGACCTCACCGGTCTGTTCTCCCCGAAGGCGACGATGCGGAGGATCGCGGCCGAGATATCCGACGAGGCCCGGCTCGGCTGCTCGGTCGGGATCTCCGAGAACCGGATGCTGGCGAAGATCACCAGCGAGCTGGGAAAGCCGGGGGGCCTCGTCGTCCTCTCTCGTGCCGAGGCGCTCGAGCGCTTCGCCGAGGACTCCCCCGGGCTGGTGCCGGGGATCGGTCCGAAAACCGTGCAGCGGCTCGAGCGCCACGGGATCCGCACCCTCGCCGACCTGCGCCGCCGCGACGCCGACGAGCTCCAGGCTTTGTTCGGCCCGCGGACCGGGGCCTGGCTGTCGCGTCGCTCCCGTTTCGAGGACGAGACACCGCTGACGACGGTCCGCGAAGCCAAGTCGCAGTCGGCCGAGACGACCTTCGACGTCGACGTCTCCGACCCGGTCGCGCTCGAGGCCGCGCTGGCGGAGCTGGCGCGGCGGCTCTGCGAGCGCCTCCATGACCACGGCCTCGTCGGCCGGACGATCGGGATCAAGGTCCGGCTCGACGACTGGACCAACGTCACCCGGTCCCACACGATTGAGGAGCCGACCAACGACGCCGAAGCGGTGACGTCGGTCGCCCTCGAGCTGCTGCGGGCCTACGCGCCGCCGCGACCGGTGCGACTGCTCGGCGTCAGGCTCGCCCAGTTCGGCGACGCCGGAGGCGACGATCCCGCCGCCTCCGACGCCGCCGGGGGAGACCCCCAGCTCGAGCTCGGCGCCTCCTCCTAGCGGCTGGCCAGCACCACCCCGAGGTCCGGGAAGCGCAGGCGCAGCTTGGTCGCCTCGGTGAGGTCGTAGTCGCGCCCACCGACGTAGGGCCCACGGTCGACAACCGGGACGGTCACTGTCCGGCCCCGGTAGCGCAGCCTGATCCTGGTGCCGCAGGGCAGGGTCTTGTGGGCGACGCCGAGGGTCCCGGGCTGCAGGGTCCCTCCGCAGGCGAGGGCGCCGCCGTAGAAGCCGGGCCCGTAGTAGGAGGCGGCCGCCCGTCGGTAGACGGTGAAGCGCCGGGCGGTGCTCGTCGAGCCGGTCGCGCGGCGGTTGTGGATCCCGAAGGCACGCACCTTGTAGAGGCCGGTCGTCGGCAGCGCGAAGTCGACTCGGAAGCTGCCATCGCGCTCGGTGCCGGTGCGGGTGACGCCGCCGGCGCGGCCGCGGACGACGACCTTTACCCGATGGCTGCCGCGGGGGCGGACACGGCCGTCGACGATCAGCTTTTCACCGGCGATCAGGCTGTGGTGGTTGACGTGGAGGGAGACGTGGCCCGCGGCGGGTTTGGCCGGGGCGTGCTCCCTCTGCTTCGCCGTCGCGCTCGAGGCGCTCAGGGCGATCAGCGCTGCGGACAGCGCAATGGGCAGGCGATGACGCATGCTTTTGCTCAACTCGCTTTCTCATCTGCCTACGGGGTTAGCTGACGGGCTCGCGTGCCAGGGCTCTCGGCGCCCTGGGTCGCTACAGGCGGATTACCGCCCGATTCGCCCCGGACGTGCCTGAACTCGAGGCCGCATATCGGCCCTAACCTCAGTCACGTCATTGGGTCCCCCGCTCCCGCGGCGCTCGCCGTGGGACTCGGCAGTTCGGGATAGGTCGATTGGAACGGGGCACCGTAGGGGCGCTCAACCGGTGCCGGAGTGAGGCCCATCACACTCCCCCGCCCTGGTCCGGATGCTGCAAACGGCTCTGGAAAGCGGATCTCACCGATCCTTAGTGCCTGGCCGATCTTGTGCGAAGATCTCCCAATGAGTGGCCAGGATCGACTCAGCGGGCTCGATGCGTCCTTCCTCCACATGGAGCGCGCAGGTGCCCACATGCATGTCGCCTCGACGATCATCTTCGAGGGATCGCCGCCCAGCCACGCCGAGTTTCGCGACCACATCGCCTCGCGCCTGCACCTGGTTCCACGCTTCCGCCAGAAGCTCCGCTCGGTGCCCTTCGGCCAGGGGCGACCGGTCTGGGTCGACGATCCCCACCTGAACCTCGACTACCACGTGCGCCAGAGCGCGCTGCCGGCGCCGGGCTCGGAGGAGCAGCTGCGCAACCTCGCCGGGCGGATCTTCTCCCAGCAGCTCGACCGCACCAAGCCGCTCTGGGAGCTGCGGCTGATCGAGGGCCTCGAGGGCGATCGCTTCGCGGTCGTCGGCAAGAGCCACCATGCCCTCGTCGACGGCGTCTCCGGCGTCGACATCACCACGGTCCTGTTCGACCTCGATGCGGAGCCGGAGGAGCCGATGCGCCCGCCGAAGTGGGCCCCACGCCCCGAGCCGACCGACATGGATCTACTTGCCGATGCGCTGCGCGAGCGGGCGACCAGCCCGAAGGAGATCGTCCGCGGCTTCCGTGCAGTGTTGCGTGGGCCGCGCCAGGTCGCGCGAGGAATCGGCGCCACCGGCAAGATGGTCGGCGCCGGGATGGCCGCGCCCCCGACTCCGCTCAACGTCGAGATCGGCCCCCACCGGCGGCTGGCCTTCGTCCGCAGCGACCTCGCCCTGCTCAAGCAGGTGAAGGACGAGCACGGCGGCACCGTCAACGACGTGGTCCTCTCGGTCGTGACCGGTGCCCTCGGCAACTACCTGCGGGCCCGCGGGACCGACACCGACGGCCTCGAGCTGCGGGCCATGGTCCCGGTCAGCGTCCGCGCCGACGAGGAGCACGGTGCGCTCGGCAACAGGATCTCGGCGATGATGGCGCCGCTCCCGGTCTGGTCGACGGACCCGGTCGAGCGACTGCGCCTGATCACCGAGACGATGGGAGACCTGAAGGGGTCGGGCCAGGCGGTGGGAGCCGAGATCCTGACCAAGATCACCGACTTCGCGCCACCGACGATCGCCGCCCAGGCGGCCCGGCTGCAACCGGCCCAACGCTTCTTCAACCTTGTCATCACCAACGTGCCGGGCCCGCAGTTCCCCCTCTACCTGCTCGGCCGCCGGATGGAATCGATCTTCCCGATGGTCCCGCTCGCCCGCCGCCAGGCGCTATGCGTCGGGATCATGTCCTACGACGGACAGATCGACTTCGGCCTGGTCGGCGATTACGACGCGATGTCCGATCTCGAGAGCTTCGGCCTCGACCTCGAAGCCTCGATCGAGGAGATCGTCTCCACCCTGCCGCCGTCCACGAACGGTCAGCGCAAGACCCGCGCCCGCGCCCGGAACGGCGCCGTGTCGGTCAAGTAGTTCCAGTCCAGCTGCCTGGCGCTGAACCCGATCGCGGTCGAGTCCGCGTTGACGAGGACCGCCGTCACCCGGTCGAACCTGCTGGGGTCGGCGAGCTTGACCGAGAGCGGGCCCCCACGGCGCTTGAAGCGCAGCCGCGAGACCACCTCGCCGTCTTTTTCGCCGCCGATTCTGCCGACCAGCGCCAGCCCGGCGGCGGCTCCGGTCGGGGCGGTGGCTTCGACGACGACGGCGCGCCCGCCCGGGGCGTCGACCTTGAGCAGCTGGAACGTGGTGTGGTCGAGCAGGCGCCGGCGCTCCGGCCCGCTCGGCGAGAGCGAGCCCTGTCGCGGCAGGTCCCCGTAGAGGGCGCCCTCGCGGAAGACGTCCTGGGTCCGCCACTCGGCGAGATCGCGGGCGAAGCGGGCGAAGTCGCGGTCGAAGTCCGAGGGGCCGGCCCCGCGGATCGCGCGGTCGTAGGCGGCGACCGAGAAGCCGCCCGGGCGGACGTGGATCGCCCCTGCCCAGGCCCTGCGGATGATCGCGCGGCCGTAGCGCCGGCTCAGCCAGTGGTTCCAGACCGCGGAGCCGTACTCGCGGATCGCGCTCTCGGTGATCGGGACCTCGTAGAGGCGCTCCCAGCGCCGGACGTAGCGCAGGTAGTCGTTGATGCGGTTGTAGACCTGGTCCTCCATCCAGGTCGCGGACGACTCCGCGAACCAGGCGTCCTGATAGGCGTCGTAGCCGAACTGGATGATGTGGGTGTACTCGTGGGCGAAGGTGACCTGGAGGTCCTCGATCGGGTCGGTGCCGGGGAACTCGAAGGGGTCGTAGTCGTTGTCGATGACGAGATAGCCGTGCAGGCGACGCGGCAGGGCGTGCTCCTTGGTCGCCTGGCCCTTGTCCGGCGCGGCGTAGCCGAAGAGGCTGCCGCCGATCTCGGCCAGGTAGACGTCGGTCTTGCCCCTGCTGCCTCCGGCGGTGCCGTCCGAGCGCGGGTCGCGCCAGCCGAGCTTTCCGTTCTCGACCTCGTAGACGTGCTCGGAGACTTCCTTCACCCGCTCGACGAAATCGGGGATCCCGTCGCCGTCGGCGATCCCGTCGCCGTCGGCGAGGCTCGGGGCGTCAGCCCCCAGGGCGACCCAGTGGATGCAGAAGTGCGGCGTGCAGGCCGGGGACTCGGGTGCCTGTTTCTCGTTGTAGGTGTGGCGATTTGGGTCGGGCTTGTCGGTCGGGCGCGCCGCCGGCGCCCGGAAGACCCACTGCTCGGAGGCCTCGGCGGCGCCGGGCATCGCCCCGTACAGCGCCAGGGCCGACAGCGCCACCGCAAACAGCTTCGAGAACCCCCGCACGGCGGCAAATCTACACTTCACGCGTGAGGCTCCCTTGCGCATAGCCCTGGCCCAGATCAACCCGACTGTCGGCGACATCGACGGCAACGCCGCCAAGGTGGCCGCCTGGATCGAGGCGGCCGCCGCCCGGGGGGCCGATCTGGCGATCTTCCCGGAGCTCTGCATCCCGGGTTATCCGGCCGAGGACCTGTACCTGAAGAGGCACTTCAATGAAGCCTCGCGGCGCGCCGTCGAGGAGCTCGCGCCCCGGGCCGCCGAGATCGACGTCCTGGTCGGCTTCTCCGAGCCGGCCGCCGCCGCCGACTTCCGCCACGCCCACAACTCGCTCGCCCACCTCTCCGGCGGTCGGGTCGCCGGCGTTTACCGCAAGCAGCGTCTGCCGAACTACGCGGTCTTCGACGAGCAGCGGTACTTCATCCCCGGCGCCGACCCGGCGACCGCGGACATCGCCGGAACCCGGGTCGGCCTCACCATCTGCGAGGACTGCTGGGTCGAGGGCCCGCCCGCCGCGACTGAGGTCGCCGAAGGCGCGGAGCTGATCGCCAACCCGTCGGGGTCGCCCTACCACCGCGGCAAGGGCCGCGAGCGCGAGATGCTCTTCAGCGGCCTCGCTCGGGGCTATGGCGCCCATTTCGCCTTCTGCAACATGGTCGGTGGCCAGGACGAACTCGTCTTCGACGGCCAGAGCCTGCTGCTCGGGCCCGACGGCGAGACCCTCGGGCGTGCCGCCCAGTTCGAGGAGGAGCTCTTGGTCTGCGATGTCGGGGCTGCTCCCGGACCGCTGTCCGAGCCGCTTCCGGACCTCGCCGAGGTCTACGGCGCCCTCGTCCTCGGACTGCGCGACTACGTCGCCAAGAACGGGTTCGGCCACGTCGGCATCGCCCTCTCGGGGGGCATCGACTCGGCCCTCGTCGCCCTGCTTGCCGTCGACGCGCTCGGCCCCGAGCGGGTGACCTGCGTTGTCATGCCCTCGCCTCATTCCAGTGATGAAACACAGGGCGACGCCCGGACTATCGCGGCGAACCTCGGAGTCGAGGCGCTCGAGATCCGGATCGAGGGAGCGATGGCGGAGTACGAGCGCGCCCTCTCCCCCTCGGTCGACGGCGGCGGCGTCGCCGCCGAGAACATCCAGGCGCGGATCCGCGGCAACCTGATGATGGCGCTCTCCAACGAGCATGGCTGGCTGATCCTGACGACCGGCAACAAGAGTGAGATGTCGGTCGGCTACGCGACCCTCTACGGTGACATGGCGGGCGGGTTCGCGGCGATCAAGGACGTTCCGAAGACGCTCGTCTACGAGCTCGTCGCCCACCGCAACGCGATCGCGGGGCGCGAGCTCGTCCCCGCCTCGGTGATCGAGCGCCCGCCCTCGGCCGAGCTGCGACCCGATCAGCGCGACAGCGACTCGCTGCCGCCCTACGACCTGCTCGACGGCGTCCTCGAGGCCTACGTGGAGCGCGACCAAGGTCGCGAGGAGATGATCGCCGCCGGGCTCCCGGCCGAGACGGTCGAGGAGGTGATCCGGATGGTCGATCGCTCCGAGTACAAGCGCCGCCAGGCGGCCCCCGGGGTGCGGATCACGCCGCGGGCCTTCGGCCGCGACCGCCGCCTGCCGATCACGAACCGCTTCGGGAATTAGCCGCCGGACGGTAGCGGCCGGACCGCGATCGTCATCTGGGCAAGGGCGCAGAGGCGCTCCTCGGCGTCGCGGACCTCGGCCTCCCAGACCCAGGTCGTGCGGCCGCGGTGTCGGGCCCGGGCAGTGACTTCGGCGTGGCCCTCGATGATCGGGCGCATGAAGTTGACGCTGATCGACTGCCCCATCGCCGCCATCCCCTCGTCGAAGACGGCCAGGGCCGTGGCCCGCGAGCAGACGCTCTCGACGATCGTCGACATCACGCCGCCGTGCATGAGGCCGACGGGCTGGCGCAGGTCGTCGCGCATCGCGATCCGGACCCGGGCGTGCTCGGGGTCGTCATCGAGCCACTCGGTGCCGATCAGGGCGTCGAAGTGGGAACGAAGCTCGGCTGCGCCTGCCGTCATCGCCCTGACCCTACCCATACGGTCGGGTCGCGTAGGCTTCCCCGCCGATGGCGCTGAGCGAGGACCAGAAGGCGATGTTGAAGCTGGTGTCGCAACCCGACACCAGCTACGAGGACATCGCCGCCCTGATGGGCCTGAGCGTCGAGGAGGTGCGGGCGAAGGTCGACGACGCCCTGCGACAGCTCGACCAAGGCGCGGAGAAGGCGGCGGAGCCGCCCCCACCACCGCCACCGAAGCCCGAGCCGGTCCCCGAGGAGAAGAAGCCCGAGGTTGCGGCGAGGCCCGCGCCGACGCCGGCTGCCTCCCGCAAATCCCGACCGAAGCTGAAGCTGCCCGAGGACAAGGGGGCCCGCAACGCCCTGATCGCCGGTGGTGCCGTGGTTCTCGTGTTGGTGTTGCTCCTGGTCACGGGCGTCCTCGGCGGCGATGACGACGATGGCGGTGGCGAAACAGCCGCCACGACGACCACCGGCGCCGAAGGCCAGAACAGCGGCAAAGTCCCGACCCAGGCCGCGATGGAGGAAATCGACGGCTCCGGTGTCAGCGGCCAGGCTTTGTTCGGGCGGGCCGGCAAGCAGGTCGCCCTGCTGCTCAGGGTGCGCGGCCTCGGCCCCGCCCCCTCCGGGCAGTCCTACACGATCTCGATCGGCAAATCGGAGCAGGAGAGGGTGCCGCTGGTCGCGTCGCGGCCCAACGGCAAAGGCGAAATCGTCGGCAGCTTTCGGATCGCCCCGCAGATCCTCGGACTCCTTGCCAGCGGCTACGACAACATGGAAGTCTCGCTCGTCCCCAACGACGAGCTCGGCACGGCGCTGAAAGCGGCGCAGAAAAGCGGCACCGCGCCCGCCTACGGGGGCACCGAGCTGGCCGCCGGCGCCGTTACCGGCCCGATCGTCGAGGCCGGCGAAAAAGCTGCCGAAGGCAGCTAGGGAACCAGCTTCCCGGGGTTCATCACCCCGGCCGGGTCGAGTCGGGCCTTGATCGCCCGCAGGGTCTCGACCCCCAGCGGGCTGACCTCCGACTCCATGTAGCGGGCGTGGTCGCGGCCGACCGCGTGATGGTGGCTGATGGTGCCACCCGCGGCGACGATCGCCTCGCAGGCGGCCGCCTTGACCTCTCGCCATTGCTCGACCTCGGCGCCGGCGCGGGCCCGGGAGACGAAGGTGAAGTAGAGCGAGGCGCCGTCGGCGTAGGCGTGGGAGAGGTGGCAGAAGACCAGGCCGGGCGTCCCCTGCGAGTTGAGTGACCCCGCTATCGCGATGCCGACCGCGGCCTTCAGCTCCGCCAGCCGCGACCAGGTGTGCGAGGTCTCAAGGGTCTCGACCATCGCCCCCATGTCCATCAGCGTGTCGCGAACGTAGGGGCCCTGGTAACGGCCGTGCTCCCAGGAGCGACCGGCCGACTGGCCGAGGTAGACGGCGCCCCCCGAGCGCAGCTCGCGCACGGTCAGGGCGCGGCGACGGGCAACCGACTCCTCCTCGCCCTCGAAGCCGACGATCATCAGCGCCCCGCCGCGGCGCCGGCGAAGGCCGAGGTAGCTGTCGAGCGCGCGGGCGGTGGCGCCGCGCGGGCCTGAGAGGGTCAACGAGACCCAGCTCTCCTCCTCGTCGGAGACTCGGGTCACGTCGGGCAGCCCCGGTCCCTGGGCGAGCGCGCGGACTATCTCGGCACCGGCCTCGAAACTCTCGGCGATCCAGGCCTCGTAGCGCCGCACCGTCGGCGCCGGGCGGACCCTGACGGTGACGTCGGGGATCACCCCAAGGGCTCCCTCGGAGCCTACGACCACCTCGCGCAGGGCCGGCCCCGCCGCCGTGTGCGGCGTCTCCAGCGTCCGCATCTCGCCGACCGGGGTGACCAGGCGCACCGAGCTGACCAGCGAGTCGAAGCGCCCGTAGCCGCTCGATGCCTGGCCGGCAGAGCGGGTCGCGGCGAAGCCACCGATCGTCGCGTACTCGAAGGACTGTGGGTAGTGGCCGAGGACGAGCCCCTGCCTGCCGAGCGCGGCTTCGGCCTCCGGGCCGCGAAGGCCCGCGCCGAGCGTCGCCGTCAGCGAGCGCCGGTCGACGTCGACCGCGCGCAGCAACGAGAGGTCGAGGCTGATTAGGCGCTGGTGGGCGCCCCGCAGCGGCTCGACCCCGCCGACGACGCTGGTGCCGCCGCCGAACGGGACGACCGCGACGCCCTCGTCCGAGCAGAGCTCGAGGATCCGGAAGATGTTGCCCTCGTCGGGCAGGACGACCGCGTCGGGGGCTGCGTCGAGCGCGCCGAGGCGCAGGCGCGCCAGGTCGACGTAGCCGCAGCCGGTCGCGTGCCGAGCGCGGTCCTCAACCGAGTTGAAGACCCGCGCGGCTCCCGCTGCCTCGACCAGGGCCGCGGGCAGAGCCTCGGCGGCGGGCAGCTCCAGCTCCTCGACGCTCGCCGGTCGCGTTCCCGACTCGAGGGCGCCGATCCGCTCGGCGAGCGCCGAGCGCGCCGCCTCGTCGAGCTCGGCGTCGACCGCCGGGTCTCCCCATCCCCACCACTTCGAGTCCCGGCGCGGAGCCTCGCCGCTCACTTCTCCTCGCCTCCCAATGCTCGCTCGATCCCGTCGAGGGCCTGCTCGAGGATGTCCCCCTGGCCGCGTCGCATCATCGGCGAGCCGAGCCGTGACATCCCGCGCAGCGTCTGCTCGGAGGAGATCGCGACCTTGGTGCCGGCGCCATCGGCGCCGAGGTCGACCTGGAACCGGGCCGATTTCAGGTGTCGCTCGAAGGGGGTCCCCTCGAGGCGCTGCTCCCAGGCGTAGCGCTTCGGCTCGGCCGAGCTGATGCAGCGGAAGTCCGCCCGCACGCCGCGGCCCTCCGATGTCTCCAGGACCTGGGTCCATTCTCCGCGCCGTTCGCCGCCGCGTTCCACGTTCTCGACGCGGGCGGTGTGGGGCCACCAGCGCGGCAGGCTGTGGGGGTCGGAGACCAGCTTCCAGACGTCCGTCACCGGGGCCGGGATGCTGCGGCGGCGTGCGACCTTGGCCATCCCGAGCGGGCTAGTTGCCCGCCAGGCGGCGCAGGTCCCTGACGAGCAGCAGGTGCTTGAGGTGGCTGACCGTCGCCGCCAGGCTCTCGAGGCTCTCCAGAGCTTCCTTGCGGCGGTCGGGGTTGCGGGAGCGGAGCGAGGGGCCGAGCAGAGCTTCCAGGAGTTGGGACTCACGGTCGGCGGAGGAGCGGAAGACCCTCATGTTGCGGGCGCCGACGCCGAAGCGGGCGAGTTCGTTCGCGGCCCTGACCACCTCGCGGTCGGTCTCGTCGTAGACCAGCTTTCCCTCGCGCTTCTCGGGCTGGACGATGCCGAAGTTCTCGAGCTCGAGGATCAGCTCCTCGCGCGCCCCGGTCTCCTCGATCACCTCGTCGAGGGTCAGGTAGGCGCTCGAGGTGGTGACGAGGATCGCCCGCCTGACGGCGCCGCCGGAACGGCGCTCGCCGTCGCCGTCGCCGACCAGGTCGATCTCGCTGCCGGCCGCCAGCTCCTGGCGGATCACCCGCAGGGGCAGGAACTCGTCGCGCTGCAATCGCAAGATCGTCCGCAGCCGTTCGACGTCCGACTGGCTGTAGAGGCGGTAGCCGCCCGCCGTCCTGCGCGGGGTCAGCAACTTCTGGTCCTCGAGATATCGGATCTTCGAGATCGAGAGGTCGTCGAACTCGGATTGGAGGATCGTGCAGACGGCGCCGATCGTCAGCGCCTTGCGGGGACGGCTGGCGGAGTCGGGAGCCTTCTTCGTCTGTTCGGGGAGCGGCATCTACTTCTCCAGGTAGCTGAGCTTGTACTTGCCGACCTGGATCTCGTCGCCGTCGGAGAGACGGTGCGACTCGATCCGGCGGCGGTTCACGTAGGTCCCGTTGAGGGAGCCGAGGTCGTCGATGTAGAGGCCGTCCCGGCGCCGCACGAGAAGGGCGTGGTTGCGGGAGACGGTGACGTCGTCGAGGAAGACCCCGGCGTCGGGGCTGCGGCCGATCGAGACGCGGTCCTCGCTGACCGTGAAGCTCTCGCCGGCGCGGCCGCCGCCGGCGCGGATCACCAGCGCGGCACCGGTCCGCTCGACCGCCTCGTCGATGTCGATCGGCTGCATGTCGCCGGTGTCGTCGACGGTGTAGGTCATCGTCGTCGGGTCCTCCCCGCCCTCGGAGGGACCGCCCAGGTAGGCACCGCACTTCTGGCAGTAGTTCGCCCCCTCGGGGTTGACGAACCCGCACTCGGGACAGTGGGCGGCCACGGCTCCGGCTCCTCTAGGGCTTCGGCTCGTCCTCGGGCGGCGTCTCCGCACGCCCGGCCAGGATCTCGGTCAGCCTGCTGACGTCGTCACCGGAGAACAGGGATTCACCCTGCTCGCGTTTTTGCCGCAGCCGGTTGACCAGCTCGGCGCGCAGGATGTCGATCTTCCCGTGCAGCACGCGGCGTTGGTAGGAGATCTCATTCTCCTCCTGCGTCAACTTGTCGATCAGGTCCTTCAGCTCTTTGTCGCCGAGGGATCCAAGATCGGGAAAGGTGTCCTCCATCTCGCTCCTTGCTCTGGGAGAGGCGTCGCCCCTGATTGCGTTCGGCGATTATAGGTGGACTTGGGCCGAAGGTTCAACCGGAGGTTGAAGGTTTATGGAGTCTGGCCGCGTCCTTGCAGGGACTTCGCGGCCCTGGCTTCCCGGATTCCGACCCGCGCGTAGAGGACCGTGGCGACTATTGCCAGGACGAGCCCGAGGATCAGCAGGAAGGTCGGGACCCAGCCGTCGACCACCAGCGCGAAGAAGATCCCGCCCATGATCGGGAAGACCGAGATCCGCCCCGGCCAGTTGACCCGGATCTCGACCCCGTGCCGAAGCCCGTACTGGGCGAGGGCCAGCATTGCCACTTCGCGAACCGCCAGAAGGGCCAGGGCCCAATGGGGCAGGAGGTCGAAGTGCCAGCAGACGATCGCCCCCGCGAGGATGGTGAGGCGGTCGATCAGCGGGTCGAGCATCGTCCCCAGGCGGCTGTACTGGCCGGTGACCCGGGCGAGGAAGCCGTCGACGTAGTCGCCGGCGGCGATCAGCCAGAAGACGACGGCCGCCGCCGCGTCGCGCCCGTCGTCGGATTCGAGCGCCATGTAGAGGAAGAGCGGAATCGCCGCCAGGCGTGCGTAGCCGACGAAGTTGGGGATCGTCCAGGGGTTGAGGGGTTCGCCGCGGCGGGTGACCGGCGGCGGCGGCGCCGAGCGATCGAGGCCGAAGAGGCGCCTTATGCGCCCGCGTCCGAATGGGGCCGAGTCAGGAGCCATCGAGCGCCTGGAGTATCTCCAACGCCCTTCCCGCGGCCTCCTCGACGGGCAGCTCATGTTCTGCCCCGGATCCGCGCTCGACCGCCTCGACGACACCCTTGGCGAGGCCGCGCCGACCGACCACGATCCGCAGCGGGCAGCCGAGCAGCTCGGTGTCGGTCAGCTTCTCGCCGGGGCCCGCGTCGCGGTCGTCGTAGAGCACCTCCTCGCCGATCGTCGCCTCGAGCTCTTCGTAGAGGCGGTCGGCGGCGTCACGCTCCTCCTCCCCGGCCTTGGCCAGCGAGACGAGGTGGACCTGCCAGGGGGCGATCGACCGCGGCCAGACGATCCCCTTCTCATCGGCGCCCTGCTCGATCGCGGCGGCGGCGATCCGCGCCGGGCCGATCCCGTAGGAGCCCATGACGATCGTCTGCTCGCTTCCCTCCTCGTCGAGGTAGGTCGCGCCCAGCGGCTCCGAGTAGCGGGTGCCGAGCTTGAAGATGTTGCCGATCTCGATCGCGGGCTCGATCGCGATCGTCTCGCCGTCGGCGGTCGTGTCGCCGGCCTCGACCGTGCGGACGTCGACCTCCTCGGACTCGAAATCCCGCCCGGGCCTGACCCCGCGTAGGTGGGCATCGGCCTTGTTGGCGCCGCAGACGTAGGACTCGCCGGCGATCGCCGCGTCCTTGAGGATGCGGATCTCGGTCCCAACCGGGCCGATGTAGCCGGCCGGGCCGAGCTCGGTCGCGATCTCCTCCTCGCCGGCGGGGCGGAAGTCGGCGCCGAGCGCGTTGCGGAGCTTGATCTCGTTGAGGCGGTGGTCGCCGCGAAGGAGGACCAGGACCATCCCCTCGCCCTCGACCATCACCGGCATCGCCTTGATCAGTGCCCCGGCCGGGACTCCGAGCTCCGCGGAGACCTCGGCGACGGTGGTGAGGCCGGGCGTCGGGACCTCCTCGGGCGCGTCGAGCTCGTCCTGCGCCTCGACAGTTTGCGGCTCGGCCGAGGCGATCTCGACGTTGGCCGCGTACCCCTCGGCCAGCGCCACCTCGTTCTCACCGGCCTCGCAGGGCGCCATGTACTCGTGGGCGCCGGAGCCGCCCATCATCCCGACGTCGGACTCGACCCGGTACCAGCGCAGCCCGCAACGGTCGAAGATCCGCTCGTAGGCCTCGCTCTGCAGGCGGTAGGACTCCTCCAGCCCCTCCTCGTCGCGGTCGAAGGAGTAG
>DATDCK010000051.1:0-24566 GCA_036524375.1 Solirubrobacterales bacterium | reverse complement strand
GGCGCGGCGCTCGTACTCGCGCTCACCGGTCAGGGCGGCCAGGCGCAGCAGCCCGAGGGCGGCGGAGCTGTTTCCCGACGGGATCGGGTGATCGCCGGCCTCCTTGCGCCGGGCGATCAGCGCCTCGTGGTCGGAGGAGGTCGAAAAGAAGCCGCCGCGCTCGGGGTCTCCGAAGCGCTCGATCATGGTGTCGGCGAGCTCCCGGGCGTGCTCGAACCAGCGCCGTTCGAAACCGGCTTCGTAGAGGGTCAGCAGCGCCTCGACCAGGAACGCGTGGTCCTCGAGGTAGGCGTTGAGGCGGGCCGAGCCGTCGTTGTAGGTGCGCAGGAGACGCCCGTCCGGGTCGCGCATCTCCTCGAGAACGAACTCCGCGCAGGCGCGGGCGGCATCGAGGTAGTCGGGCCGCTCGAGGACGGCGCCGGCCTCGGCCAGGGCGGCGATCGCCAGGGCGTTCCAGGCGGCGAGGCGCTTGTCGTCGAGGCCGGGGCGGACCCGTCCTGCGCGTGCCTCGAGCAGCGAGCGCCGGGCCGCGGCGATCTCCTCCGGCTCCGGTTCCTCGGCGCCTTCGGGCAGGTGGAGGACGCTGGCGCCCTCGAAGTTGCCGGCCTCGGTGACGCCGAAGTGCTCGGCTACCGCCTCCCAGCCCTCGCCGAGCACCTCCTCGAGCTGGGCCGGGGTCCAGACGTAGAAGCGGCCCTCCTCGCCCTCGGAGTCGGCGTCGATGGCCGAGTAGAAGCCGCCCTCCGGGCCCCGCATCTCGGCCAGCATCCAGTCGAGCGTCTCCTCGCAGGCGCGTCGGTAGCGGCTGTGGCCGAGCGCCTGCCACCCGTGCAGGTAGGCGCGGGCGAGCAGGGCGTTGTCGTAGAGCATCTTCTCGAAGTGGGGAACCAGCCAGCCGGCGTCGACCGAGTAGCGGGCAAAGCCGCCGCGGAGCTGGTCGTAGATGCCGCCGGTCATCATCGCGTCGAGCGTCCGCTCCACGATCGCGGCCTGATCGCCACCCGGACTTCGCGCGTGGGTGGCCAGAAGCAGCTCGAGCGCCGAGGCGGGCGGGAACTTCGGAGCGCCGCCGAAACCGCCGCGGACCGGGTCGGCGGACTGGCGCAGGCGGCCGACCGCCTGCTCGAGGAGCTCGGCGCCCGGAACCGCGTCGGCGGGCTCGATCGCCCCGACCGCTCCGAGTCGCGAGCGGACCGCCTCGGCCCGCTCGCGGATCTCATCCCGCCTGCCGGTGAAGCTGGCGACGACCGCTTCCATCACCATCCGGAAGCTCGGCATGCCGCGCCCCTCGTCGGGCGGGAAGTAAGTGCCGCCGAAGAAGGGGACGCCGTCGGGGTCGAGGAAGACGGTCATCGGCCAGCCGCCCTGGCCGCTGATCTGCTGGACCGCCTCCATGTAGATCGCGTCGACGTCGGGCCGCTCCTCGCGATCGACCTTGACGTTGACGAAGTGCTCGTTCATGTACGCGGCGGTCACCTCGTCCTCGAAGGACTCGCGCTCCATCACGTGGCACCAATGGCAGGCCGAGTACCCGACCGAGAGCAGGATCGGGAGGTCCTCGTCGCGTGCCCGGGCCAGCGCCTCCTCGCCCAGGGGTACCAGTCGACCGGGTTGCCGCTGTGCTGGAGCAGATATGGGCTGGTCTCGGCACTAAGGCGATTGGGCATGTGCCTAGCCTACTTTTAGGTCTTTTTTTGGCACTGGCAAGCCGAAAGCTCTACGGTGCTTCAATGCCAGACGACCGTCTTCCCGCGCACAGCGAGTCGCAGATCGAGGCGGCCTTGCTGAAGCTCGATCCCGACGATCGCGACGTCGTGCTGGGGGCCCTGCGGCGGGCCGAGAGGACCGAGGCCCAGCTCCGCTATCTGGCCGACCACGACTCGCTCACGGGGCTCCTCGACCGTCGCCGGTTCCGCTCCGAGCTCGACCAGTACGCCTCGTTCAGCGAGCGCTACGGCGGCCAGGGCGCGGTGATGATCATCGACATCGATGGCCTCAAGGCGGTCAACGACAGCCTCGGCCACCACGCCGGCGACACCATGCTCCGCGAGATCTCCAACGTCCTCCGCGAACGGGTCCGGGCAACCGACATCGTCGCCCGGCTCTCGGGCGACGAGTTCGCGGTGCTGATGCCGCAGACCGATGTCGAGGGCGCGGTCCAGCTCGCCGAGGACCTCCGCTCCCAGGTCGCCGAGGTGGCGCGGCCGGCACCCGAGGTCGACGCGATCACGATCAGCGTCGGCGTCGCGACCTTCGGTCCGGGCAGGAACGGTGGGTCGGAAGCGGTCCTGGTCGCCGCCGACGAGGCGATGTACCGGGCCAAGGAGGAGGGCCGCAACCGCGTCGTCCTCCATCAGGAGCAGAGCGGCAAGGGCGAGCGAGTGCGACAGACGACTTCGGCGCGGATTCGCGACGCCCTCACCAACGACCGCCTCAGCCTCCACAGCCAGGCCATCCACAGCCTTGCCTCAGGCGGGATCGAGCGCTACGAGCTCTTGCTGCGGATGACCGGCGAGCATGGCGAGCTGCTGCCCGCGGCCTCGTTCATCGACGCCGCCGAGCGCTCGGGGATGGTCCAGGAGCTCGACCGCTGGGTCGTGGCCAGGGCGCTCGAGCTGATCGCCAAGCGCGAGCACGAGGGCGCGCCGGTCTCGTTGCACGTCAACCTCTCCGGCGCCTCGCTCTCCGACGTCTCGGTGCTCGAGTTCATCGAGCGCCGGCTCGACGAAGGCGACGCCGACCCCGCCCGCTGCACCTTCGAGATCACCGCCACCGCGCAGATCAACGACTTCGAGAAGGCGGGTGGCTTCGCCGACCGCCTCACCGAGTTCGGCTGCCAGGTCGCGATCGACGACTACGGGGCCGGTTACGGGCCCTTCCACCACCTCAAACACCTGCCCTTCGACGTGATCAAGATCGACGGGGCCTTCGTCCGGGACATGCCCCGCAGCGACGCCGACCAGCTCACGGTCCAGGCGATCGTCCAGATCGCTCGCGGGCTCGGCAAGACGACGATCGCCGAGTTCGTCCAGGACGACGCGACGACCGAGATGCTGCGCGAGTTCGGCGTCGACATGGCCCAGGGCTACCACCTGGGCGAACCGATCGACATCGACGAGGCGCTAGCGAGCTAGCAGGCCCCGAAGGCGCGTCTTCAGGTTGACGGCGCCGAGCATCGCCCGCTCCTGGCGCGATCCCTGGGGCGGAAAGGCCCCGAGCTGGCGGGCCATCTGCATGCCGTTCAGGTAGGCGTCGTTGCGGACGATCTTGCCGTCACGGACGGTGAGCATGTCGCAGCCGGTGATGTCGATCCGCTCGCCGGTCGCGATCGCCCCCTCGAAGCGGGCATCGCCCGAGAAGGTCCCGGTCATGTGCCAACGGACCACCGCCTTCTCGCCCTCGGCGACGAGGTCGAGGACCTCCATCCGGAAGTCGGGAACCGCCCGGAAGGTATTGGCGAACCAGGCCACCACCTCCTCGGGGGCCCGCAGCGAGGCGAGCCCGTGGAGCTCGTCGATGCCGCCCGGCTCCCAGCAGGCCGCCATCGCCTCCGGGTCCCTGGCGGCCACCGCGTCGAAGTAGGTCCGGCCGACGGCAGCGACGTCGCTCATCGGGCGGCGAGGTCGGTGGCGAAGGCCTCGAAGGCGTCGAGGTAACGCCGGCGGTCGGCGTCGTCGTGGGCGATCGAGAGGGTCCACTCCTCCTCGGTGCCCGGGGTCATGAAGATGCCGTGGTTCATGTGGTAGAGCCAGGCCAGGGTCGAGAGCTCGTCGTCGACCTTGCTCAGGTAGTCGCGGTACTCGTACATCCGCTCCGGAGAGAAGATCACCGCCCCCTTGGCGCCGAGACCCTCGGTGTAGGCGGGGAGGCCGTTGGCGTCGATTATCGCCTGGCAGTCGTCGAGCAGCTTGCGGTTGGCCGCTTCGAGCTCGACGTAGACGGCGTCGGTGAGGACTTCGGTCAGGGTCGCCTGGGCCGCGGCCATCACCAGCGGGTTCCCGTTGAAGGTGCCGTACTGCTTGACGGTCCCGTCGGCGACCAGCTCGGCCAGCTCCGCGGTCATCCCGATCGCGCCACCCGGGTAGCCGCCGCAGCTCGCCTTGGCGAGGGTGATCACGTCGGGGGTGACGCCGAATCGCTCGGTGGCGCCGCCGGCGGCGATCGTGCAGCCGGTCTTGACCTCGTCGAAGATCAGGGTGACGCCGTGGGCCGCGGTCAGCTCCCGGACCCGCTCCAGGTATCCGTCTTTCGGCGGGATGATGTTGATGTTCATCATCGCCGGCTCCATGATCAGGCCGGCGACCTGGTCGCCGATCTTCTCGAGGACGCTCTCGAGCGCGTCGGCGTCGTTGTAGGGGACGGCGCGGGTCAGTTCGGTCAGCGCCAGCGGGACGCCGCCGCCGTAGGGAACGCTGACCGGGTCGTCGCGCTCGCCCAGCGCCTCCAAAGGCGGGTAGACCGAGACCATCACCGAGTCGTGGTGGCCGTGGTAGGAGCCCTCGATCTTCAACAACAGGTCCCGCCCGCTGGCCCCGCGGGCGAGATGCACCGCGTCCATCGTCGCCTCGGTGCCGGAGTTGTTGAAGCGCCATTGGGGCAGGCCGAAGCGCCGGGTCAGCTCCTGCGAGACGACGATCGAGCCGTCGGTGGGAGCGGCGAAGTGGGTGCCGCGGTCGACCTGGGCCTTGACGGCGGCGCCGACGGTCGGGTTGGCGTGGCCGATGCACATCACCCCGAAGCCGTTGTGGAAGTCGACGTACTCGTTGCCGTCGACGTCCCAGACCCGGCTGCCCTCGCCGCGGTCGATGTAGACCGGCCAGGGGTCGTTTTCCTGGAACGAGGAGGGGACTCCGCCGGGCATCGACTTCACTGCCCGCTGGAAGGTCTTGGCGGAGGCACCGGTTCGGTTGCGGAACTGCTCCTGCTGGGCCTCGGTCAGCTCGGCGATCCGCTTGCGATCGATCTCGGCCACGGGCTGAGCCTACTGCTCGCGCAGCTCCGCCCGCCTGATCTTGCCGCTGCTCGTCTTCGGCAGCTCGGTGGCGAACTCGACGATCCGCGGGTACTTGTAGGGGGCGGTCTCGGACCTGACGTGCGCCTGCAGCTCGGCGGCGAGGGCGTCGGAGGGCGAGCTGCCGTCGCTCAACACGACGATCGCGCGGACGACCGAGCCGCGCTCGGGGTCGGGGGCGGCGACCGCGGCCGCCTCGGCGACGGCGGGGTGGGAGACCAGCGCCGACTCGACCTCGAAGGGGCCGATCCGGTAGCCGGAGGAGAGGATCAGGTCGTCGGAACGGCCCTCGAACCAGAGGTTGCCGTCCTCGTCCTCGTGGACCCGGTCGCCGGTCGGCCACCACTCCTCTTCGAACCTCTCACCGTCGAGGTAGCGGTCGAAGAACGTGGGGGAGGAGGCGGCGCGAAGCTGTAGCTCGCCGTCCTCGATCCTGGTCTCCAGGCCCGGCAGCGGCGGCCCCATCGAGCCGTCGAGAGCCGGGTCGTCGACGCCGGGCCGCATGCCGCTGATCGCCCCGGTCTCGGTCTGGCCGTAGCCGTCGGCGACCGGCAGGCCGAGGCGCTCGCGGAAGTGGCGGATCACCTCCGGCTCGATCGGCTCGCCGGCCGAGACCAGGCGGCGCAGGGAAGGCACCCGCTCGAGGTCCCCGTGCTTGGCGAGCATCCGGTACTCGGTCGGCGCCTGGCAGAGGACGTTGACCCCGAGCTCCCCGCAGAGGCGCAGGCGCTCGGCGGGGTCGAAGCGGCCGTCGTGGAGGACCGCGACGGCGCCTCCGAGCCAGGGGGCGACGAAGGCGTTGCGGGTCGACTTCGCCCAGCCCGGGGCGGCGGTGCACCAGGCGACCTCGCCGTCGCGGGCGCCGAACCAGTGCTCGGCCTGCAGGCTCTGGCCGCCGAGGTAGCGCTGCGGGTAGACGACCCCGCGCGGCTCGCCGGTGGTGCCCGAGGTGAAGACGATCGCCGCCGGGTCGGTGGGGGCCAGCTCGGCGGCCGCGACCGGAGTCTCCTGCGGCAGGTCCTCGTCGAAGACGCGGGCGAGGTCGTCGAGGTCCATGTAGGGGATGCCGTCGGGCAGCTCGCCCAGGTAGGGCTCCTCGCCGATCGCGAGCCGGGCGCCGGCGGCTGCCGCGCGCAGCTCGAGGTCCTTGCGGCGCAGCTGCGGGTTGCAGGGGAGGACGACCGCGCCCATCCGCCAGCAGGCGAGCATCGCAACGACCCACTCGGGGCGGCTGCCGATCATCGTCATCACCACGTCGCCGCGCTTGACGCCGCGGGCGGCGAACGCCCCGGAGAGGCCGGCGGAGCGGGCGAACAGCTCGCCGAAGTGGTGCTGGCGGAAATCGCCGTCGGCGCTTACCTCGATCAGCGCCGGGCGCGCGAATGGGAAGCGTTCGACGACATCCTCGATGAAGTTCACGCCCGGCAGTCTGGCGGACCACCCGCCGACGGGCCGAATTGTCCGCTCCGACTGGACTTTTCGGCCCGTCGGCGGCTGTTCAGGCCTCGGAGATGCCGAACCGCTCCTGGAACCGGCGCAGCGGCCGCGGCGCCCACCAGTTCCACTCGCCGAGCAGGCGCATCAGCGAGGGGACGAGGAGGGCGCGGACGACGGTCGCGTCGAGGATCACGCCGACGGCGACCCCGACCGCGATCTGCTTCATGAAGAAGATTTCGCTGACCGCGAAGGCGAGGAAGACGACGGCGATGCAGACCGCGGCGGCGCTGATCACCCGCCCGGTCTTGCCGATTCCGACGGCGACGGCCTCTTCGTTGCTGCTGCCGAGGTCGTGCTGCTCCTTGATCCGCGCCATCACCAGGACCGCGTAATCGGTCGCCAGGCCGAAGATGATCGCGAACAGGAAGACGAGGCTCGTGACCTCGACCGCGCCGGGCCCGCCGTAGTCGAAGACTCCGTCGAGCAGGCCCTCCTGAAAGGCGAGGACGACGATCCCGAGCGTCGCTCCGAGGGTCATCGCGTTCATCAGCAGCGTCTTCAGGGGCAGGATCACCGAGCCGGTCAGCAGGAAGAGGATCACGAGGGTGGCGAGCGCGACTATCGCGACGACCAGCGGCGCGTGGTCGATCAGGCTCTGCTTCTGGTCGATGAACCCGGCCGTGTTGCCGGAGACCAGGGTTTCGGTCGCGGCGGGCGGAGGGAGGTCGCGAATCGCGTGGACGGTGTCCTGGGCGGCGCCCGAGACGGCCGGGTCCGTGAGGGCGAAATTGGCGTAGGCGACCTGGCTCGAGGCCCGCACGAACGGAGTGCCCCGCTCGACCCCGTCGAGGGAGGCGACCTCGCGGCCGTAGGCCGCCAGCCGGGCGCGGCCGGCGCCGCCGTCGACGGTCACGGTGACCGCCTCGATCACGTCGCGCGGGTACTTGGCTTCGACGTAGCTGTTGGCGACCTCGGAAGGCTTGCCGTCGGGGACGAAGTCGGCGTTGGGCCCGGTCAGGGTGGTCCAGAGCAGGGGCGCGGCGGCGGCGAGCAGGAGCGCCGAGCTCGCCAGGGCGACGCCGACCGGGTGTTTCATCACGCCCCGCGCCAGGCGATACCAGCCGTCGGACTGGTCGGAGACCGATGGGCCCTTGCGGATCGAGAGGGCGTCGATTCGGGTGCCGAGCAGGGCCAGGATCGAGGGCACGACGAGGATCGCCATCAGCGCCGAGAGCAGCCCGACCGAGGCGCCGGCGACCGCCATCGAGTAGAGGAAGCGCTGGGGCATGAAGACCAGAGCCGCCATCGCCACCGCGACGGTGAGGCCGGAGAAGACCGCAGTGCGGCCGGCGGTGGTCACCGTCCGGCGGTGCGCCTCGCGAGTCGGGCCGCCGATGCCTATCTCCTCCCGATATCGGGAGACCATCAAGAGGGCGTAGTCCACCGCCAGTCCCAGCCCCAGCCCGGTGGCGATGTTGAGGGCGAAGACCGAGGTGTCGACGAACATCGACATCACCCGCAGCACGAACAGGGTGCCGACGATCGCGAGCACGCCGAGCAGCAGCGGGATGCTGGCGGCGACGACGCCGCGGAAGACGAACAGCAGGAGCAGGGCGAGGATCGGGAAGGCGATCAGCTCGGCTTTGGTCAGGTCTTCTTTGGTCGTGTCGTTTACCTCGTTGAAGCCGGGCGCGTAGCCGCCCATGAGGACGTCGACGTTCCCCCTGTCGGTCAGCGGCTCGATCTCCTCGGCGACGATCCCGCCCTTGTCTTCGCTGTCGCCGCCGGAGAGGTCGACGAGGAGGACGAGCGAGCGGCCGTCGGCGCCGACGAGCTGCGGCGCGGCGCCCGGCTCGCGGAGGGGGTTGACGACGCGGCCTACCCCGTCGACCCCCTCGACCTGCCGGGCGAGACTCCCGACTTCCGCCCGCAGCGCCGGGCTGCGCAGGGCCAGGCTGCCGCCGTCGGGCTCGCGGACGACGAGGAAGATCGCCGGGTTGGGGTCGTAGCCGAGGGTGTCGCTGAGGATCGCCTTCGCCTGCTCGCTCTCGGAGGCCGGGTCGGTGAAGCCCGCGGCCTTGAGGTGGCTCTCGACGTCTTTGCCGATCGCGATCGAGACGACGGCGAAGACGGCGACCGCCGCGAGGACGAGTTTCGGGTGCTTCCAGGTGAGGTCGGCGACTCGCTCGAACATTTGTGGCGGGGACCGTACCAGATTTCAAAGTGAATGCTTTGAAAAGCAAAACACGCTGCTACCATCGAATCATGGGTCGCCGGGAATACGACCAGCCGTGCAGTCTTGCCAGTGCTCTCGACAAGGTCGGCGAGCGCTGGTCGCTGCTGATCGTTCGCGAGTTGACCCTCGGGCCCCTGCGCTTCTCGGAGCTGGCGCGGCTGGCCGGCGGCCCGCCGTCCGACGTCCTCACCAAACGCCTGCGTGAGCTCGAGGAGGCCGGCGTCGTCCGCCGTTTCGAGCTCGAGCCGCCGCAATCGGCGACCGCCTACGAGCTGACACCGCTCGGCCGTGGGCTGGAGCGGCCGCTGCTCGAACTGGGGCGCTGGGGGCTCAACTTCCACGACCCCGCGACGGTCGCCGAGATGGAGCCGTCGATGCTCCCCAACGCGCTGCGGGTCACCCTCCTGCCTCCCGCCGACGCGGAGCTCGTCCTCGGGCTCCGGACCGGCGGGCGTGAGTACCGGCTGGCGATCGCCGCCGGCTGGATCGACGCCAGCCGTGGCGGCGCCGAGGACGCCGACGTCGTCCTCGAGGGAACTCCCTTCGAGGTGATGGCGACTCTGCTCGGCTACGACGGCTCCGAGGGCGCCAAGGTCGAGGGAGACCGCGACGCCCTCGGTCAGCTGCGCGCCATGGTCGCCCTGCCCGACGAGCATCGGGCGGGCGCCATGGACGAGATCGCCTCCCTGGCTACCTGAGCTCGGCCGAGGTCTTCTTCAGCAGCTGGCGGGCGACTATCAGCAGCTGGATCTGCTGGGTCCCCTCGAAGATGTCGAGGATCTTGGCGTCGCGGGCCCACTTCTCGAGCAGCTCGCCCTCGCCGTAGCCGACGGTGCCGCAGAGCTCGACGCAGCCGAGGGTGACCTCGACGCCGGTGCGACCCGCCTTCGCCTTCGCCATCGAGGCCTGCAGCGAGTTCGGCCTGTTGTTGTCGGCCATCCAGGCGGCGTGCAGGGTGAGCAGCAGCGCCGCCTCGTAGTCGGCCTCCATCTCGAGGAAGCGCGCCGCGGCGGCGTGCTGGGAGAGCGCCGGTCGCGAGTAGTCGATCTCGACTCCCGCCTCGGCGAGGCGCGTGCGCGTCTCCTCGAGGGCGGCACGGGTGACCCCGCAGGCCATCCCGGCGACCAGCGGCCTGGTGTTGTCGAACGTTTCCATCACCCCGGCGAAGCCTTTCTCCTTGACCTCCGGGTCGCCCAGGAGCGCCTCTTTCGGCACCCGGCAGTCCTGCAGGGTGAAGTTGGCGGTGTCGGAGGCCCGGATCCCGAGCTTGTGCTCGAGGCGGTCCAGCTTCAGGCCCGGGTTGTCGCGCTCGACGATGAACGACTTGATCGCCGCCCGCCCTTTCGAGCGGTCCAGCGAGGCCCAGACCACGATCAGGTCGGCGCGGTCGCCCGAGGTGACGAAGATCTTCTCGCCGTTGATGACGTACTCGTCGCCGTCGAGCTCGGCGGTGGCGCGGATCGCCGCCGAGTCCGAGCCGGCTTCCGGCTCGGTGATCGCCATCGCCGCCCACTTGCCGCCGTATTTCTCCAGTTGCTCCTCGGTCGCCACCGATGCGATCGCGGAGTTGCCGAGGCCCTGGCGCGGCATCGTCAGCAGCAGGCCGACGTCGCCCCAGCAGAGCTCGATGATGCCGAGCACGGTCGAGAGGTTGGTGCCGTTGCGGTTCTCGCCCGAGTCGTCGCCGGCCTCGCGTCGCACGCCGGCGGCGCCGGAGGCGCCGTGCTCGGAGGCGTCGTTCATACCGTCGATCAGCGAGGCGAGCATGTCGAGCTCTTTCGGGTAGGCGTGCTCGGCCTCGTCGTACTTGCGGGAGATCGGCCGGAAGACCTCGGTCGCGACCTGGTGGGCCTGGCTGGCCAGTGGCTTGAACTTCTTCGGTGTCTCGAGATTGATCATGGTTGTCTTTCGCTCGCGCCCTCGGGCTAGACGAGCAGGGCGCCCTCCATGACGCCCGCGGCTCGGAGGTCTCGGTACCAGCGCTCGACCGGGTGCTCCTTGACGAAACCGTGGCCGCCGAGCAACTGGACCCCGTCGGATCCGATCTGCATGCCCTTCGCGGCGCAGAGCCGGCGCGCCAGCGCCGTCTCGCGGGCGAAGTCCTTGCCCTGGTCGGCGCGGCTGGCCGCCCGGTAGGTGAGCAGGCGCATGCCGTCGGTCTCGATGCCGATGTCGGAGACGGCGAAGGCGACGCCCTGCCGGTTCGAGATCGGTTCGCCGAAGGCGGAGCGTTCGTTGACGTAGGGGATCACGTAGTCGAGCACCGCCTGCGAGGTGCCGACCGCGAGCCCGCACCAGGCGATGCGGGCGCGGTTGACGCACTCGACGTAGTCCTCGGCCTTGCCCTCGCCGAGGATCGCCGTGCCGGGGACGCGAACGCCCTCGAGGATCAGGCGGCCGGTCGCGGCGGGACGCAGTCCCATCGCCGGCTCTGGCTCGGTCGAGAGGCCCTCGGCCCCCGACTCGATCACGAACAGGGTGGGGCCCTCGCCAGTCTCGGCGGCGACCAGGAAAAGCTCGCAGTCCGAGGCGCGGGCGACCAGCGACTTGACGCCGTCGAGGACCCAGTCCTCGCCCTCGCGCCGGGCCTTGGTCTCCAGCTGCAGCGGGTCGAACAGCGGCCGCGGCTCGAGCATCGCGAGCGCGGCGGCCGGGACGTCCTCGCCGGTGAAAGCCGGGAGGTAGGCGGCCTCCTGCTCGGCGCTGCCCCAGTGGCCGATCGCGGTGGCGACGGCGCCGGGTGCGAGCGCGGCGTAGGCGATGCCGAGGTCGCCGTGGGCCAGGGCCTCGCCGATCAGGACGCTGGTGACGGCGGCCTGCTCGTGCATGACGCCGCCGAGCTCCTCGGGGACGCCGAGCATGTTGATGCCGAGCTCCGCGGTCTGGTCGAGCAGCTCCTTCGGCGTCTCGCAGGCATCGTCGGCCGCGAGCGCGGCGGGGCGGATCTTCCCCTCGGCGAATGAGCGGCCGCCCTCCTGGAACATCTGCTGCTCGTCGTCGGGCGTGACGTCGAAGAGCCCCTTCGACTTACCGGGCTTCTGGCGGGCCGGTTTGCCGAGCTGCTGGGCGGCCTTGAAGGAGCGCCCGGCGGCGGTTGCGGTGCGAAAGCCGTTCTTGGAGCCCTTGTAGACGAGGCCCTCGACCTGCTTCCGAAGCTTGATCTTGTCGAGCAGGCCCGAGCCGGCGAGGCGGTTCAGCGCCTTCAGCCCGAAGCCCATGCTGCGGTCGGCGACCGTCTTGTCGGTATCGGTGCTCACTTCACGCTCCCTTCCAGGTGGGGTGTCTTCTTCTTGGCATCTCTGACGAAGAATTCGATCTCGTCGCCGGTCCCGTCCTCGGTCCCGAACTCGACCTTGGCGGGGAGCAGGATCGGTCGCTTGAAGGCGACGGCTGCCGTGAAAGCGTCGGGCAGGCGCGATTCGAGCGCGGCCAGGCACCGCGCCTTGGTCCACATCCCGTGGGCGATCGCCGCCGGAAACCCGAGCGGCTTCGCGGTCAGCGCGTGCATGTGAATCGGGTTGCGATCGCCGGAGACCGCCGCGTAGCGGCGCCCGAGGTCGCCCCCGAGCCGCCACTCGGCCGAGGCCGGCACGGTGTCGAAGTCGCGAGAGGAGGCCTTCGGCGCGGATTCGTCGTCCTTGCCGCGGCGCAGCATCGTGCTGACGCTCTCCCAGACGGGCTCCTGGCCGACCCGAGCCGTGGTGAGGAGGCTGAACGTCTTTCCCTTCGCATGCGGTTGCAGCGGGGTGGGGCGGACGCTGAGGTCGAACGCCTCGTCGACACCGATCGCCCGGTGCTGGGTGATCGAGTTCTCGAGGTGGACGAGACCGACGGCCCCGAACGGGAAGCTGCTGTCGGCCATCACCGCCATGTGCAACGGGAAGGCGGCGATGTGCGGGTAGGTGGGCGGCAGGTGGTCGCGGAGGACGAAGCCGCAGACCCGGGCGTAGGCGGCGACATCCTTGGGCTCGGCCTCGACGCCGTCGAGCTTTAGCTCGAGCTCCGGGATCTCGCCGCCGCCGCCCGGCAGGAACGGCAGTAGCGAGGCGCCGGGGATCATCGGCGCCGCGGCGCGGGCGTAGAGCGGCAGGATGCCGGGCGAGCTTTCGAGGGAGCGGACGGTCACGTCAAGCTCCGAGCAGGTTCTGGCCGCAGACGCGGACCGTGTTGCCGTTGACGCCGGTCGATGCCGGGCTCGCGAACCAGGCGATCGTCTCGGCGACGTCGACCGGCAGGCCACCCTGCGAGAGGCTGCTCATCCGCCGTCCCGCTTCACGTGGGCCGATCGGCATCGCCGCCGTCATCTGGGTCTCGATGAAGCCGGGGGCGACTGCGTTGATCGTCTGTCCCTTCGCGGCCAGCTCCGGGGCGAGCGCTTCGACCATCCCGATCACGCCGGCCTTCGAGGCCGCGTAGTTGGTCTGGCCGGAGTTACCGGCGATCCCCGACATCGAGGAGACGCAGACGATCCGCCCGTTGGCGTTGAGCTTGCCGCCGTCGAGGAGGGCGTCGTCGATCCGCTCCTCGCTCGAGAGGTTGATCTCCATCAGCTGGGACCAGCGCTCTTCGGGCATCTTCGCGATCGTGCGGTCTTTGGTGACGCCGGCGTTGTGGACGACGACGTCGACGCCGCCGGCGAGTCGGGCCGCGATCTGCTCGGGCGCGTCATCGGCGGTGATGTCGAGCTCGAGCGGCTCGGCGCCGCCGACCGCGGCGGCGACTGTGCGCAGCTCCGCGGCGGCCTGCGGGATGTCGAGGCAGACGACCTCGGCGCCGTCGTCGTGGAGGGTCTCGGCGATCGCGGCGCCGATCCCGCGCGAGGCGCCGGTGACGAGGGCGACCCTGCCCTCGAGCGGCTTCTCCCAATCGAGGTCGGGAAGCGGCGCGACACCCTTCCCGACCACGATCACCTGCCCCGAGACGTAAGCGGAGCGGGGGGAGAGGAGGAACCGCAGCGTCGACTCGAGCTGGTCCTCGCCCTCCTTGGTCACATATACGAGCTGGCAGGTTGCCCCCCGGCCGCCGATCTCCTTGCCGAGTGAGCGGGTGAAGCCCTCGAGCGCCCGCTGCGCGGTCGCGGCACGGGCCGAGCCCGCTTCGGTCGGGGGAGTGCCGAGGACGACGACGCGCCCGTTGCGCTCGAGCCGGCCGACCGCCGGGTAGAAGAAGCGCTGCAGCTCGACCAGCTCGGTCGAGTCGGCGATTCCGGAGGCGTCGAAGACCAGCGCCTTGGCCTTTCCCTCGGCGCCGGCTCGTTCGACCTTGATCGCGTCGAGGAGGGCCTTCAGCGGCTTCTCGAGCCGCCCGCCTGGGGCCGCGCCGGAGAGCAGTTTCCCCTTCAGCAGGGGGCCGCCGGAACGGCGTCGCTCGAGCTCGGTCGGGCGCGGCAGGCCGAGCTGGCTCGCGATCTGCGCGAGCCCGGGTGAGTTGACCAGCTGTGCGTACCGATCGCTCATCTGTCTTCTCCTGCGCTCTCGAGCACCGCCACGACCCCTTGGCCCGCGGCGGCGCAGATGCTGATCACTCCTCGTCCTTTGCCGTCCTCATGCAACTGCTTGGCGAGCCCGGCGACGATCCGTCCCCCGGTCGCGGCGAACGGGTGCCCGGCGGCGAGGCTGCCGCCGTTGACGTTGAGCTTGGCCCGGTCGATCGAGCCGAACGGCACGTCGAGGCCGAGCTTCTCCTTGCAGAACTCCGGGTCCTCCCATGCCTTCAGGGTGCAGAGCACCTGGGCGGCGAAGGCCTCGTGGATCTCGTAGTAGTCGAACTCGCCGAGGCCGATCCCGGCGCGGTCGAGCATCCGTGGCATCGCGTAGGCGGGGGCCATCAGCAGCCCTTCGCGCTTGTGGACGTGGTCGACGGCCGCGGTCTGGGCCTCGGTCACGTAGGCGAGGACCGGCAGGTCGTGCTCCTTCGCCCACTGCTCGCTGGCGAGCAGGACAGCACTGGCGCCGTCGCTGAGCGGGGTCGAGTTGGCGGCGGTCATCGTCCCCTCCTCGCCGCCGAAGACCGGCTTCAGCTTCGCCAGCTTCTCGATGCTCGAGTCGGGGCGCAGGTTCTGGTCGCGCTCCTGCCCGAGGTACGGGGTGATCAGGTCGTCCTGGAACCCGCGCTCGTAGGCGGCGGCGAGATTCTGGTGGCTGGCGACGGCGAGCTCGTCCTGCTCGGCCCGGCCGATATCCCATTCGGAGGCCATGATCGCGCAGTGCTCGCCCATCGACATCCCGGTCCGCGGCTCCTCGTTGCGGGGGATCGCGGGGACGACGTGGCCCGGCCGGATCCCGGTCAGGGCCTTCAGCTTGCCGGCGGTGGAGCGCTGGCGATTGGCTTCCAGCAGCGTCTCGCGCAGGCCCTCGTTGAGGGCGATCGGCGCGTCCGAGGTGGTGTCGACCCCGCAGGCGATGCCGGCGTCGATCTGCCCGAGCGCGATCTTGTTGGCGACCAGGATCGTAGTCTCGAGGCCGGTGCCGCAGGCCTGCTGGACGTCATAGGCCGGCGTCTCGGCGGCGAGGCGGGTGCTGAGCACGCTCTCGCGAGTCAGGTCGCGGTCGCGGGAGTGCTTGAGCACGGCGCCGCCGGCGACCTCGCCGAGGCGCTCGCCGTCGAGGCCGTAGCGGTCGATCAGCCCGTCGAGGGCTGCGGTCAGCATGTCCTGGTTGGTGGCGTGCGCGTAGGCGCTGTCCGAGCGCGCGAACGGGATCCGATTGCCGCCGATCACGGCGACCCGGTTGGGGCTGTCGATCACTTGCTTTTGCCTTTCGATTTGGCTTTCGGAGTCGTCTTGCGCGCGACCGGGGCCCAGCGGTCCCTCAGGCCGGGTTCGATCGTCGCTATCAGCAGGTCGGCGGCGTCGGAGGCCGAGATCGCCTCGGTCCGCAGCCACCAGTGGGCGAGCGCCTCGGCGGCGCCCAGCAAAGCCTCGGATAGCGCCTCGACCTCTATCCGCGCGGCGTCTTGCATCTGCGGCGGGACCTGGCCCATGATCGATGCGGTGACGAGGCCGAGGATCTTGCCGCGGTAGGCGTCGACCTGTTCGGCGACGTCGCCACCGCGGGGCAGCGTCTCGTCGAAGAGGACCTCCCAGGCGGCGCGGTCGGAGTCGAGGAAGGCGAAGAAGGCCTGGCCGCCGGCCCGAAGCGCCTCTTCGGGGGAGCTGGTCTCGGCGACGGCGGAGGCGATCGTCGCCGAAAGCGCATCGCCCGCCCGCTCCATGCAAGCTATGTAGAGGCTTTCCTTGTTGCCGAAGTAGTTGTAGAGGAGGGGCTTGGTGACCCCGACGTCTGCTGCGACCTCATCCATGGTGACCGCCGAATAGCCCCGCTCGGCGAACAGCGCCCGGGCGACGCTGAGCGTCTGCTCCATGCGGTCCTCACGAGGGAGGCGGGTGCGGTGGGGGGCGACTGAAGCCATCTGCCCCATAAGTTACCCAGATATAAATTTATATGCGAGTAATGTGATGAGAATCACGCGCACGCAGGCGTCGCCGCGACCCTAGCCGAGACCGAGTGGTCGTTTGAGGGGTCCATGGCCGCGCGAAACGACCACTCGCCGCCGTGGGCGGGGCTAGGTGAGCTCGGAGCCGTCGTAGAGCTTCTTGACGTGCACGGTGCCGTCGGGGGCGGCCTCGATGCAGAGGCGGCAGAGGACGCACTCGTCGAGGTTCTCCTCGACGACGTCGACCCCGGAGTCGGCGGCCTTGAAGATGTCGACCGGGCAGACCTCTTCGAGCTTCTTCGCCAGCTCGGCGTCGGATCTCGCCGGCTCGTCGACCTCGACGTCGATGAAGACCTTGTGCAGCGTCTTGCTCATGCGGTCACCCCCAGCTTCTCCTTGACGGCGTCGGGAATCTCGTCGATCCGCTCGACGACGCGGATGCCGGCGGCTTCGAGGCGGGCGATCTTCTCGGTCGCCGTGTCCTCTACCCCCTCGACGATCGTGCCTGCGTGGCCGAAGCTCATGCCCTTCATCTCGTCGTCGTCCATGAACTTGCCGGCCATGAAGGCGACGATCGGCAGGCGGCTGTCGTTCTCGGCGACCCACTCGGAGAGCTGGGCCTCCATGCGGCCGCCCGGCTCGGTGTAGATGACGATCGCCTCGGTCTGCTCGTCGGCCTCGAAATAGGGCATCAGCTCGGCGTAGGTGGAGCCGATGATCGCGTCGCCGCCGATCGAGATCGCGGTCGAGACGCCGAGCCCGGCCTGGGTCAGCGAGGAGGAGATCTCGGTCGTCATCCCGCCCGAGCGGCTCATCACCCCGACCGGGCCGGGGGCGTAGGCCTTGGCGGCGTCTTTCGCGGGGCCGCCGATCCCGCCCATCTTGCAGACCTCGGGGACGATCAGGCCGAGGCAGTTGGGGCCGATGATCCGTGCCCCCTCCATGTTCGCCAGCTCGACCATCTGGGCGACGTCGCCGCGCGGGATCCGCTCGGTGACGATCACGATCAGCTTGATCCCGTTGAGGATCGCCTCGAAGACCGCGTCCTTGGTGAAGGCGGGGGGGACGGTGACGACCGACCCATCGATCGGTCCGCCGTGGTTCTCGACCGCCTGGGCGACGGTGTCGAAGACGGGGACGCCGTGGACCTCGCGGCCCTTGCGTCCGGGGGTGACGCCGCCGACGACCTTGGAGCCGTAGTCGAGGCACTCGCGGGTCAGGTTCACCGCCTCGCGGCCGGTGATCCCCTGGACGATGAAGGTCGTGTCCTTGCTCAGCAGGATGCTCATGGCTAGGCCGGCGCTCCCTGGATCTTGGCGATGGCGCGGCCGGCCGCCTCCCACATCGGGACCGAGCGGTCGCAGTACTCGACCCCGTACTCGTCGAGGATCTTGAAGCCCTCCTCCTCCCAGGCGCCCGGGATGCGGAAGATCGCGATCGTCTCGCCGGGATCCTTGTCGAGTTCGAGGCAGGCCTTGATGACGCCACGGGCGACGATGTCGACCCGGGTGTTGGAGACGATCGACATCATCACGGCGATCTTCTCGACGCCGTCCTTTTCGAGCACCTCCTTGGCCAGGCCGCAGGCCTTGGCGACCGAGGGGTTGCCGCCGATCTCGGAGTAGTTGGCCGGCTTGCCGCCCTGGCTGCGGACGGCGTCGGTCAGGGTCAGCGAGCCGCCGCCGGCGCCGATCACGAGGCCGAGATTGCCGGTGAAGCCGTGGTCCTTGCCCTGGATCACGCCGCGGTGGTCGGCGGCGTCGATCGCGGCGACGTTGCGCTCGAAGTCGGACGGCTCGTAGGTCTCGCGGGTGTCGTCCTCGGCGATCTCGAGGTTCTTCCGGAGGAGGGCCTTCTGGCGGCCGACCCCCTCTTCCTCCATCTCCATGTGGGCGTCGAGGGCGACGAAGCTGCCGTCGGTCAGCTCGGCCAGCGGGTTGATCTCGGCCAGGGTCATGTCGTTCTCGCGGAAGAGGCGGGCCAGCTTGGCGAGGACCGGGGTCGCGCGGTTGAGCTGCGAGCCGGTGACGCCGGTGGCGGCGATCGCCTGCTTCGCCTCGAAGTCGGGGATCGGGAAGAGGTTCGAGACGTGGCCGCGGCCGACGTGGTCGGGGTGCTGCTCGGCGACCTCCTCGATATCGATGCCGCCCATGTCGCTGAACAGCATCAGCGGTTTCTTTGCGGTGCCGTCCCAGACGACCCCCGCGTAGTACTCCTGCTTGATCTCGGCTTTCGGGTCGACGAGGACCCCGCGCGGCATGTGGCCGTTGATCTCCAGCTTCAGGATCGCCTCGGCGTGCTCGGCGGCCTCCTCGGGCGTGTCGGCGAACTTGACGCCGCCCGCCTTCATCCTGCCGCCGGTCAGGACCTGGGACTTGATCACGGTCGGCCCGCCGATCTCCTCGGCGACCTTGCGGGCCTCGTCCGCGGTCGTGCAGAAGCCGTACTTGGTGACGGGAATCCCCGCCAGCTCGACGATCTTGCGTGCCTCGTACTCGTAGAAGCGCATCAGCGGCGGGGAACCCTAGCGGGTCCCGGACGCCACCCGCCCTGAGATACTTGGCGCGATGAAGGCCGGCGCCGCACTGCTCGCGATTCTCGCCCTCGGGCTCGCCGCCTGCGGGGAAACCGTCCTCGACACCGGCAAGACCGAGGACCAGCTGGCCGCGACCCGGGAAAAGGAAACAGGGAACAAGGTCGAGGAAGTCGACTGTCCCTCCGACGTCGAGGTCGTGATCGGCGAAACCCTGGAGTGCACGATCGTCGAAGCGGGAGGGGAGCGCTCGACGGCGACGCTGAAGATCCGCAACGACGATGCGGACCTCAGCCTTTTGTCCGTGAAGCCGTCCGGACAATAAGTAGAGTGCCGCGAATGCCAAGCTCAAGCTCCACGGCCGCAGCGCCGACCACGCACTCCAAGCTCCTCGAATGGGTCGCGGAAATCGCCGACCTGACCCAGCCCGACGCCATCCACTGGTGCGACGGCTCGGCCGAGGAGTACGACTCCCTCGCCCAGCTCCTGATCGACGGAGGCACCTTCGAGAAGCTCTCCGACGCCAAGCGCCCGAACTCCTACCTGGCGCTCTCCGACCCGGCCGACGTCGCCCGGGTCGAGGACCGGACCTACATCTGCTCGGAGACCGAGGACGGGGCCGGCCCGACCAACAACTGGCGCGACCCGGAAGAGATGCGGGGTCTGCTCAGCGACCTTTTCAAGGGCTCGATGAAGGGCCGGACGATGTACGTGGTGCCGTTCTCGATGGGCCCGCTCGGCTCGCCGATCGCCCACATCGGAGTCCAGCTCACCGACTCCGCCTACGTGGCGACCAACATGCGGATCATGACCCGGATGGGCGCCGGCGCCCTCGAGGCGCTCGGTTCCGACGGCGACTTCGTCCCCTGCGTGCACTCGGTGGGGATGCCGCTGACCGAGGGCGTCGAAGACGTCCCCTGGCCCTGCAACGCGGACAACAAGTACATCGTCCATTACCCGGAGTCGCGCGAGATCTGGTCGTTCGGCTCGGGCTACGGCGGCAACGCCCTGCTCGGCAAGAAGTGCTTCGCGCTGCGGATCGCCTCGGCGATGGCCCGCGACGAGGGCTGGCTCGCCGAGCACATGCTGATCCTCAAACTGACCTCACCCGAGGGCAACGTCAAGTACGTGACCGGCGCCTTCCCGTCGGCCTGCGGCAAGACGAACCTGGCGATGCTGGTCCCGACCCTGCCCGACTGGAAGGTCGAGACGATCGGCGACGACATCGCCTGGATGAAGTTCGGCGAGGACGGCCGCCTCTACGCGGTCAACCCCGAGGCCGGCTTCTTCGGCGTCGCTCCGAACACGAGCCACAAGACCAACCCCAACGCGATGGACACGATCGAGCGAAACTCGATCTTCACCAACTGCGCCAAGACCGACGACGGCGACATCTGGTGGGAGGGGATGACCGGCGAGCTGCCCGCGCACGCGATCGACTGGCACGGCAACGACTGGACCCCGGACTCCGAGGAGCCGGCCGCCCACCCGAACGCCCGCTTCACGACGCCCGCCGCGCAGTGCCCCTCGATCGCCCCCGAGTGGGAGGACCCGGCCGGAGTGCCGATCGACGCCTTCCTCTTCGGCGGCCGCCGGGCGACGGTGCTGCCGCTGGTCCAGGAAGCGTTCGACTGGGAGCACGCCGTCTTCATGGGGGCGACGATGTCCTCGGAGACGACCGCCGCAGCTTCCGGCGAGGTCGGCCAGCTGCGCTTCGACCCGATGGCGATGCTGCCGTTCTGTGGCTACAACATGGCCGACTACTTCGCGCACTGGCTGCAGGTGGCCCAGCGCGAGGGGGCGCAGCTACCGCGCGTCTTCTACGTCAACTGGTTCCGCAAAGACGCCGACGGCAAGTTCCTCTGGCCCGGCTTCGGCGAGAACAGCCGCGTCCTCGAGTGGGTCTTCCGCCGTTGCGAGGAGACCGCGGACGCGGTCGAGACCCCGATCGGGCTGCTGCCGGCCGACGGCGCGATCAACACCGAGGGGCTGACCATCTCCGAGGAGGCGATGAAGGAGCTGCTGAGCGTCGACACCGAGCGCTTCAAGGAGCAGCTGCCGCAGGTCAAAGAGCACCTGGCCAAGTTCGGCGACAAGCTCCCGAGCGAGCTCACCGCTCAGCTCGAGGCACTCGAAGCGCGCCTGGCCTAGGCGCGCGGGTCCTGTCAGTGGTCGAGGGGGGCCTGCGGTCGATCTGCGGTCGATCCACGGTCAGTCCTCGACCCCCCTCGACCACTGCCACTCGCGCGAGTAGCCCGAGTCGGCTCCCGGGTGACGAGCCGAACGCTGCTGATCCGCGGGCGGCCGGATGAGCTTGGTGACCGGGGCGTCCGGCCTTGTCAGCTCTTGTGCGGGTGGCGCGGGTCCGAGGGGGCCGAGAAGAGGACGCTGGCGTCCATCCGCAGCCCCCTCGGGACCGGGCCAGGACCCGCACGCCTAGACATCCGAGGGTGCTACCAGGACAGCGGCGGGATCGGGCTGGCGCTGATGTCGCCGAACAGGTTCGGCCTGAACGGCCGGCGGCGGATGCCGTTGGCGAATGCCTTGATCGAAGCCTTCGACGTCTCGACCGGCCAGTTGGTGTTGCGGTCGATCACGTCGAACCAGATCAGGGCCCGAATCTTGCGATAGCGAGAGGGAACGATCCGCAGCATGTTGCGGATCCAGGCCGCCTTTGAGCCGCCGTTCTCGTTCGAGGCGACCTCGCCGAGCACCATCGGCTTGTGGGGGGCGATCTTCCGTATCCGCTGGTAGGTTTCGCTGAAGACTTCGTTGAAGGACTGCCAGCCGGCGGAGTCCTGGCGCTTTCCCCAGTTGAAGCCGTCCATGCAGGTCCAGTCGACGTACTCGTCGCCGGGGTAGACCTTCTTGAGCGGGATCAGCTTGCGGGTGAAGTCGACGTTGGGGCACCAGACCCAGGAGACGTTCTCGGCGCCGACCGCGGTGAAGATGTCGTGGATGTGGCGCCAGGCGGCCACGAATTCGCCGGGCTTGTTGCCGTTCAGGCCTTCGGACCAGGGGAACCAGAAGCCGTTCATCTCCCAGTTGAAGCGGATGAAGAACGGGTGGCTCCAGATGCGGGCCGATTCCGCGAATTTCCGCAGGTACGGGTCGAGGCTGCCGTTGATGATGTGTTCGAGCCGGTAGGGGCTCTGGTCGGACTCTTCGGGAGTCGCGGAGGAGCTCCAGCTGAAGAACGGGACGGAATCGTGGTTGCGGACGTCTTCGAGCGGGGTGAAGGGGAAGTTGATGAAGTTGCAGTGGCCCTCGGAAGAGCATTCCGCGAAGGGCGAGCTGAAGGAGACGATCGACATCCGCTTGTCCACCATGTGCTCGAACTTGTAGACCGCGTTCATGTCCCACGGAGCCGCTTCGCCGGTCAGCTGCGATCCGATCTGGGCGCCCCAGTAGAGCGGCTTGGGCGGCGCTTTCGCGCTTGCCGCCGACGGCAGCGCCGCGAAGAGCATCGCGGCGAGCGCGACCAGCACCAGCGCCGGCGCGCGTGGCCGGCGAGGGAATCTGGGGTTGGATTGGGTCTCGATCTTCATCGCGTCGGCTTCCTGCCTATCGACTGATAACCCCGGACGATGAGCGTTGCTGCGGGGATTGCCTGGAAATCCCCGATATTGGGACTCGTGCCGGTATACGGGCGGCGGCCCGGGATGGATCAAGGTGTCGCGATCGGGCTGGACGAGATCGTCGCGTAGGTGTTGGCCCGGAAGCTCCGGTGCCTGATCCCTTTGGCGAAGGCCCGCGCCGCCTTCGGCGACGTCTCGAGCGGCCAGTCGATGCCGCGGTCGAATTGGTCGAACCAGACCAGGGCCCGGATCCGCCTGAAGTCGGTCGCCAGCGAGTCGAACATCCTCCGGATCCAGCGCGCCTTGTCCTTGCCGCGGCCGGTGGACGCGATCTCGGCGAGCATCATCGGCTTGCTCGGCGCGACGTGCTTGACGATCTGCTTGTAGGTGGATCGGAAGATCTCGTTGAAGCTACGCCAGGGATGCGGGTTGGTGGGGTTCTTGCCCCAGTTGTAGCCGTCCATGCAGGTCCAGTCCACGTAGGCGTCACCCGGGTAGAAGCGTCCGAGCCCGCCGAACTTCGCGGCGGGGTCCGCGTAGGGGCACCAGACCCAGCTCGCGTTGGTTGCGCCGACCGAGGCGAAGATGTCGTGGACGTGGCGCCAGGCGGGGACGAACTCACCGGGCTGGTTGCCGTTGACGCCCTCCGACCACGAGAACCAGTCGCCGTTCATCTCCCAATCGAAGCGCAGGAAGAACGGGTGTCCCCAATCGCGGACCGCTTCGGCGAATTCGCGGATGTAGGCGTCCTGATGTCCGGCGATCAGGTTGGAGAAGCGAAAGAGAGGGTCGTTGTTGGGGTCTTCGGGGCTGCCGCTCGAGCTCCAACTGAGGACCGGGATCGCGCCGTAGGCACGGATCCCGTTCATCTCCTTGACCGGGAAGTCGTAGTACTCGCAGGTGGCGCGGCACTTGGCGAAGGGGACCCCGAACTCGACCAGGGAGAGGCCTTTGCCGACCAGGCCTTCGAAGTGGGAGACGGCCGACATGTCCCACGGGGGCTGGGTTCCGGTCAGTTGGCTGCCGATCCAGGCGCCCCAGTAGAGAGGTTTCAACTTCGACTTCGGCTTCTTTTTCTTCTTGCCATTCTCGGCGCCGTTGGCCTTCTCACCGGCAGCTTTGGCGGTGGCGGGCGAGCCGGGCGCGTGCAGGGCGACCAACGAGAGGCAGAGCAGCAGCGCCGTCAGCAGGGCGGCGGCGCGTGCGCGCGGTGTGGTTGTCCTCGAAAAGCGGTGCATTGACGAAACTCGGCAGTGTAGGGGTCTGGCTTCTCGACGCGGCCAGGATCAGCTCGGCGGCGGGATCGTCCCGGGCCCGAGCTCCGCGTAGGCGTTCGTGCGGTACGCGGGGTCCTGGATCGCGTCCGCGAACGCACTCGAGGCACTCGCGGACGTCTCGATCGGCCAGTCCATTCCGTCGTCGAAGGTGTCGAACCAGAGCATCGCCCGGATCATCGGGTAGGAGGTCGGGATCGTCTCCAGCGCGTCGGTGATCCACTCGGCCTTCGAGCCGCCGCGCTCGGTGGAGCCCATCTCGCCGATCAGCAGCGGCTTCGAGGGCGCGATCGTCTCGGTGATCTCGGCGTAGGTGGACTCGTAGAGGCTGTCGAAGCTCGCCCAGGCGGCTTTGCCCGCGCCCCAGTTGTAGCCGTCGAGGCCGGTCCAGTCGACGTACTCGTCGCCCGGGTAGAGCGGGGAGAGGTCCTGGAAGCTGCGGGACGGGTCGATGTTCGGGCACCAGACCCAGGTCGCGTTGGTCGCCCCGACCTGCTCGAAGATGTCGTGGACGTGGCGCCAGGCCGCGACGAACTCGCCGGGCCGGTTGCCGTTGACGCTCTCCGACCAGGGGAACCAGTTGCCGTTCATCTCCCAGTTGAAGCGCAGGAAGAAGGGATGCCCCCAGTCACGAGCTTCTTCGGCGAAGCTGCGGATGTAGGAGTCGTGGTGGCCTTCGATCACGTCTGAGAGCTGGAAGTCGGGCTCGTCGAGCTTCGAGGGGATCGACTGCGAGCTCCAGCTGAAGACCGGGATCGCGCCGTGCCGGCGGATGTTTTCCATCGGCCCCTTGGCGAACTTGTAGTGGTAGCAGTCGTTCGGATCGGCGCAGTTGGCGAACGGCGCGAAGAAGTTGATCAGCGAGACCTGCTTCTCGGCCAGGCCCTCGAACTCGGCGACGGCGCCCATGTCCCATGGGGCCTGGGTGCCGGTCAGCTGCTCGCCGATCGAGGCGCCCCAGTAGAGGGGCACGCGGGGCCCGCTGGAGTCGGTGGCGCCGCGCCGGCAGTTGCGGACGCGCCTGGCGATCCGGCGGCGCTCGCTCGGGTTGCGGCGGGCCTTG
>DATDCK010000050.1:0-18482 GCA_036524375.1 Solirubrobacterales bacterium | reverse complement strand
CTCGCCGTAGGTGGTCGTCTCGCCGTAGGGGATCGACCCAAGCAGGTCCCAGACCCGTCGCTGGAACTCGGTTCCGTTGGCGAAGGTCGTCTCGAGCTCGAACGAGTCGCGCTCGCCGGCGAAGTACTCGCTCAGCTGGTGTTCGACCTGCTCGAAGCCGACATCCGTCCCGGTGCCGAGGGCCGCCGCCGCAGGCGGATGCCAGTGGCCCGGGAGGTAGAGGCCGCCGAGAACGCCGTCGGCGGCGACCAGGGTCAGCTTCCCGATCGGCGATTCGAAGGTGGTGTGGGTTCGGGTCATCGCAGATGGAACGTACGGGCCCTGCGATCCGTGAGGTCGGGCAGCTCGGCGCTCAGTAACGCAGCAGCGCCGCCACCCCGGTCGGGGCGAGCAGGCCCGCCGCGTCCCCGGACACCGGCGAGATCGCGGCGCCGGTCGCCAGAGCCCCGGCCACCAATTCCTCCGAGGCGGCCGCCATCGCGTCGTCGATCACCAAGTGCTCGACCCTGCCCTCCTCGAGCGCTGCGCCGGTGCCCTCGCCACCGGCGATCCCGCGCCCGCCTTCCCGGGCCGCCCCCAGCACCCGCTCGACCAGGCTGCGCTCGCGCTCGGGGTCGCGCCTCTCGATTGCCGCTTCGACCGGGCCCAGGAGCCGCCCGGTCGCCTCGGCGATGAGGTCGACCTCGGCACCGATGACGAGCTCGGCGGCGGCGGAATCGAACCCCTTGCGGAAGTGGCCGGACTGCTGGGCGGAACTGAACGCGATGACCTCGTCCCATTCGCGATCCGCGGCGGATCGAGCGGCCCGACCGCCGCACTCGCCGAGGAAGCGGTGGCGATTCTCGGCCACTCGCTCCTGGTAGTGCCGGCGGCCTTCGTTGGCTGGTCCCTGGGCCCGGGCGGGGTCGGGACGCCAATCCCACAGCTCCTCGAGGTGGCCGGGCATCCACTCGAGCAGGCGCACGCGCTCGGAGGAAACCAGCGCGATCCCCCTCGGCCTGCCGCGGGCGGCAAGGGAGAGGAACGGCGCCACCACCGGACGGCCGGCGAGGTGGGTGCTGGTACCCGGTCGCGGCTCGAGGTGGGTCGACCACCAGCGCTCGACGCCTCCCTTGCGGGCGACCTCGACGAAGCCGACCTCGCCCCGCGGCAGCGCGAGCTGCTCACGGTCGCTGAGTCGCTCGGCGACCCGGTCGGCGGTGGAGCGGAGGGCTACCCGCATCTCGTGCTCGGAGCCCTCGGCACCGTCGATCACCCGGGCGAGGCCGTTGCGAAGCTCGGTGCGCCAGCCGTCGCCGCGGTCTCCCGGGTCGATCCGCAGGTAGACGGAGAGGACGCCGAGGGGCGGCTGCCATCGCAGCAGGTCCCGGGCATCCTCCAGAGCCGGATGGCTCCATGCTTCAACGGCCATCGGTTCCCGGCTACCCACGCGGCCCGCGCTTCAACCTGGGTGTTTGAGAATCGCCGGTATGGGGTTGCTCTCTCTTCAAAGACCCCGGAGGGAGCCTCCCGATGCCCGCACGTCCCCGCCCCGTTCGCACCCACCGCTTGGTTCTCGCCCTCGTCGGGGCGATCCTGGCCCTGGCCTTCGCCTCGACGGCGGCCCAGGCGGCCACCCCGCTGCGGTACGTGGCGATGGGCGACTCCTACAGCGCCGCCTCGGGAGTCTTGCCCCTCGACCCGACGGCCCCCCTCCAGTGCCTGCGCTCGACCCGTAACTACCCGCACGTCATCGACCGCAGGATCGACACTGAGCTGATCGACGTCACTTGCGGCGCAGCCGAGACCGGCCACTACTTCGAGCCGCAGTACCCCGGGGTCGCCCCCCAGCTCGCTGCCGTCGGCGTCGACACCCAGCTGGTGACGACGACGATCGGCGGCAACGACAGCGGTGTCTTCATCGACGCGATCCTCTCCTGCGGCGCCGCCGGCCTGACCACGCTCGGCCAGGGCAGCCCCTGCAAGGACCGCTACGGATCCTCCTTCGAAGACACGATCCGCAACACCACCTACCCGGCCCTCGTCGATGCCCTGGGGGCGGTCCGCGCCAAGGCGCCACGGGCGCGGGTCGCGATCCTCGGCTACCCCTGGATCATGCCGGCGACCGGCAGCTGCTTCACCAAGATGCCGGTCGCGAGGGGAGACGTCCCCTACGTCCGCGGCATCCAGGCGACGCTCAACGACGCCGTCCGCCGCGCCGCCCTGGCGACGGGATCGACCTACGTCAATTTGAACAAGGTCTCCGACGGCCACGACGCCTGCCAGCCGATCGGCGTCCGCTGGGTGGAGCCGGTGCTCCAGGGCACGAACCCGGTGATCGTCCACCCCAACGCCCTCGGCGAGTCGGAGATGGCGAGCCAGGCGATCAGGGTCCTCGGCCTGCGCTGAGCAAAACCGCCCTCGCTATGCTGCCCGGCGCATCGTGGCGGCCATAGTTCAACGGTAGAACTTCGCGTTGTGGTCGCGACAATGAGGGTTCGATTCCCTCTGGTCGCCCTCCACGCTGCTAAGGCGTTGCGGTCGGTGGCATCCAGCCCTCGGCGCCGTCCTCGTAGCCCGGCGGCGCCGGGATCACACAGGGCGCCCCGGGCCCGTGCAGGGCGGGGTCGGTGGGCCGGTTGCCGAGGGCTCGACCGAGGGCCGCGAGCGGGCCGAACAGCGCCCGCTGCAGCCATGGCGGCGGGCTCGTGAGGTAGAGGACATCGCGATACTCCATCGCGAACGGGGCCAGCCAGAGCAGCTCCGGTTTGCCGTCCTCGTCGGTGTGACCGAGCTTCGCGAGGCCGAAGGCGACCTCGATCATCTCCAGGAAGCGCGCCGCCATCGGGCCGCTGCCCGGTGTCGCGGTGACGTCGACCCGAACGCTGGACGTCGTCTCGCCGGAGTTCCACCAGTCGTGCGCGGTACCAGCCGGGATCTCGACCGCCTCCCCCGCGACCGCCCTGCTCTCGACACCGTCGAGGCGGACGTCGAGTGTCCCGGCGAGCACGGTGAAACGCTCGTCGAGGTGGTCGTGGACGTGTTCGCCGAGCACCTGGGCTCCGGGGAGCGCCCAGAGGTCTGCGACCAGGCGTTTCCCTTCGGTCTCGTTGGGTGAGACGCGCAGGCGCCCCAGCTCACCGGTCTTGACGTTCTCGACCCAGGTTCCGGCCGGATGCGCTCCACCCTCCATTGCGCCCAACCTACTGCGCTTCGACCAGCTCGGCAAAGGCGTGGAAGCCCGGCGCCGTGCGGCCGATCAAGTCGCGCTCGAGCTCCTCCGCCTGCGAGGGCAGCAGTCCCGAGGCGCCGAGGCCGATCGCGCGGCCGGCCTCCATCACCATCCGCGGCATCTTCATCCAGGCCTCGACCATGGAGGCGTCGGCCTCGGGGTGGAAGAGCACCCCCCAGGCATGGCCGCGGCGGAAGGCCTGGTGCTCGGTGAGGGACGAGGAGGCGAGCGACTCGGCCCCCGGCGGAAGATCGAAGGCATCGTCGTGCCAGTGGAGGACGTCCGAGCGCGGCGCCAGGCCGCCGACCACCGGGTCGGTCGGGTCATGGACGTCGACGTGGGCGAACCCGATCTCCGGCCGCTCCCCCCGCCTCACCTCGGCGCCGAGGGCGCGGGCGAGGAGCTGGGCGCCGAGGCAGATGCCGAGAATCGGCATCTCACGGCGGGCGGCCTCGGCCAGCCACTCGCGCTCAGCGGCAAGCGCCGGGTAGGTGGCGACGTCGTCGACGTTCATCGGGCCGCCCATCGCGACGACGCCGTCGACCGCGTCGTGGTCGGGGAGCGGCGCCCCCTCGAGCGCCTCGACCTCGAGCACGCGCACCTCGTCGCCGAAGGCGTCGAGGATCCGGTGCGGCCGCTCCCAGGAGGCGTGTATGAGTGTCAGTAGCGTGGTCAGGAGGCGGAGGGTAGCCGCGCTACGGTTGGGGAGATGCCCAAGCTCCTCGACAAGCTCGCACTGCTCGGTCCCGAGGGACGCCCCGCGAGCGCCACCGGAGCCGCCGCAATCGGCGCCCTCGCGGTCGGCGCCGCCGCCGTCGGCGGCTTCGCGATCGGCCGCCTCAGCGTCGGCCGGCTCGCCATCGGCCGCGCCAAGGTCGGGCGCCTCCAGGTCGAGGAGGTCGAGATCGGCCGCCTCTCGATCCGCGACCGCCCGAACGAACCGCGCTTCGACGATTGACCACACCCTGGGTTGGAAAGGTGCAGAAGCGAGGGGTTGCAGGCGGGGTCGCGGGGGCGCTGGTGTCGCTCGCCCTCGTTGCCGCGCCCGGCTCCGCGGTCGGTCCCTATCCGGCGCTCGGCTCCTGCCAGGTGTTCCCCGACCCGCCCGCTTCGCTGGCGGCGAACGCGCCGTCGCTGGCGACCGAGGCCGCCTGGAACCAGGACGTCTCGAAGGCCCCGGTTGCCGCCAATTCGGCGGCGGTCATCGCCTACATCAATGCCAACGGCGGCGACCACCTTCACCCCGACTTCGGCTCGCCCCGCGGCTACGGGATTCCTTACGCCGTGGTCGGCGCCGGCCAGCGCAAGCTTCCGATCCGCTACACGGCCTACGGCAGCGAGAGCGACAGGGGGCCGTTCCCGATCCCGAAGGGGTCGCCGGTCGAGGGCGGGCGCTCGAGCGACGGCGACCGCCACGTGCTGGTCGTCGACAGGGGACGCTGCGTCCTCTACGAGCTCTACCGGGCCTTCTTCAAAGGTGGCCGCAACCCCCACTGGAACGCCGACTCGGGGACGAGGTGGGACCTCCGCTCGGCGGCGCGCCGGACCGACGGCTACACCTCGGCTGACGCCGCCGGGCTGCCGATCTTCCCCGGGCTGGTGCGCCGCGACGAGGTCGCCGCCGGCTCGATCGACCACGCGATCCGGGTCACCTTCGAGAGCACCCGCGACGCCTGGGTCCACCCTGCCTCGCATTGCGCCGGCGACACCTCGAACCCGAACGCGCCGGCGATGGGAACGCGGCTACGGCTCAAAGCCGGCTACGGGCTCGGCGGCTTCAGTGGCGGCGCCAAGGTGATCGCGACGGCGCTAAAGCGCTACGGGATGATCGTCGCCGACAACGGCTCCAACTGGTTCTTCAGCGGCACCAGCGACCGCACCTGGGACGACGAGAACCTGAACCAGCTGAAGCGGATCCCCGGCAACGCCTTCGAGGCGGTCCGCAGCGCCGCCGCGCCCCACGTCTGCTGAGGCTCAGCCGCTCAGCTCGACCCGGCGCAGGGGCGGCGCCAGCCGGCTCGAGAGCTCCTCGATCGCCGCCTCCTGGCGCTCCGTCTCGCCCTCGCCGGTGACCAGGACGACATCGGTGGCGGGGTAGGTCTGGAGCTGGTCCTCGACCGCTTGGAGGACGTCCTCGTCGCCGACCCGGGCCTCGGCCTCGACCCCGGCCTTGGCGAGGGCGGCGACGGTGGCGACCAGGTTCTCCTGGGCCGCGCGCCTGGCACCCTCCACGTCGGAGGCCCAGCGGTCGAGGAACCCGATCCGCGCCGGCGCCAGGACCAGAACATCGGCGCGGCCTCCGGAGAGGCGGCCGGACTCGACGATCGAGGCGACCGCGGCCGGCTCTTCGACCGGCAGGGTGACGACCAACAGGACGTGGCGCCGGGAGTCGGTCGCGGTCGCCGGCTCGATCCGATCGCGGGGGCGCGCTCGGGCAGCGATGACGAGGATCGCCGCAACCGCCAGCGCCCCGAGCGCGGTGCCGACCGAGGCGCCGCCGACGTAGAAGCCGGCGACGATCGGGACTACGATCGCGGCGACCAGCAGCGGCAGCTTCCAGGCGGCCACGGCCTAGAGCTCCGCGATCGGGTCGTCTACGGTCGTGTTCAACCCGCCCAAGGCTAGTCGGCCGTAGGCGGGTCGAACTTCAGGGGTTTGCCGTCCTCAGACTCTGGCCCCGCGGCCGGAAAGGCGCGGGATGATCAGGAGTGCAAGCCCGATCAGGATGCAGACGATCCCGAGTGCGTAATGCACGAGGATCGCGAGGACGATTCCGATCACTATGAGTAGCAGTGCGAGGCTCATGGCCCACTGGATACCCCGGCCACCGCTGCGGAAAACCCAATCGGTTTTCAAATCGCGAGAAACCGCTCTGGAATCAGCCGCGGGTACCGCCGCCGGACCATCGCCGCGGACCCCTAGTACTCGTCGTGCTTGCGCCACCACTGGTACTTCGGCCCCTGGGGACGTCCCGCAGGGGTGTGCTCCCACTCCTCCTGGCGGCCCATGGGGGTGCGGTCGAGGAAGCTCCAAACCGGGCCGATCGCCTCGACCCCGCGGCTGCGGGTGCGGTAGGTCTGGAAGGCGCGGTCGCCGTCGCGCAGGAAGACGTCGAAGGCGAAGTACTCGGTCGTGTCGTAGGCCTCCTGGAACTCCTGGGTGTCTGTGTACCAGGGGATCTCCCAGCCCATCCGCTCCCTGTAGGCACCGATCTCCTCCTGCGAGGCGCGCGAGACCAGCGCCATCGAGGTGTCGCGCGCGTGCAGGTGCTGCAGCGGCGCGACCTGGTCGGTGAACATCGAGCAGCCGGTGCAGGGATCGCCGCCCGCCGGGAACCAGAAGTGGTAGAGCACCAGCTGCGGCCGGCCTTCGAAGAGGTCGAGGAACCCGATCTCCCCTTGCGGCGCCTCGAAGCGAAACTCGGTTGCGACCTCGCGCATCGGCAGGCGCCGGCGCTCCGCCGCGAGCGCGTCGCCGGCGCGCATCGCCTCTTTCTCCTTGGCGAGCAGCTCCTCGTGAGCGCGCTGCCATTGCTCGTCGCCGACGACCTCGGGTAGCTCCATTCACTCAGGATAGATGGCGGCCCGATTGGGTTTGAGTCCGCAAATTGCGGGCACCCAAGATGAACAAGGAATCTTGAGTCGCCGACAAGGTGACCACACCCAGGCGAGGAGCGAAGACCACATGGCCGAGACGAAAACCAAAAAAGCTTCGAAAGCGAAACCGAAACGGAAACCGGCGAAAAAAGCAGCGAAAAAAGCTGCAGCCACTCGGAAATCCGTGAAAAAAGCTGCGGCGAAACGGAAACCCGCGAGCAACGGCTCCAAACCGCGAAGCAGCTCCAACGGCAGCTCGGGGCACGGCGTGTCCAGTGTCGTCGGCAAAGCGGCATTGCCGCTGGTCGCCGGCGGCGCGGCGCTTGCCGGAGTCGTCGGCGGCGCGGCGCTCGGCGCGAAACGCTCAGGGCGCAAGGTGCTCGGCGTGCCTATGCCGAAGCCGAAACGGGTCCAGTTCCGGACCAAAGACCTGAGCAAGGCGGCGAAGGAGGTCGGGGGCTTCGGCGAGCACGTCGGCGACCTGGCCAGCGAGCTGCGCCGCGCCCAGGACGCCGTTTCCAACGGCAAGGCCAACTCCCCGGTCGAGATCCTGCTGCAGGGACTGACCAGGCGCCGCTGAGCGGACGAGACGCTGCCGGCCCGGCCGCCTAGGCGGCCGGTTGGCGGTTCTCGCGCAGCAGCCGCCAGTCGACGACGTAGCCGCCGAACGGGACCACCGCGCCGACCAAGACCCAAAAGGTCGTCTTGCCGCTCCATCCCATGTCACGGCGGATGTTGAGGGCGACAACCACGTAGGCGAGGAACAGGGCGCCGTGGATCGGGCCGAGGATCTGAACACCGACCTCGCTGCCGCCGGACCGTTTGACCACGGAGGCGATCAGCAGGGCGATGAAACTGGTCGCCTCGGCCAGTGCGATGTAGCGCATGGGCTTGATGGCGGGAACCCTATTGGCCGATCGCCGGACGAGCGCCCCCGGCTGGATTCGAACCAGCGACCATCGGCTTAGAAGGCCGGTGCTCTGTCCACTGAGCTACGGGGGCGGATGGATGACGGCAGCGTTTCGCTCCGCCGCGAAGCGTAAACGGGAAGCGGCTAGAATTCGGCGCCGATTCTGGACCGCAGGGCCGTGGTGGGCACTCCGGAATCAGAGTTGGAGGCAGCGATGAACGAGATTCTCGCCTGCGCACGGTGTGGGTTCGTGTCGCGCTCGGACAGTCTCGAGGGAGCATCCGAATGCCCCGAGTGCGGAGCACCGATGGGGCCCGTCAGCCTCGACGAGGCACGGAAGTTCGTCTTCGCCCGGAGGCGCAACGAGAAGCGCGGACGAGCTCAGGACGCCGCCGCGGAGATCGGTCTTTCCGAGGCTCCCGAGGTGGCGTAGCCATATTCTCAGTCGGGATGTGGCGATTCCCGACCCCGATGGCGCTGCTAGCCGCCGCCCTGATCGCGATCGGCTGCGGCGGCGGCGACGGCGACTCACAGGACGAACCGACCACCGGGGTGCCGGTGGCCGAAGGCAGGTGCAAGCCCGAGCCCGAGGCGACCGAGGAGCGAAACCGGCAGCTCGAATCCGGTGAGCTGAGTCAAAAGCAGGCGGCGCTCGACGAGATCACCGAAGTCAGGACATGCGAAGTGGAACGCAACGTGCTCGAGTTCAAGGAGAAGATCTGCTCGGCCGAGATCGGCGAGGAAAGGCTCGAGGGGCGGATCGACGCGAACCGGGCGAAACAGATCGCCGAACTGAAGGAGAAAGCGGGATGCTGAGTCACGAACGGGTCGGCGAGGGCGAGCCCTTGATCGCGATCATGGGGATGAGCGGCACCCGCCGCGCCTGGGGCGAGACGTTCCGGGCGGAGTTGGCGCGAAGCTTCGACTGCGTCTTCTTCGACAACCGCGGCATGGGCGACTCCCCCGAGGCAGGGATGCCGTTCTCGGTCGCCGACATGGCCGGCGACACGATCGACCTCCTCGACGAGCTCGGGATCGAGCGCGCCCACGCCTTCGGAGTCTCGATGGGAGGTGCGATCGCCCAGGAGCTGGCGCTCGCCCACCCCGAGCGGGTCCGTACGCTGACCCTCGGCGCCACCTTCTGCGGCGGGCCCGAGGCGCAGCTGATGGACCCGGCCGACCTGCAGATGCTCGGTGCCGCCTACGCGACCGGGGAACGCGAGCCTGTCTACCGGGCGATGTGGGAGATCAACCTCTCCCCCGGGTTCCGCTCTGACGACTCCCGTTTCGCCGCCTTCAAGGCGATGGGCGACGAGTCGCGGGTCCCCCGCGCGGTCGTCATGCAGCAGATGCGGGCCTGCGCCGAGCACGACGCCAGCGAGCGCCTGAGCGGGATCTCGGCGCCGACCCTGGTCGTCCATGGCACCGTCGACCGCTTGATCAAGGTTGAGAACGGCCTGCAGGTAGCGGCGGGGATCCCGACCCGGATCGAGCTGTTGGAGGACGTCGGCCACATCTTCTGGTGGGAGCAGCCGGAGCGCTCGGCGGATCTGATCCGCGAGCACGCCCTGACCGCGGCGGCCTGAGCACCGTCGCTATGCCGGCCTGCAGGCGGCGGCGTCGAGCTTGCCGTCGATGCGGAAGACGTAATCGGACTGCGGTTCGATGTCCTTCTCCGCGATCAGCTGGGTGACCGCCGGGTCGTTCTTGACCCAGGCGTAGACCGGGCGTTGGTAGGGGTTCGGGACCCCGCCGTTGTAGGGCCCGACGTCGGCCGTGTACTGGCTGAGGATCAGGTAGTCGTAGTCGCCTTCGTTGATCTCGCGCCGGAACGCCTCGCAACTGGGCGGCAGCCGGTAGGTGCCGTCGTGCCCCTTGGCGCCGACGTACTGGACGAAGTTGTCGACGTTCTTGCCGTAGAACCCGTACTGGCCGAAGAAGATCGTGCCGCCCCCGGCAATCGCGATCCGCTTGTCGCTCTGGCGGCGGGCGAATTTGTAGGCCTCCTTCGGCCCACCGTCCTGGAGGAAGTGATCGACGTTCTCGTAGTGGTGCTTGTAGTACTGCACCTCCTGGGCACGACCGAGGACCACGGCCAAAAGCAGCACCGCGCCGAGGCCGATCGCGACCTGGGCCCGGCCGATCCTGCGCCTCGCCCTCAGCAGGCCGAGGCCGGCAGGCGCCCAGACCAGGGCCAGGGTGAGGAAGACCGTCCCGACGATGAAGCCCGGATACCAGCGCGGCGTCGTCAGCACCGTGATCGCGTAGATCGCGATCAGGAAGTACAAGGTCAGCCTCGCCCGGCCGTCCGGGGCCCGCAGGGGCCGGGCGATCGGCAACAGCGCCATCGCCAGCAGCAGCCCCGGGACCAAGTAGCGCGTGTTGGTGAAGAACCCGGTTGGCGATCCCTCCTCGCCGGCGGCGGTGAGCGGCGTGAAGAGGTAGACGACAGCGGTCGCGAGCGCCGCCGCGGCCAGCACCTGCACAATCCGGTTACGGGAGCGGACGACCAGGAAGACCGCGGTCGCCAGCGCCACGATCAGGATCAGCGGCCAGAGCGGGCCGAAGGCGTTGTCGAGCTGTGGGAAGAACCACTTGCGGTAGATCGTCGGCTCGGTCAGGTAGTGGGCGACGGCGAAGCGCGGCCGCGGGTCGAGCGGCATCTGGTCGGGCGTCGGCAGGTTGAGCGGCCCGAACTTGACCTGTGGGATCGGGTTGCCGCCGGTCTTGACGAACGCCCGCAGGTACCAGTAGCCGCCCATCACCAGGGTCGAGAGGCCGAGCACCCAGGCGGTCGTGAGCCGCCTGCCGCGGCCGCTGAAGACGACGACCCCGATCGTGATCGCGGCGACCGGGATCAGGAACGTGAGCTTGACCGAGGCCGCGAGCCCGGCCGCGATCCCCGCGATCACCAGCGGCCCGCGATCGAGCAGGGGCGCATCGCGCTCGGGGGCGTCGGCGACCGCGCCGGCGTCCGGCGCCCTGCGTTGGTGGCCGTTGATCAGGAACGCCGCGAAGGCGAGCAGGAACGCGAGCCCCATGATGTCGTTGCGCCCCTCCCCCGGCTGGGTCTCGATCATCACCCCCGCGTCGAGGACGATCGCGCCGGCGACCAGCGTCGCCGGGCCGACCTTGTAGGGACGGCCGACGCACCAGGCGGCGAGCAGGGCGATCGCCAGCCAGGAGAGGTTGATCAGCGGCGAGAGCCAGTCGGTCTTGAAGACGACGATCCCTGCCGCGTGAACGAGCTCCGAGCTCTGCGGGTAGAACCAGGCGGCGAGCCGCAGCGGGTCGGTGAAGTGGAGGTGGGCGGTCGAGCCTTCCTGGGCTATCCGTGCCGAGAACGGCATGTGGTACCAGGTGGTGTCGCCGCCGTACATCCCCTGGTCGAGGCTGAGCTGCGCCGGGAAGGACCACTCGGCAACCGTGAACGAGGCGACCCCGAGCGCCAGCAGCAGGGCGATGGTCTGCACCTTGGGGGCGCTGACTTCGCGGTTGTCCTTGGGCGCGTTCCGCCAGCCCAGCCAGGCGGCGAAGAGGCCGGCGGCGATGCAGAAGAGGATCACCCAGCCGAGCCGCAGGAGGCTGAGGGCGCCGAGGATCTGCAGCGTGAAGACCAGCAGGCCGACACCGAGGGTGACGTCGGCGAGGCGGGCCAGGGCGCCGGAGAATTCGGGCACGATCCAGCGCCGCAGCCAGTAGCCGCCGAGTCCGAGGGCGGCGGCGATACCGATCACGGCGATGCAGCCGCCCAGATAGGAGCCGAAGGAGGGGGTCACCGGCGCGGGATCCTATTTGACCCCGCGCGGAGCGGGTCGAGCTAGGAGGGCGTCGGGATACGACAGGTGACGCCGGTCCCGGCGAGGCCGCAGTAGCCGTTCGGGACCTTGTGCAGGTACTGCTGGTGGTACTCCTCGGCGTAGTAGAAGGGCGCCGCGGGCTCGACCTCGGTCGTCACAGGTTCGTGACCGGCTGCCTTCAGGTCCTCCTCGTAAGCGGCCAAGGCCATCTCGGCGGTCGCCTTTTGGGCGTCGTTCGCGTAGTAGATGCCGGAGCGGTACTGGGTGCCGACATCGTTGCCCTGGCGCATCCCCTGGGTCGGGTCGTGCTCCTCGAAGAAGACCTTGAGCAGGTCGGCGTAGGAGACCTTCGCCGGGTCGAAGGCGACCAGGACCGCCTCGGCGTGCCCGGTGCCGCCGCTGCAGACCTCGTCGTAGGTGGGGTTGGGCGTGGTCCCGTTCATGTAGCCGGCGGCGGTCGTGTAGACGCCGTCGATGGTCCAGAACAGCCGCTCTGCACCCCAGAAACATCCGAGTGCGAAGTAGGCGACCTCGATCCCCTCCGGAAAGGGCGGCTGGATCGGCGTGTCGAGGACCGCGTGGCGCTCGGGGATCTCGAAGGCGGGCTCGCTGCGGCCGGGCAGGGCCTCCTCGGGGGTCGGCATCCGCGTCTTCTCGGGGCTCAGCATCGTCATCAGTCTTCCCAGTCCGTTGTTCATCTGGCATCCCCAGTCGTTTTCTGGCTACATCGAGCGTACCGAGGCCGTCCAGTCCCGCCTGACGAGGAGGGCGGATAGGGTCTTCACATGCGCAAGGTTCTGCTTTCGGTCATCGCCTGTCTCGCGATTCTGATTCCGGCGGTCGGGACCTCGCAGGCCGCGGTGGTCACCGTCGGCAGCCCGCTGACCCAGCCCTTCGCGCCGACCGCAGCCGCCAGGTCGGGGACGGTGATCAACGCCGCACTTCCCGGCGGGGGCCTGGTGGCCTCACCGGTGAGCGGCGTCGTGATCCGCTGGCGGGTCGGGGGAGCAGAAGGTGGGCCGATGCGGGTTCGGGTGCTTCGTCCGACCGCGGGCGGCGCATACACCGGCGCCGGAACGGGTCCCGACACCGTCGTGCCGCCGGGGAGCCCGGCAACCCTCACTTTCCCCGTCAGCCTCCCGATCCAGGCAGGAGACGTGATCGGGGTCGACTTGCCAGAAGACACGAAAATCGGAACCTTCGCGCCGTCGTCGGCCTCTTTCGGGGCATGGGAAGGGTTCGTCCCGGACGGAAGCACACTCGCTCCCGAGGAAGTGAAACCCGGGCGAGAAATCGGGTTCAACGCCGACGTCTTGCCGCCGCCGACCGCGACCGCGGTGAAACCGGCCTCTGGCTCGTTCAAGGGAGGCGGGAAATTGACGATCGAAGGGACGAACCTGATCGAGGTCTCGGCCGTTGGCTTCGGCGGGATCCCCGCTACGAGCATCGCGTCGAGCTCTGAATCGACCCTCACCGTCGTTGCGCCCAAAGCCCCCAAGCCGGGCAGGGTCGGGGTCACCGTGAGGACTCCGGCGGGCACCGCGACCGTGCCGACGCTCTACGCCTACAAGGCCTGCAAGGTCCCGGCCCTTCGCGGCAAGACCCTGGCGAAGGCGAAGAAGAAGCTGAAGAAAGCCGGCTGCAAGGTGGGCAAGGTCAAGCGCCTGCCGGGAGGTACCGGCAAGGTAACCGCGCAGAAGCCGAAGCCCGGCAAGCTGAAGGCGCCAGGCGCCAAGGTCAAGGTCACGGTGGGCTAGATGGGCTGCCTCGTTGCGCTCTTCGCATTGATATCGCCGCGGCTGGCGCTGTTCGTGATCCTGGTCTTCAGCGACTGGATCGACCGCGCCTTCGACGGTTGGGTCCTGCCGGTGCTCGGCTTCTTCCTGCTGCCGTGGACGACCCTGGCCTACACGGTGATGTGGGTCTCCGGCGGCCGCGGGGTCGACGGCCTCGAGTGGGCCATCGTCATCCTCGGATTCGTCCTCGACATCGGCTCCTACCGAGAGGGCGACTCCCGCCGGCGATCCCGCTAGCGGATCTCTTCCAGCGGGAAGGCGATCCGCACGTGCCCCTTGCCGAGCACCACGAAGTCGCGGCGGACCGTCTCGCCGCCGGCCAGAGGGGTGATCTCAGCGTCGACCACCGGAATGAAGTGGAAGTCGGGGCGGTTGAGCGAATCGGAGAAGCGGCTCTGGTACCCCTCCGGCGGCAGGGTCACGTTGCCGACGATCAGGTGCCGATCAGTTTCGAACTGAACCCGTTCGACTCGCCGCTCGATGTGATCTCCGGAGGCCTCCATGGCGTCCATCGAAATGGACGGAGCGGACTATTCCCGATGTACAGGACGGACAAACGCCCAGTGCCAACTATGGTGGAGCCCCGGCAACCAGGGTGAGGAGATTGGGTCGATGACGTCGAGAGCGCGAACTGCATTGGTGTGTGGAGCAGTCGCGATGGCCTTGGTGGCGATCTGGGCCAGTGCCGCAAGCGCGCAGGTGAGTGTCGGCCAGACCGTGCGTCCACCTTTCGAACTGCTGGCGTGCTCTTCGCCCACGGCCTATGAAGAAGTCCAGGTCTCAGTCGGAGACGGCAGCGGCTACTCGATGCCGGTCTCGGGGACGCTGACCTCCTGGAGCACCAACGCGGGCCCCGGACCCGGCCAGAGCATGGGCATCAAGGTGTACCGCCCGCTGGACGAGCTCCGCTTCCAGGTCGTCGCCGAGGACGGGCCGCGCGCGCTCACCTCGGGCGGGCGCAACAGCTTCCCGGTCGAGATTCCCGTCCAAGCCGGCGACATCCTCGGCATCTTCGTCCCCGCCAACGGAAACGCCGAATGCCGTTTCGGCCAGACCGGGCTCGGAACCGACTTCTATCGCTACAACCCGGGGAGCTCCCCGAGCGGCGCCGTCGTCGAGTTCAGCCCCGGCCTCTTCGGCACCGAAGAACGGCTCAACGCCGAAGCCTCCCTCCTGCCGCCGCCGGCGGTCTCGTCGTTGTCGCCGTCCTCCGGCCCGATCAAGGGCGCGACGGTCGCGATCGGCGGTGCCAACTTCGCCGTAGTCAAGGGGGTCGCGTTCGGTGGCATTCCGGCCAAGAGCTTCAGTGTCGACTCCGAAGGCCAGATCACTGCCGTCGCTCCCGACAGCTCGACCCTGAGCCGGGTCTCGGTCGCCGTGACGACTGCCGCCGGCACCGCCACTTCCTCGCAGACCTTCGCCTACGAAGGCTGCAAGGTGCCGAAGCTGAAGGGCAGGAAGCTCAGGGCGGCGAAGAACGGCATCCGTAAGTCGCGCTGCAAGCTCGGTTCGGTCAAGAAGCGTGGCGACGCGACCGCGAAGACCGGCAAGGTCGCCAAGCAGAGCCCCAAGCCCGGCAAGGTCCTGCTGCCGGGGACCAAGGTCAAGGTCACGCTGGCTGAGTAACCGCATCGGGGCGCCCGGATTTGAACCGGGGACCTCCGCCACCCAAAGGCGGCGCGCTACCAGGCTGCGCCACGCCCCGAGGCCGCCAAGTCTAGGGCGGCGACGGGCAAGACGGGCCAACCGTTAGGTTTCGCCGCCGTGGCCGACGTCCGTCCCATCAACGCCCTCCACTACGACCTCGCCGCGGTCGGCTCGCTCGACGACGTCGCGGCGCCGCCATACGACGTGATCGACACCGAGCAGCGGGCGAAGCTGCTCGAGCGCTCGCCCTACAACGCGGTAGCGATCGACCTGCCGAAACCGTACGGCCAAACCGGTCCCCAGGACACCGGCGGCGACCCCTACGCGACCGCCGCCGGCCTGATCGAGGAGTGGCGCGGGAAGGGAGCCCTCCTCGACGACGCCGAGCCGGCGATCTGGGCGATGACCCAGGACTACACCGGGCCCGACGGCGAGAGCCAGACCCGCCACGGGATCCTCTGCCGGGTCCGGGTCGAGGACTTCGACGCCGGCCAGGTCCTGCCCCACGAGCGCACCCTCCCCGGGCCGAAGAAGGACCGGCTCGACCTGACCCGGGCCACCAAGCACAACCTCTCGCCGATCTTCTCGCTCGCGACCGAGGACCCCTGGCCACTGGTCGCCACCCAGATCGAGGGCGTCGAGCCCTGGGGCGAAGCGACCGACGAAGGCGGAGTAGTGACCAAGGTCTGGCGGGTCGGCGACCCGGGGACGCTGACTGCGGTCAGCGAGCTGCTCGCCGCCGCCCGGCTGCTGATCGCCGACGGCCACCACCGCTACGAGACCGCGATCGCCTACCGCGACGAGATCGGCGGCGAGGACCGCGACGCGCCCCACCACTTCACCCTGATGGCCCTGACCGGGCTCGCCGACCCGGGCCTCACCGTCTTTCCGACCCACCGCCTGCTCTCCGGCTTCGCCGGCGACGAGGAGCGCCAGCGCGCGCTCGGCGAGGGCCTGCGCGAGATCTTCGACGCCGAAGAGGTCGCCGAGGACGAGCTCGACCCGCGCGGAGTCGAGGGTGTCGGCGTCTTCGGGCTCTACGACTCATTCCACAAGAAGGCCTTCCGGCTGCGCCTCAAGGACGCGGCGATCGCTGCGCTCGACGAGCGGCTCGCCGGCAAGCCCGAGGCCTACCGCCGTCTCGACGCGGCGATCCTCGAGGCCCTCGTCCTCAAGGGCATCGCCGGGATGAGCGAGGACGACATCCTCGCCAAGCGCGGCATCGGCTACACCAAGAACATGGAGGACACCCGGGCCCTACTCGACGACGGCACCTTCGACGTCGCCTTCATCCTCCGCCCGATCCCGGTCGACCAGGTGCGGGCGATCTGCGAATCGGACGAGAACATGCCGCCGAAGTCGACCTTCTTCTACCCGAAGGTCCTCACCGGCCTCGTCTTCAACCCGGTCGGCTGAGCGGCCGCCGCCCGGTGGCGGCGTAGGATCAGGCCGTGGTCAAGATCTACACCAAGAAGGGCGACGACGGGACCACCTCGCTCTGGTACGGAGGCCGCGTCCCCAAGCACCACGGCCGCACCGACGCCTACGGCTCGCTCGACGAGGCCTGCTCGGCGCTCGGCGTCGCCCGCGCCCTCTGCGGCAGCGACGGCGAGGGGCTCGCAGCCGACATCCTCCGCCTCCAGGACGACCTCTTCATCGCCGGCGCCGAGCTGGCGACGGCACCCGAGGCCGCCGAGCGGCTCGAAGACGGCGTCAGCCGCGTCACCGAGGCGATGGTCCTCGAGATCGAGGCGCGGATCGACCACTACATGGGCCAGGTCGAGCTGCCGCCAAAGTTCGTGATCCCCGGCGGCAACCAGCTCTCGGCCCAGCTCGACGTCGCCCGCACCGTGATCCGCCGGGCCGAGCGCCGCGTCTCCCTGCTCGCCGAGGAAGGCGAGCTGGCGAGCGAGACCCTCATCCACCTCCTCAACCGCGCCTCCGACTACGCCTACGCGATGGCCCGTTTCGCCGACGTCGACGACCCCGCCCTGTTCGAGGGCCGGGACCGGGCCTAGCGTGTCGGTCAGGATCGCCGCCCGCCGCCTCGAGGGATTTGCCCACGAGATCGACATCGAGGGCGGCCACACCCTCGTCGTCGACGAGCCGACGGCGATCGGCGGCACCGACACCGGTCCCTCCCCCGGCCGCCTGCTGGCCGCCAGCCTCGCCGCCTGCACCGCGGTGACGATGGAGATCTACGCCGAGCGCAAAGGGTGGGATATCGGCGCCGTCGAGGTCGAGGTCGACGCCACCTACGACGAGGGCGGCCACATCGCCAAGGCCTACGAGCTGACCGTCACCCTCCCGGGCGGGCTCGACGAGGACCAGCGTGAGCGCCTGTTCAAAGTCGCCGCCAAGTGCCCCATCCACAAGGTGCTTTCGGGCGATGCGTCGATCGAGATCAGCGACCGGCTCGCCGACCCCGCCTGATGGACCTCGGGCTGGCAGGGCGGAGCTGCGTCGTCACCGGTGCCAGCCGCGGGATCGGCCGCGAGACGGCGCGACTGCTCGGCGCCGAGGGTGCCGACGTGCTCCTGGTCGGCCGCGACGAGGAGCGGCTGCAGGCGGCGACGGACGAGGCCGCCGCGGCCGGCGGTCGGGCGGCGCAGCTGGCGCTCGATGTCACAGCCCCCGACGCCGCCGAGCGGATGCTCGCCGCCGCGGAGGCGGAGTTCGGCTCGCTCGACGTGCTCGTCAACAACGCCGGCGTCGCCAGTTGGCGCGACCTCGACGACGTCCCCGACGAGGATTGGCGCGCCGCCTACGAGCTCAACGTGATCGCCCCGATGAAGCTCATGAAGGCGGCGATCCCGGGGATGGCCGAGCGCGGCTGGGGCCGGGTCGTCAACGTCTGCTCGACCGCCGCCAAGCGCCCATCGGGCTCGATGCCCGAGTACTCGGTGGCGAAGGCCGCCGAGCTCTCGCTCTCGCGCCTGTTCGCCGACCGCCACGCCGGCGAGGGCGTCCTCGTCAACGCGATCTGCCCGGGGCCGGTCGAATCGGAGATGTGGATGGAGCCCGGCGGCCTGCTCGACCAGTCCCAGCGGCTCTCCGGCGCCGGCAGCCGCGAGGAGGCGCTGGAGACAGCCGGGTCGAAGCGCCCGATCGGCCGCCTTGCCAAAGTCGGCGAGATCGCCGCCGCGATCGTCTTCTTATGCTCCGAGCGCGCCTCCTACGTCAGCGGCGCCGCCTGGTCGGTCGACGGCGGCACGGTCCAAGTCATCATCTGATGCTGGGCGGCGCGCCGGCGCTGCTGCGTAGCCGCCCCCAGTTCCGCGCCCTCTGCGCCGCCCTGGCCCTCTCCTACACCGGCTCCGGCGCCGCGATCGTGGCGCTGACCCTCTACGTCCAGCAGACCCACGGCACCGGCACCGCGGTCGCCGCCCTGCTGGTCGCCGAGAGCGCCCCGCAGCTGCTCGGGCCCGTGGTCGGGGGGATCGCCGACCGGGTCGATCTGCGGCGGATGATGATCGGCGCCGACCTCGTCCAGGCGGTCGCCTTCGCGCTGATCGCGCTGCT
>DATDCK010000049.1:0-32752 GCA_036524375.1 Solirubrobacterales bacterium | reverse complement strand
GCGAGGTCGGCCAGCACGTTCTGCATCAGGGGCTGGTCCACGAGTGTCTTGCCGAAGGTGGAGCGGTGTGAGGCGTGGTGGATTGCCTGGACGACGCCGGCGCGCATCCCGGTGGAGCTGCCGGTCGTGCAGTCGAGCCGGGTGTGGTTGACCATCTCGATGATCGTCCGCACGCCGGCGCCCTCCTCGCCGACCAGCCAGGCGCCGGCGGCGTCGAACTCGATCTCGCTGGAGGCGTTGGATCGGTTGCCGAGCTTGTCCTTGAGGCGCTGGAGCCGGAAGCGGTTGCGCTCGCCGTCCGGGGTCCAGCGCGGGAACAGGAAGCACGAGATGCCGCCTTCGGCCTGGGCCAGCACGAGGAAGGCGTCGCACATCGGCGCCGACATGAACCACTTGTGGCCGGTCAGCTCGTACTCGGCGCCGGGGCCGCCGCCGTTGGTCGCCCGGGCAACCGTCGTGTTGGCGCGAACGTCGGTGCCGCCCTGCTTCTCGGTCATCCCCATCCCCGCCAGCGCCCCGGGCTTCTCGGGTGCCGGCCGGTTGGCCGGGTCGTAGCTCGAGGAGAGGAAGCGCGGCTCCCACTCGGCCGCGAGCTCGGGCTGCGTGCGCAGGGCGGGGATCACCGAGTAGGTCATCGAGATCGGGCAGCCGATCCCGGCCTCGGCCTGGGACATGCACATGAAGGCCGCGCCGCGGGCGGCGTGGGCGCCGGGCCGCGGGTCTTTCCACGGCGAGGCATGCAGCTCGTGCTCCACCGCCATCCCGAGCAGCTCGTGCCACGAGGGGTGGAAGTCCGCCTCGTCGACCCGGTTGCCGAAGCGATCGTGCGTCTTCAGCCTCGGCGGGTTCTCGTTGGCCAGGGCGCCCAGCTCGATCGCCCGGGCGCTGCCCGCCAGCTCGCCGACGGCCGTGATCCGCTCCTCGTCCCACTCGGCCCCCTCGCGCCTGACCGCCTCGCGCAGCACGGCGTCGGACTCGTAGACGTTGTAGTCGGCCAGTGGGGAGGGCTGGTTGAAGACCCCGTGAGTGGTTCCCGTGTGGCGCTCGACCGTGGCCATCGTCGAGATTGTCGCATCGATAGCATCGCCGCCGCGTGGCGGACAAGATCAAAGTCAAGAACCCGATCGTCGAGCTCGACGGCGACGAGATGACCCGGATCATCTGGGCCTTCATCAAAGACCAGCTGATCCTTCCCTACCTCGACGTCGATCTCATCTACTTCGACCTCGGGATCGAGAGCCGCGACGCGACCGAGGACCAGATCACGGTCGACGCCGCAAACGCGATCAAGGAGCACGGGGTCGGCGTCAAGTGCGCGACCATCACCCCCGACGAGGCGCGGGTCGAGGAGTTCGGCCTCAAGGACATGTACCGCTCGCCGAACGGGACGATCCGCAACATCCTCGGCGGCGTCATCTTCCGCGAGCCGATCGTGATCTCGAACATCCCGCGGCTGGTGCCCGGCTGGACCAAGCCGATCGTGATCGGCCGCCATGCCTTCGGCGACCAGTACAGGGCGACCGACATGGTGGTGCCCGAAGAGGGGACGTTGACCCTCACCTACACCCCGAAGAACGGCGCCAAGCCGGTCGAGCTCGACGTCTACGACTTCCCCGGCGGCGGCATCGCGATGGCGATGTACAACCTCGACGACTCGATCCGCGACTTCGCCCGCGCCTCGATGCGCTACGGCCTCGATCGCGGCTATCCCGTCTACCTCTCGACCAAGAACACGATCCTCAAGAAGTACGACGGTCGGTTCAAGGACCTCTTCGCCGAGGTGTACGAGAACGAGTTCAAGACCGACTTCGAGGCCAAGGGCATCTCCTACGAACACCGGCTGATCGACGACATGGTCGCCGCCGCGATGAAGTGGGAGGGGGGGTATGTGTGGGCCTGCAAGAACTACGACGGTGACGTCCAGTCCGACACCGTCGCCCAGGGCTTCGGCTCGCTGGGGCTGATGACGAGCGTGCTGATGAGCCCCGACGGCAAGACGGTCGAGGCCGAGGCGGCGCACGGGACGGTCACCCGGCACTACCGCCAGCACCAGGAGGGAAAACCGACCTCCACCAACCCGATCGCGTCGATATTCGCCTGGACGCGCGGGCTCGCCGCCCGCGGCCGGCTCGACGACACGCCCGAGGTCTCGCGCTTCGCCGAGGAGCTCGAGCGGGTCTGCATCGAGACGGTCGAGAGCGGCAAGATGACAAAAGACCTGGCCCTGCTCGTGGGCGGCGGCCAGCAGTACCAGAGCACCGAGGAGTTCCTCGCATCGATTGACGAGAACCTCAAACGGGCAATGGCCTAGGCAACGCAACCAACTTCAGGAGAAGACGAACCAGTGAGCACACCCGTGAAAGTCACAGTCACCGGCGCCGCCGGCCAGATCGGCTACGCGCTTCTGTTCCGGATCGCCAGCGGCCAGATGCTCGGCCCCGAGACGCCGGTAGAGCTCGCCCTGCTCGAGATCCCCGACGCCGTCAAGGCGGCCGAGGGCACCGCGATGGAGCTCGACGACTGCGCCTTCCCGCTGCTCCGGAAGATCGACATCTTCGACGACCCCAAGGCCGCCTTCGACGGCTGCAACGTCGGCCTCCTGGTCGGCGCCCGGCCGCGCGGGCCCGGCATGGAGCGCGCCGACCTGCTCGAGGCCAACGGCGGCATCTTCAAGCCCCAGGGCGAAGCGATCGCCGCCGGCGCCGCCGACGACGTCCGGATCCTGGTCGTCGGCAACCCGGCCAACACCAACTGCCTGATCGCGATGTCGAACGCCGACGGCGTCCCGCGCGAGCGCTTCACGGCGATGATGCGCCTCGACCACAACCGCGCCATCGCCCAGCTCGCCAACAAGCTCGGCAAGCAGGTCTCCGACGTCGCCAACATGACCGTCTGGGGCAACCACTCGACCACCCAGTACCCGGACCTGGTCAACGCCAAGGTCAACGGCGGGAGCGCCTGGGACGCGGTCGACGACGAGGCCTGGATCGCCGACGAGTTCATCCCGCGGGTCGCGAAACGCGGCGCCGCGATCATCGATGCCCGCGGGGCCTCGAGCGCCGCCTCCGCCGCCAACGCGGCGATCGACCACGTCCACGATTGGGTGCTGGGCACCCCGGACGGCGACTGGGTCTCGATGGGGGTGCCGACCGACGGTTCCTACGGTGTCGACGAGGGGATCGTCGCCGGCCTCCCGTGCAGCTGCACGGGAGGGGAGTGGTCGGTGGTCGAGGGACTCGAGATCCCCGACTTCTCGCGGGGGCGGATCGACGCCAGCGCCGAGGAGCTGAGGTCCGAGCGCGACTCGGTCGCCGAGCTCGGCCTCCTCAGCTGAGGGTCAGGCGGCGCGGTACTTGCGACCGCTCTTCTTGACCCGCTTCTCCTTCTCGAGGTCGCTCAGAACCCTGTACATGTAGTTGGGCTTGATCTTCATCGACTTCGCGATCTCCGAAGCGGTGATGTCAGGGTTTTGTTCGATCAGTTTCACCGCCTGATCGGCGCGGGTGCCACCGCGACGGCGACGGCGGCGACCGCCTTTCGGCGCTTTTTTGGAACCCGACCCTTTCGGGCGGCCGGGGCGGCGGGTGGCTTTTCCACCGAGCTCGGCCAGGGCGCGCTCCAGGCGCCGGCGCTCCTCGTCGAGCTCGGCAAGGCGTTTCTGTACGAGGTCGCGCGCCTCATCGAGCGCGTTGCTTGTGCTGGGCATATCTACGGTCCTTTCTATCCCTGTTCGGTGTCTCACATCTCCCGCATACCACCCAGCCCTGTGAGGACTGAGTGTGTCACACAGTCACTGTGACTTCGAGGGAGGGAAGGACGGGTGTACGTCAGATCGCTCTTTGAGCCTGACGCTCAGGGGTGATTCGTATCACGTTGCGAGCCAGCCCGACCTTCTCCAGTGCGACGATGATCGCGGCGGAGGGGTCGATCTCACCTCGGCGCAGGCCGTGGGTCGCGGAGCGCGGAAAGGCATGGTGATTGTGATGCCACGACTCCCCCAACGAGGGCACTGCCAGCCAGAACACATTGGTGGATTTGTCGTCGGTGTCGAAACCACGAGTGCCGAAGAAGTGACACACGAAGTTGACACTCCAGGTCACGTGGTGGACGAAGAAAACACGTACCAGTCCTCCCCACAGCAGTCCGGTCGCGGCGCCGGCGAGGGTCCCGCTGACGAGGACCCCGACGTTCGTTGCGAGCTCGAGCTCGCCCTGCGGGCGCGGGCTCTCAGCGGCGCCGCAGGCGCGGCAGCGTCTTGAACACGGCGTCCCAGAGCGGCGAGGAGACGCCGAAGCCGAAGCGGTGGTCCTGGAAGTGATGGCGCATGTGCTGCTCGCGCAGCCGTTTGCCGAGCGCCGACTTGGGGACGAAATGGTGCACGTAGTAGTGCGTGTAGTCGTAGGCCAGGTAGCCGAGGATGAAACCGCCGAAGAGGGGGTAGGCGGTCGGGGTCCCGAAGATCAAGGTGAAGGCGACGAAGAACAGCGCCGCGAGGGGGATCGAGACCGCCGGCGGCATGACCAGCCGCAACTTGTCGTTGGGATGGTCGTGGTGGATGCCGTGGATGATGAAGTGCATGCGCCGGCCGAAGGCGTTGTCGGGCTCCCAGTGGAAGACGAGCCGGTGCAGCCAGTACTCGGTCAGCGTCCAGATCCCGATCCCGCCGAGGCTGAGCAGGATCAGCTGCCAGGCCGCCTTGCCGCCGGAGGCGCCGAGCCACTCCATCGCGACGATCACGGGGACGAAGACGATCGCCGGCACCGCCGGGTGCACGCGCGAGAAGAAGTTGAGGAATTCGCTCTCGAACAGCTGCGGCGAGGCGGCGAGCTTCTCAGACTTTTCCCGGTGGGCCTCCATCCGAGCCAATGGTAGCGACGCCGCAACCAGACTCCCGCAAGACGCGGGGAAGGTGTCACGGAGCTGTGGCAAAGACGTTGCGCTTTGCGGGAAAGGTGGTCACGGAATCTTCACTTCCGTGCCACTATCCGCGCCGCGATGCCACGCAAGCCAAAGCCGCCGACCTGCGAGGACTGCTACTTCCGCAAGAACCTCCTCTGCGCCCTCGAGCTCGACGAGCCCTGCACCACCTTCCGGCCGGACCGCCCCGAGGGCCTGGTCCCGCCCCGCCAGCCGGTGCTCCTGATGCGCCCGCCCCGCTGGGCCGGCACCCAGTCCCAAGCCGCCTAGGCGCCGCGCTTCCAGATCTAAGTCTGGTTCGCTCACCTTTTCGGGTCGCTATGTTGTAGGCATGCCGCAACGAGACCTGTTCGTGAATTTCTCCCGCATGAGGCGTGAAGTCGACCAGATGCTGGGTGGGGACAGCTGGAGCCGGACCACCTACGTCAGCCGGCGCAGCTCCGGCTTCTCGCCCAACGTCGACGTCTACTACTGCGGCGAGCCGCAGCGGGCGATCGTCAAGGTCGACCTCTCCGGCGTCGACCTCGACGAGATCGGGATCGAGGTCAGCGGCCGGCACCTGGCGATCGTCGGCGAACGTCCCGTCCAGGAGACCGAAGGCCGCGTCTACCAGCAGGTCGAGATCCCCTCCGGGCCGTTCCGCCGCATCGTCGAGTTCCAGGTCGACGTCGACCCCGACGGCGCCAAGGCCACCTACGAGGACGGCGTGCTGCGGATCGAGCTGCCCTTGCGCGACCCCGGCGAGTCCCGGCGGGTGCCGATAGGACGCCAGTGATGGAGGGGGGCCCGGTCCTCGAAGTCGTCGACTCGCCGCTCGACGCCGAGGACGCGATCCGCGCCAACCAGCCGCTCCCCGACGCCCTCCCGGTCCTGCCCCTGCGCGAGACCGTCACCTTCCCCGACACCGTGACGCCGCTGGCGGTGGGCCAGGAGCGCTCGATAAAGCTCGTCGACGACGTACTCGGCGCAAACCGGATGCTGGTCATGGTCGCCTCCCGCGATCCCGAGAACGAGCAGCCCGGCCCCGACGACCTCTACGACGTCGGCGTCGTCGGAGTCGTCGCGCGGATGATGAAGGTCCCCGACGGGACCCTGCGGATCCTCGTCCAAGGGACCCAGCGGGTGAAGCTCGGCCCCTACGTCGCCGAGGAGCCATACCTCGTCGCCCGGATCGCCGAGCTGCCGGACAAGGAGGTCGAGGAGAGCCCCGAACTCGAGGCCCTGACCCGCAATGTCCAGCGCACCTTCTCGGAGATCATCGAGCAGATCCCGTACCTGCCGGAAGAGCTGCAGCTGGCGGTCGCCAACATCGACGATCCCTCGGCCCTCTGCTACCTGATCGCCGGCGCCCTGCGGATCACCACCGAGGAGAAGCAGGAGCTGCTCGAGGAGGAAGAGGTCGCCGACCGCCTTCGCCACCTCGTCCAGATCCTCAACCGTGAGCTCGAGGTCGTCCAGCTCGGGACCCAGATCCAGTCGCAGGTGCAGTCCGAAGTCGACAAAGGCCAGCGCGAGTTCCTTCTGCGCCAGCAGCTGAAAGCGATCCAGGACGAGCTCGGCGAGGGCGACGAGGAGCAGGCCGAAATCAACGAGCTGCGCGAGCAGATCGAGGCGGCAGAGCTCCCTGAGCACGCTCGTAAAGCTGCCGAGCGCGAGCTCTCGCGCCTGGAGAAGCTGCCCTCGGCTGCCGCCGAGCACGGGGTGATCCGCACCTACCTGGAGTGGCTGGTCGAGCTGCCCTGGTCGGAGGAGACCGAGGACAACCTCGACATCGCCCACGCCCGCGAGGTCCTCGATGCCGACCACTACGACCTCGAGAAGATCAAGGACCGGATCCTCGAGTACCTGGCGGTCCGCAAGCTCAACCCGGAATCGCCCGGGCCGATCCTCTGCTTCGTCGGCCCGCCCGGGGTCGGGAAGACGAGCCTCGGCAAATCGGTCGCGAAGGCCCTCGGCCGCGAGTTCCAGCGGATCTCGGTCGGCGGCGTCCGCGACGAGGCGGAGATCCGCGGCCACCGCCGCACCTACATCGGCGCCCTCCCGGGGACGATGATCCGCGCCCTCCGCGACGCCGGCACCAGGAACCCGGTCTTCATGATCGATGAGATCGACAAGATGGGAGCCGACTTTCGCGGCGACCCGGCCTCGGCGATGCTCGAGGTCCTCGACCCGGCCCAGAACGACTCCTTCCGCGACCACTACCTAGACCTCGAGTTCGACCTCTCCGAGGTCCTCTTCATCGCCACCGCAAACGTGCTCGACACGATTCCCGGACCGCTCCTGGACCGGATGGAAACGATCGAACTGGCGGGCTACACGCTCGACGACAAGAAGCACATCGCCGAGCGCTACCTGGTCCCGCGCCAGATCAAAGCCAACGGGCTGAAGCCGTCGCAGATCGAGCTTGCCGAGCCCGCCCTGGCGGCGATCATCGAGGAGTACACGCGCGAGGCAGGCGTCCGCAACCTCGAGCGCCAGATCGGCACCGTCTGCCGCAAAGTCGCCCGCGACGTCGCCGAGGAGAAAGTCGACGGAAAGGTCAAGATCTCGGCCAAGCGCGCCCGCGAGCTGCTCGGCCGGCGGCGCTTCTTCACCGAGACCAAACGGCGGACCAAGGACCCCGGCGTCGCCACCGGCCTTGCCAGGACCCCGACCGGCGGCGACGTCCTCTTCATCGAGGCGACAGCGATGCCGGGCTCGGGCGGATTGACGATCACCGGGCAGCTCGGCGACGTGATGAAGGAGTCGGCGCAGGCTGCGCTCTCCTGGGTCCGCGGCCACTGGAAGGACGTGGCGCCGGAGCTCGAGGAGGAATGGTTCGCCAAGAACGACATCCACATCCACGTCCCCGCCGGGGCCGTGCCCAAGGACGGCCCCTCGGCCGGGGTCGCGATGACCGTCGCGCTCAGCTCGCTGGTCAGCGGCCGGCCGGTCGGCAACGAGGTGGCGATGACCGGCGAGGTCACCCTTACCGGCCAGGTGCTGCCGATCGGCGGCCTCAAGGAGAAGTCGCTGGCCGCCCAGCGGGCCGGGATCAAGCGCGTGATCGTCCCCGGCCGTAACGAGGGTGACGTCGCCGAGATCCCCGAGCACGAGCGCTCCGAGCTCGAGTTCGTCTACGTCGACGCGGTCTCCGAAGCAATCGACGCCGCCCTGACCTAGCCTTCGCGCATGCGTCGGTGGGTGGCGGCCCGGTCGGGGGCCTTCTGGATCGTCGCCGGGCTCACGGTCCTGGCTGCAGCGCTGCGCTTCGCGACCCTCGACGTCCAGTCCTACCACCACGACGAGGTGGTGACCGCCAGCCGGATCCTCCGCGAAGACTTCTGGCACGCGATGGACGCGGTCGGCTTCAGCGAGTCGGCACCGCCGCTCTACTACGCGCTCGCCTGGCTCTGGACGCAGCTGACCGGGACCGGCGAATACGGGCTGCGCTCGCTCTCGGCGATCGCCGGCGTGGCCACGGTCCCGGTCGCCTACCTGTTCGGCCGCGCCCTCCGCGGGCGCCGCGCCGGGATCGCCGCCGCGGCCCTGGTCGCGGTCAACCCGATGATGCTCTGGTACTCGCAGGAGGCGCGCGCCTACGCTCTGTTGGTCCTGCTCTGCACGGCCTCGGCGGTCTACTTCGTGCGCGCCCTCGACGAAGGGCGCCGCCGCGACCTCGGATGGTGGGGCCTGTTCTCCGGGCTCGCCCTCGCGACCCATTACTTCGCGGTCTTCCCGATCGCGCTCGAGGCGCTCTGGCTGGCCTGGAAGCGGGGGCGGCAGGCGCTGGCCGGAATCTCGATCGTCGCCCTCTTCGGCCTGGCGCTGGCGCCGCTCGCCTACCACCAGATGTCGAGTGGCCACGCCGAATGGATCGCCGAGCACGCCCTCTCGCACCGGGCCTGGGAGACGGTCGCGACCTTCTTCGTCGGCGAGACCGGCGACATCATCGCCCAGCCGGAGAACCCGCTGAACGCGATCGTCCCCTTCGCGCTGGCGCTAGTCGCGGTCCTGCTCGTCTGGGTCCGCGGCAGCGCGGAAGAGCGGCGGCGGGCGACGATCCCGCTCCTCCTCGCCGGCGCCGCGACCGTGATCCCGCTGGCGATCGCGATCGCCTCGCCGGGCAAGGACTTCGTCCTCGCCCGCAACCTGATCGCGGCGCTGGTGCCGTTGCTGGCCGCGATCGCCGTCGGAGTCACGCTCGACGGCGCCCGCCGGGTCGGGATCGTCGTCGGCGCGGCTCTCATCGCCTACTCGCTCGCCTTCAGCGTCGTCGCCAGCGTCTCGCCCTCGTTGCAACGTCCCGACTGGCGCGCGGTCGCCGAGCGCCTCGGAACCCCCGAACAGCCCCGCGCGATCGTCACCTGGAGCCTCGGCCAGGCGAGCCTGCGCCGCTACCGGGCCGAAGGCTCGTTCCAGGCATTCCAGTCCGAACGCTACGAGTGGCGTGTGCACGAAGTCGACTTCGTCTCCGACGGGCCGGCGCCGCCACCGCCCGCAGGCGCCCTGGCGCCGGGCTTCCGCCAGGTCGCCTACGAACGCGTCGGCGACCGCCTCTACATCAGGCGCTACGCGCTGCCCGGCCCCGATCTCGGCCCCCTGAAACTCCGCGAGGCGCGCGAAGCCGACCTCAACTTCCGATCGAACGCGGTGCTGATCGACGGGGTGGGGGCGGGTTAGATCCTGGAATTGGCCACGAAACCGAGGGAATCCAGCGCAAAAAGCCGTGAATGGGTAGATGCTGAGTATTCTCAGCGGGCAAGCAACTTTCAGCGAGGAGAGGGCATGGCAAAGACATCGAAGGCGACTGAGACCGCCGACCGCGCGGCCGACCTGTATGCGACGGCGCGCGAGAACCCCTACGTGCAGCGCCTGATCGAGGACGAAGAGCTCCGCGACAGCTTCAAGAACGCTTTTGAAGCCGCCAAGGGCGCCTATGGCCGTGCCACCGGCAACGGCAAGAGCCCGGTCAAGGCGGTGACCAGCGACCGCAAGGTCCAAAAGGACCTCCGCAAGGCCGCCGAGGAACTCCGCGACGCGACCGAATCGCTGCGCGCCCCGAAGAAGAAGAAGGGCAAGCTCGGCAAGCTGCTCCTGCTCGCCGTCGTCGGCGCCGTCGTCGCACTTGTCCTCAGCGAGGATGCCCGCAAGTCCGTCCTCGACGCCCTGTTCGGCGCCGAAGAGGAGTTCGAGTACACAAGCACCAGCATCAACGGCGCCTAGCTTGGAGGCGGCCACAAAAGAGCGCGAGCTCAGCGGAGAGAAGGCCCAGCGCATCGTCGACGCGATGCGCGAAAGCGTCGCCAGCCGTGGCGCCGCCGGGTCGACCTTCGAGCAGGTGGCCCGTGAGGCCGGCGTCAGCCGCGGCCTCCTCCACTATTACTTCGGCACCAAGGAGAGGCTGCTGGTCGAGGTGGTCCGCCGTGACACCGAGATCCGGGTCGCCCGCCTCGACGAGGCCCTGGAGAAGGCGAAGACGGCCGACGCCGTCCTCGCCGTCCTCGTCTCCAGCCTCACCGACATGATCGAGAACGACCCCGGCTTCTTCCTGATCCTCTACGAGCTGTTCAGCGCCGGTCGCCGCAACCCCGACATCGCCCGCGAGGTCGGCCAGCTCTTCGACCGCACCCGCTCGCACGTCGCCGAGGTCTTTGAAGCGAAGGAGAAGGAGGGTGTCCTCAGCCTCCAGCAGGACGCCGACGCGATCGTCTCCTTCCTCTTCGCGGTCGGCGACGGCTTCGCCCTCCAGGCGCTCTCGGACCCGGGCCGCAACATCGACGCCGCCCTCGCGGCCGGCACCTTCGCCGCCCGCCACCTGATCGTCGAGTAGCGCCCCCTGGCTCGACGCTTCATGACTTGACCCCCCTCTGAAGGGGGACAACCGACGAAGCGCGGAGTGACCGTCCTCACAGACGCGGTCGGCGCGGTCGTAGATGCTGGCCACCCAGCCAATGCGTGAGTCGATGATCAAACTCGCCGGATTCTTGGGACGGAGACGTCGCTGGGTCCTCGGCGCGTGGTTGGTGGTCCTCGTCGCCGCCCTGCCGATCGCGGCGAAACAGACCGAGCACCTGACCGGCGGCGGCTTCGACGTCCCCGGCAGCCAGTCGAAAGCGGCCTCGGAGGTGCTGGAAGAGGACTTCGGCTCGAAGGCGGACGGGATCGCGGTCGTGCTCAAGGCCGAGCCCGGCGCCGACGCAGCCCAGACCGCGGCCGCCGTGCGCCGGGTCGAGGACGCCGTCGCCGCAACCGACGGCGAAGTGACGCTGCCGCCGCCGGCCGCGGCCCGCGCCGAGGCCCGGCTGGAGCGGACCGGCACGGCGCTGATCCCGCTGCGGAGCGAGCTCAGCTCCGATGCGTTGATCGATCCGGCCGCCGACCTCCGTGAAGACCTCGACCCCGGGGCGGCCGAGAACGGCGTCACCACCTACCTTGCCGGCCAGCCGACGATCTGGGCCGGCATGCAGGAGCTCTCGAAGGAAGACCTCGCCAAGGCCGAGTCCACCGGCTTCCCGATCGTCGCCCTGATCCTGCTCGTCGTCTTCGGCTCGCTCGCCGCGGCGGTGCTGCCGCTCGCGCTCGGTTTCATCAGCGTGATCGTCACCGGCGCCCTGATCTACTTCATCTCGCTGGAGATCTCGACCTCGGTCTTCGTCACCAACATGGCCTCGATGATCGGGATCGGGGTCGCGATCGACTACTCGCTGTTCGTCCTCGCCCGCTACCGCGAGGAGCGCGAAGCCGGGCGCGATTGCGACGAGGCCCGCGCCCAGGCGCTCGCCACCTCCGGTCTCGCGGTCACCTTCTCCGGCCTCGCCGTGATCATCTCGCTGGCCGGTCTCTGGATGGTCGACAACCAGGCCCTGCGCTCGATGGCGCTCGGCGCGATGACCGTCGTCGCCGTCTCGATCCTGACCGCCGTCACCCTGCTGCCAGTCTTGATCGCCTTGCTCGGCGACCGGGTGATGCCGGGCGGAATCGTCGCCAAGGTCCTCTCCTTCTTCAAGCACCGGGTGTTCCGCCGCCCGGAGCGCACGGTCGTGAGCGGCCCGACCTTCTGGGAACGCTGGACGACCCGGGTCATGGCCCGGCCTTGGGCCGCGGTGGCCGCCTCGGCCGGCGTCCTCCTCTTCCTCGCGATCCCGGTGCTCTCGCTCGAGACCGGCACCGAGGCGCTGGCGCAGTTCCCGAAGGGCGGTGACGTCAGGGTCGGCAACGAACTCGCCTTCGAGCAGCTTGGCGGCGGCACCGACCCGATCCAGATCGTTGCCACCTTCGAGGGGGCGCCCGACCGCGCCGCGGTCGCCTCCTTCGAGCGCGAGCTGGCGGCCACCCCAGGCGTCGCCTCGGTCGCACCGCCGGCCTTCTCCGAGGGCGCAGTCCTGATCCAGGCGACACCGAGCGCCGGGTCCGAGTCCGACGCCGCGATCGTCCTCCTCGACCGCCTGCGCGACTCGGTCGTGCCGGCTTCCGAGCTCGGTCAGGTGGCGACGGTCGCGGTCGGAGGCGAGACCGCCCGCGGCAACGACGTCCGCATCCAGATCAGCGGGTCGATGTGGAAGATCATCCTCTTCGTCCTCGCCCTCAGCTTCCTGGTCCTGATGGTGATGCTGCGCTCGATCCTGATCCCGCTCAAGGCGGTCCTGATGAACCTGCTCTCGATCGGAGCCGCCTACGGTGTCCTCGTCGCGATCTTCCAGTGGGGCTGGTTCGACAGCGTCCTCGGGTTCGAAAGCCAGGGCGCCCTCGACACGATCAACGTGCCGCTGATCTTCGCCGTCGTCTTCGGCCTCTCGATGGACTACGAGGTGTTCCTGATGTCGCGGATCCGCGAGCGCTACATGGCCCATGGCGACAACGAGCGCGCGGTCGCCGAGGGGCTCTCCTCGAGCGCCCGGACGATCTCCTCGGCAGCGCTGATCATGACTTCGGTCTTCGCCGTCTTCGTCCTCACCGGCGTGCCCTCGATCAAGGAGCTCGGGCTCGGCTGCGCGGTTGCGATCGCGCTCGACGCCACGCTGGTCCGACTGATCCTGGTACCCGCGGCGATGAAGCTGCTGGGGGCCTGGAACTGGTGGATGCCCTCCTGGCTCGACCGGGTCCTGCCGCACCTCAACTTCGAGGACGGCGCCGAGCCCAAGCCGGCCGAAGCCTGACCTCGACCCGATAGGGTCGCGCGGTGGCAACGCGAGTGATCGACACCGATGTCGCCTTCGCCGGCGCCGCCCGCCAGGCCGAGATGGTCAGGGCGGGGGAGGTCTCCCCGACCGAGCTGGTCCGACTCAGCCTCGACCGGATCGCCCTTCTGGACCCCGAGCTGAACGCGTTCCGCAAGGTCTTGGTCGAGAGGGCGCTGCTCGAAGCCGAGCAGGCCGAGGCGCGCCTGAGGTCGGGCGAGGAGCGGCCCCTGCTCGGCGTGCCGATCGCGATCAAGGACGAAGTCGACGTCGCCGGCGAGGTCAACATGCACGGCACCGACGCCTACGAGAAGCCCGCCAGGGAGGACTCGGAGATGGTGCGGCGCCTGCGCGAGGCGGGCGCGATCGTCGTCGGCCTCACCCGCCTTCCCGAGCTCGCGATCTGCGGCTTCACCGAGTCCGCCTCCCAGGGCGTCACCCGCAACCCGTGGAACGTCCAGCGGACGCCGGGCGGCTCCAGTGGCGGCTCCGGCGCGGCGGTCGCCGCGGGGCTGGTCCCGATCGCCTCGGCCGGCGACGGCGGCGGCTCGATCCGGATACCGGCCGCCTCCAACGGCCTCTTCGGCCTCAAACCTTCCAAGGGCCGGATCTCGCTCGCCCCCGAGCTCGAGGGCTGGGGTGGGTTGGCGGTGCTCGGCTGCCTCAGCCGCACTGTGCTGGACACCGCGCTCTGGCTCGACATCACCGCCGGTGACTCGCGCGAGCCCGACGCCCCGCCCGCCCCTGAGCGTCCATTCGTCGAGTCGGCCCGGACCCCGCCCGGGAAGTTGCGGGTCGCCTGGTCTACCGCGCCGCCGCGCGCGGCTGCCCCACCGACGGTCTCCGAGGACGTCAAAAGAGCGGTCGCCGAGGCCGCCGAGCTGATGCTCAGCTTGGGTCACGATGTCGCCCAGCAGGACCCCGACTGGGACATGATCGGCAACAACATCGCCCCGCGGTTCCTGCGCGGGGTCTCGGACACCGTCGACGCGGTCGAATTCCCGGAGCGGCTCGAACGTCGTACCCGCGGCTTCGGCGGGCTCGGCCGCCGGCTGCCCGACGCCGTCTACCAGCGGGCGCTGCGGGGACGGGCCGTCGACCAGGCCCGTGTCAACGCGATCTTCGAGGGCCACGACGTCCTCATCACGCCGGTGATGGGCGGAACGGCGCTGCCGGTTCGCCGCTGGGAGGGCCGGGGCGCGATCCGCACCGTGCTCGGGATGAGCCGCTTCTATCCCTACTGCGTCCCCTGGAACCACCTCGGCAACCCGGCGATGGCGGTGCCGTTCGGATTCGATTCCGACGGGATGCCGCTCGCGATCCAGATCATCGGCCGCCCCGGCGACGAGGCGACCCTGCTCTCGCTGGCGGGTCAGATCGAGGCCGAGCGGCCCTGGGCGGAGCGCCGCCCGCCGGTCTCCTAGGAGCTAGCCCGGGAAGACCTTGCGCATCCGCGCCAGCTCACGGAAGCTCCCGCGCGGGCGGATCTTGCCGCGCAGCATCGACTTGACCGGGCTCTGGCCCGGTTTCGTCGAGTTCACCCAGTCGGCCCAGGTGGTCTCGAAGGTGACCGTCGCGTTCGCGGCCTCGCCCGGCTCGGCCCGGGTCGAGCCGTTGTCGATCACCAGGTGCCAGGGATCGGCGTCGGCGAAGCGCCACTGGTAGACGAGCGGCGAGCCGTTCGCGGCCGCCGGGTTCGCCGAGCGGGCGGTGATCTCGAAGAACATCTGCTGCAGCTCGGGCGAGGACTGGGGCTGAACCTTGCCGGGCTCGCCGACGACCCCGGCTTCCAGCATCTTCAGCTGGTTGGCGGCGATCTCGTCCTCGGCCATCGTGTGGTCGAAGGGGAAGACGCCGGGAGGCATCTCCTCGGTCGGGAAGCCGATCGTGCGCCAGCGCTGGCGGATCAGCTTGAGGCCGAAGGCGTAGATGTCCTCGAGCTCGAACCCGTAGCAGCGTGTGTACTCGCGATCCCCGTTCGGGGGCGTGAAGACGGCGACGCCGTAGGGGAGCGTCTCGCGCAGCAGCTCGACCACCGCCGCGCGGTTCTCCTCGAAGCCGGGCTTGCCCTCGCCGAGGAGTTCGGAGAGCACTTTGACGCCGAAGCCGATGTGGCGCTGCTCGTCCTGGGAGACGTTGACCATGCCGGCGCTGAACCCGGGCATCGATTCGTCGGCGGCGAAGAAGTCCTCGATGAAGTGCTGGCCCGGCTGCGCGAGGCTGCCCTCGACGATTAGGTGGTACAGGGTGATCGCCTGCGCGTACTTCGGCAGCGAGCGGTCCTTGCGCAGTTCTTCGGCCATCACGTCGAGGCGATCGAAGATCCCGTGGTAGCCCCAGTTGAGCTGGGGGAGGGTCGAGGCGAGCGTCTGCTGCAGCGAGGTGCCGTCGACGCCGATCACCTCTTTGAAGAAGCGGTGGAAGAAGACCGAGTGGCGGACCTCATCGACCTGCTGGGTGGCGAGGAAGTAGGACTGCTCCTCGGTCGGGGCGGCGGTGATGTAGGGGGCGAGGGTGTCGGCGACCCGGTCCTCCCCGTAGAAGAACATCGAGTAGATCCACATCGCCGACCGGCGCTGGAGGTCGCTGAGCCCGTTCCAGCCGTCGAGGTCCTTGGAGAAGTCGATGTCGTAGGCGCTCCAGTTCCCCTGCTCCCAGCGCTTGTAGAGGTCCTCGTAGGTGATGTTGTCCATCAGGCTCTGGGCGGCGACGCTCATCTCATCTCCTTTTGGTGTCTCATTCCCCTGCCGGCGCAGCGTAGCGAATCCTGGCTGGGCAGCCAGGGGCTAGGCTGAGCCGATGTCATTGCTGCCGTGGAAGCGCCTCGACCGGGGTCGGCTGTTCGAAGTCGAGTGTGAGTGCGGGAGCATCTTCAAGATCCCCTTCGACCCCGCAGAGGTCGCCTACCACCCGGATGAGCAACTGCTGATCCCGCTCGAAGGGAGCTGCCCCTCGTGCGGACTGAAGGTCGAGGAGATCGAGCCGTTCGCCGACTCGCCTAGCTCGCCGGCGGGTCGATCTCGCGCTTGAGGATCTTGCCAGTCGGGCCCTTGGGGAGGTCGTCGATGAACCAGACGACCCGTGGGTACTTGTAGGCGGCGATCCGCTCCTTCACGTACTCGCTGACCTCTCCGGGATCGAGCTCCTCGCCGTCGTGGGTGACGATGGCGGCGCCGATCTCCTCGCCCCACTCGTCGTGGGGGATGCCGATCACCGCCGCTTCGCGGATCTGCGGGTGCTCGTAGAGCACCTCCTCGACCTCGCGCGGGTAGACGTTGTAGCCGCCGCGGATGATCAGGTCCTTCTTGCGGTCGACGATGTAGAAGTAGCCGTCCTCGTCGGTGCGGGCCATGTCGCCGCTGTGGAACCAGCCTCCCCGCATCGCCTCCTCTGTCGCGTCCGGGCGTTCCCAGTAGCCCTTCATGATGTTGTGGCCGCGGATCACGATCTCGCCGACCTCGCCCTGCGCGACCTCGTTGTCGTCCTCGTCGACGACCTTCATCTCGACGCCTTCCAGAGGGGTCCCGATCGAGCCCGGCTTGCGCTCCATGTCGGGGTGGTTGGAGGACGCCACCGGCGAGGTCTCCGAGAGCCCGTAGCCCTCGAGGATGATCGCGCCGAACGCCTCCTCGAAGCCGCGCATCACCTCGACCGGCATCGAGGCACCGCCGGTGATGCAGGTGCGAAGCGACGAGGTGTCGTATTGCTCGCGGTCTGGGTGGTTGAGGAGGGCGCCGAACATCGTCGGCACCCCGTAGAAGTGGGTGACCTTGTCGCGCTGGATCGTCTCCATCGCCTCGACGGGGTCGAATTTCGGGACCAGGGTGAGGCAGGCGCCGACCCGGACCGAGGCGTTCATCCCGACCGTCTGGCCGAACGAGTGAAAGAGCGGCAGCGAGCCGAGGACGACGTCACCGCCCTGAACCTCGCAGGTGGTCCGCGAGGAGACGTCGGCGTTCTTGGCGAGGTTGGCGTGGGTGAGCTCGGCGCCCTTCGGCTTGCCGGTCGTCCCCGACGTGTAGAGGATCACCGCGGTGTCGTCCTCGGCGGTGTCGACGACCTCGGTGGCCGGCTCCTGTTCTCCCAGTAGCGAGGCGAAAGCTCCCGGCTCGACCTCGATCAGCTCGGCGCCGGCGTCCTCGGCAGCGCCACGGGCCTCGTCGGCGAAGCCATGCCAGGCGAGCAGGATCTTCGCCCCGGAGTCCTCGAGGTAGAAGGCGATCTCCCGCTGCTTCAGCAACACGTTCATCGGCACCACGACGCCGCCGGCGCGGAGGACGCCGTAGTAGGCGACCGGGAAGTCGGGCACGTTCGGGAGCATCACACCGACCCGGTCGCCCCGGTCCATGCCTTTTGCGGTGAGCAGGGCGGCGAGGCGAGCGCTGAGCTCGTCGAGCTTGGCGTACGTGAGCTGGGAATCGCCCAGCCTGATCGCGGGGCTGTCGCCATGGCGCTCGGCGCTGTCGGTCAGAAGTGAGGCGAGGTTCATCCCGCGGGCAGTCTATGCGCTCATGCCAGGGCGTTCCGACGGCTCATCGCCCAGGCGAACGCCGCCCCGGTGACGAGCATGAACGAGGCGTACACGGCGGCCGGGATCGTCACCGTGGCGGCCAGCGAGGCGCCGATCGCGATCGCCAGCGCCGCGTTGTGAATGCCGAGCTCGAGGGCGATCGCCGTCGCCTGCCGGTTGTCGAGCCGCGCCAGTTTGGAGATCGCGAAGCTGACCGACATCGCCGCGAGGTTCAGGGTCAGCGCTGCGCCGCCGACCTCCGCCGCATTCTCGGCGACGGTGTCGTGCTCGCTGGCGATCGCGCCGAAGACCACGAGAGCGAAGAGCGCCAGCGAAACGTTGCGCACGCGGGGGTAGGCCTCGTCGATCCGCCTCGGGTAGCGCTGCCGTAGGCCCATCCCGATCGCGACCGGGACGATCGTGATCGCGAAGACGCGTGCGACTACTCCGAGCACGCTCGCGTCGCCGACATCGCCGGCGCCGAAATGTCCGACGGAGAGGGTCAGGAACAGCGGGACCGTGACGATCGCGCCGACGCTGCTGATCGCCGTCATCGTCACCGACAGCGCCGTGTCGCCGCGCGACAGGTGGGTCAGCATGTTGGCCATCATTCCGCCGGGTGACGCGCCGAGCAGGACGAGGCCGACCGCGAGCTCCGGAGAGAGCCCGAAGATGGTGGCCGTCGCCAGGGCCAGCAACGGCGAGATCAGCGCCAGGTTGAGCATCCCGATCGCGACACCGCGCGGGGCCGCCAGGACCCGCCGAAAGTCGGCCGGGGTCAACGTCATCCCCAGGCTGCACATGATCACAGCGATCGCCGCCGGGAGGAGCACGGAGGTCAGGATCGGGCTATCCACGGCGACAGCACGCTAGTCGACTCTGTTGGTAGCGGGCAGTGCGTCGGGGTAAGGGCAAGGGACGCTCTGGGCGCCGCGCTTCTACTTCACCTCTGGTCGGCGATACCGACCCTAGGGACGCATGTAGTTGTGGACCGGGAACTCCTTGATCTCAGGGTTCGGCAGCGCTGCATCGCCGAGGGCGGCCATCGCGGGGCCGATTCGACCCTCGAGGAACGCGTCGAACTGGGCGCGGGACTCCCAGAAATCGAGAACGCCCCAACCGCCGTCGATCGGTCCCGCCGCGTGGAAGATCATCCCCTCCGGCGGATCGCTTTCGACTCCCATCTGCTCATGGACCGCCTCGTACTGCTCGGCGGTTCCGTCGGCGAACCTGATGCTCAGTCCAATAGCCATGCCGCTCCTCCTTGGGTTGGGTCCCCGTCGGACGAGCATAAACGAGGGGATATGCTCAGCGCGATGGACGACCTGGGGGAGCCGACCTCCTACCTGACGCTCGCGGACGGCCTGCCCGTCTACTCCAGCGACGGCGAGAAGGTCGGTGTGATCGAGCATGTCCTCGCCGAGCCCGAGGAGGACATCTTCGACGGCATCGTCCTCGACACCAGCGTCCTGCCCGGTGGCCACCGCTTCGTCGATGCGCCCGAGGTCGACCGGATCCACGAGCGCGGCGTCGTCCTCAAGGTCGACGCCGCCGCCGCCGAGTCGCTGCCAGAGCCGAGCGAGAACCCCGGCGTCCTCGAGGCCGGCGGCGACGATGCGCCCCCAAGCCCGTTCCAGCAGAAGCTGGGACGGGCCTGGGACCGAATCTCGGGCAACTACTGAGCCGCTAGGCCTGCGGCGCCGGCGGCTCGGACGGCGGCTGCGGCTGCTGTTGGGCTCCGCCTTCGGCGGGCGCGATGCCGGTCGCAGGGGTCTCCGCGACGCCGCTGGTCAGCTCGCCGCCACTCTCGACGTCCTCCCAGACCTTGTTCAGCTCGCTTTGGATGTAGCCGGGAACGAGAAGCCCGGGGAAGACCAGGACAAAGGCGAGCAGAAGCAGGATGAGCACGATCCAGCCGTTGAAGGTGACCTCGCGAACGGTGACCTCCTGCGCGCGCTGAAAGCGCTTGCACCCGTTGTACAAGGAGACGTAGTACGGAACCAGGATCAACGCGCCTGGAAACCACGCCAGCAGAGAGAGCGTCGGGTTGTCTCCCATGCCGGGCTCGCCCCTGACTCGGCCAAGGTCGGCAACCTCGCGATTGGTCTGGTACCACCAGTAAATCGAGTAGATCCCGAGCGTCAGAACTGACCAGACGACCACCAGAACGGGGTGGCGGATCTTGGCGATAGGCACTGCCAAGCCGGGGTTGATCGGCACCTCTTGGGCCATGGTCGCTCCTTGGCGCTGCGGTCGGGTACGAGACGGCGCGAGCGTACCCCCTGCCTCGGAGCATTGTCAGGCGTCATCTTTTTTACCCAGCGTTAGGGGAATGGCGTACGATCCCCCGCCGTGAGACGGGCAATCTTGATCCTGACCGCCTGCGCCGCCCTTTTTCTGGTCGGCTGCGGCGACGACGACTCCACCACCGGGACCGAATCGGGCGGCTCGGCGTCGGCCGAATCGGGCTCCGAGGCACCCGCCAAGAAGACGAAGCCGGAGGTGACGGCCCCGTCTAGTGCGCCTCCGAAGCAGCTCGAGGTCAACGACCTCGAAGAAGGGACCGGCGCCGAAGCCAAGGCCGGCGACGAAGTGACCGTGCAGTACGTCGGGGTCAACTACAAGTCGGGCAAGGAGTTCGACGCATCGTGGGACCGCGGCGAACCGTTCACGTTCCCGCTCGGTGCCGGTGCCGTCATCCCCGGCTGGGACCAGGGTGTCGAAGGGATGAAGGTCGGCGGTCGGCGCGAGCTGATCATCCCGCCGGAACTCGGCTACGGCCCGCAGGGCGCGCCGCCGGACATCCCGCCCGAAGAAACGCTGATTTTCGTCATCGATCTGCTGGCAGTCGGCTAGCCGCCGGCGGCTCGGCGGCAGGCTCGGTGCTCGTCGGCTGCCCGATCGGGTCGGTCGGCGCCCAGCCGCGGTTGCGGCGCAGCAGCGCCAGCAGCCCGATCGCGCCGACCAGGGCGGAGAGGCCACCCGCGTAGGCGATCGTCCCCCGGGCGCCGACCGTGGCGACGAGGAGACCGCCGGCGGCGAATGCGCCGAGCTCGGCAGAGTTGCGGATCCCGTTGTAGGCGGCGAAGGCGCGGCCGTGAAGGTCCTCCGGCACGCGCAGGTGGATCAGGCTGCGGAACATCACGTTCTTGAGCCCATGGGCGACGCCGCCGGCGAACGAGCAGGCGAGGTAGAAGGCGAAGCTGAGCCAGATCGCCGGCAGCGCCAGCGCCAGGCCCTGGACGGCGGCCGCGGCCACGCCGGCGCTCGCCACCGCGTAGACGGCTACCCGGGTCGAGAGCAGCATCGCCCCGAGCGCCATCCCCAGGGTCCAGACCGAGAGCATCGCTCCGTAGGCGATGTCGCCGCGGCCGAGGACGTCCTCGACGAAGAAGACCTCCGCGACCCAGACCGCCGACATGAAGAGCAGCGAGCCGAAAGCGACCATCATCACCAGCGAGATCGTCCGCTCCCGGAACAGCACCGCGATCCCGTCGCGGGCGCGCGGCACCTGGTCCCCCTCGCCCAGCTCGGCGGGCTTGCGCCGGACCCGTAGCGCCAGCGCGGCGCAGGCGACGACGGCAAAGGTGGCCGCGTCCACCGCCATTGCCAGCTCGAAGCTCCCGGCCGCGTAGAGGACGCCGCCGAGCAGCGGGCCGATTCCGAAGCCGATGTAGCGGATCGTCTCCATGCGGCCGTTTGCCGCCTGCAGGTGCTCCTCGCCGACCAGGGCAGGGACGAGCGCGAACTCGGCGGGCTGGGTGATCGAGAAGACGACCCCGAGCGCCGTCGTCAGCACCAGCAACGGGATGAGGCCGTCGACGAATCCGAGGCCGAGGGCGAGGACCGCGCCGGCCGCAGAGACCGCGGCCAGCAGCCGCGTCGCCTCGATCCGGTCGACCAGGATCCCGGCGTGGCCGGCGGTCAGGACCGACGGGCCGAAGAGGCAGATCCAGAGCGCCGCGACCGCGAAGCCCGAGTCAGTCAGTTCCTTGACATGGAGCCCGAGGGCGACCATCGCCACCCAGTCGCCCAGCGCCGAGAGCCCGGTGGAGATGGTGAGCAGGCGGAAATCGCGACCGCGAAGGATTGCTTGACCCATCGCCTCGGGAGAATACGGCTGCCCTTGCCGCCCGCCCGGAAGATCCTCGCCGAACGGCTCACCGCCCAGGCCCTCTCGGGCCCGCCCCTCGAGGGCGCCGAGGGGGTGGCCGGCAGGTTGCTCGCGGTCCAGGGCCAGGACCCGCGGGGTGCGCGCCTGGCGGTGCGGGCGCGAACCGAGGGCCTCGCGGCTTCAGACGTCGACCGGGCGCTGACCGAGGAGCGCTCGGTGCTGATCACCTGGCTCAACCGCGGCACTCTCCACCTGGTCCGCAGCGAGGACTACCCCTGGCTGCAGGCGCTGATGACGCCGCCGCTGATCACCGCCAGCTCCCGTCGGTTGCAGCAGGAAGGCGTGTCCGCGGACGAGGCGGTCCGGGCTGTGGCCGCGATCGCCGCGGTTCTCGGCGCCGACGGCCCCCTGCCCCGCGCCCAGCTCAAGGAGCGGCTCGAGGCGGCGGGGATTCGAACCGAGGCGATGCTCCAACTGGTCCACCGGGCGGCGATCGAGGGCATCGTCGTCCGTGGCCCGATGATTGGCAGGCAGCACGCCTACGCGCTCGTCGACGACTGGCTCGACAGGCCGCCGGCGTTCGAGCGCGAGACCGCCCTGGCGGAGCTGGGCCGGCGCTTCCTCGCCGGTCACGCCCCGGCCGGCGAGCGCGACCTCGCCCGGTGGGCGGGCCTGCCGCTGCGCGACGCCCGCGCGGCGCTCGCAGTGATCGCCGGCGAGATCGAGGTCGACGGCGACGGCATGGTCCGCCTCCGTCGAAGCGTCGGCGAATGCGAGTTGCCGCCGCCGCGGTTGCTCGGGGCGTTCGACCCCGTCCTGCTCGGTTGGGCCCCACGCGAGCCCCTGCTCGGCGCCCACGAGCCGGCGATCATCCAGGGCGGGATGTTCAACCCGTTCGCGACGGTCTCAGGGCGCGCGGTCGGGACCTGGCGCTACGCGAAGGGGGCGGTCGAGCTCGGCAAGCTCGACGCGATCTCGAAACGCGCCCGGGCCCGTCTCGCCGCCGACGCCGCCGACGTCGAGCGCTTCCTCGCCGGCTAGGGGTCGGACTTCAGCTTCTCTCGATCGCCGACTTGATCGCTGCGGCGAACTCGTCGGCGCCCTTGCGGGCCTGCTTGACGGCGAAGCCGGCGAAGACCTTGCCGATCCCGCGGCCCTCGAGGTGGTTGAAGAAGGAGACCTCGGTCGCGGCCTCGCCGGCGGGAACCAGGTCGTAGCCGCCTTCGGTCACGTAGACGGGCGGCCGGGACAGCTCCTTCCAACGGATCTTGGTCGGCGCTTCGAACTGGGTGAGCTCGAACTCGTGCTTCTGCTTGATGCCGATGTCGTTGGCGACGCTGGCGTAGACGGTGCCGACGTCGACCTCGCCCTCGGTGCGCTTCTCGATCTCGACGATCCGCTCCGAGAACTCGGCGTCGTTGGTGCCGTCGGCGAGGAAGGCGAAAACCTCCGCGATCGGTCGCTCGACGATCACGGATGCCCCGAAGTGGTCGGCCACGGTGTCGAGCCTAGCCCACCTTCGGCGATTGCCAGGGCTGCGCGAGCCGCCCGGCGATCTCCTCGGCGAGCCCCTCGACCGGGAGCCGGGACTGGTCGAGCGAGTCGCGGTCGCGGAGGGTGACGGTGTCGTCTTCCATCGTCTGGTGGTCGACGGTGATCCCCCAGGGGGTGCCGATCTCGTCCTGGCGGCGGTAGCGCTTGCCGATCGATCCGCCCTCGTCGAACTCGGCCTGGATCCCGAGGCGGCGGATCGACGCGAAGATCTCGCGGGCCTTCTCCGGCATCCCCTCCTTGGAGACGAGGGGGAGGACGGCGACCTTGACCGGGGCCAGCCTCGGGTGCAGGCGCAGGACGGTGCGCTGCCGTCCCTCGACCTCCTCGACCTCGTAGGCGTCGACGAGGAAGGCGAGGGTGGCGCGGTCGGCGCCGGCCGCCGGCTCGATCACGTGCGGCACGTACCGCTCTTTGGTCTGCTGGTCGAAGTACTCGAGCTTCTCGCCGCTGAGCTTGGCGTGCTGGGTGAGGTCGAAGTCGCCGCGGTTTGCGATCCCCTCCAGCTCCGACCAGCCGATCGGGAACAGGTACTCGACGTCGCTGGTGCCCGAGGAGTAGTGCGAGAGCTCGTCGGCGTCGTGGGGGCGGACCCGCAGGTACTCGGGCCGGATGCCGAGCTCGGTGTACCAGCGCTCGCGCTCCTCGATCCAGGTCCGGTACCACTGTTCGGCATCGGCGGGAGGGACGAAGAACTCCATCTCCATCTGTTCGAACTCGCGGGTGCGGAAGATGAAGTTGCCCGGCGTGATCTCGTTGCGGAACGACTTGCCGATCTGGGCGATTCCGAACGGCGGCTTCTTGCGGGCGAAGCCGAGCACGTTCTTGAAGTTGATGAAGATGCCTTGGGCGGTCTCGGGGCGCAGGTAGACCTCGGAGCCCTCGCCGGCGACCGGGCCGACGTGGGTCTCGAACATCAGGTTGAACTGGCGCGGCTCCGAGAGCTCGCCGCCGCATTGGGGGCAGTGCAGCTCGGCGTCGGGGTCGCCGCCTTCGGCTTCGGTGTTCTCGCGCAGATGATCCTCGCGCCAGCGTTTCTTGCACTTGCCGAGGCACTGGACCAGCGGGTCGGTGAAGCCCTCGAGGTGGCCCGATGCCTCCCAGACCTTGGGGTTCTGGATGATCGCCGAGTCGAGCGCGACGATGTCGTCGCGCTCCTGCAGCATCGCCCGCCACCACTCGGCTTTGACGTTGTTCTTGAGCAGGACGCCGTAGTGCCCGTAGTCGTAGGTCGAGCCGACGCCTCCGTAGATCTCCGAGGAGGGAAAGACGAAGCCGCGGCGTTTGCAGAGGGCGACGATCTCGTCCATCGAGACGTCCACGGTCGGATTCCCCTGCTCGGCGGCGGCCATTCAGGAAACCTACCGACTGCGATAATCCCGCAGCCCGTGCCCATTTACGAGTACAAATGCGAGAACGGACACGTCTTCGACGTGATCCAGAAGTTCAGCGACGAGTCGCTGAGCGAGTGCCAGGAGTGTGGTGCTCCCGCCGTTCGTGTCTTGCACTCTCCGGCGATCCACTTCAAGGGCTCGGGCTTCCACAACACCGACTACGGCAAGACGAAGACCGGCGCCGCCCCCAGCAACGGCTCCGGCTCCGAGGGCTCGAGCGACTCGAGCTCCTCCGACTCGAGCTCCTCCGACTCCGGCTCCTCGGACTCGAAGTCGAAGTCCTCGGACTCGAGCTCCGGCGACTCCAAAGCGCCCGCCGCCTCCGACTAGCGTCAACGGCGGGTCAGCCGTTGAGGAGGCGGTTGACGGCCTTGCGGCGGAGGGACTCGGGGACCTCGATCGAGCCTCCGGGGCCGGGACCGCAGCCTTCCAGGGTGGGGCCGCAGAGGACATCGGTCGGGCCGCTGCCGCCGATCGCCGCCGACAACACCAGCTGCGGCATCGTGAAGAAGCCCATGTCGCTGACGAACGCCTTCGGCGCCTCCCAACCGATGATCGGTCCCTTGATGAAGTTGTAGGGGAGGCGGAGCGGGTCGGTGAGGCGGCCCTTGATCCCGTTGATCACTTCCTGCTGGGCGCGCTCGCGGTCGAAGTCGTCGTAGCTGGTGCTGAACGCGCTCGGCCCCGGCCCCGGGCATTCGCTCGCGTGGCGGGTACGGGCGTAGATCAATGCCTGTTCCCCGTCGAGCGTGTTCTCGCCCTTGCCGAGCCGCAGCGTGTACCCGCCCTGGCCCCCTCCGGCGCCGCCGGCGATATCGGAGCAGAGCTTCTCGGGGACGTCGACCTCGACCCCGCCGACGGCGTCGATCAGGTCTTCGAAGCCGGTGAAGTCGACGATCGCGACGTGGTCGATCTCGGTGTCGAGAAAGCCTTCGACCGCTTCGATCTGGAGCTTGGCGCCGCCATACGAAAAGGCGCCGTTGATCTTCTGCGGGCTCAGCCCGGGGATCTCGGCATAGCTGTCGCGCGGGATCGAGAGTTTTCGGAAGGAGCCACCGCCGGCGCGGATCAGCATCAGGGTGTCGGCGCGGTATTCGCCCGCTTCGCAGCCGTCGTGGGGGGCATCGCCGTGCGACTGCTGCTCGAAGCACTCCTCCGAGTGGGGGGCACCCGGCTCCTTGGTGTCGGGCGGCCGGGCGTCGGTGCCCATCACCAGGATCGTCTGGGCGCTGGGCAGCAGGATCGGGTTGCCGTGCAGGGCGTCCTTCGCTTCGCCGGAGAGCTTGAAGGCCTGCAGCTGGGCGGAGACGGCGAAGGCGAGGAAGCTGAGCAGGATCCAGCCGCCGGCGGCGATCGCCACCCACTTGAGGATCTTCTTGCCGCGGGTGCCTGGGCGAGGCAGGCCAGAGCCGCGTCGGCGCCCGCGCCGTGGCCCGTCGGGCTTGCGCGGGGAATCGCCCCGCAGGTCGCGGAGGCTGGGGACGTCCGGCTTTCGAAATCGCGAAAAGAAGCCTTTCCGCGACTTGTAGACCTTGTAGTCGGGCGTCCCCGAGGGCTGTTGGTCGCCGTTCTCGGGCATCAGGAGGAGAAACCCTATTCGGCACTGGCGGTGCGCCTCCTCGCGATCATGACCCCGGTCGACTCGGCCGGTTAGCCTTGCCCACGAATGAGCGAGCTCGAGGCAATCGGCGTCGACCTGGGCGGCACGAAGATGGCGACCGGGGTCCTGGACGCCAACTCCGAGATCGCCTTCGAGAGCAGGGAGCGCTCGACCGGGCAGTCCGAGGACGCCCTGGTCGACCTCCTCGTGCGCGAGATCGAGGAGGCGAGGGAGGCGCGCCCGCAGGTCGCGACCGTCGGCCTCGGGATCCCGGCGACGATCGACCACGACCGCGGGATCGCGATCTCCGCGGTCAACCTCCCGCTCGACGACCTCCCGATCCGCGACCTCGCCGCCGAGCGCACCGGCCTGCCGGTCTTCGTCGACAACGACGGCAATGTCGCCGCACTCGCCGAGCACCTCTTCGGGGCGGCCCGCGGCGCCGACAACGCGGTGATGCTCACCCTCGGGACGGGGATCGGCGGCGGGCTCATCCTCGGCGGCAAGATCTACCGCGGCGCCACCGGCGCCGGCGCCGAGCTCGGCCACGTCGTGATCGCGATGGACGGCCTGCCCTGCCAGGGCAATTGCCCCGGACAGGGCTGCATCGAGACCTACGCGTCAGGGACCGCGCTCGCCCGCGAGGGCCGGGCGGCGGCGGAATCCGGGGACGAGTCCGTCCTCAGCGCGATGCTCGCCAAGGGCGAGGAGATCGACGGCAAGGTGGTCACCGAGGCGGCGCTTGCCGGTGACGAGGTCGCCAAGAAAGTCTTCGACCTCGTCGGCGCCCGGCTCGGCGTCGCCCTGACCAGCTTCGCCAACATCTTCGAGCCGGAGGTATTCGTGATCGGCGGCGGCGTGATGGCGGCCGGCGACCTCCTGCTCGAGCCCGCCCGCCGCGAACTGCGCCGGCGGGCGCTGCCGCCGATGAAGGACACGCCGGTGGTCGCCGCCGAGCTCGGACCCGGCGCCGGGATGATCGGGGCGGCGGCGATGGCGCGGATCGAGCTCGGGCAGGGAGGGAGCTGATGCCGGGCGAGCTGATCGTCTGCCCGACGCCGATCGGGAACTTGGACGACCTCACCGGCCGGGTCCGCGACTCCCTCGTCTCGGCCGACTACATCGCCTGCGAGGACACCCGCCGCACCGGCGGCCTGCTCGACAAGCTCGGGATCCGGCCGGCCCCTCCGATGGTCTCGATCCACGAGGGCAACGAAGCGGCGCGGGCGACCGAGCTCGCCCAGCAGATCGAGCGCGGCGCCCGGGTGGCGCTGTGCTCCGACGCCGGCATGCCGGGGATCTCCGACCCCGGCTTCAGGCTGATCCGTCGCTGCATCGAGCGCGCCCTCGAGGTCACGGTCCTGCCCGGGCCGTCGGTGGTGCCGGTGGCGCTCGTGGCCTCCGGCCTGCCCACCGACCGCTGGCGCTTCGAGGGCTTCCTCCCGAAGCGCTCGGAGGCGATGGAGCAGGTGCTGCGCTCCGACGTCACCGTGATCGCCTTCGAGAGCCCGCGTCGGATCGGCGACAGCCTCGTAGCCCTGGCGGCGATCGCACCGGACCGCCCCGCGGCTGTCTGCCGCGAGATGACGAAGATGCACGAGGAGGTCTCGCGCGGTTCGCTCGCCGAACTGGCGCGGCGCTTTCGCGGCGACGTCAAAGGCGAGATCGTGCTGGTGATCGCACCGGCGGCATCCGACGACCACGACCAGGACGTCGGCTTCGCCGTCGACGCCCTCCGCCACCTGGTCCAGTCGGGTGCCAGGCCGCGGGCCGCGGCCAGCGTCGTCGCCGCCCTCACCGGGACGCGGGCCAACGACCTCTACCGTGCCCTCACCGGCCGCGAGGCGCGCGAGTGACGATGACCTACTACGTCACGACACCGATCTTCTACGTCAACGCCGAGCCCCACCTCGGCCACGCCTTCGCGACCCTGGCCGCCGACGTCCTCGCCCGCCACATGCGCCAGCGCGGGGAGGACGTCTTCTTCCTCACCGGCACCGACGAGCACGGCGAGCCGGTCGAGCTGGCGGCCGAGCGCGAGGGCATCACCCCGCAGGAGCTGGCCGATCGCAACTCGGAGCGGTTCCGGGCGCTGATGCCGATCATCGACTCCAGCAACGACTTCTTCATCCGCACCTCCGACCCCCGCCACACCGAGCGGGTCGCCGAGATCATGCAGCGCGTCTACGACAACGGCTGGGTCAACAAGGGAACCTACGAAGGCTGGTACTGCCCCCGCTGCGCCGACTTCAAAACCGAACGCGAGCTGGGTCCCGGCAACACCTGCCCGATCCACGAGATCGCGCTCGAGAAGATCACCGAGGAGAACTGGTTCTTCCGCCTCTCCGCCTTCCAGGAGCGGCTCGAAGCGCTGTACGAGGAGCGGCCCGACTTCGTCGTCCCCGACTTCCGCCGCAACGAGGCCGTCGCCTTCATCGAGCAGGGGCTCGAAGACGTCTCGCTCTCGCGGCCGACGCTGAAGTGGGGGATGCCCCTGCCCTGGGACCCGGACCAGCGCATGTACGTCTGGTTCGACGCGCTCCTCAACTACTACACCGCGCTCGGCTTCGCTGACGATGGCGGCGAGGACCTGACCGACCGCTTCTGGCCCGCCGACATGCACACCATGGCGAAGGACATCCTCAAGTTCCACGCGGTGATCTGGCCGGCGCTCTGCTGGGCCGCCGACATCGAGCCGCCGCGGCGGATGACGATCTACGGGTACCTGCTGATGGGCGAGAAAAAGATGTCGAAGAGCCTCGGCAACGTCCTCGACCCGTTCGAGGTGATCGACCGCTTCGGCCCCGACGCGCTGCGCTTCTACCTCTTCCGCGAGGTCAGCTTCGGTCAGGACGGCTCGATCTCCACCGCCGGTTTCGAGTCCCGCTACGAGACCGAGCTCGCCAACGACTACGGAAACCTCGCCAGCCGGGTGCTGGCGATGGTCGACCGTTACCGCTCCGGCGTCGTCCCGGCCGAGGCCCAGGTCGACGCGGTCCTCGCCGAGGACTTCGAGGGCGTAGTCGCCCGGGTCGAAGAGCTGCTCGACCGGGCCGAGCTGAGCCAGGCTCTGGAGGCGATCTGGGTCCTGGTGCGGCGCCTCAACCGCTTCGTCGAGGAGACCAAGCCGTGGGAGCTGGCCAAGGACGAGGCCGACCCCGAGCGGCTCGACGAGGTCCTCTACAACCTGGTCGAGGGCCTGCGGGTAACGACCCTGCTCCTGGTCCCGTACCTGCCGCGGACGACCGACCAGTTGCTGGCGGCGCTGGGGGAGGAGTCCCGGGAGCTGGCTGAGCTCGGCTCCCGAGACGGCGGCCAGAAGGTCGTGCGGGTGCCGCCGCTGTTCCCGAAGATCGAGTCCGAGGGCTAGGCCGCGACCAGGAGGTCCGGCCCGAGCTGGCCGGGTTCGGTGTAGCCGCAGAGGGCCAGCGAGAGGTCGAGCTCGCCGAGGACCATCCGCAGCACCGCCTCGACGCCCTCGGCGCCGTCGAGCGCCAGGCCCCAGAGGTATGGGCGGCCGAGGCAGACGGCGTCGGCGCCGAGGGCCAGTGCCTTCAGCACGTCGGTTCCGGTCCGGACGCCGCTGTCGAAGAGAACCGCCAGTTCCTCCCCGACCGCCGCGGCGATCGGCTCGAGCGCGTCGAGCGAGCCGATCGCGCCGCCCACCTGGCGCCCCCCGTGGTTGGAGACGACGATCCCGTCGACCCCGCGCGAAGCCGCCTCGCGGGCGTCGTCGGGATGCTGGATCCCCTTGACGAGGATCGGCAGCGAGGTCAGCTCCCGCAGGCGGCCGAGGCTCTCCCACGCCAACGAAGGTTCGGCGAGGACGCCCAGGTAATGGCCGGTCGCGGCGCCGAAGTCGTCCTCGGGGCTGCTCTCGAGTTCGGAGCGGAAGACCGGGTCCTGCATGTAGTTGGCGTTGCCCATCCCTTCGAGGAACGGGAGCCGCGCCTGCTGCAGGTCGCGCGGCTTCCAGCCGGGGATGAAGGCGTCGACGGTGACGACGATCGCCCCGTAGCCGGCCGCCTCGGCGCGACCGACGAAGCTCTCCAGCAGGGCCGGGCGGTTGGGCCAGTAGAGCTGGAACCAGCGAGGCGCGTCCGGGCCCCCGGCCTCGGCGATCTCCTCGAGGGTGAAATGCGAGGCGGTGCTGGCGATCATCGGCACGCCGACCGCGGCCGCGGCCCGGGCGCTCGCCAGCTCGCCCTCGGGGTGGGCGACCGTCTGCACCCCGATCGGGGCCAGCATCAGCGGCGCCGGCATCGCGGTCCCGAGGACGGTCGTCGCGAGGTCGCGCTCGGCGACGTCCCGTCCCAGCATCCGCGGCACGATCCGCCGTCGCCGGAAGCCCTCCCGGTTGGCGTCCATCGTGCCCTCGTCGCCGGCGACGGCGAACACGTAGTTCGCGGCCCAGTCCTCCATCTTCTCTTCGGCCCGCCGCTCGAGCTCGGCGATCGAGACCGGGATCGGCGGCGTCTCGCCGCTCATCCCCTTCGCGTAGATCTGCTGGTAGTAGGCGGCGAAGTCGGCCACGGACGGAAGGCTATTCGAGCCTAGACTGCGCGGAGATGATCGACTCCCACACCCACCTCTTCCTCTGCGAGCCGCCCGAGGAGGAGCTGATCGGCGCCGCCCGCGAGGCGGGCCTCGACCGGCTGCTGAACGTCGGCCTCGGCCGCGACTCGAACCAGACCGCGATCGACCAGGCGGAGCGCCACGAGGAGGTCTTCGCAAGCGTCGGCTGCCACCCGACCTCGGCCGCCGATTTCGACGACGAGCTCGAGGAGGAGATCGCCCGGCTCGCCGCCCACGAGAAGGTGCGGGCGGTCGGGGAGACCGGGATCGACTACTACCGCGAGACCGCGACGCCCGACCAGCAGCACCAGGCGTTCCGCGCCCAGATCGAAATCGCCCGCGAGCGCGACTTGCCGATCGTTATCCACGCCCGCGACGTCGAGGGCGAGACGAAGGCGACCGACGAGTGCTTCGAGGTCCTCGACGCCCATGGCGACGGCGTCGCCGTCGTCCTCCACTGCTTCCTCGCGCCGGGCCGGGTGCAGGACGCGATCGAGCGCGGCTGGTACTGCTCCTTCTCGGGAATCGTCACCTTCCCGAAGTCCGGCGAGCTCCGCGAGGCGGCCGCAGCCTTGCCCGACGAGCTGGTCCTGGTCGAGACCGACGCGCCCTACCTGGCGCCGCAGCCGGTGCGGGGCAAGCCCAACGAGCCGGCCCACGTGATCGCCACCGCCCAGGTCGTCGCCGAAGCGCGCGGCGTCACCTATGACGAGCTCGAGCACACGGTCGAGGCCAACGCACGGACCCTGTTCGGCTGGTGACGATCCGCCGATGGTGAGGCTGGGCCAGAACTTCCTCGCCGACCCGAACCTGCTCGACGCGATCGTCCGCGACGCCGAGCTCGCGCCCGACGATGTCGTGCTCGAGGTCGGGGCGGGGGAAGGGGTCTTGACCACCCGCCTGGCCGATGTGGCCGCCTTCGTCCATGCGGTCGAGATCGACAGCGGCATGGAGGCGCCGCTGGCCGGTCTCGCGGCCAGGCCCGGCGTCTCCGTTCATTGGGCCGACGCGATGAAGCTCGACCTCGGTGCCCTCGACCCGGCGCCGACGGCGATGGTCGCCAACCTGCCCTACGCGGTCGCGACCCCGGTCCTGTTGCGGACGATCGCCGAGCTGCCCGGGCTCGAGCGCTGGACGGTGATGGTGCAGCGCGAGATCGCCGACCGGCTGCGGGCGGCGCCGGGCGGCCGGATTTATGGGTCACCGAGCGTGGTCGCGCAGCTCGCCTGCGAAGTGAGGCTGACGCGGACCGTCGACCCGGCGGTGTTCAAGCCGCGGCCCCGGGTCGAGTCGGCGATCCTGGCGATGCGCAGGGTCGACGCCGGCGCCGACCAGAAGACCTGGGCGCTGGTTCGCGCCGCGTTCGCGCACCGCCGCAAAACGCTGCCGCGCTCGTTGGAGCTGGTCCGCCCCGGCAGCCTCGCCCCGGCGCGGGCGGCCCTCGCCGCGCTGGACCTGCCCGAGGACGCGCGGGCCGAGTCGCTCTCCCCGCGTGAGTTCGCCGATCTCTCGGCCCGGATCGGCGGGCCCTGGTGAGCCGATGACGGTCCGGGCCCCCGCGAAGCTGAACCTCTGTCTTTTCCTCGGCGCCACCCGCGCCGACGGCCTCCACGACCTCTGCTCGCTGTTCGAGCCGCTGGCGCTGTCCGACTCGCTCGAGGTCGTCGAGGCGGAGGCCGACCTGGTCGAGTGCGAGGGGGTCGAGGGCGAGAACCTGGCGACGCGGGCGCTGGCCGAGCTCCGCGAGGCGGGCTGGTCGCGTCCTCCGCTGCGGATCGCGATCGAGAAGCGGATACCGGTCGCGGCCGGGCTCGGAGGCGGCTCGGCCGATGCCGCCGCGGTCCTCCGCCTCGCCGCCGGCGATGTCGGCGAGCTCGAGGAGATCGCGGCTCGGCTCGGCGCCGACGTCCCGTCGCAGCTAGTCCCGTCGCT
>DATDCK010000048.1:0-58039 GCA_036524375.1 Solirubrobacterales bacterium | reverse complement strand
CGGACGTCACGTACGTCAAGGCTTCGGACCGAGGGCGGCTTCGACGGCTTCGAGCATGCGTGCCGAGCACCCTGCCATGTCGACTGTCTCTCGGGTCGCCGGAGGAGCGATCTCGGCGACGATGCGCGCCGCGATCGCTCGGAAGACGTTCGCGGCCGCGCTGTCACCGTCGATCGAGATCGGGGTGCCGGCATCGCCGCCGGCGGAGACGGCGGGTTCGAGCGGCACTTGACCGAGGAGCGGAGCGCCGATCGCCTCGGCGAGGGTGTTCCCGCCACCCGAGCCGAACAGCTCGTACGCGACACCGTGGTCGCAGGTGAAGCTGCTCATGTTCTCGATCACGCCGACGACGCGCAGGAAGCTGCGCTGCGCCATGTCGGCCGCTCGCTGGGCGACCTTCTGTGCCGCCAGCGCGGGTGTGGTGACGATCACGAGGTCGGTGCGAGGGAGCAGCCGGGCGAGGCCCATCTGGACGTCGCCGGTGCCCGGCGGCATGTCGATCAGCAGGTAGTCGAGATCGCCCCAGTGGACGTCGCGAAGGAACTGCTCGACCGCCTTGGTGAGCATCAGCCCTCGCCACATCAGCGCCGTCTCCTCGCCGACGAGGAAGCCGGTCGAGACGACCTTCAGCGTGCCGCTGCCGACCTTGAGCTCGTTCGGGATGATCTTGGGCTTGTCCGATCCCTCGATCCGCGTGGCCTCCATGCGTTCGGAGATGCCGAGCAGTCGTGGCACCGAGAAGCCCCAGATGTCGGCGTCGAGCACGCCGACGACGTTGCCGGTGGCCGCGAGTGCGGCGGCCAGGTTGACCGTGACCGAGGATTTGCCGACGCCGCCCTTGCCGCTGGCGATGGCCAGCACGCGACACGACAGCGGGACTTCGGTGTCGGGCGCCAGCTGGACTGCGAGCACGCCCCGAGCAGGATTCGAACCTGCGACCTACTCCTTAGGAGAGAAGGGCCCTGTCTTTTCGCAACCCGGCTGTCGGAGCCAAAAATCGCGCTATGCAGGGAAAGTTGAGAGGTCATAAGGGGACAGTAGTGGACTCTAGAGGACATTTTTGGTTCCTAGTTTTTCCTACATCTTCCTAGTTCGTTCCCACCAATGTTCCCCCCGCCGGCGGTAGGTGTCTCCATGGCATAGAGCGCTGAAGGTTGTCTCTCACGCCGCACGTTTGTTGCCCGCCCATGGCTTGCGACCCCTCCCAGGTTGGCACGGCGAGCCGTGCGGCCGTTCGGGGATCGCTCGCCCGTCGGGGGCGGGCAACGGCAAGGAGGGCACGATGCCCAGCAACGCAAGGCAGCTCGAGCCGGGTCGCATGACCCGTGCCGCGGTTCACTGCGAAGAGGGTGAGGTTGAGTTGCGGCTTTCCGCCGCAGGCAGCTGGCAACTGGCGATCCGACGAGACTCAGAGCGCGAGTGGCGGATGACCTGCAGCGGCGATCTCACCGGTGGCGGTGTATCGCGCGAGTTCGTGCAGGAGGACAGCAGCACCCGGTTCGGGCGATTGGTCATTGACATGGAGGGACGTCGGGCGTTCGCGCGCAATCGCGAGGTCCGGCTAAGCAACCTGGAGTACCGACTCCTGGAGATGCTCGCGAGCGAACCTTGCCGGGTCTTCACCAAGGTGGAGCTCCTGAGGACGATCTGGGACATCGACGGAATCAAGACCCGCACTCTCGACAGCCATGCGAGCAAGGCCAGGGTGAAACTGCGTAACGCCGGCGCCCCCGGGTTTCTCATCAACTGCCACGGGGTCGGCTACAAACTCTGCGACCGCCCCCGGGTCTCCCAGCTCGGGAGCTGAGGGGCTCGGGTCAGCTCAAGCGCTTGTCTGAGAGAGCTCGGCCGCCTTGGAGTGTCCGAGGTAGGGCCCGAGGATGAGCTTTACGAGATCCGGAATCAGCTCCTCGAGCCTGGTTCCTTCACCGGCATCGAGCGTTCGCACTACAAGCCAGACGCTGCCTCCGGCCAGCCCGTATTCGACCGCGCTGGAGAGCCGCTGAATTTCTCTCGGCGCATCCCCGGTCAGCTCGACGAACGCTTTCATGACCGCGGCGCTGTATTGCTCGGATAGCTCCCCGCCTGCCCTCGCCGGCGCGACTAGGAGGAAGTTCGCCAGATCCGGGTTGGCGGCAAGGGCCGCGAGCACGGCGACAAGGCGCGCCTTCACCTTCTCGCCCCAGTCATCGGAATCGGCTTCAGCTCCCTTCGCCGCACCGCGCAGGTGCTCGGCGATCTCCTCGCAGGTGGCCAGGTAGCATTCCTCCTTGGTCTTGAAGTAGGCGTAGAAGGTCCGGCGCGAAAGCCCGGCAGCCGAGACCACATTCGTAATCGTCGTCTTCTCATAGCCATGCTCGGCGACCGCGGCAATGATCCCGGCGGTGAGCCGATCTCTTTGGTTCTGAGCGACGAACTCGCGAGATAGCCCGTGCCGCCCAGGGGGGAGGCGCGAGAGCCCTGGCGGTGGGGATGCCTTGCCTTCCATCAGCTCGCCCCCGTGCCGAGATAAGGATTGAGGACGATCGAGGCGGCTTCCTCGACGCTCTTGGCCGTGGCCGCTAGCTTCCCTTCAACGCTTTTTACCCGCAGGAACCAGAGCAGCCCGGCAGCCATTGCGTCCTCAAGGTGCTTCGGAAGCTCTGAGGCGTGAGCGCAGTGCTCGCGCCCCGGCGCGAAAGCGGCCGCGAGTTCCTCGACGAGTAGCCGGTGACGCTCGACTGCCGCCGGGCCGGCGGCGGGCGCCTCGGCTAGCACCAGCCTGACGCCCTGGGGGTCTTGCAGGACCTGCTTTAGGGCGGCTAAGAGTCCGGCTCGAACCTGCGCCGCCCAATCTTCCTGGCTCGCAATCGCCTCAACGACCCGCCCTCTACCCCTGGCGAGGATCCGGTCATAGGCCTCGAGGAAGCAGCCCTCCTTGCCGTCGAAGAGTTTGTAGAAGTTGCCGACGCCGATCTTCGCCGCCGCAACCAAATCGTCGACAGTGGTGGCGTGGTAGCCGCGGGTTGCGAAGACTCCCGACGCGGCCTCCAGCACCCGCTCGCGCTGATGGTCTTCCAGGAGCTCATCGGGCACTCGCTCAGTTCCGACAGGCCCTCCCGAGAGATGGTCTGGCAATGACATGCCGCCAGTTTACGAATGAGCAGGCTACAAAGGCGACCGCGCTGTTATTGAACTGCGAGCGCCGTTCTGCTTCCGTGAAGGAGTGGTGCTCGATGCCTACGTCCGTGTCTCGGACGTCAGGGGCCGAGAGGGCGAGAGCTTCATCTCCCCAGACGTCCAGCGAGAGCAGATCGCTGCCTGGATCGATGCTCACGGCGAGGAGCCGGGAGAGGTCCTGGTCGAGCTCGACGAGAGCGGAGCCCGGGCCGACCGGCCTCTTCTCATGGAGGCGATCGAGCGGATCGAGGCAGGGCACTCCGAGGGACTGGTCGTCGCCAAGCTCGACCGCTTCGGACGATCGTTGCTCAACGGACTCGCCGCGATCGGGCGCATCGAGCGCGCCGGTGGCACCTTTGTCAGCGTCCAGGACGGCTTCGACCTGGGTACGCCAACGGGGAGGCTGATTCTGCGCATGATGCTCGCCTGGGCCGAGTGGGAGCTCGAGCGGATCCGGATCAACGGGGACATCGCTCGCGAAAGGGCAGTTGCCCGAGGGGTCTACATCCCCTGGAAAGGGCCGCCCGGCTACCTCAAAGGAGCCGACGGGCACCTGCGGCCCGATGCCGTGGGAGGGAGGGTGATCGCGGAGGCCTTTCGGCGCCGGGCGCGGGGTGAGCGCCCAAAGGAGATCGCCGAGTTCCTCAATCGCTCGGAGCTGGAGACATACAGCGGCGTCCCTTTCGAGGCTTACGCGATCTACCGGATCATCGCCAACCGCGCCTACCTCGGGGAATCGCGCCACGGCCGGCATGTGAACCCTTCGGCTCACGAGCCGATCGTCGATGAGGCGCTGTGGACGCGCGCCCAGTTCCAGGTCCGGCCGCGCTTTGAATCGAGCCGCTCCCTACTCGCAAGGACCGCACGCTGCGCGACCTGCGGACGCTCGATGGCAAGCTACGCGCCGAGCACCAAGCGCTCGCCTAGCCCGGCCTATCGCTGCTACGTGATGAGTCAGAGGCGCAAGTCGGGCGGGTGCCCAGGCCCCGCAGCGGTGAGCGCGGAAGAGCTCGAGCCTTTGGTCGAAGACTTCGTGATCCGACGGGCGGCCGAGTCTGACCGCGGCGACGCCGACCTCGATGAGCGTTGGTCTCGGTTGACGCCGACGGCCAGGCGCCGAAAGGTCGCCGAGATCCTCGACTGCGTCGTGATCGAGAGGGGCCGCGAGCCGATCGTCGAGCGCGCGTGGGTCTGCCTAAGCGGCAAGGGTCCCTACCCCGACGGGTGGAACAAGCTGGTGCAGCCCTTTCACCGAAATCAGGTTGAGGCGCTCAGCCTTCCTTCGCCGGAGATCTGGCCGGCAGAGAGGATCGAGACTGAATTGCGGCTGTTCCTCCGGGGTGGGACCCAATGGCCAGCCTACGCGGGGTTCGCGGAGGCCGGCCTGGGTCGGCTGCACTTCCAGGCGATGGCCTACGGCGGCCCCTATTGGTGGGGGCCTCGGATGGGAATCGAAATCCCGGCGGGGATCGTGCTCTGGAATGAGGAGAGGGTGCGTGGGGCGCTGCGGCCATTTCTGCGGGCCCGCGAGAGCTTTCCGACCGAAGGAGAGTTCGCCCAGGCCGGCCTGGGCTCGCTGCGAACGGGACTCCACAATCACGGCGGGCTCGCCTACTGGGCGGATGAGTTCGGGCTCGACTCGCGGTCGTGCGGCACCCGGTGGACCGAGGCAATGATCCGCAAAGAGCTTGAGGAGATCCTGGCGGGGCGGCGGCAGTTCCCGACGCGGGAAGAGTTCCGTGCGGCGGGGAAGATCAATCTCTTCTATGCCGCCAAGCGCCACGGCGGCATCCCACATTGGCGCCGGCGCTTCGATATCCGCGCCCGAACCTGGAGCCGGCACCGTCCCAAACCCGAAGTGCTGCCGGAGAACGAGCTTGCGTCTCGGCCTGAGTTGCTTCCGTAACTCTGTACTTCTGAGGAGTTGAGGGCGAGTTCGGGCCTAACTCGTCAGATGGCAAGAGTTATGCCGCGTTAGGTTCTCGCTCGGAGCGCTCCAGCCAGTCATCTAGATGCTCGGAGGGTTCCGATGCGACTCGCTCCCGTGCCGTCTCCCACTCCTTCTCGAGGTCGATGGCCGGCTGACCGAAATAGCGAGAGATGATGTGGGCGTAATAGCCCTGCATGGTCTGCACGTCGTGGCCGGCCCAGGCGGCGAGGCTGAATAGGTTCATCCCGTACTCGTTGACGACCAGGTTCGAGTGGAGCGCCAGCGAGACCGCGGTGTGGCGGCAGTCATAGAAGCGCATGCTCTCCATCCTCTGATCGACATCGGGACAGAGCGCCGCGCGCACGCGGGCGGGACGCCAGACCCGTCCGGTCCAGTTCAGGTAGTTCGCCTTCGTCCAGGAGACTGGGACCTCCTCGCCGTCTACCTCGGTCCAGATCGGCCCGTCATGATCGATCGCCTGGAAGACCAGTCCGTGGGGTGGCTGCTCGCCGAAGCGCTCCTCCAGTGCGTCTCGGTAGGAGGCGAGGCGCAGGCTCGCGCCTCGAAGCAGCAGCGCGCCTCGAGCTCCCGACTTCAAGCCCAGCACAGGGCCAAAGGTCGGAGCGCCGCTCTGCTGCAGGTCCACCGAGGTCTCATGCACGTCGCGCCAGCGGACCGAGTGCAGCCACTCCGAGGGTCGCGCCGCGACCGTGAAGCCCATCGCCGCGACGAAGGCGACGTCGCGCTCGGTGCGGTACTCGTCATACACGGGCCGGGCGCGGACGGCCTCGATCAGGCGCTCGAGCCCATATGCATCGGTGACGAACGGCAGCTGCCTCCGTCGCTGCGTGGGCAACTTAAAGAGACCTGCGAGCTGGACGTTGAGCGCGTTGGGATGGCGCCGCCGGCCCCAGTGAAGGACCGCCCGGAGCGTTTTCAACGTCTCCAGGCGGAGCGGCGCCTTCACCTGTTCGGTTGTCAGTTCGTCTTGGAAGCGGACGAGCAGGGCCGGATCGCGTGAGATGCGCTCGAGCCGAACTCCCCCCAGGTTTCTCCCAGAGATCTCCCGCCAGAAGCGCGCCATTCGTTTGCGGTGCATTTCCGAGACCGCCGGCCCGCGCCAGTGGCGCCACTCGGCGAAGAGCTCGTTCAGGGTCATGCGCCCGGCCGGATCGCCCTCCGGACCTGGCACCGGCTCCTCGTCGGCCCCGATCCTGTCGGCATGCTCGACCGCGCGCTGGCGGACGGTGGTCGCCTCGCGAAGCGCATCCTCGAGCGAGCCGTACCGCCGCGCCGAGAAGCTGCGCGAGTGGTGGCGCCACTGGCCGTCGGAGGTGCGTTCGCGCCAGCGCGCCTTGTAGCCGGTCTGGACGCCGGAGGGACTGTCGCGGCGGTAGATCCCGGGCGGGAGCGGGTCGCCCTCGTGGTCGGGGCGAAACTTTGACGATCGGCCCATGGCAACGAGGCCTACCCGCCTTCAAGCCGTTCGGTGAAGAGGCGGACGGGTGGACGAGAGCCGGCCTTCACCTCGCGCACCTTCGGGTGAGCGACGGCTGAATAGGGTCGAGGAAGTGAAGGTCATAGCGACAGCCGACCTGCACGGCTATCTCCCCGAGATCGAGCCGTGCGACCTACTTCTGATCGCCGGCGACGTCTGCCCGATCGAGGGCTCACACGAGGTCGGCGACCAGCTGGCCTGGCTGCAGAGAAGCTTCCGTCCATGGCTCGGTGCCCAGCCTGCGGCGGAGATCGCCTGGGTGGCGGGCAACCATGACTTCGGCTGCGAGCCGGAGGGCTTCGCCGAGGTCGCAGATGAGTTCCCCGGCCACTACCTGTGCGGAAACGCGATCGCCGTGCAGGGCAAGCTGATCTACGGAATCCCGTGGACTCCCGATCTCCCCAAGTGGGCGTTCAGCGCCGAGGCGGAAGCATGGCCCTCCATCGGCGAGGCGATCCCCACCGAGACCGACATTCTCCTGATGCACTCCGGCCCAGCCGGTCTCGGCCTGGACGGAGGACATCCGGATTGGGCCGCACCGAAGATCGGCACTGAGATCCGCGATCGGATCAAGCCGGAGCTATGCGTCTTCGGCCACATCCATGAGGGCTTCGGAGAGCTCGACCTTGACGGGACCCGCTTTGCCAACGTCGCCCACACAGACGACTTCTTTGACCCGATCCACCCCCCGGTCTGCTTCGAGCTCTAGCCGCCGTCGCGGAGTCTTCATAAGCAGGGGTTATCGGGCGTGGGGGGATGGAGGTGGACTTTGGTCTGGCTCCACTTGTTTGGGTCGATCGAGATTTCCCTTCGGGACGGCGGATAGTGATGCTCCTCAATGGCCAGCCATTGGGGCGAGGTTCGGGCGCGGCGTCCGCGCGCCCAGCTTGGGACAAGAACACCCATCGGCGCGGTGGGACCTGACATGGCGAGGCCTTCGCATGGCGCGCTGCGGCGGTTACGTCGTTGGACCGAGATCATTCCTGCGCATTACGATGGCTCAGTGAGCGAGGTGGCGGCGGTGGATCTGTTTTGCGGGGCGGGGGGGCTCTCCTGGGGCCTTCAGCGCGCCGGTATCTCGGTGGTCGCGGGCGTTGACCTCGATCCCGCCTGCGAGCATCCCTTCGAAGCCAATATTGAGGCCCCATTCATGCTCAAGGATGTCTGCGAGTTGACGGCAGACCACCTCGAAGCACTATGGGGTGAGGCCGAGGTCAGGGCGTTGGTTGGCTGCGCTCCGTGCCGACCGTTTTCGCCGTACCGCCGGGGGAAAGACACCTCGAAGGAGAAGGATTGGCCACTCCTCAGCGAGTTTGGCCGACTCATCACGGAGGCGGCCCCGGACCTCGTCACCATGGAGAACGTGCCAAGAATCGGTTCCTCGTCCGTGTTCGAGAGGTTCGTCGCCGGGCTGAAGGGCGCTGGATACTCCGTCGACTGGCGCAGCTGTAATGGAATTGAGTACGGGCTCGCACAGACTCGGCGCAGGCTCGTCCTGCTGGCCTCCCGTCTCGGACCTATTGCCGTTCCCGACGGCAGTCATTCCGGTGATCCGCGGACGGTCGAGGACGAGATCGGCGACTTGCCGCCCATCGCGTCCGGCGAAACCAGCGCGGAGGATCCCCTCCACCGGTGCCGGGACCTGTCCGATTTGAACCTGCGCCGGATCAAGGCTTCTAAACCCGGCGGGACCTGGGAGCAGTGGCCGAAGGAGCTCCGGGCCAAGTGTCACCGGAAGAAGAGCGGCGCCACCTTCCGCAACGTGTACGCACGGATGGCGTGGGACGCTCCCGCGCCGACGATCACCACTCTGGCCCACAATTTCGGGACCGGGCGATTCGGGCACCCGGAGCAAGACCGCGCGATCAGCCTGCGGGAGGCGGCAATGCTCCAGGGCTTCCCCCGGGACTACGAGTTCACGAAGCCCAAGGAGCCGGCCGAGTTCTCCCGCCTCGGGCGACTGATCGGAAATGCTGTTCCGCCCCCGCTTGCGGAAGCAGTTGGGACCTCGATCGTCCAACATGTGGCTGAACTGGAAGCGGCCGCGGCGTGACCACCGAGGGGAACGGCACAGCCGTGGAGACCGCGCCCGCCCCGACCTACTCGATGACGGTCGACCTTTCGGTTCTCGAGGCCCTCGGGATCAACCTCTACAGCAATGCTGCCGCGGTCCTCTCTGAGCTCGTTGCGAACGCGTACGACGCGGACGCGACCCTCGTCAAAATCGACTGGAAAAACCACGGGGAACGCGTGATCGTCACTGACGACGGAGTCGGAATGACGGTCGAGGAGCTGAACGACCGCTTCCTCAAGGTCGGCTACAAGAAGCGTTCCGAACAGGGCAAAAAATCGAAGAAGTGGAAACGTCCCTTCATGGGCCGAAAGGGGATCGGCAAGCTGTCGGTCTTCTCGATCGCCGAGACCGTTTCAGTCTTCACGACGGCCAAAGGCAAGGTCAGCAGCGGCCTGAAGATCAAAGTGGCCGACTTGGAGAAGGCCATCGAGGAAGGCGAGCTGTACCACCCGGAACCCATCGAGGTTCCGGCCGACTACAGCAAGAAGCAAGGGACGGTAATCGTCCTGGACGACCTCAAGAAGAAGCGCGCGACGCTGACCGCGAACGCCCTCCGCAAGCGGCTCGCCCGCCGCTTCGACGTGATGGACACGACTCCCCGCAACAAAGGCGGCTTCTACATCGAAGTCAACGGTACGAAGATCACCTACGCGGACCGCCAGGAACTGAAGAAGCTGGAGTTCATCTGGGAGTTCGGCTCGAAGTCCCTCCCGGACCACGCACTTCCCGACAACATCACCCGCCACGTAATTTCGCCAAATTCGGTCGGGAATCGGGCCACCTGGAAAGTTCGGGGGTGGATCGGGACCGCCAAGAAGCCGACCGACCTGACTGACGACGAGGAGTCCGGGTCACTCAAGAACGTGATCGTGCTCGCGCGCAAGCGCCCAATCCAAGAGGGGATCATCGACAAGCTCGACTTCAGCAAGCTGTTCGGGAACTACGTCACCGGGCAGATCGAAGCCGACTTCCTCGACCTCGACGGCAAATACGAAGACATCGCGACAAGCGATCGTCAGCGCTTGATGGAGGACGACGAGAGGGTCGTGGAGCTCCAGAAGTTCCTGCGCGACTCTTTCGGGAAGGCGGCTGAGCAGTGGAGCGCGGAACGCCCGAAGAAAGAGGCAAAGAACGCGCTCGACGATTTCCCGAAGCTGAAGGAGTGGGTCGAACATCGTCCGGACTGGCAGAAAGAGCCAGCCGAAAAGATGATCGGGACGATCGCGAGCTTGGAGTTGGAGGACCAGGCGAAGGAGTCTCGTGTTGACCTCTTCAAGTCGGGAATCTTGGCCTTCGAGCGGGTCGGACTACGTAGGACGGCTGAAGAGCTCGAGAATCTGGGCGAAGTGACGGCGGAGAAACTCCTACCGCTGCTCGGGCGCCAAGATACCTACGAGGCTGGCCTCTGGGTGGACATTCTTCGGTCTCGAGTCGAGGCGATCGGGCAATTTCAGAACCTGACCGACGAGAACGAGAAGGAGAAGGTCCTTCAGGAACACCTCTTCGAACACTTGTGGCTCCTTGACGCGGGGTGGGAGCGGGCGGTGGTCGGCGGGAAAATGGAGGAGTACCTAAAGAAGATCGAACCCGGCTTCCTCCCAAAGGACGCTGACGGCAAGGAGATCAAAGGGCGCATCGACATTCGCTACGCGAAGACGAGCGGTGAGCACGTGATCGTCGAGCTCAAGCGATACAAGCGGAAAGTCGACGTTGACGAGCTCTACACCCAGGGCCTCAAGTACCTGACTGCCCTGAAGTCTGTCCTTGATAAGCAGAACCGTTCCGGCGAGCACGTAGAGGTCGTCTTTGTTCTGGGAGATCACCCGACCGCTAAGAACGCCGGACCAAATCAAGAACCCCGGGACTATGCGGAGGCGCGCTTCGCGGGCATCAACGGCCGCTACGTGCTCTACGACGAGTTGATCGACGGTGCCAACAACCAGTACGCAGACTATTTGGACGCATCTGCCAAAGCCGGGGCGCTCGACGAGCTGATTGACGACCTCGACGCTGCCTAGCCCAGCCGTGGCTCTGCCGGCCCTAACTGGGCACCCCGCGACGCCGTCATTCTGAGGCCTCTAATTCTTTCGTCCAACCCCGCGCCTTAGAGTCGTCGCATGGAAATCGACAAACTTGGCGCACTGGACCGAAAGACGCTGGTTGTGCTCGGTGCAGGTGCATCTCGAGGAGCCTCCTTTGTCGCACCTTCAACCATGCTGCCGCCGCCTGTTGACCGTGACTTCTTCCAGATTCTTCAGATGTCGCGGACGGGCAGAACCGATGACGGGCGAGCGCTTCTTGGCTACGTGCGAGAGGCATACGGCCCCGCCCTAGATGTGGGCATGGAGACCGTGTTTAGCAATTTGGACGCGGCCGGAACGTTCCATCGCGAAATCAAGATCGACCCTGGTCCCATGACAAATTGGCCTACCAAACTGGTTGACAGCTTTCGGCGGGTACTACCGGAGTTGCTCGGTGAGACAATCGGCGACGCCGTATGCGAGTACCACCGAAGCCTTGCCACTGGGCTGACCGCCACGGACAATGTTGTCAGCCTGAACTACGACTGTTTGATAGATCGGGCTTTGTGCACAGCCGCCGGCTCGAGGTTTGCTGCGGCGCGAGGTGGATACGGAACCCACACAGGCACTCATACCGACGAGTGGAGGGGAACTGCCAAAGGGCGCCAGCCAAAAGGCTCAATAACTTTGCTGAAGCTTCACGGCTCACTTAATTGGGCTGAGGCATCAACCCCGTTGCCACTTCGCACGGATATTTACAAACCTGTGAAAGCGGGCGTAATCCAGCCTCCCCTGACCAACAAGCCGGTCACAGAGGAGCCCTTTCGAACGGTCTGGCGTGAGGCCCGACGCTCTGTCCGTGGCGCGCGACGCCTGATCCTCATCGGCTACTCGATGCCAATAGCGGATGGTCTGGTGAGGTCCCTCCTGTCTACAGACCTGACCAATCTCGCTGAGGTCATCATCGCGGAGCCGAGTCCAGCGACACGAGCAGATCACGTGGAGTTCTTCACCAGATTGGCCGAGCGGCCGAAAGTCTTCGCGTTCTCGTCGTTTGCGGAACTCGCTTCGGTGCTCGAATAGCGAAGGCCCGTTTGGCTTCGTTGTGGCGGCCACAAAGGCGCTCTCCTCACTAAGCTTGCCGCGCCATGGCTGACATAGGGGAACAGTCCCTTCGCGGGATTGCAGAGGAGTTGGCTGGTTTCGCCGATCGCATGGCTGCCGGCGAGGCATCGCGGAATGAGCTCGACGAGATAATCGGCGAGCTACGTGCTACGGCGGTTCGAGAGTTTGGACCTCGAACGAGATCTGCCCACGGAGACGGGGCCAAGAACAAGATTCTCGTGTACCTCCTTGAGCGACTCGGTGAATGGGTTCACGGAGAAGAGCTTGCCGCTGTCAGCCTGATCCAGGAATGGCCTCGCCGTGCTCGTGAACTGCGCGTCGAGGACGGCTATGACCTGGATGAGGAGAAGGGCTACTACCGTCTGAACAGCCCTGAGCGAGATCGTGATGCTGCCGATGCCTGGCGGATCCCGAACAAGATTCGGAAACAGACCGGCAGCGGGGCCGATCGGATTCTGGCCCTTTTCAAGGCCTATGAGGGCAAGATCATCGACCAGAAGCAGATTGGTTATGTGGGGAAGATCTCTTCGGCGACGCGTCGAGTCCGGGAGCTCCGAGATGAGAAAGGTTGGCCGATCGAATCCCATATTGACGCTAGGGACTTGAGTCCGGGTCAGTACCGCCTTGCGTCAAGTGACGCCGGGGATCGTCGCGACAAGCGTCAACGTCTTTACCCCGAGGATCTGCGCGAACGAATCTTCAAACGGGACCGCTTCACTTGCCAGAAGTGCGGCCGAACGAAAGGGCAGGCGGACAAAGAAGGGGATCGTCGGTTCTACCTCGAGGTCCATCACAAGGTTGCAATTGCCGCTGAACTCGACGAGCTACCGCGCGAGCAGCTGAACGATGAGTCCAATCTGGTGACCTACTGTCACCGCGACCACGTAGAGGAGACGGCGCGGCTTCAGCGGGAACGGCGTGAGAGCAGAGGGTCTTAGGACTCACATCCTCGCGTAGCTTGGTCAGAGGATGTGAACCTTTGTGAGGGGTACGATGCCGCCGGCGGATGAACTCGAGAGGACAGGCAGTGGATGCAGTTCCAGTCGCCGGCTCCAAACGGCTGACCCCTGATCCGAGGTCGCTAGAGGCGCTCGGGCGCAATCACACCCTCGAGGCCGCGATCGCAGAGCTTGTCGACAACTCAATCGACGCCGGTGCGGACAACATCCTGGTCCGCTTTGTCAGGGAGGAAGGGCGGCTCTCGAGGCTCCTTGTGGTCGACGACGGCGGTGGAATGGATGATGAGCAGATCGATGTCGCAATGACGGTCGGAGGTGACCGGGACTATGCAGACGGGGAGATCGGGAGGTTCGGGCTCGGTTTGAAGGCAGCCTCCTTCAGTCAGGCGCGCAGCGTGACGCTGGTCTCCCGTGCGGCCGGCTCACCGGGGACCGGGCGCCGATGGCAGGTCGACCGTGCCAAGAGCGACTACGAATGCGAGATCGTCGAGCCGGGGTTCGCGGACGAACTGCTCGGGCGGGATTGGGGCTTCCCGGCACTTGCCACGGGCACCGTTGTGCGGTGGGACGACGTAAAAGGCTTCCCCGCTACTGACGACGAAATCGAGATCGACCGGTTCCTCCACGGAGCAATTGGTCGGATCCGCACCCACCTCGGGATGATCTTCCATCGGATCCTTGGCGCCGGGACTGTCCGGCTCACGATTGACGTCGAGGAACGCGACGACGTTCTCAACAGTGCCGAGGTACAGCCGCTCGATCCCTTTGGGTATCCCCACAGTGGCGCACCGGGATGGCCGAAGCTTTTGCGTGCCGAGGGGAAGGGGGGCTCTCTCGATCTCAACTGCCATATCTGGCCCGGTCGGTCATCGCTTGACGAGTATCGCCTCGACAGCGATCTCATCCAGCGGCAAGGCCTCTACGTTTACTACAACGACCGGCTCGTGCAGAGTGGGGGCTGGAACGGCCTCCTGCACGCCGACAAGCAACTAAGTCTCGCGCGCACTGCCGTCGATATCGTCGGTGATGTCGACCAAATGGTCGCGCTCAAGCCCGAGAAGAACGGGATCGAGACCGGGCCGGAATTCAATCGAGCCATCTACGCGGCCGAGACGTCCGATGGGCTGCAGTTCAAGGACTACGCCGATGAGGCGCGGGGGGTGCTCAAGGAGTCCAACCGACGTCGAAGCAAACGCAGGGCTGTCATCCCTCCCGGTAAGGGGTTCGCCCCTCGGGTTCGTCGTGCTTTCGAGAAAGAGCTCCCGTTCAAGGATGAGGAGCCGATCGAAATTCGATGGGAGTACCTCGACGGAGACGAATTCTTTGAGATCGATCGCGAGCGGGGTGTGCTCTGGCTGAACACCCACTATCGAAAGGCAGTGACGGGAGATCAGCGCGCTGCGTTTAACGATGCGCCGATAGTCAAGGCCCTGATGTTTCTGTTGATGGAGGACATCTTCTCGGGGCAGATCATGGGCTCGAAGGACAAGGACAACGTCGAGCTCTGGCAGGGCATCCTGGCCGCTGCCGCAGAAGAAGAGCTCCGCTAGATGACGAGCGATCTCGGCGCCCGGCGTCTTTCGCCAAGCGATCTAGACGAGCATTGGGACAGGAACGCTGCCGTGATCGTGCACCTGCCGGGAGATCCTGAGCTGGACATCCGGATCGACAAGCCTGCGGATCGACTGACCCTTCGGGCGGAGGTACCCGCCGGGGCCCCGGTACCCGTATCGGGGCTGATGAACGTCGAACTCAACTCGGTGGTCGAGGGCGGAGTCGCGTTCGTCGAGATCGCCACAGTCGGCAAGGAGCTTCTGCATGACGGCTACGCGATGTTGATGACAGTCGCAGATCGAATTCAGCTGGATGGCTCGCCCCCATTTGAGGCGCTGGAGGAGACCCTCGCCCTTTGGGAGGCGATACTCGCGTCCCGGGCAAGACTCGGGACGGAAGTCGAGGTCGGATTGTTCGGGGAGCTTCTCCTTCTCGAGGGCCTCGTCAAGGCCGGAGTAGCCCGCGCCGACGCCTGGCGCGGAGGTCTTCGCGAGGAGCATGACTTTGGATTCGCGAAAGCAGATATCGAGGTCAAGACGACGAGCGGAGAGCATCGGCAGCACCGGATCAACGGCCTCGGCCAGCTTCAGGAGACCGAGGGAAGCTCTCTTTGGTTGGTCTCAATTCAAATCACTCGAGGTGGCGACGGACAGGGCCGGACGCTTCCCGAGTTGATCGATGAGGTTCGAGACCTCGGGGGAAGTGCCGGGCGTCCGAAGATCGACGAAAACTTGGCGGGCACCGGTTGGCAGGATGCGCAGCGCGATCTCTTCTGGGATGCGTGGCGTATCCGAAGCAGGCCGCTGCTGCTCAGGGTCGATGGTTCGTTTCCGCGAATCACCCGCGAGCTGATCTCAGAACTGCAGGTCGATACGGCGAGGGTCCGTGAGGTCGACTACGTGCTCGACGTGGCTGACTTGCCGGAAGCCGAGGATCCCCCGCCGGAGATGGCACAGGCGATCTCAGAGATGGAGGTCTCAAGCGGATGAGTGTCGGTACCGACTCCCTTTTCCAGATCTACGCTGCCGCTTTGGGTGGCATGGGTCCTGCCGGCCCGTCGGACCTGTTGCGCCGCGCTAAGTTCGAGGCCGAAGGGCTCGACGCTGCGGATCTTGCGGACCCGTCCGTCTTGACGGCCCGCCTGAGCGGCGCTCAGGCGGGCGAGAAGCTTCTGACTCGCTTTCGATTGACTCTCTCCGGCTGGGATGCCGAGTCGATGGCGGTCTGGATCGGTGAGACTGCTCCTAACACCGAGACTCGTCGAGCCCGGATCTATGAGCTCCTGAAGCTCGATGACGACCTGATCGCCTGCTTTGACAGCACGATCCCTCTGGCGAGAAACGATTCCGTAGTCATCAGCGAGGAATTCGAACCCTGGTACCCCCGGGTCATGAGTGAACGGGAGCCGTTTTATTGGAAGCACTACGCGGAGTACTTAGCCTCAGAGTGGGACAGTGAGTCCTCGGTCGCCGCCCTGGACCTCAACACCACTCGGATCGTCGAGCGATTGAGCGATCCTGAGCGCAAGGATGCCTACCAAGCGAAGGGCCTGGTGGTCGGCTATGTGCAGAGCGGAAAGACCGCGAACTTCACGGGCGTGGTCGCTAAGGCGATCGATGCCGGCTATCGGCTGGTCATAATCCTCACCGGCCAGACGGACCTGCTCCGAGGGCAGACACAGCGGCGGATCGACAAGGAGCTGATTGGCCACGAGAACCTCATGCGTGGGATTGATGAGGACGATCTTGATGCCGTGCAGAGCGTCGATTACCACGGGGCTCCTGATCGGGACGAGTTCGTGCGCCACGGCGCCCTCCCGTCGGCACTCGGATTCTCAGACGTCTACCGACTGACGACTAAGGCCGGGGACTACAAGAGCCTCGCCCAGGGCATCTCGTCATTGGATTTCGAGCGCCTCGACCCGGATAAGCCGTTGAACGATCCGGTCAATCTCCATCGGATACCGACCCGGATCGCAATCGTGAAGAAGAACAAATCGGTGCTGACGAAACTGGTCAAAGACCTGAAGCGGATTACGGCAAAGCTCGAGGACATCCCCGCCTTGATCATCGACGACGAGTCCGACCAAGCTTCGCTGAATACGACGAATCCCAAAAAGTGGGAGAAGGATCGAAAGACACGCACCGCGATCAATGGCCTGATCAGCGAACTGCTTGGCAAGCTCCCGAGGGGGCAGTACATCGGCTACACGGCGACACCATTCGCCAATGTCTTTGTCGATCCGAGCGACGCAGTCGACCTCTTCCCGAAGAGCTTCATCCTCTCCCTCGATCGCCCGCCGGGGTACATGGGGGCGGCACAGTTCCACGATCTCGACGTGCCTCCCGAGGACGAAGTTCGCACTCCCGCGAACTCCAATCGGCTCGCCTATGTGAGAGAGATCGAAGACGAGGGCGTCGGTGACGAGATGCAGCAGGCGCTTGACCTGTTCGTGTTGACGGGCGCGATCAAGCTCTATCGCGAGAAGGCCGAAAAGGGTCGGCGCTTCAAACACCACACGATGCTCATCCATGAGTCGGTCAAACAAGCCGACCATCGTGAGCTCGCCGATGACGTCCGCGAGATGTGGGAAGGGTCTGGATATTGGGGTGCTTCGGGGCGTGTGCGCCTCGAAGATCTCTTCCACTCGGACGTTGCGGAGGTGATGGAGGCCAGGCACGGCGAAGCAGAGGTTCCGGTCGAGTTCGATGCCATCAAGCCCTACGTCGGGACCGCAGTGACCAAAATCGAGGGCTCGCAGAACGACCCGGTGCTGATCGTCAATGGCGATAAGGAAGCCGCCAAAGAAGAGGTCGACTTCGACAGCCGCCCTGTGTGGCGGATCCTCGTAGGCGGAGCGAAGCTATCCCGTGGTTTCACAGTTGAGGGGCTGACCGTCTCCTACTACCGACGCGTGACGAAACAGGCCGACACGCTGATGCAGATGGGGCGTTGGTTTGGCTTTCGCAGTGGATACAAGGATCTGGTCCGCCTCTATATCGACCGCGGTGGCCCCGAGGCGAAGTTCGATCTCTACGAGGCCTTCGAGGCCGCCTGCCTCTCGGAGGAGCTATTTCGTGATGAGATCCGTAAGTACGCCGAGGTCGAGAAAGACGGCATTCCCGTTTTCACGCCGAAAGACGTGCCACCACTCGTCTCACAGCATCTGGGATGGCTGAAGCCCGCGGCAACCAGCAAGATGTACAACGCGCAACTGGTCGAGCGGCGCTCCCCCGGGGAGCGCCTGGAGCCCACCGGCTATCCCGACGATCCGGCGGAGATCGCGCAAAACACAGAGTCAATCGCCCCACTCTTCGCAGCCGCCAGTAATGACGGGGCTTTCCAGCTGGAGAGCGGCAGTCAGCTCCCGGCTCGCCACGGTTTGATTGACCATTCGACTCTGGTGGAAGTCTTGAAGAGGCTGAGCTGGAGGCCCGAGGACCACTTCACCCCAGACCTCGTCTGGCTCGAGGGTCTGAAGGATGACCAGATCAAAGACTGGGCCGTGCTGTGGCCACAACACGTAGGCGCCGGGCCGAAGTCGACGATCGAGGGATTCGGGACGTTGAGCGTCTTCCGCCGACGCCGACGGAAAGGGCGAGGGGGACTATTTGGAGCGATCAGCGATCCGAAGCATCGCCCGGTCGCCGATCAGATTGCAGGTGTCGGGGACCACGACGATGCACTGGCGCGGGAGCTCTCAAAGGAGCACCGCGGAGCGGTCCTTATCTACCCGATGGTCGAGGCGGAGTCGAATGACGAAATTGACGATGAGCTTGGGGTCGAAGACGTGATCATGGCGCTGGTGTTCGTCGCGCCGCTCTCGACGGGATCTCCTGACGGCACGCTCGTCCGCTTCGTAGCTCGCGATGAGACGCGACCGGATGATGTGATCATCGATTCGCCCTCCTAATCCGTTTGGTGCTCGTGAGCCTCAATCGGATCGCCGCTTCGATGCGATCTGCTGCCTCTGAGGGGTTCTCGTGCTCCCAGACCCGGATCACCCGCCAGCCGCGACTTTCCAGAAGTCTGTTGGTTTCGGCATCTCGCTCACGGTTGCGATCGAGCTTTCGCCTCCAGAACTCTGAATTGGCCTTCGGGCTCGTCCCGTGATCGGGGCAGCTGTGCCAAAAACAGCCGTCCACATAGACGGCTACGCGTGTGGGTCCGAAAACGAGATCGGCCCGCGATCGCACCTCAGGCGAGGGTGCCCGATCGACCCGGTAGCGGAATCCGCGCCGGTGCAGCTCAGAGCGAAGAACGAGCTCCGGGGCGGTGTCGCGGCTGCCCACCCGAGACATCTCGGCACTCTTTGTCGGAGAGGAGGGCACGGGTTTCACGAGCGGAGCAGAGCGCGGCGCCACACACCCGAGCTTAGTAGGGGGCGCTAAGCCGCTACGGCAACTCGAGCAGTTTGCGGCTGCGAGCTCTCGGTCAACGCCTCGGCAAGCGATTCTGCGATCCGCTGGGCAAGCAGGGGTGGTACTGCATTCCCGACCTGCTTCGCCACGCTTGTCATCGCCTGGTGCTCGGGCAGGATGAAGTCATCAGGGAAGCTCATGCATCTCGCGGCCTCCCGCACCGTGATCGGCCTGTGGGCCGAGGGATGCAGGTATCGCCCTTTCTCGGGCTTAAAGAACTCGGTCCGGATCGTCAGAGCGGGTCTATCCCACCAGAGCCTGCCGAAGACGTCTGTCGTGCCGGTCGGCTTCTCCCGCCAGCACCTCGGCACCAGGTTCCCCAGCCCGGCCCGGTCGAGGTTCCGCTGCATGGCAAATCGGTCTCCACCATCGCGAGGCACTGCTTTGTAGCGCCGCACACTCTCGGGTCGTGGATTGCGAGACCGATGCCAGTTTTTCTCGTCGGGCTGCAGGGCAAGCCCGGCTACCGCCTCGCGGAAGCTAACCCAGGGCTCACTGGGCCCGGTCAATGAGAGCTCCTCAGCATGTGTCTCCGCGGGCCACGGGATGTGCCCCGACCGGACTCCGATGACGATTGCGCGGCGGCGACGCTGAGGAACTCCGAAGTTTGCGGCATTCAGGATTCTTCCCTCGACCTCAAAGCCGAGCTGCTCCGCCTGGTGTTTGAACTCGACGAACTCTGCGGCGCGCAGGAGCTCGGGAACGTTCTCCATCACAAAAGCTGCAGGCTCGGCCTGCTCGAGGGCCCTCAGGTATTCGCGCCAAAGACCTCTGCGCTCGAAACCCACGGCCTCACGGTTCAGCGGCGAAAACCCCTGACATGGGGGACCGCCGATGACGACGTCCGCGCTCGGAAACTTCGCGACGTCCTCAATTAGAGCCTCGGCCATGTGGTCACCGAAGTTGGCCCTATAGGTCTCTGCTGCATCGCGATCGGCCTCTACGGCGAGAATTCCGCGAAATCGTCCCGAGTCCTCGAAGCCACGCGTCATGCCGCCACAACCCGCGAAGAGATCTATCAGCGTGAATTTCGCCATCCTCATCAACATAGGGGCAGCAGCGGCGTATCTCTCCCCCCTTGCCGCCATCTGCCGGCGCGATCTCAGGCTGCGTCCTGGGTTTCCGCGGTCGTCCTCAATTTTGCCGTGATATTGCGGCCCCGCTTTAGCAATGCATCGGTCGCGAAGACGCGATTAGCATTCACGTAGCCGTCCTCTTTCGAGGCGGACCTGATCTCGGCGACCTTGAGCTGCGCCGCTCGATGAACGCGGTATTCATTGTCGAACAGGACCACGACGGCGTAGTCGAAATCCCATGACCGAAAGGGAGAGAGCTGACGCTGGCCTCGCTTGGGGGGGTCGGAGACGACTCGAGACTTGACCTGAATTGCTTTCCCTCGAGGGGTCAAGAGATCGCTGCTCTTATTCGAATTCGCCTGTAGTTCGCCACCGAAGGCTTTCCAGGTCAACCACTCTGCGTAGCCACCTGTAGGGGCGTCGTCTGTTCGAGTCACGCCCCGTCTCCTCAACTCGGCGAGAACGCCGCTGTAGAGCTTCAGGAGGTCACCGATTCCTGCGGTCTCGAGGTCAATCAGGTCGCTCTTCATTTGCCCTTTCAATGGTCAGTAGTCAGTAAAGAACTTATGCCTGAGAGTTCTCGGTGTTGGCATAACGCGCAGTTATCGAGCGCTGCCGGCTAGTCCCAGAGGGTGATCGTGACGGTGCCGTCGGGGGCGGCCTGGTCGGCGAGGGTGATCTGGGTCCCGCACTTCGGGCACGGGCCCTCGAAGCGCTCTTCGCCCGGCTCGTCGCCGGGCCGGGGCTCGAACCAGACCCTTCCGGCCCATGGCTCGAGGCCGGCGTAGCACGTCGGGCAGCGTTCGGGCTCCTGGGGCCAGTGGCTGACGATCAACTCGCAGCTGTGGCAGACCCCCTGCTCGATCAGACCGCCGCCCATCGGCGCGCCGGTCGTAACTTCGTGTTTGGTCCCGCAGCCGCTGCAGTAGAGGTGGTACGCGTTTCCGGGCACGGCGCGAACGTACCACCGCGACAAATCAGGACAGCGAACGCGCCGGCCGTCGGGCGCGAGCAAGCAAGCGATGCAATCCGGCACCTAGCCGGACAGCCCCCGCGACCATGGAAAAAGGGACGCAAAAGGGGAACAACGAGATCGACGCCTAGCGCAACAAAAGCCACGAACCCGCCCTCACCGGGCGCATTCCCCGCCCTAGAGCGGGATCAGGACCGCTGCTCGTTCTACGCCCCGAGCAGGATTCGAACCTGCGACCTACTCCTTAGGAGGGAGTCGCTCTATCCAGCTGAGCTATCGGGGCCGATCACTCCACGGAGCGATCCCTCGCTCCGTGGCAAGGGTATCTCGGCCCCTCATTCCTTCTCAGGGCGCTCCTCGCCCGGCCAGGAGCCGGTTGCTTTGGCGAAGGAGACCCGGGCGCCGTGGTCGGTCAGGCCTTTGACGAGGCGGAAGATCGCGCCCTCGACGAGGAGTGCCGCGATCAGCTTCGGCCAAGGGAACTCGCGGTGCTCGGGCGAGGGCGGCTCTTCTTCGTCGATCAGGCCCCAGATCTTCTCGAAGATCTTCTGGCCGATCATTCCGGCGATCAGGCCGAGGAGCAGGCTGATTGGGGTGAAGATGAACTTCATCTACTCCCCCGAATCCACTTCCGCGACGTCGCCGCCGCTCTTGTTGAGGAAATAGGCCACCGCTCCGGCGCCGCCGGCGAGGATGCCCACCGTCGCCAGGCGCTTGGGCCAGCGGCGCTTCGGGGCGCGCCGGCCGCCTGCCAGGGCCTTGGCCCCCTCGCCCAGCGAGGAGATCCCCGATTGGAGCTGCCGGTGGAGCTTGCGGTCCTCGGTCGGCTTCACCCGCCGCTTCTGGGCACGGTTGTAGGCATCGCGCAGGTTCTCGGCGCCGCTCTGGAGCTGCTGGCGCGCGTAGTTGTTCTCCATGATCTCCTCCACGACCGGGCTCAGCCGGGAGATCGTTGCGTCGGTTCTCATCTCGTTCCTTTCGCGTTCATCAGGTCGTCTTCTGCTCTTTAGGCTCGGCGCGGGGCTCGAGCTGGATCTCGTGCTCCGCCCGGGGCGTTCCTTCGTCGATCTCGAGACTGCGCTCCCGCTCCGCGTTGAGCTGGTGGCCGAAGAGGATCGCCAGGTTGCTGATCCAGAACCAGACCAGGAGGGCGACGAGGCCGCCCAGGGTTCCGTAGGTCTTGTTGTAGGAGCCGAAGTTGGCGACGTAGAAGGCAAAGGCGGCGGAGGCGAGCGCCCAGACGACGATCGCGACGATGCTGCCGGGCGTCACCCACCTGAAGCCGCGCACCTTCACGTTGGGGGAGGCGTAGTAGAGGACATTGACCATCGTCATGAAGATCAGCGCCATCACCGGCCACTTGGCGATGTTCCAGACGTCGACGGCGGCGGAGCTGATCCCGATCGGCCCCGCGATCGCCTCGACGACCGGTCCGGTCAGGATCAGGCCGAGGGCGAGCAGCGCCACCATCACCACCATCAGCAGGGTGATCCCGATCTGCAGCGGTCGCAGCTTCCAGAACGGCCGCCCCTCGGGCGTCTCGTAGATCACGTTCGAGGCCTGGATGAAGGCGCCGACGTAGCCGGAGGCCGACCAGAGCGCGATCGCCAGCCCGATCACCAGCGCGAACCCGGCGGCACTCTGGTTGGCGGCGACCGAGCGCACCGGCCCCGAGAAGGTTTCGGCTGCCGACTGCGGCCCGATTTCGGCGATGATCTTGACGATCGATTCCGTAGTCGTCTCGGGGTCGCCGAAGATCCCTATCAGCGAGACCATCGCGATCAGGGCGGGGAACAGCGAGAGCAGCCCGTAGTAGGTGAGGGCGGCGGCCCAGATCGTCAGCTTGTCCTCGCTGAACTCGGTAGCAGTCCGCTTCAGCGTCGGCCAGAGGCCGGTCTCCGCGGCCGCGCCCATCGGGCGGTAGTCGCGGCGGACCTCCTGGCCCTCGCTCTCCCGCACTCCGCTCGTTCTCTCCATGTCCATCCTCGGTCGGGACCTCGTGCTCCCGTAGTGCCCGCGATCGGGACCGGCAAACAGACTTCGAGTAAATGTTCGGGAGCGCTCGGCGCCCCCGTCGATCAGTCGTAGAGGCTCTCCGCGGCGACCTCTTTGGCCCGGTTGGTCCAGAGCCTGACCTGCATGTAGATGCTGTCGCCGTAGCCCTCGAGGGCGTCGAGGCCGATCAGCGTGAAGCGTCCGTTGGTGACGACCTCCTGGTCGACGGTCTCGCCGTCGAGCTCGGCGGTGGCCGCAACCGCGCCCGCGCCCATCGGCGTCCCCCAGACAAGGGTCACCGCCCCGGCACGGCGGTTCTCGCCGCGCCAACGGCCGATCACGTCGTCGTTGAGGTCGATCTTCCAGTCGGGATTGTCCTCGGCGAGGACGTCGGTGAAGTCCGCCTTCGCCCGCAGGTCCCCGGGGTCGCCGCCCTCGGGCTGCACGTAGGAGACGTGGCCGAAGAGCTCGAGCTCGCCCTCGGGCCCCTCGGCCCTGGTGCTGCAGGGGACCCAGACCCGGCCTCCCCAGGCGCGCTCGGGGTACCAGTCGATGTCGCCCGCGGCCTCGACGCCGTCGGGCAGCTCCTCGTGCGCGTCGCATGCCTCGCGGAAGCTGCCGCCGAGCTGCTCGGCAAATCTCCCGGACGGAATCCCCTCCTGGGTGCTGTCGGCGATGAAGCGCGGGATCGGCCGCGGGTTCGGGGTCACCGCAGGACCCTAACGTCTAAGAGACGGCCTCCCGCAGGTCGGACGCGGCCTGCTCGGGCGGGTAGGTATTGATGTCGATCCCGGTGCCGAGCTCGAAGCCGGCCTTGATCGAGCTGCGGGGCGAGATGTCGAGGTGCCAGTGGAAGCCGCTTTCATCGGCCCCCCGCGGCGCGGTCCGCACCCAGAGGTTGAGCTCGGGCCGGCCGCCGAGAACCGCGGCCAGCGCCCGCAGGGCGGTGCCGAGCATCGCCGCGCCGACACTGTCCTCGGCGAAGCTCGCCTGCTCCGCCCGCGGCACGATCCTCATCTCGAACGGCCCGCGCGAGGCCCAGGGGCAGATCAGGGCAGCCTCGTCGTCGATCGCCACCAGGCGCTCGCGGCGACGGACCTCCTCGACCAGGATCTCGCTGAGCAGGCCACCGCCGGCGGTGCGTTCGCGGTAGGCGCCGGCCCGCTCGCGCTCGCGCGCCACCGCGGCCGGCACGAAGGGCAGCGCGTAGAGCTGGGCGTGGGTGTGCTCGAGCGAGGCGCCGGCACCCCCGCCCTCGTTGACGATCAGCTGCGTGTAGGCGGCGTCGCGGTGCGCCCGCATCCGCTCGCGCCAGGTCTCGATCGCCGCCGCGATCTGGGCATCGTCGAGGTCGGCGAGCGCGGTCGCGTGCCCGGGGGCGTTGACGATCACCTCGTGAGCGCCGTTCGCCGGCCGCGATGAGAAGAGGTCGGGGTCGCCGGCCCGCCGCGAGGCGAGCAGCGGGTCGCCGCCGCTGGCGAAGGCGCCGGCTTCGGCCGAGGCGCCGCCCTCGCCGCCGGCCGCGGTGGACTCGTCGCCCGCCTCGCCCCCGAGCGCGGGGTAGAGATTGGGGACGACCCGGGTCAGCCATCCCGGCGTGTCGGGCTCGCCGCCGTCGGGCCGCAGCGCGTAGACCTCGGGCGGCGTCTTCTCCTCGCGCCCCTCGCAGAACGGGCAGCTGTCCGCCTTCGTGCCGCGCTCCTCGTCCTCCGAGCCGAACTGGTCGGGCCGGGCGGCCCGGCCCGGGGCAAGGATCGTCCGCAGCCCCGAGAGCTGGTCGATCCGGACCTCTGGCGCGGCGCCGGGCGTCAGGACCTGGACGGCGGCAGGTCGCCGAGGTCGGGGTCCGGCGGCGGCGGGGAATCCTCAGGCGGGTCGGCCGGCGTCGGCGTCGGTTTCTTCGCTTTGCTGCCGCCGGTCTTGTGGTCCTCCCGGCCGATGAAAGGCTCGAGCACGTCCATCGGCAGCGGGAAGACGACGGTCGTGTTCTGGTTGCTGCCGATTTCCAGCAGCGTCTGCAGGTAGCGCAGCTGCAGCGAGGCCGGGTTGGTGCTGATGATGTCGGCCGCGTCGGTGAGCTTCTGGGCCGCCTGGTACTCGCCCTCGGAGTTGATGATCTTCGCCCGCCGCTCGCGCTCGGCCTCGGCCTGGCGCGCGATCGCCCGCTGCATCTGTTCGGGGATCTCGACGTCCTTGATCTCGACCGCGGTCACCTTCACGCCCCAGGGCTCGGTCGACTCGTCGATGATCTTCTGCAGCTCTTCGTTGAGCCGCTCGCGCTCGGAGAGGAGCTGATCGAAGTCGGCCTTGCCGAGCACCGAGCGGAGGCTGGTCTGGGAGATCTGCGAGGTGGCGAGAAGGAAGTTTTCGACCTCGACGATCGCTTTCGTCGGGTCGATCACGCGGAAGTAGGCGACCGCGTTGACCCCGGCCGGGACGTTGTCGCGGGTGATCACCTCCTGCGGCGGGATGTTCAGCGTCACCGTCCGCAGGTCGACCTTGACCATCCGGTCGATGAACGGGATCAGCAGGATCAGGCCCGGGCCCTTCTGGGCGATCAGGCGGCCGAGGCGGAAGATGACGCCGCGTTCGTACTCGCGCAGGACCCGGACCGAGGCACCGAGCGCGATCAGCCCGAAGATGAGGAGGACGATCAGTACCCCTGCGATTGCGTCCATCAGCTGGCTCCTTGCTCGACGGGATCGGCGGGCGTCGCGGCCGGTCTCACCACCAGGGTCAGGCCGTCGACCGCCTCGACGACGACTCTATCCCCTGGTCGTGCCGGGGTTCCCTCGTCGGAGAGCCGTGCCCGCCACAGCGCCCCGTCGCTCCAGACCTGCCCCTCGGGGTCGAGCGTCGCGCGGACCTCGACCTCGGAGCCGATCAGCGTCTCGCGACCGGTCCCGATCGGGTTGTCGGTCTGGGCGGAGAGGACTTTGCGCCCGACCACGTATGCCGTTACGGCGGAGAGGACGCCGACGGTGATCAGCGCCGGCCCGATCCAATCGCCGGAGCTGGAGTCGGACTCGAGCGCGACGACACCGGCGCCGATCAAGCCCAGGGCGCCGAGAAGGGCGAGCAGGCCGCCGGTCGGCAGCAGCAGCTCGGCGAGCAGCAGGGCGACCGCGAGGAGGGCGATGACGACGTAGGCGTCCATGCCCTGATTATGCGCCTTCGCAGCCCTCTTCGGCCAGGGCGTGGCGCTCGAGGTCGGCGCGCATCTCGGAGTGCTCGGCGTACTGGCCGATTTTGAGGAAGCAGAGCTCGCCGTCGCGCCCGTAGTAGGCGGTGTCGGGAAAGCCGGTGGCACCCAGCTGCTCGGCGATGTCTTTGTCGGGGTCGGTGTAGCTGGGGAAGGGGACCGGGGCATCTTCGAGGAACGACTTGGCGAAGCCGTCGGAGTCTTCGCTGTTGATGCCGAGGAAGGCGACTCGTTTGCCGTACTCGGCCGAGAGCTCCTGCAGCGCTGGGAACTCGAATTTACAGGGCCCGCACCAGGAGGCCCAGACGTTGACGACGATCGGATATCCGTGGAGATCGGCGATCCGCTTCTCGTAGGCGTCGTTGCCGCCCGGCAGCAGCTCGTTCCCCTGGCGGTGGATGGCGGCGAGTGGCGCCGGGGCGCCGGCAAGCGCCTTCTCGTAGTCGGGATGCGAGCCATCGAAGTCGCCGCCCTCGGAGCCGCAGCCCACCGCGAGCAGTAACGCCACCAGCAGCGTCACGCCCAAAATCGAGCCTGTTCGCACCTTCGCCTGCACGGTGATTACAATACGTAGAACGATTTGCCCCGCTTGGAATGCGGGGTTCCTGAGAGCGTCGGGGAGCGGGACAAGCCCGCCTCGGCATTCCTCGTCCCACTTGCCCCCCGAACGGGCGTATGTGCGCGCGCCGGGGGCCGGAACCAGAAGCCTCAATGGCCAAGACCAGCGAAGTTGCCGCGGAAGCGGCAGTTCCATCAAGCGCCGATATCGAGCGTGCGGCGAAGTTTGTCCGCGAGCCGTTCCTGCTCGACGGCGAGGGCCCTGAGGCCCTGGCCCTGGGGACGGCGCGCCGCCGTGCATTGGACGGCGCCCTGAGCGAGCTCGACGAAGGCGCTGAGAATCCCTCGATTCAGTGGCGCCGCGATTTCTCGCTGCTGCTCGGGCTCGAGCGGCTGCTCGCCGACGAACCGCCGAAACTGCTCGACGGCGCTGAACTGAACCCGCACCAGGTCGACGCTCTCTCCGGGACCTTGACCGAGCTGATGGCCGAGCAGCAGGTCGCGGCCGAGAACGGCGTCGCCGAAGAGGTCGAGGAGGCGGTGGCCGAAGAGGAGGAAGCCGAAGCCGAGGAAGAGGCCGAGATCGAGGTCGAGGACGCGGCGGACGAGCCCGAGGACGACGAGCCCGAGGACGACGAGGACGACGAAGACGAGGACGAGGCTGACGACGAAGCCGACGAGGACGAGGCTGACGACGACGACGAGGTCGAGGACGAGCCTGAGGAGGAGGAGCCCGAGGCCGAGGAGCTCGCCGCCGACGAGGAGCCCCAGGACTGGGAGGAGCCGGCGAACGAGGAGGAGCAGGAGGAGGCCGTCGACTCCGCCCCCGAGGACCCCGGGGCCGAGCGGCGCTTCTGGTTCGAGCACGCGACCGGCGCCGGCAAGACCGTCGCCGCGGTCGGCTTCATCGAGGCCTCCCGCACCGGCGGGATCCTGATCCTGACCCACCGCCGCAACCTCGTCGACCAGTTCATCGGCGAGATCTCCGATCGCGGCTACAAGGAGCGCCTGCGCCCACCGCTGATGGACGGCCGCGACGACCCCGACGGTCCGGTCACCGTCGAGACCTACCAGTGGTTCGTCCGCAACCACAAGAAAGTCTCCGACGCCTACTCGATCGTGATCTGCGACGAGGCGCACACCGCGCTGGGCGAGAAAACCAGCGCCTGCATCCGTGCCTGGCCCGGCCCGGTCTTCATCGGCATGACCGCGACCGGCGCCCTGATCGCCCGCCACGTCGCCGACCTGTTCCCGACCCAGACCTCGCGCTTCGACCTCGCCCAGGCCGCGCGCCGCGGCGTGATCTCGCCGCTGCGCTGCATGCGGATCCCGCCCGGCCCGGGGGTGCGGACGATCGCCAAGGTGCCGCTGCGCAAAGGCGAGGTCGATCAGGACTTCGACCAGGAGGAGCTGGCGGCACTGCTCGACCAGGCGCCCTTCAACGTCGCCATCGCCGACCTCTACAAGACCCGTTTCCACAACGTGCCGGGAGTCCTCTACACGGCAGGAGTCCAGCACGCGAAGAACGTCGCCAAAGCACTGCAGGACGCCGGCATCAAAGCCCGCGCCGTCTCCGGTGAGACGCCGAAGCGCGAGCTGGCCGAGATCCTCGCCGGCTTCGAGCGCGGCGAGGTCGACGTTCTCTGCAACGCGATGCTCCTCGCCGAGGGCTGGAACTCGCCGCGGGCGACGATCTGCATGCACCTGGCTCCGACCGCCTCGCGCCGCATCTACCAGCAGCGGGTCGGCCGCGTCACCCGCCGCGCCCCGGGCAAGGAGGCGGGCCTTGTGATCGACTTCGTCCACCCGGCGACGACCCACGACGAGACGATCGTCACCCTCCACAGCCTGCTCGACCGCGAGGTCTACCGCGGCGGCGCGATCGTGGTCGGCCCGGTGCGCCGCTCGCGCGGGCGCCGCGTCCGGGTCGAGCGCCGGATCGTCCCGGTCTCCGACGTCGAGGAGAAGCGCATGGAAGTCCTCGAACGGGAGATCTGGCGGATCGCGGTCGAGAACCTCGACTACCCCGAGCAGCACGCCTGGGCGGCGCTTGCCGGGGCCCGCGTCAACCCGCAGGGCTGGCGCCGGGCACGGGCGATGCTGCAGGGCGAGCGCACCAAAGAGCTGCGCCGCCGTTTCCTGCTCACCTGCGTACAGCGCAATCGCAACTCGCAGCTGCGGCTGAAAGCGCTGACCGAGATCGCCGACCTGCGCGATCCCGAGGCCTTCGACGACGCGATCGACATCGTCGGCACCTGGAGCCGCGACGACAAGCGGGCCGGCACCAAAACTCTTCTGCAGGCCCTGGTCGACAAAAAAATCGGCCGCCGCGACCAGGCCCAGGCCTGGGTCTGGCGCCTTGCCTCCTACACCCCCGACCTCCACGAAGAGTATGCGGTGCAGCGCTGGCCGGAGACCAAGCGGCTGCTCGGCCTGCTCGTCAACTCCTCCGGCCGCGCCCACGGTCGCAACGCCCGCCGCCTCGTCCACGCGGCCCGCAAACAGGACCGCCGCCTCGCGGTGGCGCTGCTCGCAGCCTCGGTGTCCCATACGCCGGAGGGCGAAGAGGTCCTCCGCGGCGCCCGGATGCGGATGGCACGGAAACCGTCGGCGATCGCGCGCGAGCTGCTGCGGAACTTCCCGAAAGGTGGCAAGCGCCGGCGCAAGCGCAACAACCGCAAGCGCAAGAACGGCAACGGGGGCGAGAACGGCAAGTCCCGGAACGAGCGGGGCGGCGAGAACCGGACGGGCGACGCCCAGAACGGCGACGCGCCCGAGAGGAAGCCGAGGCGCAGACGCTCGCGGTCGAAGAAAAAAGCGGCCGCGGGCTCAGAGCCGAAGGTGGACCTCGCCGGCGCCAAGGGCGACGCGGTCGCCCCCGGGGGTGACGACGACGAGGCAGCCCCTGTCGTCGACGCCGTCGGCGACGCCTGAGCCCTCCTCCCACCTGACCTCGCGCCCGATCAGCGCGTCGCGCTCGCGCCAGCGGCCGAGCACGTCCGCGCCGTCGGCCTCGACCCAGGCCTCGAGCGCGGAGTCGAGCGCCCGCCGGGCCTCGGCGGCGTCGACCCCGTCGAGCGATGTCGCCGTCTCGCGCAGCTCCGGCGGGAACTCATCGGGCGCGATCGCCAGGTTGAGGCCGACGCCGATCACCGCCCAACCGTGCTGGGGCCGGGCCTCGATCAGGATCCCGGCCAGCTTGCGCTCCTCGACCCAGATGTCGTTCGGCCACTTGATCCGGCAGGCGAGCCCGGGCTGGAGGGCCTCGACCGCCTCGGCGACCGCGATCGGGACCGCCAGCGGCAGCAGCAGGTGGCGCTCGTCGAGCGGGCGCAGGATCGCCGAGTAGAGCAGCGCCCCGCCCGCGGGCGCAGTCCAGGTGCGCCCCTGGCGCCCCCGTCCCTCGCTCTGCTCGTCGGCGGTGACAACCGTCCCGCGCGGCGCCCCCGCTTCGGCCATCTCGCGGGCACGGCTGTTGGTCGAGTCGGTGAGCCGGAAGTGCCGGTGAGGACTACCGAACATCGTCGAGGAGGGCGGCGACGAGGCCCTCGACGTCGTGGCGCTCGGCTTCGACCGCGACCTCGAGGCCGGCCTCGGCGACGGCCTCGCTGGTGACCGGGCCGATCGAGACGACGCGGGCGCCGCGCGGGAAGCGGTCGCCGAGCGCCTCGGTCAGATTGCGGACGGTCGAGGACGAGGTGAAGGTGACGTAGTCGGCCCCGAGGGCGGCCTCGACCGCGTCGGGGTCGGGCTCCTCGCGGACCGTCTCGTAGAGAGCGACCACGTCGACCTCGCCGCCCTGCTCGCGCAGCCACTCGGGCAGCACGTCGCGGGCGTCGGCTGCGCGCGCAACGAGGACGCGCTTGCCGGAGATCTCGACCGTGGAGAGCGACTCGATCAGGCCCTCGGCGACGAAGCGCTCGGGAATCACGTCGGCGGCGATCCCGCGTTTGGCGAGCGCCCGCGCTGTCCCGGGCCCGATCGCGGCGACGGTCGTCCCGGCCAGGGCCCGCGCGTCCTTGCCGGCCTGCTCCAGCGCCTCGAACAGCAGCCGGACGCCGTTGGGGCTGGTAAGGCAGATCAGCGCGTAGGAGTCGATCGCCGCGGCCGCGGCCCTGACCTCGCCCGCCTCGAGCCGCGGCTCGATCCTGATCGCCGGCAGCTCGACGACCTCGGCCCCGAGCCCGCGCAGGGTTGCGGCCAGGCCGCTCGCCTGGGCCCGCGCCCGGGTGACGATCACCCGGCGCCCGTGCAGCGGCCTGCGCTCGAGCCAGGCGAGGCCCTCGCGCCGGGCTGCGACGGCGCCGGTCACGATCAGGGCCGGGGCCTCGACCTGCTCGCGCTCGACCGCCTCGGCGAGCGTCGCGAGCGTCGCCGTGACCACCCGCTGGCGGTCCATCGTGCCGCGTTCGATCGCGGCGGCCGGCTCGTCGCCGTCGCGGCCGGCCGCGATCAGCGCCGCAGCGTTGCGAGGCAGGTTCTTGACCCCCATGTAGAAGACGAGCGTGCCCGGGAAGCGGGCCAGCGCCCCCCAGTCGAGGGCGGAGTCGTCCTTATCGGGGTCCTCGTGGCCGGTGACGAAGGCGACCGCCGAGGCGTCGTCGCGGTGGGTGACCGGTATCCCCGCGTAGGCAGAGGCCGCCACCCCTGCCGTGACGCCCGGGACGACCTCGAACTCGACCCCCGCCGCTCGCAGCGTTTCGCCCTCCTCGGCGCCGCGGCCGAAGACGAACGGGTCGCCGCCCTTGAGCCGCACCACGCTGCGCCCCGCCCGCGCCGCCTCCACCAGCCGCGCCTCGGTCTCCTCCTGCGGCACCGAGCGCCGACGGGCCGATATGTCGGCTCCGGCTGGACTTTTCGGCCCATCGGCGGGCGCCTTGCCGACGTAGACGAGCTCGGCGTCGCCGCGGGCGCCGTCGAGCGCCCCCGGCGGGATCAGGCGGTCGTAGAAGACGACGTCGGCGGCGGCGATCAGCTCCAGCGCCCGGGCCGTCATCAGGCCAGGGTCGCCCGGTCCCGCCCCGACCAGGTACACCACCCCCGGCCGCGTTCCTGAGTTTGAGGTCCCTATTCGGCCCATGAGCTCAGGAACGTCCAGCCTGGCTCTCGGCGCGGTCGAGAAGGTCGCGGGCGCCGGCGCCGATCAGACGCTCGGCCAGTTCGGCCCCGAGCAGGGTCGGCTCGGCCGAGCCGCCCTCGATCCGGTCGCGGACCCACTCGCTGCCGTCGGGCAGTCCGACGAAGGCGTCGAGCTGCATCCGCCCGGACCCGGCGTCGACCCGACCGAGGACGCCGAGCGGGCTGTTGCAGGTCGCCCCCAGCAGGGTGACCACCGCGCGCTCGGCGGTCAGCTCGCGCAGGGAGGGCCCGTCGGTGAGTGGCTCGACCGCCGCCAGCGCCGCGGCGTCGTCGTCGCGGATCTGCAGGACCAGCGAGCCCTGGCCGGCGGCCGGCGTCATCGCCTCGCCCGGCAGGGCGAAGGCGGCCTCCTCGGCGCGACCGAGCCGCCGCAGCCCGGCCATCGCGAGGACGATCGCGTCGTGCTCGCCGTCGGCCAGCTTGCGCAGTCTGGTGTCGACGTTGCCGTGCAGCTCGCCGACCTCAAGGTCGGGGCGAGCGGCCAGGACCTGGGCGGCGCGGCGCAGGCTGGCGGTCCCGACCCGGGCGCCCTCGGGGACCTCATCGAGCGAGCTACCGACCCCGACCCAGACGTCGGCGGGGTCCTCGCGCGGGGGCACGGAGGCGAGCATCAACCCCTCGGTCAGCTCGGCCGGCACGTCCTTGGCCGAGTGGACGCCGACGTCGGCCTCTCCGTCGAGCAGCGCCCGCTCGACCCCGCGCACGAAGCGGCCCTTGTCGCCTAGATTGGCGCCGTCGGAGGAGACCTCGACCCGCTCGGCGCCGCCCAGCATCTCCGCCACCTGCCCGGACTGGGCGAGCGCGAGAGCACTGCCACGGGTCGCTATCCGCAGCGCCACGGAGCCCTCAGGGGGACTCGCCCTTGCGCCGAAGCTCGGTGACGTTGCCCTCACCCTCGGCCTCCGGCTCGGTCTCGGCGTCGAGGCCGAACAGCTCGCGCAGGGCGCTCACGTAGAGGTAGGCGTCGTCGCTGCCGGCCGAGCGCTTCATCCGCAGGGTCGGCTCGTGCAGGAGGCGCGAGGCGATCGCCTTCGCCATCGCATCGAGGCGCTCGCGGTCGGCGTCGGAGAGGCTCTCCCAGCGGCCCTCGTTCTCGGCCAGCACGCGGCGCACGACCTCGTCGCCGCGCTCGCGCAGGGCAGCGATCGTCGGCACCACCGAGAGCGACGCGTGCCAGCGCTCGAAGCGGTCGAGCTCGGCGGCGAGGATCGGCTCGGCCCGGCGCGCCTCGGCTTCGCGGCCGCTGGCGTTGCGCTCGGCGATCTGCTGGACGTCGTCGATGTCGTGAAGGCTGACCCCGGGGATCTCACGGCAGGCCGGCTCGATGTCGCGCGGCACGGCAATGTCGACGAGCAGCAGCGGCCGGCCCTCGCGGCTCTCCATCACCTGGGCGAGGCCGTCGCGCTCGACGATGTGATGGGGGGAGTTGGTCGCGGTGACGATCATGTCGGCCGCCTCGAGCTGGGCGGGCAGCTCCTCGAAGCGCACGGCCTGTCCCTGGTAGCGCTGGGCGAGCCCGATCGCGCGGTCGTAGTGGCGGTTGGCGACGAAGACGGTGGAGACGCCGCGGGCGACCAGGGCCCGCGCGACCAGCTCGGCGGTCTCGCCGGCACCGACGACGAGCACCCGGCGATCGCCGAGCTCGCCCAGCGTGCGGCGCGCCAGCTCGACCGCGACCGAGGGGATCGAGACGCCCTTCTCGCCGACCTGGGTCTCCTCCCGCACCCGACCGCCGGCGGCGAGGGCGCCGCGGAAGAGACGGTTGAGGATCGGCCCGGTCCCGCCCTCGACCAGCGCCAGCTCGTAGGCGCGTTTGACCTGGCCCTGGATCTCGGCCTCGCCGACGATCATCGAGTCGAGCCCGGCGGTCACGCGGAAGAGGTGGTGGGCGGCTTCGTCGCCGCGCCGCGAGTAGAGGTGGCCGAGCAGCTCGGTCGGGGGGATGTCGGCCTGGCGGGTGAGGACGCCGAGCGCGGTCGACTCGGCCTCGACCGTGTCGGAGACGACCAGGTAGAGCTCGGTGCGGTTGCAGGTCGAGATCGCCGCCGCCTCGTGGATCCCCTCCGAGGAGGTCAGCTCGCGCAGGGCGCCGACCGCGGAGCCCTCGGTCAGCGAGAGCCGCTCGCGGAGGTCGAGCGGCGCGGTCTTGTGGGAAACCCCAAGGGCCAGCAACTCACTCATCCGCCGCCCACCTCCGCGGTCTCGGCCTCGTGCTCGGCCCGCTCCTCCTGGCGCTGCTCGGCGAACCCGGCCAGCTCGCGCAGCTCCCGCTCGATTCGCTGCAGTTTGGCGGCCATGATCGCGACGTAGATGACGATCAGGACCAGGAAGACGATGTACGCGCCCGCCACGTACTTGCCGGCCTCGTCGAGCGGCAGGGCGGGGGTGGCGGCAAGCTGCAGCAGGTCCATGGTCAGGAGACCTCCGGGGCTACCCGCGAGGAGCCGCCCGTGGGCGGCGCGTCGATCGCCCGGCGCAGGCGCTTGACCTGGCCCGAGGCGCTCTTCGCGGTCAGCTCGAACTTGACCAGGGTCACCCAGAGCAGCCCGATCGCGGCGAGGCTGACCAGGAACGTGAACATCATTTCCCCCGGCAGGCCACCGTTGGCGGTGCCGAAGGTCCGCGGGTGGACCAGGCTCTCGGCCATCCGCACCGCCATGAAGTTGAGCGGCACGAACGCCCCGGCGGTGATCGCGAAGACCGAGGCGTAGCGGGCCTGGCGCTCGGGGTCCTCGATCGCGTAGCGGAAGGGGTAGTACGTCGCGTACATCAGGAAGACGATCAGGAAGCTGACCAGGGTCGGCTCGTCCCAGACCCACCAGTGCCCCCAGGAGGCCTTGGCCCAGATCGAGCCGGTGATCAGGACGGCGACGCCGAAGATCACCGACATGTGGATCGCGACGTAAGAGTAGGCGTCCCACTTGCGGTTGCCGCTGCGCAGGTGGGCGATCGCGAAGACCCCGCCGACGACGAAGCCGATCAGCGCCGTGATCGCGAGCGGAACATGGAGGTAGAAGATCTTCTGGATGAAGCCCTGGTCGGCGTCGAGCGGCGCGTAGAAGAAGACCAGCGAGAACGAGGCGGCGATTGCCACCACGGTCGCTATCGAAAGGGGTCTCAGGCCTTTGCCGTACATGGGTGCCTTCGTCGGGCGGCGGGCGAGCTCGCCCTCAGTCCTCGAGGAGGAAGTCGAAGACCGCATAGCCGACCAAAAGGAAGATCAAATCGTATAGGCCGAGCACCGCAAGCCAGGTTCCGAAGCGGTCGTAAGAGGGTCCGCCCAGCTCCAGAAGCGGGTCGGTGGCGCCCGTGGCGGCGATCATCAGCGGCACCACCAGGGGCAGGAGGACGAGCGGGACGAGGAGGTCGCGAGCGCGGGAGTTGACCGCCATCGAGGAGATCAGGGTCCCGGTCGCGGCGAGGCCGATGTCGGCGAGGACGAGGACCGCGACCAGCGGCAGCAGCCCGGCGCCGGAGTCGAGGAAGAAGAGCGCGAAGACCGGGACCGCGATCAGCTCCAGCACCGCGAGGAAGACGAACAGCGCCGTCGCCTTGGCGGCGAAGAGGACGGTGCGGTCCACGGGGGCGAGGCGGATCGCGTCGAAGCCGCCCTCCTCGCGCTCGGCGACGAACAGCCGGTTGACCCCGAGCACGGCGGCGAACAGCAGGGTGCTCCAGAGCACCCCGGCGGCGAGGTTTCCCGAGAGGGAGGTGCGGTCGAGTGCGAAGCGGAAGATCACGAAGGTGGTGATCGCGAAGAGCGCCATCGCCGGCAGCGACTGCAGGGTGCGGAGCTCGGCCCGCAGGTCCTTGGCGAGGATCGCCGCGAAGGCGGTACGGCTCGGGGTCATTCCGCCACCGCCTTCTCGCCGACGGCGAGGCGCAGGACCCGGTCGGCGTCGGCGCTGTGGCGCTCGGGGTCGTGGGTAACGACGACCCGGGTGCGTCCCTCGCCCGGCCCGATCAGCCCCCGCGCCAGCTCGCGGCCCTCGGCGTCGAGGTTCGAGTCGGGCTCGTCGAGCAGCAGCAGCGCCGGCCGGTGCAGGACGCAGCGGCAGATCGCGAGCCGCTGGCGCATCCCTGCCGAGAGCTCGACGATCCGGTCGTCGCCGCGGCGCTCCATCGCGACCGCGGCCAGCAGCTCGGCGATCCGCTCCTCTGCCTCGACCGAGTCGATCCCATGCAGCCGCGCGTGGAAGCGGAGGTTCTCGCGGCCGCTGAGGTCGCGGTACAGCAGCGGCTCGTGGCCGAGGTAGCCGATCTGCCCGCGCAGCTTCCAGGCTTCGCCCGGCAGCTCGCAGCCGAGCACCCGGGCCTCGCCGCCGCTCGGCCGCAGCAGCGTTGCCAGGACCCGCAGCAGGGTCGTCTTGCCGGCTCCGTTGGGGCCGAGGACGACGAGCGACTCGCCGGCGGCGAGCTCGGCCGAGACGCCGTGCAGCGCCCGTCGTTCGCCGTAGTCGCGACACAGCTCCGCGAGGCTGAGCGCCGGTCCCGTCGTCTGGGGGTCGTCCGTGCCGGGCACGACCGGGGATTGTGACCGTCTACGGTTGCGGAGGCATGACCGGCGACGGCGTGAACGAGAGCGGGCAGGGAGGCGAGGTCCGGTCGGCGACGCCCGCCGACGTCGAGGCGATCGAGCGGCTCGTCGAGCGCGCCTACGGCGTCTACGTCGAGCGGATCGGGGGGAAGCCGGGGCCGATGCACCACGATTACGCGGAGCGGGTCGCCGAGGCGGAGGTCACCGTCGTCGCGGACGGCGACGCGATCGTCGGCCTCCTGATCATCTACCTGCGCGACGACCACCTGCTGATCGAGAACGTCGCCGTCGACCCCGAGCATCAGGGCCGGGGGATGGGAGGCAGACTGCTCGACCTCGCCGAGGATCGGGCAAGGGCCGCAGACCTCGAGGTCGTCCGCCTCTTCACCCACGAACGCATGACCGAGAACATCGCCCTCTACGAAGGGCGCGGTTACCGCGAATACGAGCGCCGCGACGTCCGCGTTTTCCTGGTCAAAGAGCTTGCCGAGTGATGCCTGGGTCCCTCCATAGGGGGACCGAGGCATCACTCGGTCTCAGCCGCGGCGCTTCTTCAGGGTCCGGGCGCCGACCTGGAGCAGCGGCCCGATGCCCTCGCGCAGAGCTTTGCCGCGCTCGGCGCCGCGCCCGTAGAGGATCGTCGCCGAGGCCCGCACCGCTTCGCCCAGCGTCTGGTCGTAGGGGTGCCACCAGAAGTCGCGGGTCAGGCCCGGCTCCCAGGAGTTGTGCTTGATGTTGGTGCACTCGTAGAAGCCGAATTTGGAGTGCGAGCGGCCGACGCCGGAGTTCTTGACCCCGCCCCAGGCGCACTGGCAGGCGCCGTGGCTGAAGGAGTGGTCGTTGACCCAGACCATCCCCGACTCGACCCGGCGGGCGATCCGCTCGCCCTTCTGGCGGTCCTTGGTCCAGACCGAGGCGCCGAGGCCGAACTCGGAGTCGTTGGCGAGGTCGATCGCCTCCTGCTCGGAGTCGACGACCATGATCGGCAGCACCGGCCCGAAGACCTCCTCGGTCATGATCCGCGTCTCGTGGGTGATGCCGGTGAGGACGGTCGGCGCCACGAACTTGCCGGAGAGGCCGGGAACGTCGACCGGCCCGCCGCAGTGCTTGCCGGCCCCGGTCGCGACCGCGTCCTCGATCAACTCGACGACGATTCCGTACTGGTCCTCGGAGGTCATCGGCCCGATCTCGGTCTCCCACTGGAGCGGGTCTCCGACCCGCAGTTTCTCGGTCTCGCGGACGACGCCCTCGATGAAGCGGTCGGCGACGTCGCGATGGACGTAGACGCGCTCGATCCCCGAGCAGGTCTGGCCGGCGTTGGCGAAGCCGCCCCAGACCGCACCGGAGATCGCGTTGTCGAGGTCGGCGTCGGCGCAGACGATCATCGGGTCCTTGCCGCCGAGCTCGAGGACCGAGCCCTTGAGCCGCTGGGCGCAGACCTCGCCGACCTTGCGGCCGATCTCGACCGAGCCGGTGAAGAAGACCTTGCCGACGCTCGATTTGGCGAGCGCGTCGCCGACGGCACCGCCGCCGTGGACGACCCGGACCAGGCCCTCGGGCAGGCCGCCCTTCTCGAAGACGCGGCGGATCGCCTCGCCCAGCAGCGGCGTCAGGCTGGCCGGCTTGAGGACGACGCCGTTGCCGGCCATCAGCGCGATCGCGACCTCGCCGAACGGGATCGACCACGGGTAGTTCCAGGGAGCGATGACTCCGACGACGCCGATCGGCTCGTAGGTGAAGCGGCTTTTCTTGGTCGCCAGGAAGGCCTGTGACATCCGGACCTTCTCGTCGGCGAGGATCTTCGGGCCCTCCTTCGCGCACCAGCGCAGGGCGTCGACGGTGGGCAGGAGCTCCATCGTGTACGACTCGACGCGCGGCTTGCCCTGCTCGTTGGTGAGCAGTTCGGCGATCTCGTCGATGTCGTCGAGCAGGGCGTCGGCGGCGCGGCGCAGGTAACGGGCGCGGTCGTCGAGCGATAGCTCCGCCCAGGCGGGCTGCAGTCGGGCGACGTCGTCGACGACGCCCTGGACCTGGTCCGGCGTGATCGTCGCGACCGAGCCGACGAGCTCGCCGGTCGCGGGGTTGAAGGACTCGAGCGTGGACGCCGCGGGGCGCGCTTCGGTGGTTGCCATGGGCCGATTCTAGACTCAGTGCCGTGAGTGACCAACTGTTCGATCCTCCCGAAGGGCGCCCCGCTCAGTCTCGAGCGGTGGATGCGCCTTTGGCGGTGCGGATGCGACCGCGCACTCTCGATGAGCTGGTCGGGCAGGAGCACGTGCTCGGCGAGGGCTCGGCTCTGCGCCGGGCGATCGAGGAGGGGCACCCGCACAGCGCCATCCTCTACGGGCCGCCGGGGTCGGGGAAGACGACGCTGGCGCGGATCGCCGCCACCGGGGCGGAGGGCGCTTTCGAGGAGGAGTCGGCGGTCAACGCCGGCAAAGCCGAGATCCGCGGGGTGATCGAGCGCGCCCGCGAGCGCCGCGAGGCGGGTCGCCCGACGGTCCTCTTCCTCGACGAGATCCATCGCTTCAACAAGTCCCAGCAGGACGCCCTGCTGCCGGCGGTCGAGGAGGGGCTCCTGACGCTGATCGGCGCCACCACCGAGAACCCCTATTTCGAGGTCAACTCGGCGCTGCTCTCGCGCTGCCAGGTCTACGAGCTGCGCCCGCTGGACCCCGAACAGGTCGAGCGGCTGATGCGTCGCGCCCTCGAGGACCCCGAGCGCGGGATCGCCGCGCCGCCGCCGGTCGACGACGCGGCGCTGGAGATGCTGGCGCGACGCTCGGGCGGCGACGCCCGGGTCGCGCTCGCCGCTCTCGAGCGGGCGGTCGAGCGCGCCGCGGGCGGTACCGTCGACGTCGCCGCCGCCGAGGACGCGCTGCAGCGCAAGGCGGTCGATTTCGACCGCCAGGGGGACCGCCATTACGACTTCATCTCGGCCTGGATCAAGGCGACCCGCGGCTCCGACGTCGACGCCTCCCTCTACTACCTGGCGGTGATGCTGGAGGGGGGCGAGGACCCGCGCTTCATCGCCCGCCGGATGGTCATCCTCGCTTCCGAGGATGTCGGCAACGCCGACCCACAGGCCCTGCTCGTCGCCGACGCCGCCGCCCGCGCGGTCGACCGCGTCGGCCTGCCCGAGTGCGCGCTGAACCTGGCCCAGGCCTGCGTCTACCTGGCGATGGCGCCGAAGTCGAACGCTTCTTACAAGGGGTTGAACGCCGCCCGTGCCGAGGTCCGCGAGAACGGCGCCCGCACCCCGCCCGACCACCTCCGCGACGCCCACTACCCCGGAGCGGGTGCGCTCGGCAGGGGTGACGGGTATCGCTACCCGCACGACGAGCCGGGCGGTGTCTCCGGCCAGCAGCTGCTTCCGGACGGTCTCGAGGAGAGTCGTTTCTATGCGCCGACCGACCGCGGATTCGAGGACGAGCTGGGGCGCCGGCTCGAGGTCCTGAGAAAAAAGTTGGAGAAAAATTAACCTCGGCGCAACTTCGCCAAGAGCCTCGTGTTTCAAGGGCGGCTTTCCAAGCTAGAGCCAGGGAGAGCCGACACACACCGGCCGGAGGCCTGGACTGGGGGCCTCCGGCCGGAACTAAATGGGGATCAGGGGGGAAACTCGACGGCCCGCGCCAAGCGCGGCCGTCGAGCTTTGGGATCGACCCGGCCGACCGGCGCCGGCGAACCTCTATGTTGAGTCGATGGCGGATGAGAAGCTGCGACTGGGAGGGATGGCTCTTCGCAACGGCCTCCTAATCCACGGCCCGACCCACTGGGCCGCGGCCGTGCGGGGCAAGGACGGCGAGATCGAAGTCGCCTCCGAGCGCAAGCCGGAGCTGGCCCCGAAGCTGGCCGCGCGCCTGCCCGGGTTGCGGGGCCCGTTGAAACTCGCCGAGGCGCTGGCGGTGCTGCCGCTGGTCCGACGCCGGATGCCGAAGGCGCGACTGCCCTTCGAGGACCCGCGGGTGATCGCCGCGATCGCCGGCTCGCTGGCGATCACCGGCCTGATCCGCAAGCGTCTGCCGACCTCCGCCCTCCGCGAGGGCGTGGTCCAGGCGATCGGCGCCGCGCCCGCCCTGGTCGCCCTCTCCGATCGCGACCTCGCCGCCTACCACGGGGTCGAGCACAAGGCGATCGCCGCCTACGAGCAGGGGGTCGAGGACCCGGCGACGGTCCCGAAAGAGCACGACCGCTGCGGCTCCAACCTGATCGCCCCGATGATGCTGCTCTCGGCCGGCGGCACCGTCCTGCTCGAGCGCCTGGTCGAGCGCCCGAGCCCGGTCGCGCGGGCGGCGGTCGGCCTCGGCGGCGCCTCGGTCGCGGTCGAGATGTTCGCCTGGAGCGATCGCCACCACGGAGACCCGCTGGCGGAGGCCTTCCACACCCCGGGTCGGGAGATCCAGCGCCACCTGGCGACGAAGGAGCCGACCGCCGAGCAGCTCGAGGTCGGGATCGCGGCGCTGGCCGAGATCCTTCGCGCCGAGGGCGCATAGACTGCCGCCGCATGTTCGGAAGGATCGACCACATCGGTGTCGCCGTCGAGGACATCGACGCCGCCATCGAGCTCTACGGAGCCGGCTTCGAGATGCCCGTCGCGCACCGCGAGACGGTCGAGGACCAGGGTGTCGAGGCGGTCCTGCTCGACATCGGCGAGGGCCACGTCGAGCTGCTGCGCCCGCTCGGCCCCGACACCGCGGTCGGCAAGTTCCTCGAGCGCAAGGGCCCCGGCCTGCACCACGTCGCCTACGGTGTCGACGACATCGACGCGACCCTCGAGCGCCTTCGCGAGGTCGGCCTCGAGCTGATCGACCAGGAGGCCCGGGTCGGCATCCGCGACAGCCGCGTCGCCTTCCTGCATCCCCGTTCGACGGACGGGGTCCTTACGGAGATCGTCGAACCAGCGGGAGGTCACTGATGGCGAGCGCCCAGACCGTCGAGATCGGCTTCGAGGGTGGCCAGGTCGTTGCCGTCCGTCTCTCCGAGGGCGAGCTCAAGAACCTTCGCAAGCAGCTCGAGAAGGGTGGCTGGCACGACCTCGAGACCGAGGGCGGCGGCCACGTCACCCTCTACCTCGGCAAGGTCGCCTTCGTCCGCGTCGGCTCCGGCGACTCTCGCGTCGGCTTCGCGCTCGAATCGGACTGATGCGGACCCGCACCCTGCTCGGCGCCGGTGCCGTGGCGACCGCCGCCGCGGCGATCTGGTGGCGGGTCAACCCCTCGGCCTGCCCCTACGGGCAGCGCTTCTGGGTCGAAGCCCCGCACCCGATCGTCACCCGCGAGCGGCTCTACTACGTGATGCGCCCGCAGGAGGGCGAGCGGGTGTTGGAGATCGGACCGGGCACCGGCTACTACACGCTCGACATGGCCGAGTGGGTGGGACCCGGCGGCACGATCGAGATCTTCGACCTCCAGCAGGAGTTCCTCGACCACACGATGGGCCGCGCCGCCGAGCGCGGGCACGCGAACGTCGTCCCGACCCAGGGCGACGCCACCTCGCTGCCCTACGAGGATGCTTCGATCGACGCCGTCGTCCTCAACGCGGTGCTGGGCGAGATCCCCGACACAGGCGCCGCCCTGCGGGAGATCCACCGGGTGCTGAAGCGCTCGGGCCGGCTCCTGGTCGGCGAGCTGTTCGGCGACCCCCACTTCACCACCCAGGCATCGCTGCGACGCAAGGGCGTCGAGGCCGGCCTCGACCTCGAGGACCTCTCGGGCTACTGGGTCGGCTACGTAGCCCGCCTGCGGCCCGCGGCCTAGTCGCGGGCGGCGCGGCTCAGTAGCGCGGCGGCAGGTCGCGCCGTTCTTCGACCGGCGGCACCTGGCGACGGTCGTCGACCAGCACTTCTCGTCGGCTCGCCCGCTCGTTCCAGACGAAGTACTGGAACAGCGCAAGCACCAGGGCGACGGCCCCGGCGATCATCAGGATCAGGCCGATGGTGTCGATGCTGACTCCCTCGATCTGATCCCTGTTGACCGCGTAGCGAAGGATCGCTCCGACGGCGATTACGAATATTGCTCCGGCTCCGATCATGGCTAAGGCCTACCCCTGCCGACCGGGCGAGAAACCTCGTCTGGACGGCTAGCCGCGAATCGCCTTGCCGGCGATGTTCTTGACCCTGGTGCGGTCGCGCTGGGGCAGGCTCGAGGGGCGGCCCTTCGACTTCAGGACCAGGTTGACCAGCTCCTTGCGTTCCTTGTCGGTCAGGTTCCGCTGCATCCGCTCGCGGCCCTTCTCGACCAGCCAGAGGCTGACCACCCACACCATCCGCCAGGGGATCCGCTTCCAGACGGACTTGGCGGCGACTTTGGCGATCCAGGCGGGCACGGGGGTCCTCTACCCACTCTGGCAGGAAGGGCACCAGTAGGTGGTGCGGTTGGCGTCCCCCTGCCCGCGGCTCGCGACCCGGGTCCGGCAGGCGAGGCAGGGGCGGCCGGCGCGCTTGTAGACGGCGCGTACCGGGCGTCCGTCGGCGACCGAGGCCTGCATCAGCGCCCTCGCCGCCTCGAGGACCGCGAGCAGCTCGTCGCCGTCGAGGTCGTCGACCCGTCGCCAGGGATCGAGGCGTGCGGCGAAGCAGGCCTCGCTCTTGAAGATGTTGCCGATCCCGGCGACCCGGTTCTGGTCGAGGAGGGCGTCGCCGAGGGTGCGACCGCCGGCTGCGCGCAGCGAGGCGACGGCCTCCTCGAGGTCGAGGCCGGGGGCGAGGATGTCGGGGCCGAGCCGAGCCAGCTCGCGGCGACCGGCGGCGGTCGGCATCACCCTCAGGGTCGAGCCGCCGAACTGGACCGCTTCGCCGCGCTCGCCGCGCAGCGCCGCCCAGGCCGAGCGCCGCGGCTTCGCCCAGCGCCCGCCGGCGGGGTAGGCGTGCCAGGAGCCGTTCATCCCGAGGTGGCTGTGGAGCGAGAGCTCGCCGAAGCGGAGCAGCAGGTTCTTGCCCTTCGTCTCGACCCCCTCGAAGACGAGGCCGTCGAGGCGCTCGACCCCGGCGGCCCGCCCGCGCGGGCTCGGGGCGCTGACAACGACTGCATCGCCCGCGATCGCGGCTTCGATTCGCCGCGCCGCCCGCACGATCGTGTCGCCCTCGGCCATCTCCCGATGATGACGGGACTCAGTCCCCGGCCAGGGTGCTCCAGAGGCGGTCCTCGGCCTCGGCGACGCGGCCGGCGGCCGCGTCGACCCGGCGCCAGAGCCCCGGCTCGGGGTCCTCGCTCTCGCTGGCGGCGTGGAACGCCGCGGCGAGCTCGGTCCAGCGAGCGGCGGCCGTGGCGGCGAGCGGCGCCTCCTCGCGCCCGGCCTCCTCGAGGAAGCGCGAGTACATCAGCCGGAAGGCGCCGCCGCCGGTCCCGCGCCGCTCGATCACCTGGTAGCCGAACCGCGCGCACCACTGCCAGTCCTCGGCGCCCTCGGGCCAGGAGCCCGCCTCGGCGGCGAGCCGCCGGACCGCGTCGAGGCCGGAGAAGCCGGGGATCTCGGGCTCCACCATCGCCTTCGCCGCCCGCTCGATCGCCGCCGGGATCGCGGCCCCCAGGCCCCCGGCGTCGACCTCGGCGCCGACCGTGAACATGTGACCGGAGAGGGGGTAGGCGGGATGGCCGGAGTGACGGGCGCGGTCGAGGCTCTCGAGCCGGGTCTGCTGGAGCTCCTCGAAGCCGGTGTCGGAGAGGTGGGCGACCTCCGCGTCGTAGCCGGCAAGGACCACCGCGTGGCCCGGGAAGTGGGCGGAGTTGCCGTAGTGGTCCAGGTAGTAGAGGTCGGTGAGGATCAGGACCGGGCGTCCGGCGTCGACCTCGGTTGCCGCGGCCGTCCAGGCGGCGCCATCGCCCTCGTCGAAGGTGCGCAGCTCGAGCGCCGCCCCGGTCAGCTCGGCGAAGTTCTCCTCGAGCCGCGCGGTGCGGCCGTTGAACCAGCGGCTGGGGGAGGTGTCCTCGAGGGTGACGTAGTAGAAGCAGGCGCCCGCCCCGAGCCCGAAGGCCATCTCCTCGCTTATCTCGGCGCCGTGGAAGCCGAGCAGGTTGCGGAGCGCGGTCGAGCCGCAATGGTGGCCGGGGATGTGGGAGTAGCCGGGGACGAAGGGCACGGCCCGATTATCCTGCCCCGGCCGTGAAGGAAGCCGACCTCGAGATCCTGCGCGCGATGCGCACCCGCTGGCACGCCCCTGCCGCCGAGCAGGGGATGCGGCTGCTCGGCAAGGCCGGCAACAACGGCGCGGTCTGGATCGCGGTCAACGTCGTCCTCGCGATCCTCGACGCCGGCAATCGCGAGGCGTGGCTGATCTGCGCCGCCCTCGGCCCGATCGCGATCGGGCTCAACTTCGTGGTCAAGGTGATCGTCAAGCGGCCACGGCCAGATCTTGGGGAGGGGCTGCCGCCGCTCGGCGGCGCGCCGAGCTCACTCAGCTTCCCCTCCGCCCACGCGACCTCCTCGTTCGCTGTGGCGACGGCGATGACCCGGGTCGAGCCGGTCGCGGCGCTCGCCTTCGTCCTCGCCGCGGCCCTGGCCCTAGGCCGCCCCTACCTCGGCATGCACTATCCCTCCGACGTCGCCGTCGGCGCCGTCCTCGGCGTGATCCTCGGCCTCCTCGTCCCCCTCTCGATATGAAGGTCGGAATCGTCGGGCTTCCGAACGCGGGCAAGTCCACCCTCTTCAACGCCCTGACCAAGGGCGGCGCCCAGACCGGCGACTATCCGTTCACGACGATCGAGCCCAACGTCGCGATCGCCGAGGTCCCCGACGAGCGCCTCGCCAGGATCGGCGAGACCGTGCGCAGCTCCGAGCTGGTCCCGGCGACGATCTCCTTCCACGACATCGCCGGCCTCGTCAAGGGCGCTTCGGAGGGGGAGGGGCTCGGCAATCAGTTCCTTGCCTCGATCCGCGAGACCGACGCGATCTGCCACGTCGTCCGCTGCCACGGCCTCGACTCCGGCGTGCCCCACCCCGACGGCCGCGTCGACCCGCTCGCCGACATCGAGACGATCGAGACCGAGCTGATCCTGGCCGACTACGACCAGGCCGAGCGCCGGCTCCACCGTGTCGCCAAGGGCGCGAAGACGGGCGAGGCGGAGGCGATCGCCGAGCGCGACTGGCTCGAGCAGGTGGTCGCTGCGCTCGCCGAAGGCAAGCCGGCCCGCTCGGTTGCGGTCCCCGATGCCGCCGCGCACGGCCCGGCCAACCTCAACGCCCTGACCACGAAGCCGATCCTCTACGTCGCCAACGTCGACGAGGGCGACGCCGACCCACCGGCGGAGGTCGTCGCCCATGCCGAAGCGGTCGGGGCGGGCGTGGTCGCGGTCAGCGCCCGGATCGAGGGCGAGCTGGCGGAGCTCGACCCGGCCGAGGCGGAGGAAATGCGGGAGTCATACGGGGTCGAGGGGTCGGGGCTGATGCGGCTGGTGCGCGCCGCCTACGACCTGCTCGAGCTGATCACCTTCTTCACCGCCGGCGAGGACAAAGAGGCCGTGGCCCGGCCCCTGCGCCGCGGTTCGACCGCGTGGGAGTCGGCAGCGACGATCCACACCGAGATCCAGGACGAATTCATCAAAGCCGAGGTGATCGGCTGGCGCGACCTCGTCGACCAGGGCGGTTACGTCGCCGCCCGCGACAAGGGATTGCTCCGGATCGAGGGTCGCGACTACGTAGTCGCCGACGGCGACGTGATCACCATCAAGGTCTGAACAAACGGCCGTCTCCTCTGCTCGGCGGGGGCCAAGAGGAATCAGATATGGATTGGCCCCCGCCTCCGCGTCCGGGGACGGCCGGTTAGATTTGAATCGTGGAAGAACGGCCTAGGTTTCCCGATGTCGCCGCCAAACGGGGGCACTACGAGAGCTTTTACGTCAAGGCCTGCGAGCCGGGCGGCGGTCGCGGAGTCTGGATCCGCCACACCGTCCACAAGCGCCCGGGCGCCGAGCCCAACGCCTCGATCTGGTTCGTCTTCTTCGACCGCGGGGCCGAGGGGCCGCGGGCGACCAAGGTCACGGTGCCGGCCGGCGAGCTCTCGGTACCGGCGGGGGAGTGGATCCAGGTCGGCGATGCCGTGATCGGCCCGCGCGCTGCCGAGGGCTCGGTCGACACCGATGCCCTCAGCGCCGGCTGGTCGCTGAGCTTCGCGACCGAAGCCGACCCCTGCCGCTACCTGCCTGCCGATTGGCTCTACGAGGCGCCGGTGCCGAAAACCAAGTTCGTCGCCCCGGTCCCGCTCGCGCGCTTCGACGGCCGCCTCGAAATCGCCGACGAGTCGATCGAGCTCTCCGGCTGGCCGGGGATGATCGGACACAACTGGGGCACGGAGCACGCCGAGCGCTGGGTCTGGCTCGAGGGGACCGGCTTCGCCGACGCACCCGACGCCTATTTCGACGCCGGCGCGGCGCGGATCAAGATCGGGTCGTGGACGACGCCCTGGGTGCCTTCGGGGATGCTCCGCCTCGAAGGCGTGGAGCACCGCCTCGGCGGCTTCGGCAAGTTCCGCGACGCCGAGATCGAGGACACGCCCGACGCCTGCTCCTTCGTTCTCCCCGGCGAGGACATCGTCGTCCGCGGGCGCGTCTCGGCACCGCGCAAGGACTTCGTCGGCTGGGTCTACGCCGACCCCAAGGGCCCCGAGCACAACACCGTCAACTGCTCGGTCGCCGACCTCGAGCTGACGATCGAGCGCCCGGCCCGGCCCGACCGCGTGCTCACCCTCCCGGGCGGCGCCGCCTACGAGTGCGGGATGCGCGAGACCGACCACGGCATCCCGATCCAGCCCTACCCCGACGGGTGAGCGGTGCGCGCTAGTCGACGTAGCCGACGCCGGCGGTGCCGCCGGTCGGGCTCTCGCTGATCTCCGACTCGGCCCGGGCGTCCTTGACGACTCGCGGCTCGACGACCTTGCGGAAGCTGAGCCAGCGGTCGTAGCCCCCGAGCGCCGCCGCCAGCTGGTCGCCGCGGATCATCGACGAGCCGCCGGTGCCGACCAGCCGCGCCCAGAGGATCCGGGGCGAGGTGCCACGTTTGGTGACTTCGACTCGCTCGAGCCTGCCCTCGAGGTAGCCGCCCAGCTTGGCGCTGATTTCGGGGCCGCTGAAGCGCAGGGTCCAGGAGTGGAGCGGGCAGTAGTAGTCGTAGGGATCGGGGACGCCGACCAGATAGGGGACCGAGCTGCCGAAGAAGACGTTCTGGACGCTCTCGGTGTGGCCGCCGGAGCAGGCGGAGAAGTATGTCTCGGCGATCTTGCCGCGGTAGAGGACGACCTCGCCCCTGGTCGCCGTCGCCGCGAGGTTCGTCGAGGAGGTCTCGCTGTCGATCCCCTCGTAGACCTGGCTGCTGGTGGTGTCGTAGAGGTCGAAGCCATTGCCCTCGACCTGGACGGCGAGGGCGTAAGAGCGGGCTGCGATGGCCTGGGCGCGAAGCGCCGCCTGCGGCCATTCGGCCGGCGACTCGTTGGGGATCACGCCTTTGACGTACTGGTCGACCGAGACGGCGTTGATCGCGTTGAGGGCGCCGGCATCGGAGTCGGTCGGCACGACCTCGAGCGCGCCGCGGTAGGACCCGATCCCCGCGATCGCGATCCGCCCGACGCCGAACGCCCGCAGCTTGGTACCGCAGTCGGCGAGGGGTTGGCCGGACGCGGTCCGAAGCTTGACCCGCGGGCCGGCCCGGTGCGCCTCGTAGTCGCGGCCGGGGTCGAGCTGCCTGCCGCAGGCCCCCTTGGCGCCGCTGAAGCCGATGTCGCCGCCGATCACCCCGACCAGGACCCGCACGACCCGGGTCCCCTGGAGCGTGCCGATCGTCGTTCCGCGGTAGTAGTGGTCGAGGATGAACCGGTAGCCCTTGCCGTGCTTGGCGTAGCCGTAGGCGCCGTACTGGCTCATGCCGACGCCGTGGCCGAATCCGTGGCCGGTGACGACCCAGGAGACGGCCCCCTGGGCGCTCGCGGGCAGCGCCAGGAGGACGAAGAGCACGATGGCCAGTTTGATGCGCATACGTCCGGAACAAATTCGCCATGGGCGAGTAGCGGCCTCCTCTAGGGTTGGGTGAGTGCAAGCGGTCGACCACAAGCTCCTCGTCGCCGGTGAGTGGATCGAGACCGGCGAGTGGGGCGAGGTCAACAGCCCCTACGACGGCTCGCCCGTCGGCCGCGTCGCCCAGGGCGACGCCGAGCTGATCGACCGCGCCGCCAAGGCGGCCCACGAGGCTTTCGCGACCGCCGACTTCCCGCAGCACGCCCGCGCCGAGGCGCTGGAACGCGCTGCGGAGCTGGTCGGGGAGCGGATCGACGTCCTCGCCGAGGCGATCTCCGCCGAGGCGGGCAAGCCGATCAAGACCGCGACGGTCGAGGCGACACGCTGCGTCGACACCCTCCGCTTCTCCGCGGTCGAGGCCCGCAAGCTGACCGGGGGCACCGTGCCGATGGAGGCCTCCTCCTCCGGCGCCGGCAAGCTGGGCGTGATGCTGCGCGTCCCCTACGGGGTGGTCGGCGCCATCAGCCCCTTCAACTTCCCCCTCAACCTCGTCGCCCACAAGCTCGGGCCGGCGATCGCGGCCGGCAACTCGATCGTCCTCAAGCCCGCCGGGCAGACCCCGATCTCGGCCCTGAAGCTGGCCGAGATCCTGGTCGAGGCGGGCCTGCCCGACGGCTGGCTCAGCGTCGTCCCGGGGCCCGGCTCGGAGGTCGGCAACGCGATCGTCGAGCACGAGTTGACCAAGGCGATCACCTTCACCGGCTCGGCCGGGGTCGGCTGGGGCATCCGCAGCTCGGTGCCGCACAAGAAGGTCAACCTCGAGCTTGGATCGAACGCGCCGCTGATCGTCAACGAGGACGGCGATTGGGAGGCGGCGGCCGACAAAGCCCAGATCCACGCCTACTCGCATGCAGGCCAGAGCTGCATCTCGATCCAGCGCATCCTCGTTCACGAGGCCGTCGCCGACGACTTCACCGAGCGGCTCGTCGCCAACGTCGAGAAGCTCGAGGTCGGCGACCCGTCGGATCCCGAGACCGACGTCGGGCCGCTGATCACCGGCGGCGACCGCGACCGCGTCAAGGAGTGGATCGACGAGGCGGTGGCGGCCGGCGCCGAGCTGCTGACCGGGGGCGAGCTGGTCGACGAGGGCCGCTGCCTGGCGCCGACCCTGCTCGGCGCGCCGCCGAAAGACGCCAAGGTCTGGTGCGAGGAGATCTTCGGGCCGGTGGCGACGATCGACCGCTTCTCGGATTTCGGCGAGGCGCTGAAGATGGCGAACGACTCGAAGTTCGGGCTCCAGGCGGGGGTCTTCACAAGAGATATGGGGCGAGGGCTCGAGGCCGCCGAGACGCTCGAGTTCGGCGGCGTCCTCATCAACGAGGTCCCCACCTTCCGCGCCGACCAGCAGCCCTACGGCGGCGTCAAGGACTCCGGCAACACCCGCGAGGGCCCCGCTTTCGCCGTCTACGAGCTGACCGAGGAGCGTTTCGTCACCCTCCAGGGCTAATCCCCGCCGACGGGCCGATATGTCGGCCCGGACTCGACATTTCGGCCCGTCGGCCGTTTTCGTGCCTTGACCGGTCTACTAATTTTTAGGTAGACTGGCGGGGATGATCCGGAGGAGGTCGATCTCGATCGCCGTCATCGCCGCGGCGATGCTGCTCGCGTCTGTTCACGCCGGAATCTCGGCGGCGGCCACCGACCCGCTCGGGCTGACCACCGTCGAGCAGAGGATCGTTCCCGGCGGCGCCGCCGGGTTCGACCAGCTCGGGGTCGGGCCGGGGGAGCCCTACGTGGTCCGTGCGGACGGCTTCGGTGCGGCGAAGGCGGATCGGGCGAAGGAGCGGGTCTCGCTCGCCTACTTCGGCCAGCTCTCCGACTTCCAGCTCGCCGACGAGGAGAGCCCCTCCCGGGTCGAGATCATCGACCCGATCGGCGCCCCCTTCGAAGCCGCCTACCGTCCCTGGGAGGCGCTCGAGCCGTTCATCGACGACGCCACGATCCGCCAGATTAACTCGTTCAGCGGCGCCGCTCCGGTGCCGGCCGGCGACGGCTCGCGCGGCCAAATGGAGTTCGCGATCGACACCGGCGACTCCGCCGACAGCCAGCAGCTGAACGAGACGCGCTGGGTCCGGGCCCTGCTCGAGGGCGGCACCCTCGATCCCAACAGCGGCGTCGACGCGACGACCTACAGCCACGCCACCTGCCCGCCGGTCGGCGTCCCCGGCGCCGAAGAGGCCGGCCGCTACACCGGCGTCCAGGACTACGACGACTACGTCGAGGGGCCGAGCCCGTACTTCTACGACCCCGACGACCCGCGCGGGAGCGCCGCAGGCTGGCCCTCCTATCCGGGCCTGATGGACCGTGCCCAACAGGCGTTCACGGCCGCCGGCCTCGCCGTCCCCAGCTACGTAGCCTTCGGCAACCACGACTCGCTCGTGCAGGGGAACCAGGCCGCCAACGCCGCCTTCGAGCAGGTTGCGACGGGTTGCGCGAAGACGATGGAAGGGGTCGTCGGCTTGGTCCCGCCCGACCCGGCCCGGCGCTACGTCTCCAAGGCCGAGTTCAAGCAGATCCTCTCCGAAGGCACCCAGGCCGACGGCCACGGCTTCGCCGCGGTCGACGCCGAGCAGAACGCGGCCTCGAAAGGCTCCGCCGGCTACTACTCCTTCGTCCCGGTCAGGGGCCTGCGGATGATCGCTCTCGACACCGTCAGCGAGGGCGGCCTCGCCGGCGTCAGCGCCGAGGGCAACATCGACGACCCCCAGTTCCGCTGGCTGCAGGCCGAGCTGAAGGACGCGACCGAGAGGGACCAGCTGGTGGTCCTCTTCAGCCACCACGCGATCCCCAGCCTTAACGCCGACCTCCCCGACGAGTCCGCGGGGGCCTGCACGGTCCCCGACGAGCACGGGCACGACGTCAACCCCGGCTGCGACGTCGACCCACGCAGCTCGACCCCGATCCACCTCGGTCCCGACCTCGTCTCGCTGCTGCACGAGTACCCGCACGTGATCGCCTGGATCGCGGGCCACAGCCACGTCAACGACGTCACCCCATACCCGGACCCGGCCGCGAACGGCCACGGCTTCTGGGGGATCCGGGTCGCGGCCGAGGCCGACTGGCCGCAGCAGTCGCGGCTCCTGCAGCTGTTCGACAACCGCGACGGCACGCTCTCGATCTTCGGCACGATCCTCGACCATGCGAGCCCGGTCGCCGCGCCGGCGCCGGGAACCCCGGGGGCGTCGATGTCGCCCACCGACCTCGCCTCGCTCGGTCGAACCCTCTCCTACAACGACGCCCAGACCGGCGCCCTCGCCTGCGGCGCCGAGCGTTGCGGCGAGGGGGGTCCCGAGGACCGCAACGTCGAGCTGCTCGTCAACGACCCGCGCACCGGCAAGCGTCCGATCAAGAGGACGAAGATCAAGTGTCGTGGCCACCGTGTCGTCGGCACCCGCAAGGGCGAGGTCCTCAAGGGCACCAAGCGCTCCGACTGCGTCTACCCGAAGGGCGGCAAGGACAGGGTCCGGGCCGGCAAGGGTGCCGACAAGGTCTTCGCGCGCAAGAAGGGGCGCGACCGGGTCCGCTGCGGCCGCGGCAAGGACGTCGCCTACGTCAGTGGACGCGACACCACCAAGGGCTGCGAGCGCGTCGTCCGCCCGAAGAAGAAGCGGCGCCTCAACGGCTAGTCGTGCGGGCGGGCCATGCGGCGGTGGTCCAGGGCCTCCTCGAGGACCGACGGCTCGACCCCCTGCTCTAGTGCGACCTCGCGGAGGCTGCGCCCGGACTCGGCCGCGGCCTTGACGATGTCGGCGGCGCGGTCGTAGCCGAGGTGGGGGTTGAGGGCGGTGGCGGTCGCCAGGGTCGCCTCGGCGTGGCGCTCGGTCATCTCCTCGTTGGCCTCGAGACCGGAGACGCATTTCTCGTCGAGCAGGCGCGAGGCCGAGCCGAGCAGCTTGATCGAGTCGAGCAGGTTGCGGGCGATCAACGGCACCCGGACGTTGAGCTCGAACTGGCCCTGGCTGCCGGCGACCGTGATCGCGCTATCGTTGCCGATCACCTGGGCGGCGACCTGGATCACGACCTCCGGGATCACCGGGTTGACCTTGCCGGGCATGATCGACGAACCCTTCTGCAGCTCCGGCAGGCGCAGCTCGGCGAGGCCGGCGCGGGGGCCGGAGCCCATCAGCGCCAGGTCGTTGGCGATCTTGTTGAGCGAGACCGCGTAGACCTTGAGCGCCCCCGAGAGCTCGACCAGGGCGTCGCGGTTGCCCTGGGCCTCGAAGGGATCGAGCGGCTCGGAGATCGTCAGGCCGGTGTCGGCGGCGAGCTTCTCGCGGACCTTGGCGGCGAACTCTGGGTGGGTGTTGAGGCCGGTCCCGGTCGCGGTGCCGCCGAGCGGGATCTGGCCGACCCGGCGCAGGGTCGCCTCGATCCGCTGGACGCCGAGCCGGACCTGGGCCGCGTAGCCGCCGAACTCCTGTCCGAGCGTCACCGGCACCGCGTCCATCAGGTGGGTGCGGCCGGCCTTGACGACGTCGGCGAACAGCTCGGCCTTCGCCTCGAGCGCGGCCTCGAGCCCGCCCATCGCGGGCAGCAGGTCGTGGCTGACCTCGCCGAGTGCCGCTAGGTGGACCGCGGAGGGGAAGACGTCGTTCGAGGACTGGCCCATGTTGACGTGGTCGTTGGGATGGGCACCGTCGCCGGCGAGCTTGGCGATCACCTCGTTGGCGTTCATGTTCGAGGAGGTGCCGGAGCCGGTCTGGAAGACGTCGACTGGGAACTGTTCGTCGTGCTCGCCCTCGGCGATCGCCCTGCCGGCGTCGGCGATCCGCCCGGCGACATCGGCATCGAGCAGCCCGAGGTCGCCGTTGACGGCGGCGGCCGCGCCCTTGATCCGGCCCAGCCAGCGAATCACCGGCACCGGCACCCGCTCGCCCGACACCGGGAAGTTGTCTACGGCTTTGGTGGTCTCGCCACCCCAGAGCTGCTCGGTCAAGGTCGTCGCCTCCATTGAAGTCGTTGTCCCCGAAGCGTATTCAGCCGCGTTCGGCGCCCGCGTTGAACCCTTGCTGAAACGTCTCGAGGAACACCGCCGGCAGCCGTTCGCCCGCGGGGGCGTACCGGGCCGCGCTTTCGAGTCGCCGGAGGAGCTCGGCGTGGATTCCCTGCGTGTCCTCGGCGCCGGCGGTGGCCTTCCCGACCAGGAACCCGAGCTCGAAGTTGGCCGTGCCCCCCGGGTCTTCGCGAGCCCTGGCGTTGAGGACGGTCGCCGCTTTCAGCATCGCCGTGCCGACTCGGGCGAGGTCGCCGGCCTTCTGGTTCTCGACCAGGCAGTCGGAAATCGGAACTTCGCCGCTCAGCTTCATGTGGGTCGGGGCGTCGGCAAGGGCAGCCACGTAGGCGTTCGCCCCTTCGAGGCAGGCCACCGGCGTCTCGTCCTCAGAGCCAGAGCCGCAGCCGGCGAGTGCCAGCGCGGCGGCCAGGGCCACGGCTGCGAGTGAGCGGCGCATCCGCTCGGCATCCTAGAACTCGCCTAGTCGATGCGCCGGGCCTCGACGCCGCCGGTTTCCATCTTGGGGATCCCGCCGGGTGGCGCGTTGATGTGCCGTTGGGCGGGTTCGCCCTGTTTCGGCAGCGCCATCGTCGGCCGCGAGCCCAGGACTTCGACCCATTCGGCGAGGGTGTACTCGCGGGCGGGGGCGTGGTTCCAGGAGAGGTGGAGGTGGTGGCCGCAGCCATGGCCGGCGTCGCCCTCGTAGCCGACCCAGCGGAACGGGGGTGCCGGGCGGTTCTGGCGCGGCTCGGCCCAACGTGCGAGCCGTGTGATCGGCCGCCAGAGGCGGTCGCAGCGGCTGTCGGCCCCGACCGGGACGATGTCGAGGGCGAGGCCGTTGTAGTGGTCGGAGTTGCGCGTGTGGCAGCGGTTGCAGCCGGCGTGTTTGCCACTGGGGAGCGGCCCTGAGTAGCCGTCGGAGACGTAGATCGGGTAGTGCGAGGCGAGCCAGCGCAGGTCGGGGAGGATGCGGCTGTCGACCATGTCGCCCTCTTCGTGGGGGATCGAGGCCGGAATCGGGACGATCTTGCCTTCGGTGCTGATCAGGCGGGTCGAGCTCGGGGCGGCGGCGGCGAGCGAGATCGCCGACGCGGCGAGCACGGCGACGCCGAGCAGGACCATGGTGAACTTTCCCCGCCGAGTCATGTCCCATCCGTTATCGGAGGCTCGTCCCGCGCCCTTGAACGCGCGGGATAAGGTGCCCGCGATGCCATCGGTTCGCGAGGCCAGCTTCGACCTCTTCCGTGCGCACGGGATGACGACGATGTTCGGCAACCCGGGCTCGACCGAGCTGCCGATGCTCGCCGGGTTCCCTTCCGACTTCCGCTACGTCCTCGGCCTCCAGGAGGCGGTCGTGGTCGGCATGGCCGACGGCTTCGCGCAGGCGTCCGGCAAGCCGTCGATCGCCAACCTCCACACCGCGCCGGGGGTTGGCAACGCGATGGGCGCGATCTTCAACGCCCAGGCGAACCACTCACCGGTCCTCGTCACCGCCGGCCAGCAGGCCCGGGCCCAGATCACGCTGCAGGCGAACCTCACCAACCGCGACGCGATCCGGATGCCGCACCCGCTCGTCAAGTGGTCGTACGAGCCGGCCCGTGCCGAGGACGTGCCGCTCGCTCTGGCCCACGGCACCCACCTAGCCTCGCTGCCGCCGAAGGGCCCGGTCTTCGTCTCGATCCCGATGGACGATTGGGACGGCGAGGTCGACGCCGCCGACGCCGCCCACGCGATCTCCCGCAAGGTCGACGGTCGCGCCGCCGCCAACCCCGAGGCAGTCGCGCGCCTTGCCGAGGCGCTCGACTCGGCCGCCAACCCGGTCCTCGTCGCCGGCCCCGACATCGATGCCAGCGGTGGCTGGGACACGGCGATCGCCCTCGCCGAGCGCCAGCGGCTACCGGTCTGGGCGAGCCCGGCGACGGGCGGTGCCCAGCTCGGCTTCCCCGAGGACCACCCGAACTACCGCGGGGTCCTGCCGCCGGCGATCGGCCCGGTCGGGCAGACCCTCGAGGGCCACGACCTGATCCTCGTCGCCGGCAGCTCGGTCTTCCCGTACTACCCCTACATCCCAGGCCCGCTGCTGCCCGAGGGCGCCGAGCTGGTCGCGATCACCAGCGACCCCGACGAGGCGGCGCGGGCGCCGATGGGCGACGCGATCGTCGCCGACGTCGCCCTCACCCTGCGAGCGCTGGTCGAGGCGGTGCCGGAGTCCTCGCGCCCGGCCCCCGAGCCCAACCCCGGCCCTCAGGAGATACCGGCTGAGGACCCGCTCAACTCCTCGACCGTCCACACCGCCCTCGGCGAGGTCTTGCCCGAGGACGCGATCGTCGTCCTCGAGTCGCCCTCGAGCACCCTGGCGCTGCGCAACCAGTTGCGCCTCTCGCGCCCTGGCAGCTACTACTTCAGCGCCGGCGGCGGCCTCGGCTTCGGGCTGGCGGCCTCGGTCGGGGTCCAGCTCGCCCAGCCCGACCGACCGGTCGTCTGCGTGATCGGCGAGGGCTCGGTCCAGTACGCGGTCAGCGCCTTCTGGAGCGCCGTCGCCTACCAGACCCCGGTCACCTTCCTGGTCCTGCGCAACTCCGAGTACGCGATCCTCAAGTGGTTCGCCGAAGTCGAGCAGGTGACCGGGGCGCCCGGCCTCGACCTGCCGGAGCTCGACGTCGCCGCGGTCGCGGCCGGATACGGCGTCAACGCCAACCGCGCCCAGGGCAGGGACGAGGTCCGCGACGCCCTCGCCAAGGCGCTCGAGTCCTCGCGCCCGGAGCTGGTCGAAGTCCCCGTCGCCCAGGGCATGTCCCTCTTCTAGGCCGCCGATGGCTCTGCTCGAGCGGAACATCGAGGCGCTCGCTCCCGAGTCGCCCGAGGCCGCACCCGACCGCGCCCCCGACGAGCTCGCCGCCGGGACGCCGGTCGAGCTCCGCGACGAGCTCGAGGCGCTGCTCGGCGCCGACCGCGTCCTCGGCCGCGCCAGCGACCTGGTCCGCTACGCCTCCGACGCCAGCCCCTACCGCCTCTTCCCCCAGGTGGTGGTGATGGCCCACGACGCCGATGACGTCGCCGCAACGCTCGCCTATGGCCGCGAGAAGGGGATCCCCGTCACCTTCCGCGCCGGCGGCACCAGCCTCAACGGCCAGGGCCAGAGCGACGGGATCTTGGTCGACGTCCGCCGCCACTTCGGCGGTATCGCGATCGAAGACGACGGTGCGATCGCCAGGGTCAAGCCGGGCACCGTGCTCGGCCACGCGAACCGCGTCCTCGCCCCGCACGGCCGCAAGCTCGGGCCGGACCCGGCCAGCACCGACATCGCGACCGTCGGCGGCGTCGTCGCCAACAACTCGGGTGGGATGCGCTGCGGCACGACCAAGGACTCCTACTCGACGGTCCGCTCGATGAAGCTGGTGCTCGCCTCGGGCACCGTCGTCGACACCGCCGGGGAGGGCGCCGCCGAGCGCTTCGCCGCCGCCGAGCCGGAGCTGGTCGCCGGCCTCGAGGCGATCCGCGACGAGATCCGCGCCGACGATGAGCTCAGCGAGCGGATCCGGCGCAAGTTCGCGATCAAGAACACCACCGGCTACCGGCTCTGCGCCTTCCTCGATGCCGACGAGCCGCTCGAGATCTTCCGCCGCCTCATCATCGGCTCCGAGGGAACGCTCGCCTTCGTCGCCGAGGCGACCTTCGAGACCGTGCCGCTGCCGGCGCGGACGACGACCGCCTGGATTCACTTCGCGGGGATCGACGAGGCGATCGCCTCGGTCCGCGACTTCGTCGAGGCCGGCGCCACCGCGGTCGAGCTGATGGTCGCGCCGGCGCTGATCACCGCCGCCTGGAACATGGTCGGCGCCCCCGAGGAGTGGAAAGAGCTGCCGCCCGAGTCGGCGGTCCTGCTGGTCGAGTTCGGCGCCGAGGACGACGCCGCTCTCGACGCCTACCTGGCCAGGGCGGGCGAGATCCTCGCCTCCAACCCGACGATCCGGCCGATCGACTTCACCCGCGACCCGGAGGCGATCGAGCTCGCCTGGCGCGTCCGCGAGGGCCTGCACGGGCTGATCGGCAAGCTGCGGCTGCCCGGCACGGCGCTGATCGTCGAGGACGTCTGCGTGCCGCCGGCGCGGATCGCCGAGGGCGCCCGCGACCTGCAGGCCCTGCTCGGCGAGCACGGTTTCCTGCCCGGGGTCGCCGGTCACGCCTCGGCCGGGAACCTCCACTTCATGCTGACTCCCGACTTCGCCAAAGCCGAGGACATCGAGCGCTACGAGGCGTTCATGGCGAAGCTGGTCGAGCTGATCGTCGGCAAGTACGACGGCTCGCTGAAGGCCGAGCACGGGACCGGGATCAACATGGCGCCCGACGTCGAGCGCGAGTGGGGCGAGCGGGCGACCGAGTTGATGTGGCGGGTCAAGCGGCTCGCCGACCCGGACGGCGTCCTCGCGCCCGGCGTCGTCCTCAACCGCGACCTCGGCGTCCACCTCCGCAACCTCAAAACCACCCCCGCGATCGAGGAGTCGGCCACCACCTGCGTCGAGTGCGGGTTCTGCGAGCCGGTCTGCCCGAGCCGCAACCTGACGACGACCCCGCGGCAGCGGATCGTCCTGCGCCGCGAGATGGCGCGCCAGCCGCCCGGCTCGCCGGTCCTGCGGGCCCTGCTCGAGGAGTACGAGTACGACGCCCTCGACACCTGCGCCGTGGACGGCTCCTGCCAGCTCGCCTGTCCGGTCGGGATCGACACCGGCCAGCTGGTCAAGGAAATGCGCCAGACCAGACACACGCCACGCGCCGAAAAAGCGGCGCTGGCGACCGCCCGGCGCTGGGCCGTGGTCGAGGGCGCC
>DATDCK010000047.1:0-2589 GCA_036524375.1 Solirubrobacterales bacterium | reverse complement strand
CGCGCGATCCTCCCGACTCGGACCTTTCCGGCCTTCCCGATCCCGAGCAGGGAACGGGCGGCTAAGAGCTCGACCTCGAGGTTCCCCGGCGCCCGCAGCAAGATCGAGCCGCGGAGGGATCCGCCACGCTGTCGCTTCGCCATCTCCAGGCCCGATGCCGCCGGGCCCCCGGAAGGCCCGGGAGGCGGGGGGACGAGGGGCCCCGACCCACCGGAGCCGACCGCGATCGTCCCTTTCATTTCGGTCGGGTGGACGTAGCAGACGAAGGTGTAGTCGCCGGGCTGGACGAAGGCGCAGCTACCGCTCCATGCGGTTTTGCCATCGTTGACCGGCACCCCGGAGCAGCCCGGGGTTTCGGGGCCGCCGGTCCAGCTGAGTCCGTGCGGCACACCGGGACTTGGGCTTTTGAAGGTGACGCTCCCGCCCGGTGTCGTCGCTGCCTGCGTCGGGCTCCAGTAGTAGCCGCTCGCGCTCCCGGTGGCTTCGACCGTCGGGTCCGCCGCGATGCTGCCGGAAACGGAAAGGAAGACGAGTGCTCCAGTCAGAGGCAGGACCATGGAAAGACGCCTCGCCTGACGGCGACGCCGCACCCACACCCTCTCCCTGGATGAGTCCATCCTTAACTGCATACGAGCCTACCGGTGGGGAGGTTCACACCGGCCTGGAAGCTCCGGCCAGATACCCTGGTCCAATGGCTTCCAAGCGCCAGATATTCGTCGGCGGGGTGCCGATCGGCGGCGGTGCTCCGGTCGCGGTCCAGACGATGACCAAGACCGAGACCGCGAACCTGACCGCGACCATGGAGCAGATCCGCAAGGTCGCCGACGCGGGCGCCGACATCGTGCGCTGCGCGGTGCCGCGAGAGAAGGACGCCGAAGCGCTGAAGACGATCGTCAAGGAATCTCCGATCCCGGTGATCGCCGACATCCACTTCAACCACACCCTCGCCCTGAAAGCGATCGATGCCGGCGCCCACTGCATCCGGCTCAACCCGGGCAACATCGGCGGCCGCGAGAAAGTCGCCGAGGTCGCGGTCAAGGCAAACGCCGCCGAGGTGCCGATGCGGATCGGGGTCAACTCCGGGTCGCTCCCCAAACACCTCCACGAGCTCGAGCGCGAGGCTCCCGTCGAGGCCCTGGTCGCCGCCGCCGTCGAGTTCACCGAACTGATGGAGAGCCTCGATTTCGAGAACTTCAAGGTCTCGATCAAGTCGACCAACGTGCCCAACACGATCGCCGCAAACCGCCTGCTGGCGGAGAAGATCCCGTATCCGCTCCACCTCGGGATCACCGAGGCGGGGACGAAATGGGCGGGATCGCTGAAATCGGCGGTCGGGCTCGGGACCCTGCTAGCCGACGGGGTCGGCGACACGATCCGGATCAGCCTCTCGACCTTCCACGCCGAGGAGGAGGTCAAAGTCGCCTGGGAGATCCTCAAAGCGCTGCAGTTGCGCGAGCGTGGGCCCGTATTGATCGCCTGCCCGACCTGCGGCCGCCTCCAGTTCGACATGGACTCGGTGGTCGCCGAAATCGAGCAGCGCCTCGAAGGCTACGAGGAGCCGATCGAGGTCGCGGTCCTCGGCTGCGCCGTCAACGGGATCGGCGAGGCGAGCCACGCCGACTTCGGGATCGCCGGGGCCAAGAACGAGGGTCTGATCTACGCCCACGGCAAGCCGCTGCGCAAGGTCCCGCAGGAGACCCTCGTAGACACCCTGTTCGAGGAGATCGACAAGTCGCTCGACCGCGGCGGCAAGGTCGAGTTCGACGAGGACGAGTCACGTGAGGGCGCCGCCTGGCTGGCGAAGATCGAGGAGGAGAACGCCGACGAGCTCACTCCCGAGAAGATCGCCAAGTTGGAGCACGAAGCCGCCGAACGCGGTGAGTCGGACAAGGTCCTGCTCGACGAGGAGGCCTCGCCGACCGCGAGCCGCCGCTTCACCCGCGCCTGAGCCTGGGTGAGTAGGTTTCAGGCGTGACTCGCCTCAGCCAGACCTTCCTGCCGACCCTCAAGGACGCTCCCGCCGACGCCGAGGCGGTCTCGCACAAGCTGATGGTGCGGGCAGGCCTGATCCGGCAGCTCGGCGCCGGGCTCTGGACCTATCTGCCGGCGGGCTGGCGGGTGCAGCTAAAGGTCGAGCAGATCCTCCGCGAGGAGATGGCGGCGATCCACTGCCAGGAGATGCTGATGCCGGTCATGCAACCGGCCGGGCCCTGGGAGAAGACCGGCCGCTACGCGATCGACGAGCTCTTCAAGCTCGAGGACCGCAAGGGCTCGCCGCTGGTCCTGGCGATGACCCACGAGGAGGCGGTCACGACCCACGTCGCCAAGGAGGTCCGCTCCTATCGCGACCTGCCGCTGATGCTCTTCCACCTCCAGACCAAGGAGCGCGACGAGCCCCGCCCGCGCGCCGGCGTGCTGCGCACGCGCGAGTTCACGATGAAGGACGCCTACAGCTTCGACCGCGACGCCGAGGGGCTCGACGCCTCCTACGAGAAGCACATCGTCGCCTACGACCGCATCTTCGAGCGCGCCGGGCTCGAGTGGTACCGCGTCGATTCCGACGTCGGGATGATGGGCGGCTCCGGCGCC
>DATDCK010000046.1:0-5847 GCA_036524375.1 Solirubrobacterales bacterium | reverse complement strand
TTTCCCGTTTCAGCGACGAAGTGCGAGTGAGGAGGACACCGGCACCCTCCCGCTCGCCCAGGCCCTCGTCAGGAACGCTGGAACCCGGCGCAGACCTTCTTGGCGTCCTCGACGTCCTGCCTCATCTGTGCGACCAGGTCCTCGATGCTGGGGAAACGTTTCTCGCCGCGGAGGCGGGAGACGAAGGCGACGCGGAGGTTGCGGCCGTAGAGGTCTTCGTCGCGGTCGATCAGGTAGGTCTCGATCAGCACCCCGCGGCCGCTCTCGAAGGTCGGCCGGACGCCGACGTTGACGGCTGCCGGGACGCCGTCGGCGAAGGCGGCGTAGACGCCATGGCCGGGGATCGCGAGCCGGTCGTCGGGGACGATGTTGGCGGTCGGGAAGCCGAGCTCACGGCCGCGCTGGTCGCCGCTGACCACTGTGCCCTCGACCATGAACGGGGCGCCGAGGCAGTGCTGGGCGCCCTCCATGTCGCCGGCGGCGACCAGCGCCCTGATCCGGGTCGAGGAGATCGTCTCGCCGTCGGTTTCGACCAGCGGCACGACCCGGGTCTCGAACTCCTCGCGCGCCGCCAGCATCGCCGGGTCGCCTTTGGCCTTGGCGCCGAAGCGGAAGTTCTCGCCCACCGAGACCTTCTCGGCCCCCAGCGTCTCGATCAGCACGTGCTCGATGAAGTCCTCGGCGCTGCGGTGGGCGAACTCCTCGTCGAAGGGGATCACGACCAGCTCCCGCACGCCGAGCCCGTCGATCACGTCGCGCTTCACGCCGAACGGCATGATCAGCTTCGGCAGCGCCGCCGGGTGCAGGATCTCGAGCGGGTGGGGATCGAAGGTGAGCACGGTGTCGGCGCCCTCGATCACGGCCTGGTGGCCGAGGTGGACGCCGTCGAAGGTGCCGATCGCGACCTGGCGGGCCCGCGGCTTCGCGTCTGGCAGCGAGGTGACCTCGACGCTCATCGCAGCACCGCCGCCGTGGCCGGGACGAGCTCGCCGACCCGCTCCAAGCCGATCTCCTTGCCCGCGTCCTCGACCAGGAAGGGCCCGATCGCGGTGCGGCGCAGCTGCGAGCAGTAGGCGTCGCCGAGGGTCTCGACCAGGGTCCGCACGTAGGTCCCGGCCGCGCACTCGATCTCGTATGTGGCGCTCCCGTCGTGGCTGCCGAGCAGGTCGGCCCGGTAGACCTCGACGTCGCGCTCGGGGGTCTCGACCGACTCGCCGCGGTGGGCCTTCTTGTAGAGGCGCTCGCCGCCGACCCGGACCGCCGAGGTCATCGGCACGCGCTGGCGGACCGTGCCGGTGGGCAGCTCCAGAGCGGCGGGCAGCCTGCCGGTCTCGGTCAGCTCGCCGTCGGGGTCGCCGGTGCTGGAGCGCCAGCCCAGCCGGGCCGTCGCCAGGTAGGTCTTGCGCAGCCCGACCAGGAAGCGCTGCAGCTTGGTCGCCCGGCCCAGCAGGATCAGCAGCAGGCCGGTCGCGAAGGGGTCCAGGGTGCCGGCGTGGCCGACTTTGCAGCGGCGTTCGCGGCGCACCATGGCGACGATGTCGTGAGAGGTCGGCCCGGCCGGCTTGTCGTAGAGCAGCACGGCGCCTGCGGGGTCTCCGGCGGCCATCTCAGAGGCCGAGCTGCGAGCTCACCTCGCGGCAGAGGAAGGGCACCAACTCCTCCAGCGTCAGGTCGGTGGAGAACCCGGCGGCGCGCTTGTGACCGCCGCCGCCGTTGAGGCGGGCGATCGCGGAGACGTCGACGTCGCCCTCGCTGGAGCGCAGGCTGACCTTGCGGGCGGCCCGACCGCGATCGCCGAGGTCGCGGACCACGGCGGCGACCTTGATCCCCTCGATCGAGCGCAGGTGGTCGATGATCCCCTCGGTCATCTCCTCCCCCGCCCCGGTCGCTTCGTAATCGGCGGCGGTGATGTAGGCGACCACGAGGCGGCCGTCGCAGTGGATCTGCAGGCCGTCGAGGGCGCGGGCGATCAGGCGCAGCTTCTCGATCGGGACGTGCTCGTAGAGGCGGCGGTAGGTGTCGTCGACGTCTACCCCGGCCTCGATCAGCTCGGCGGCGACCCGGTGGGTGCGGGGGCTGACGTTCTCGTACATGAACTTGCCGGTGTCGGTGACGAGGCCGACGTAGAGCGCCGCCGCCATCTCGGGCGAGATCGTGACGCCCAGCAGGACCGCCAGCTCGTAGACGATTTCCGCCGTGCAGGAGGCGTCGACGTCGACCAGGTTGATGTCGCCGAAGCGGGTGTTGTCGTGATGGTGGTCGATGTTGATCAGGTCGTTGCCGCCCTCGGTGAGGAAGTCGACCGGCATCCGGTCGATGTTGCCGCAGTCGAGGAAGACCACGGTGCGGTCGGCCATGTCGGCCGGGGGCTCGTGGAAGACCTCCTCGAGTGGCAGGAAGCGGTACTCGATCGGCAGCGGGAACTCTTTCGCCGCCAGGAACATCACCGAGTCCTTGCCGAGCTGTGTGAGCAGGTGGTGCATGCCCAGCAGCGAGCCGAGGGCGTCGCCGTCGGGGCCCTCGTGGGCGGTCAGCAGGAAGCGCTCGCGCGAGCGCAACTCGGCGGCTACCCGCTCGATCTCGGGCGCCGCGACCCCGGTGGTCTCGCTCATCGCTGCTCCTCCGGACCGTCCGCGGGGTCAACCGGGTCACCCTCGAGCAGATTGGAGATCCGCACGCCCTGCTCGATCGTCTCGTCGTAGTGGAAGGTCAAGGTGGGGGTCCGCTTCATCCGGGTCTCCGCGGCGATCCGGGATTGGATCACGCCGTGGGAGGATCGCAGCGCCTCCAGCGTCGCGGCGCGCTCCTCCTCGTCGCCGAACACGCTGACATACACCTTGGCGGCGCGCAGGTCGGGGCTGGTCTCAACGGAGGTCACCGTGACGAAGCCGATACGAGGGTCGCTCAGGTCGTTGCCGATCGTGGCGCCCACGACCTCGCGAAGCACCTCGTTGACGCGCCGCATGCGAGCGCCGGCCATCCTTACTCCAGCGTCTGCTCGACCTGTTTGGTCTGGAAGAACTCGATCACGTCTTCGTCCTTGACGTCAGCGTAGCCGTCGAGCACGATGCCGCACTCCTGCCCTTCCTCCACTTCCTGCACGTTGTCTTTGAAGCGGCGCAGAGAGCCGAGTTTGCCGGTCCAGATCACGGTCCCCTCGCGAACCAGGCGGACCTGAGCGTCGCGGCGGGCCTTGCCCTCGGTGACGATGCAGCCGGCGATCCGGCCCACCTTCGAGGCCTTGAAGGTCTGTTTGATTTCGGCCTCGCCGACGGCCTCCTCGACCTCGACCGCCTCCAGCAGGCCCTCCATCGCGTTGCGCAGATCCTCGGTGATTTTGTAGATGACCGAGTAGGTGCGGATGTCGACGCCCTCGCGCTCGCCGGCGCGGCGGGCATCGGCGAGCGGCCGCACGTTGAAGCCGATGATGATCGCTTCGGAGGCCGAGGCGAGCATCACGTCGGACTCGTTGATGCCACCGGTCTGCGAGTGGATGATGTTGATCGCGACCCGCTCCTGCGGGACCTTGGCGATCTCGTCCTGGAGCGCCTCCAGCGAGCCGGCGACGTCGGACTTGAGGACGATGTTGAGCTCCTTGATGTCGCCCTCCTGAACCCGGGCGAAGACCTCGTCGAGGCTGACCTTGCGGGCCTGGCGGCGGGCCAATGCCTCGGTCTTGAGCCGGTTGGCGCGCTCCTGGGCGAGCTGGCGGGCGCGGCGGTCGTTCTCGACCGCCTGCACGAACTCGCCGGCATCGCTGACCCCGTCGAAGCCGAGCACCTCGACCGGCATCCCCGGCCCGGCGGCCTCGACTCGCTCGCCGGTGAAGTCCTGCATCGCCCGCACCCGGCCCCACTGCGGCCCGGCGACCAGCGAGTCGCCGACCTCGAGAGTGCCGCGCTGGACCAGCACGGTGACGACCGGGCCGCGGCCGGGGTCGAGCTGGGACTCGATCACGGTGCCGGAGGCGGGGGCGTCGGGGTTGGCGCCGAGCTCCTCGAGCTCGGTCACCAGCAGGATCATGTCGAGCAGGTTGTCGAGGCCGTCGTGGGTCTTGGCCGAGACCTCGCAGAAGACCGTGTCCCCGCCCCACTCCTCGGGCGAGATGCCCTCCTGGGCGAGCTCGTTGCGGACCTTTTCGGGATTGGCGCCCTCTTTGTCGATCTTGTTGACGGCAATCAGCATCGGCACGTCGGCGGCGCGGGCGTGGTCGATCGCCTCCTTGGTCTGCGGCATGACCCCGTCGTCGGCGGCGACGACCACCACCGCGACGTCGGTGACCTTGGCGCCGCGGGCGCGCATCGCGGTGAAGGCGGCGTGGCCCGGGGTGTCGAGGAAGGTGATCAGCTTCTCGCCGTGGTGGACCTGGTAGGCGCCGATGTGCTGGGTGATGCCGCCGGCCTCGCCCGCGGCGACCTCGGTCTCGCGGATCGCGTCCAACAGCGAGGTCTTGCCGTGGTCGACGTGACCCATGATCGTCACCACCGGCGGCCGGTCGGCCAGGTCCTCCTCAGCATCGGAGAACTCGGGTTCCTCGGGCTCCTCCTCGGCAGCGGTGACGATTTCGAGCTTGCGGTCGTACTCGTCGGCGATTGCCTTGACCGACTCGTCGGTGAGGGTCTGGGTGAGGGTCGCCATCTCCCCCATCGTCATCAGCTTTTTGATCACCTCGGCCGGGGCGAGGCCGAGCGACTCGGCCACCTCGCGCACGGTGGCTCCGGAGTTGACCTTGGTCGCCTCGGGCTCGATCGGGGTCGCCGGGCCCATCGGCGGCTCCTCCAGCAGCGGCCGGCGGCGACGACCGCCGCGGCGGCGTGGCGGGCGCTGCGGGGGCGGGCCGCCCATCTGATCGCGGCGGGCAGCCTGAGAGTCGATCACTACGCGGCGTTTTTTGGAAGAGGCGCTGGCGCCCCCGGCGGGTTGCTGGCCCGCGGCTCTGACCGGTTTGGTCGAAGAAGAGGATTTCGGCGCCGGAGGGGGCGTCTGGCCGCCTGCCGGGGCGGCAGGTGCTTTCGGCGGGGCTTGCTCTGCCGCCGCCTTCGTCGGTGCCGGCGCGGCCTTCGAGCCGCCGTTGCCCTTGGCCGCCTCGATCGCCTTCAGCGCGTCGCCCTCCTCGACGGTTGAAGCGGCGGCTTTCGCCTCGACTCCGGCGGCCTTCAGCGCGGCCAGCAACTCCTTGCTGCTGACACCCTGCGCTTTGGCGATCTCGTGAACCCGCTTCTTAGCCACTAAGCCTGCTCAGCCTCCTCGGCGACCGGCTCCGCCGTCGAATCCTCAGCGGCGGGCTCGGGCGCTGCCTCTTCTTCGGCAGCCTCCTCGGCGATCTCCTCTGCGACCGCCTGCTCGGCAACCACGTCCTCGACAGCCTCCTCGACCGCGGCCTCCTCCTCGGCCTCGGCGACCTCTTCCTCCGAGGGCTCGACGAAGTTCGCGGAGGCACGATCGACGATCTCGGCGACCTGGCCTTCCTCGCCGTCGGGATCGGCCAGGATCGCGATCTCGGCCTCGGAGACGCCGGCCAGGATCGCGACCTGGCTGGTCTCGAAGCGCGAGAGCGCCTGGTGCCCGGGAAGCCCGCAGTAGGTCGAGCCGGGCAGCGCCGCATTGGGGCAGCGACGGCCGTTGGAGAGGACGGCCATGCAGCGGCCGTCGAACTGTTCCTCGCCCTCGAACTCGATGTCCTGTTCCTCGGAGGCGAAGTCGGTCTCGGACTTGATGTCGACCCGCCAGCCGGTCAGGCGGGCGGCGAGGCGGGCGTTCTGGCCGTCGCGGCCGATCGCCAGCGAGAGCTGGTCGTCGGGCACGATCACGGTCGCCTGGCGCTCGTCGTCGTCGACGATCACCTCG
>DATDCK010000045.1:0-44947 GCA_036524375.1 Solirubrobacterales bacterium | reverse complement strand
GGGGCACCGATCCGGCCCACCCGACACCGCAATCGCGGGATGAAGTGCTTATAACCCGGTCGGTGAATTTGCTGTCCGATATCAGGGGTGCAGCCCGCGACGACTTGATGCTTGAACGGCCCGGCTCCGCTGCTGGGGACTTCCAGGTCATCCGCGGCGCTTCGGTAGTGGGGATCTGGGCGCCCGAGGGGCGAATGTGGCCGCAGGCCGCGACATGCAATCTGATTCCTGCGCGCCATAGGCGCGCACCAACATCGGGAGCCGCGCCCGTAGGGCGCGCGACTCAATTCGCCCGGAGGGTGCCCAGATCCCCGCTCTCTGGACGGCGGGCTGTCGCATGAGTGACGAACTGGTCGCGCTGGCATCGCGGTTGATCTCCTACGACTCGGCGAGCTCGGACGGGGTGCTGGAGGCCGCCGGGTTCGTCAAGGGGTGGCTGGATGCGCGCGGAATCGAGGCCCAGGAGGACGAGGTGCGGGGGTTGCCGGTGCTGAAGGCCGAGGTCGGGCCCGAGGGGGCGCCGACCGTCGTCCTGCACGGGCACCTCGATGTGGTCCCCGCCTTCGCCGGGCAGTTCGAGCCCCGGCTCGACGGCGACCGGCTCTACGGCCGCGGCGCCTACGACATGAAGGGGGCGCTGGCGGCGATGCTGGTCACCGCCGCGGCAATGCGGGATCAGGACCAGGTCAGGGTCAGGCTCGGGATCGTCGGCGACGAGGAGTCCGAGGAGGAGGCGGAGCGCGGCAGCGACCACCTCGTCGACAGCGGCTTCATCGGCGATTTCGCGATCACCGGCGAGCCGACGGACCTGCAGATCGGAGTCGAGGCCAAGGGCGTGCTCGCGCTCCGTCTCGAGGTCGGCGGGGTCGCCGCGCACGGCGCCACGCCCTGGTTGGGGGACAACGCGGTCCTCAAGGCACTCGACGTTTTCCGCAGCATCGAGTCGCTACCTTTTGCGCGGCAGAGCTCGGAGCTGTTCGACCGGCCCTCGATCAACCTCGGTCGAATCTTGGGAGGCGACGCTCTCAACAAGGTCCCCGACCGCTGTGCGATCGACGTCGACATCCGCTACCTACCCGAACAGGACCCCGAGGTCGTGCTCGACCAGGTGCGCGAAATTCCCGACGCCGACGTGGAAACGCTATTCAGCCGGCCGCCGGCGGTCGTCGAGCGTGACTCCGCCTTCGTCCTCGCCCTCGGGGACGCCGCCACCGAACACCACGAGGGGGAGCCGATGAGCGTCGGCCGCGACGGCGCCTCCGACGCCGTCTCGTTCCTCCGCGTCGGCGTGCCGGCGGTCGAGTTCGGGCCGGTCGGGGCCGGGCACCACGGGCCCCAGGAGTGGGTCTCAGTCTCCTCGCTCCTCGCCTACGGCCAGACCCTGGAGACCTTCCTGCGCTCGCTCCCCGGGAGGCTCGCCGATGGCTGAGCCCGATTTCAAACCGCCTCCCCCCGGCGGCGAGGAGCCGGCGCCGAAGCCGAAACGGTTTTGGTGGCGCTTCATGCTCGGCGCCGGCGTGATCGTCGCCGTCTCCGCGGCGGCGACCTCGATCGCGATCCTCAATTACTTCGGCAGCGTCGCCGAGGCCCTCTCGGACAATGGCGCCTTCAACAGCAAAGTCAACCGATTCCTTGCCAAGGTCGAGGGCGGCGAACCGCAGAACATCCTCATCGTCGGCTCCGACAAACGCGCGGGAGCGGAATTCGCGGAAGACCCGGGTCGCTCCGACACGACGATCCTGCTTCGCCTCGACCCCGAAATAGGCGCGATCGCGGTGATGTCGATCCCACGCGATCTCAAGGTCGAAATCCCCGGCTATGGGACCGGCAAGTTCAACGAAGCGTATTCGTACGGCGGCCCGAGGCTGACGCTGCAGACGGTGAAGCAGCTGACCGGGTTGAAGATCAGCCACGTGGTCAACGTCGACTTCCTCGGGTTCAGCAAAGCGGTTTGGGCAATCGGCTGCGTCTTCACGGACATCGACCGCCGCTACTACCACTCAAACGTCGGGGTGCCTGCGTCCGAACAGTACGCGGAAATCAACGTCCAGCCCGGCTACCAGCTGCTCTGCGGGAACAAAGCGCTCGAGTACGTGCGCTACCGCCACACCGACACCGACATCGTCCGCTCGTCGCGGCAACAGGGCTTCATCAGCGCTGCCCGCCAGCGAATCTCCGCCCAGGACCTGGTCGAGGACGTGTTCATCGGCGGCGGCGAAAAAGACCTGATCGAGATCTTCACGAAGTACACGACCTCCGACATCAGCGACGAGGCGACGATGCTCGACGTGCTGAAACTGTTCCTCGAGGTTCGCAACGTGCCGCTCGAGGAGGTCCACTTCCCGGCCGAACTCGGCCCGAGTTTCGTCTACACGACGCCCGCCGCGGTCGACGGCGCGGTCGATCAGTTCCTCGGGGTGGAAGCGAGCGGCGGCGCGCAGACCAACCAGGAAGGCGCGGAAGAAAACGAACAGGATGCCGGCGCCAAGAAGAAGAAGGGCAAGAAGGACAATAAGAAGCGCAAGAAGAAGCCCGCCCTGAGGCTGAAGCCGGCCGGCTCCGACGAACTGGTCCCGGCGTCCGAAGTGGGGGAAGAGGAGGCGAAGATCGCCGCCCGCAGAGTCCACGGTCCCTTCCCGATCTTCTACCCGACCCGGCTGCCGGCCGGGGCCGCGTACGTGGAAAGCAACCCCTTCGAGAAGGTCGTCGACCCCTACGTCTACCGGATCAAGGATGCGCCGACCAAAGACGCGAACCGCTACGAGGCCTACCGGATGGTCCTGACGCTCGAACTCTCGGATGGCGTCCACTACTTCGGCGTGCAGGGGATTCGCGGATGGTCGGACCCGCCGATCCTCGACAACCCGAGCGAAACGCGCGAGATCCGCGGGCGTGAGTATGAAATCTTCGTGGATGGCGGGCGGGTCAGCCTGATCGCCTGGCACCGGGGGGAGAACAGCTATTGGATCGCCAACGATCTGCTCCACTCGGTCACCAACGACCAGATGCTCGGCATGGCTCGCTCCGCCAAGGTCATAATCCCGGACAAGAAGCCGAAACGACTGGGGGCGGGAGCGGAATGAGCGAGAAGGACGCGATAGGCGTGATCGGGGTCGGCTGGGTCGGGCTGGTCACCGCTGCCTGCTTCTCGGAGCTCGGCCACCGGGTCGTCGCCCGCGACATCGTCCCCGAGAAGGTCGATGCGCTCTCGCGCGGGGAGACGACTATCCACGAGCCGGGGCTTGGGGAATTGGTCGAGCAGAACCTCGAGCGCCTCACCTTCACCACCGACATCGACGAGCTGCTCGACTCCGCGAAGTTGCTGTTCGTCTGCGTCGACACCCCGCCGACGCCCTCCGGGGATGCCGACCTCTCACGGGTGCGCTCGGTCGTCTCCGAGCTACGGCCCGGGGGTGGCCATGTGCTGGTGATGAAGAGCACGGTGCCGGCAGGAACCGGCGCGGCGATCAAGCGCGAGCTGCAGGAGGGGATCGCCTACGTCTCCTGCCCCGAGTTCCTCAAGGAGGGATCGGCGGTTGCCGACTTCATGCACCCCGACCGGGTCGTGATCGGGACCGACCCCGGCGACGAGGAGGGGGCCGATGCAGTCGCCTCGCTCTACGAGCCGCTCGGCGGCGAGATGGTGAGGACCGACGTCGCCAGCGCCGAGATGATCAAGCTCGCCTCCAACGCCTTCCTGGCGACGAAGATCTCGTTCGTCAACGAGATCGCCAACGTCAGCGAGGAGGTCGGCGCCGACGTCTCCGAGGTGGCACGGGGGATGGGCCTCGACGCGCGGATCGGCTCCGCCTTCCTGCGGGCCGGGATCGGATACGGCGGCAGCTGCTTCCCGAAGGACGTCAGCGCCCTGAAGATGCTGGCGGGCAACACCGGCTACCACTTCCAACTGCTGAACGCGGTGATCGAGGTAAACGAGCTGCAGAAGCGCCGCGTGGTCGGCAAGCTCCAGAAGCACCTCGGCTCGCTGGTCGGGAAGAGGGTCGCCCTGCTCGGGCTCGCCTTCAAGCCCGACACCGACGACATGCGGGAAGCCTCGAGCCTGGTCCTCGCGGCGCGGCTGCAGGGCGAGGGGGCGGAGGTCGTCGCCTACGACCCGGTTGCCGCCGACGCCGCCCGCGACCTGCTCGGCTCGGTCGAGATCGAGGCCTCCGCCCTAGCGGCGCTCGAGAACGCCGACGCCGCGGTGCTGGTCACCGAGTGGCCCGAGTTCGCCGAGATCGATTGGGCCTCGGTCGCCGCGAAGATGGCGCGGCCGCTGATCGTCGACGGCCGCAACTTCCTCGACCCCGCCGCAATGCGCGCCGCGGGCTTCACCTACGAGGGGATCGGCCGTGCGATCGAGGCCGCGCCCTCGCTGACGGCAGGCGACTGACGGTGCAGGCGATCGTCCTCGTCGGTGGCGAAGGCACCCGCCTGCGCCCGCTGACGGCGTCGGTGCCGAAGCCGGCGCTCAACCTCGTCGACCGGCCCTTCCTCGCCTACATGGTCGAGTGGCTGGCCGAACACGGGGTCGACGAGGTCGTCCTCGCCTGCGGCTTCCTCCCGGACGTGCTGCGCGAGGCACTCGGCGACGACGAACGGCACGGGGCGCGGGTCCGCTACGTGACCGAGCCCGAGCCGCTCGGCACCGCGGGGGCGATCCGCTTCGCCGCCGACGCTCTCGGCGAGGACCTCGAGGACCGCTTCCTGGCGCTCAACGGCGACGTCCTCACCGACCTCGACCTCAGCGCCCTCCTCGCGGCCCACGAGCGCCGCGGGGCGCTGGCGACGATCGCCCTGCACCCGGTCGACGACGCCGCCGCCTACGGCCTCGTCCATCGTGACGCGGGCGGCGACGTCGACGCCTTCCTCGAGAAGACCGGGGAGCACGCACCGGGTGAGGTCAACGCCGGCATGTACGTGCTCGAGCGCTCGGTCCTGGAGGCGATCGCGCCCCGCGAGAAGGTCTCGATTGAGCGCGACGTCTTCCCGCAGCTGGTCGGTAACGGACTTCACAGCTTTCCGCTCGACGGTTACTGGATGGACATCGGCACCCCCGAGCGTTATCTGCGCGCCAGCTGGGACATCCTCGACGGTGCCGTCGCCACCCGGGTCGAGGCGACCGGGCCGGGCACCTACGTCGCCGCCGATGCCGAGGTCGACGACGCGGTCGAGCTCGGCCCCCACGCGGTGATCGGCGAGCGCTGCAGCGTCGCCGAGGGCGCCACGGTGCGCGACTCGGTCCTCTTCGACGGAGTCCGGATCGGGGCCGGGGCGATCCTCTCCGGCTCGATCCTCGATTCAGGGGTCGAGGTGGCGCCCGGAGCCCGGGTCGAAGGAGCAGTCGTCGGCCGCGACGAAAGGGTCCCGGCCTGATGATCGAGGACGTCCTCGCGATTCCCGACCACCTGCGCGACGCCCTCTGGCGCGTCGACTCCGCCCGCCTCGAGGCGGGCGACTCGCGGGGCCTGCTGGTCTGCGGGATGGGCGGGTCGGCGATCGGCGGCGACCTCGCGGTCGCCGCGATCGGCCAACGACTGACGGCGCCGATGACGACGGTCCGGGGCTACCGGCTGCCGGGCGGCGTCGACGACGGCTGGACGGTGCTCTGCTCGAGCTACTCGGGGAACACCGAGGAGACCCTCTCCTGCTTCGAAGCCGCCGCCGAGACCGGCGCCCGCCGGGTCGTGGTCAGCACCGGCGGGGCGATCGTCGACCGTGCCCGGGCCGACGGCGTCCAGGTCGTCGGCCTGCCCGGGATCCTGCAGCCGCGGGCCGCGGTCGCCTACATGCTCGTCGCCGCCGCTGAGATTGCGGCGAAGGCCGGCGTCGCCCCTTCTCTCCGGGCCGAGATCGAGGCTGCGGCCACCTTCCTCGAGGAGCGGCAGGAGGAGCTGCGCGAGCGCGCCGCCGCGATCGGCGCCGCCCTCGCCGGAACGGTTCCCGTCGTCTACGGGGCCGAGCTGACCGCTCCGGTCGCGCGTCGCTGGAAGACCCAGATCAACGAGAACGCGAAGGCGCCGGCCTTCCACTCCGAGCTGCCCGAGGCCGACCACAACGAGATCTGCGGCTGGGCCGGTGCCCCGGAGGGGACCAGTGTCTCGGCGGCGATGATCGAGGATCCCGACCAGGGTGAGGAGCTAGGTCGCCGCTTCGAGCTGACCGCGGCCGAGATCGCCGGCGCCGGCTCCGAAGTCGTCTCCGTGCAGGCGCTTGGGGAGACTCGAACCGAGCGCCTGCTCTACGCGACGATGCTCGGCGACCTCGTATCGCTGGAGCTCGCCGAGGCCCGCGGGGTCGACCCGCTGCCGGTCGAGGCGATCGAGCGGCTCAAGTCGTCGCTGGCCGGTTCCTGACCCGACGCCGTTCCCACCAGCCCCAGGCGGCCATCACGGCGCCGGCGTAAACCCAGCCCAGGGCGACGTCGAAGAAGTAGTGCTCGCCGGTAGCCATCAGCGTCAAGCCCATCGCCAGGGGGTAGGCGACGAGCAGAATTCGCCACCCCCAGCGCACCCGGCCCCAGAGGAACATCGCGACCAGGGCGACGAATGCCGAGTGCAGCGAGGGCACAGCGGCGACTTGGTTGACGGCCCCCTGGCCGTGGGAGAAGAGCGCGGCGGTGCCGAGGTCGATCACTTCCCAGCCCTTCGCCGTAGTGCGGTGCACGCCCTCGAGCAGGCCCTGTTCCCCCGCCATCCACGGCGGCGCCGCGGGGTAGGCGATGTAGGTGCAGAGGCCGGCGATCGCGAGGCTGACCAGGCGCTTGGCGAAAGCGAGGAAGGCATCGCGGTCGCGTGCCCAGAGGACCCCCGCGGTCGCGAAAGGGACGATGAAGTAGGAGGTGTAGACGAAGGTGAAGGCGATGTCCCACCAGTTGACGACCCCCGCCTCGTAGAGATGTGATTGCAGCCATTCGGTCGGAGTCTCGCCAAAGAAGACGAAGCGGTCGAAGTCGATCATCGGTGTCTCGTGGACCCCGATCCCGACCGAGTCGGCGGCACCGCGGGTGTAGTCGTAGACGGCGAGCACGGCGACGATCGGCGCCCAGTCGAGCACCAGTTGGACGATTTCCCAGGGCGGCCTGCCGATCGAGGCGATCGCCAGCGCCGCACAGGTCCAGGCGATGACCAGCTCGCGCTGGACCGGGAGCCCGTAGGCGACCGTGTAGGCGCACAGGGCGACGACGTAGAGGGCGGCTGCGCAGTAGCGCACCGCCGTCCAATGCGGAAAGCTCAGTGGCGGAGTCTGCTCTGCCCGCAGCTCCGCATATTCAGCGGTTGTCATGCCCACGGCCCCTCTCGTTCCCCGTCACCGTATCCTCTCGACGATGCGCGCGATGGTTCTGGCGGCCGGGTTGGGGACTCGGTTGCGTCCGATCACATACGGAAAGCCGAAGCCGATGGTCCCGGTCCTCAACCGCCCGGTGATGGAACACATCGCCGAGCTGCTGGCCCGCCACGGCTTCGTCGAGACGATCGCAAACCTGCACTGGTTCCCGGAGGCGATCGAGGGCCACTTCGGTGACGGCTCCCGCCTCGGCCTCGAGCTCGCCTACAGCCGCGAGGAGCAATTGCTCGGCACCGCGGGCGGGGTGCGGAACGCGGCAGGCTTCCTCGGCGACACCTTCCTCGTCATCTCCGGCGACGCCCTCACCGACATCGACCTGACCGCGATGCGGGAGTTCCACGAGTCCCACGATGGGATCGCCACGCTGGCGACCAGGAGGGTCTCCGACACCAGCCAGTTCGGGGTCGCGATCACCGGCACGGACGGGCGCATCCAGGGCTTCCAGGAGAAGCCGCCGACGAGCGAAGCGCTCTCCGACCTCGCCAACTGCGGCATCTACATGTTCCGCTCCGAGATCTTCGACTTCTTCCCGGCGCCGGGGACGAGCAAGGCGGCCGGCGCCGACGACCCCGATGGGTTCGCCGACTGGGCGATGGACGTCTTCCCGGCTCTGCTCGAGGGCGACGTGCCCTTCTACTCCCACGAGGTCGACGCCTACTGGAACGACATCGGCAACCTCACGGAGCTGTTGCAGGGGAACTTCGACGCCCTCGAGGGAGCGGTCTCGCTCGACCCCGGGGCACCCGAGGCCGGCTCCGGCGTCTACGCCGCCAGCCCGCTCGACGGAATCGAGATCGAGCCCCCCGTCCTCGTCGGCAAGGGTGTCGAGATCGCCGCCGGCGTCGAAATCAAAGGGCCGGTCGTGATCGGCGACGGCTCCTCGGTCGGGGCCGGGTCCCTGTTGCGTGAGGCGCTACTGCTCGACGGCGCCGAGGTTGCCCCCGGCTCGATGCTGATCGGCGGCATCGCGGGCAGGTTGACGAAGTCCTGAGCCAACCCTGACCTTCGCCGCGCGACCCGCGCGGCGGCGGTCGCCAGGCTCGGGCGGTGGGGACCCTGCGAACGCTTTCGGTCGCGCTGGCGCCGCCGCTCTGCGTCGCCTGCCGGCGCGGCTGCGAGGCCGACGAGATTGCCTGCGGGCGCTGCCGGCGGCAATTGGGGGAGCTGGAGCCCCTGAGCGGACGCGGCCCGCAGGGAGTCGACTCTGCCTGGTCCTCGGCTCCGCACGAAGGCCCCGCCCGCGAGCTGGTGGTGGCGCTGAAGTTCCGCCGCCTGCTACCGGCCGCCGAGCTGATGGCGGAGCGCATCGCCTGCCTGGCGCCAGCGTCGACCCTGAGCGGGGTCCTGGTCCCGATCCCGACTGCCCGCGGCCGAGCGCTCGGCCGCGGCTTCGACCCGGCAGCGGTGCTGGCCGACGCGCTCGCGACCCGGACCGCGATCCGGGTCGAGCCCTGCCTCGAACGCCGTGGCCGCGGTCGCCAGGTCGGCCGCCGGCGGGCGGAGCGGCTGAGCCGCCCGCCCCGGTTCCGGGTCCGCGGCGAGGCTCCGGCCAGCGCCGTCGTCCTCGACGACGTCCTGACCACGGGAGCGACGGTCTCGGCCGCTGCCCGGGCCCTGCGCGAGGCCGGCGCGGTGCGGGTCGTCGCGGTCGGTTTCTGCCGCCGACTATGAGCCGCTTGCCTCGGGTAGGAGACGGGCGTAGCATCGGTCACCGGACCCAAGGAGGACATAGATGCGAATCGAGATACGCGGGCGCAATGTCGAGATCGACGACGAGCTCCGGGAACACGTCGCAAAGCGGTTTCGCAGGGTCGGCAAGCAGGTCTCCGAGTTGGCAATGCTCGACATCGAGATCTACGAGGAGCGCAATCCGTCGATCGCGGACAGCCAGGTCGCCGAGGCGACCCTGAGGCTGAAAGGGGTGACGCTGCGGGCGCAGGAGGCCTCGCCGCAGATGTCGCACACGATCCATGAGCTCGCCGAGGACATCCGGCGCCAGGTCAAGAAGCACCGCGAGATGCGGCGCAAGCGATCCCGCACCAGGCGCGAAGTCTCGCGCCTGCGGGGGAGGCCCGCCGCCTGAGCGCCCGCGCGGTGCGGAGCTAAGCCGCAGCCGAGCCTCGATACGCTAGGGCCATGGCCAACGCCAGGGACATGGTCACCCGTGCGCTGCGCGTGGGTGAGGGGCGGAAATTCAAGTCCTACGAGAAGCGCGCCGATGCGGTCAACCGCTTCGAGCCCGAGATGGAACTGCTCGGCGACGATGAGCTGCGCGCGGAGGCGGACAGCCTGCGCGAGCGGGTCCGGGGAGGGGAGTCGCTCGAGGACGTCCTGCCCGAGGCGTTCGCGCTGACCCGCGAGGCTTCGCGCCGCTCGCTCGGCCAGCGCCATTACGACGTCCAGCTGATCGGCGGCATGGTCCTCCACGACGGCTCGATCGCCGAGATGAAGACCGGCGAGGGCAAGACCCTGACCGCGACCTTGGCGGTCTTCCTCAACAGCCTCGGCGGAGAGGGCGTCCACGTCGTCACCGTCAACGACTACCTGGCCCGCCGCGACGCCGAATGGATGGCGCCCGTCTACGAAGCTCTCGGCGTAACCGTCGCCTCGATCCAGGAGGACGACGACCATGACACCCGCCAGGCGAAGTACGCCTGCGACGTCACCTACGGGACCAACTCCGAGTTCGGCTTCGACTACCTGCGCGACAACATGGCGGCCGCCAAAGAGCATTGCGTCCAGCGGGGCCACAACTTCGCCGTCGTCGACGAGGTCGACAACATCCTGATCGACGAGGCGCGGACGCCGCTGATCATCTCCGGCGCCCCCGAGCAGGCGGCGCAGACCTACTACACCTTCGCCCGCCTGGCCAAACAGATGGTCGGCGAGCCAGCCAAACAGAAACTGAAAAGCCTCGGCGAGTCGAAGGACACCTCCGAGGTCGACTACGACTACGAGTACGACGAGAAGCACAAGACCGTCGCCCCGACCGAGCGCGGCGTCAAACGGGCGGAGGAGTTCCTCGACGTCGACAACCTCTACCTGAGCGAGCACGGGACCCTGGTCAACCACCTGGTCCAGGCGCTGAAGGCCGAGTCCCTCTACGGAAAGGACAAGGACTACGCCGTCGTCGACGGCCAGGTGATGATCATCGACGAGTTCACCGGCCGCATCCTCGAGGGCCGGCGCTGGTCCGAGGGCTTGCACCAGGCGGTCGAGGCCAAGGAGGGCGTCGCGATCGGCGAGGAGAACCAGACGCTGGCGACGATCACCCTGCAGAACTACTTCCGGCTCTACAACAAACTGTCCGGGATGACCGGCACGGCGCTCACCGAGGCGACCGAGTTCATGAAGATCTACAAAGTCCCGGTAGTCGAGATCCCGACCAACAGGCCGATGGTCCGGGCCGACCGCAACGACCAGATCTTCAAAACCAAGGACGGCAAGTGGAAAGCTGTGCTCGAGGAAATCGTCGCCCGCTACGAGGCCGGCCAGCCGACCCTGGTCGGGACCGTCTCGGTCGAGGTCTCGGAGATGATCTCCGCCGAGCTGAAGCGCAACGGCGTCGAGCACGCCGTCCTCAACGCGAAGCCCGAGCACGCCGAGAAAGAGGGTGAGCGCATCGCCCAGGCGGGTCGCAAGGGGGCGGTGATGATCGCCACCAACATGGCCGGCCGCGGTGTCGACATCAAGCTCGGCGGCGACGTCGAGCACCTCGCCCAGCGCGACCTCAAGCAGGCGGGCGTCAGCCCCGGCGACGACGGCTACGAGGAGGCTTTCGAGCAGAAGATCGAGGAGCTGAAGCCGACGGTGGAAGCCGAGGCGGAGGAAGTCCGCGAGCTCGGCGGCCTCTTCATCTGCGGTACCGAGCGTCACGAGTCGCGGCGGATCGACAACCAGCTGCGCGGCCGCTCCGGACGCCAGGGGGACCCGGGCGAGACCCGTTTCTTCCTCTCCGCCGAAGACGACGTGATCAGGCTCTTCGCCGGCGACCGCATCTACAAAATCCTCGACAAACTCGGGCCGGTCGACGACGAGGGGGACGAGATGCCCCTCGAGGCGAAAATGCTGACGAAAACCGTCGAGAACGCGCAGAAGAAAGTCGAGGAGCAGAACTTCCTGATCCGCAAACGCGTCCTCGAGTACGACGACGTCATGAACGAGCAACGCCGCGTCGTCTACAAATACCGCGGCGAGGTCCTCGAAGGGCGCGACATGTCGGACGTCGCCCGCGACGAGCTCGAGGGCGTGATCGAGCGGCTCGTCGACGAGTACACCCCGGGCGACGAGCTCGACGATTGGGATCTGCCCGAGCTCGAGGTGCAGCTACGCCAGATCTGGCCGGTCTCGGTCGACGTCGGCGCCCTGCGGCCCGAGCAGCTCGACCGCGAAAAGCTCAAAGACGAGCTCGACGACGACGCGATGAACGCCTACGACGAGCGCGAGGAGAAACTCGGCGCCGAGCTGATGCGTTACGTCGAGCGCTCGATCCTGCTGCAGGTGATCGACAACCGCTGGCGCGAGCACCTCTACGACATGGACTACCTGCGCGAGGGCATCCATCTTCGCGGCTTCGCCCAGATCGACCCCCTCGTCGCCTACAAAAACGAGGGCTTCATCATGTTCGAGGAGCTGATGCACTCGATCTGGGAAGAGTTCAGCAAGCTCGTCTTCCACGCCGAGATCGAAGTTGAGAACCCCGAACTGGAAGGCGTCTTCACCGGCAACGGCCAGGCGCCTGCCGAGCTCGACTACTCCGGTGGGACCGAGGGTGGACAGCCCTCGGCGCTGCAGCAGGTCGCGGCGGGCGGTGGCATCGCCGCCGGGGAGAGCGGCGCCGAAGCGGCCGAGGAGGCGACCGGGGGCGGCGTCCCCGAGCCGGTCGAGACCGTCGTCAAAGACGAGCACGACAAGGTCGGCCGCAACGACCCGTGCTGGTGCGGCTCGGGCAAGAAGTACAAGAAGTGCCATGGAGCCTGAGAGGCCCCGTCGGGCCCACTAGCCAGTGCGCTCCCCTCACCTCGCTTTCCTGGGTCCGCCGACCTGCTTGCTTTTCGCGGTCCTTCGCGACTCCGGCACCAGGGAGAGGCTGGCCTGGCGGTGACGCGGGATCCCGTTCGCGAGTTCATCCGCTCCTTCAACGAGCGCGACCTCGACGCCTTCGTCGCCGTACTCGACCCCGAGGTCGAGCTGCATGCGAGCCGCGGGTTGCGAAAGGGCGCCGAGGCGGCCAGGGTCTGGGCGACCCGGGAGCCCGGGGGCGTCCAGCAGACGATCGAGCTGGAGGAGCTGACCGAGGACGGAACCGAGAGCGGCGGCGGCACCGCGCTCGCGAAGATCGTTCGCCGCTGGCACTGGGAAGAGGACGGATCGGAAGCGAACGCCGACGAGATGGCCTGGCTCTTCACCCTCCGCGACCACCGCATCCTCAGCTGGCGCCCTTACGACGACCGCGAAGAGGCCGTCGACGCCTTCCATGCGGCGGTTTAGTCGTCCCTTGCGCGAGAAAGTCGCCGCACGGGGCTACGATCTGAGGTATGGAGTCGGTTTCGGCAGCCAACCAAGAGGCGACCGACGCCTGGAGCGGGCCGCTCTTCGAGCGCTTCACCGAATACCGCGAGCTCGTCGCCGACGGTCTCGGCGCCCACGGCGAGGCGGCGCTTGCATCCAACCCGCCCCCTGAGGGCGCCCGCGTGCTCGACCTTGGCTGCGGGTGGGGCGACACCACGCAGCGTCTCGCCGAGATCGTCGGCCCGAAGGGAGCGGCGGTCGGGCTCGACGTCGCCGCCCCGTTCATAGAGGTCGCGAGGGGGGAGGCGGAGGACGGTCCCGGGAACGTCGAGTTCGCCGTCGCCGACGTCCAGGTCGACGATCTCGGCGGTGACTTCGACTACGCGTTTTCACGGATGGGCCTGATGTTCTTCGCCAACCCGGTGCAGGCTCTGCGCAACATCCGCTCCGCCCTGGTCCCGGGTGGCCGGCTGGTCTCCGTCGCCTGGCGGCGCAAGCCCGATAACGAGTGGCTGCACTGCGCCGAGCTGGTCGTCGAGCAGTACCTCGAGCACCCGGAGGAGACCGACGAGCCGACCTGTGGCCCGGGCCCCTTCTCGATGGCGAACGCAGACACCGTCAGCGACCAGCTGAGGATCGCCGGGTTCGAGCGGATCTCGCTGCGACGCAGCGACCTGCCGTTGAAGATCGGCAGCGACCTCGACGAGGCCGTCGCCTTCAACATGGCGATCGGGCCGGCCGCCGAGGTCCTGCGGCTCTGGGGGGACCGGGTCGAGGAGATCCGGCCGAAGATCGCCGCCGACCTGCGCCGGGAGCTGGCCGGGTTCGTGACACCCGATGGCGTCTACGCGCCGGCGTCCACCTGGATCGTCACCGCGGTCGCTCCCGGGTAGTCTGGAGCCATGGCCGACGCCGCCCCGACAGAGTCCGTCTCCGCGCGCCTGGCCGCTGTCCGCGAGCAGCTGTCCCTGCTCTCGGACTACCTTTGACCCCGCGGGGCTGAGAACCGAGGTCGAGCGCCTCGAGGACGAGATGCAGCGCCCCGGTTTCTGGGACGACCAGGACGCGGCGGCCAGGACCTCCGCCAAGCACGCCGGTGCCCAGCGCAAGCTGAAGACCTTCGGCGACCTCGAGGGTGAGATCGCCGACCTCGACGAGCTCTCCGAGATGGCGGCCGAGGACGAGGAGATGGCGGCCGAGCTGGCGACCCAGCTGGTTTCGATCGAGCGTCGTCTCGCCGAGCTCGAAGAGGCGCGGCTGTTCAGCGGCGAGTACGACGCCGGCGACGCGGTCGTCACGGTCCACGCGGGGGCCGGGGGCACCGACTCGCAGGACTGGGCCGAGATCCTGCTGCGCATGTACCTGCGCTGGGCCGAGCGCCGCGGCTTCGCAATCGAGATGAAGGAGGCCTCGCCGGGGGAGGAGGCCGGCCTGAAGTCGGCGACCTTCATCGCCAGGGGAGAGAACGCCTACGGTCTCTTCGCCGCCGAGCGCGGCGTCCACCGCCTGGTTCGGATCTCGCCCTTCGACTCCTCGGCGCGGCGCCACACCAGCTTCGCCCAGGTCGACGTCGGCCCGCTCGTCGACGAGGGGGTGGAGGTCGAGATCGACGATGCCGATCTGCGGATCGATACCTACCGGGCCTCGGGCGCCGGAGGGCAGCACGTCAACAAGACCGACTCCGCCGTCCGCATCACCCACCTTCCGACCGGGGAAGTCGTCCAGTGCCAGAACGAGCGCTCGCAGACCCAGAACAAGGCGGTGGCGATGCAGTTCCTGCGCTCGAAGCTGATCGAGCTCGAGGAGCGCAAACGGGCGAAAACGCTGGCCAAGGAGCGGGGCGAGGTCAAGGAAGTCGCCTGGGGGTCGCAGATCCGCAGCTACTTCCTGCATCCCGACCAGCGCGTCAAGGACCACCGCACGGGGCACGAGTCGGGCGACACCCAGGGCGTCCTCGACGGCGACATCGACGACTTCGTCAGGGACTATTTGAATAAGACCGCCGCGGCCTCCGCGAACTAGCGAGGGTGGCTGAGCTCACCTACATCGAGCGACCGGCCGCGGGAGACCCCGAGGGCATGCTGGTCCTCCACCACGGCCGTGGCACCGACGAGCGCGACCTCTTCGGTCTCGCCGACGCCCTCGACCCCGGCGGCCGGCTCCACGTCGCCTCGGTCCGGGCGCCCCTGACCCTGCCCGGCTCGCCCGGCTACCACTGGTATCTGGTGCCCCGGGTCGGCTACCCCGACCACGACAGCTTCCACGCCGCCCGAGGCGCCCTCGCCGAGGTCCACGACGAGCTCCGGGAGACGACCGGCGTCGACGCCGCGCGAACCGTCCTCGGCGGCTTCTCGATGGGCTCGGTGATGAGCTATTCGATGGCGCTCGGTGGCGACCGCCCGGCGGTCGGCGGCATCCTCGCCTTCAGCGGCTTCGTCCCCACCGTCGATGGCTGGGAGCCGAGCCTCGAGGGTCGTGAGGGCACCCGCACCTTCATCGCCCACGGGCGCTCGGACCCGATCATGGAGGTCGGCTTCGCGAGGCGTGCTCGCGAGCTGCTCGAGGGCGGCGGCCTCGCCGTCGACTACCACGAGTCCGACGTCGGCCACACGATCGACCCCGTCCACCTTGCCGCGGCGGCCGCCTGGCTCGGCGACACCCTCGAATAGGCGCCGGGGCCGAGCACTCGGTCGGACGGCAGCCAGGGGCGGCTAAGCGTCCAGGGAGCCCTCGAGCCCGAGCAGCGCCCGCTTCATCTGCAGGCCGCCGCCGTAGCCGCCGAGCCCGCCGCCGGTCCGCAGGACCCGGTGGCAGGGGACGACGATCGGGATCGGGTTCGACCCGCAGGCCGTCCCCGCCGCCCGCACGGCACGCTCGTTTCCGGCGCTCTTCGCGACCTCCATGTAGGTCCGGGTGCGGCCGTAGGGGATACGGTTGACGGCCCGCAGGGCGCGCCGCCGGAAGTCCTTGCTGAGGCGCCAGTCGAGGGCCAGCTCGAACTCGGTGCGGCGACCCTCGAAGTAGTCGTCGAGCTCGGAGCGGACCCGGTCGAGGCGGGCCGGCGCCTCGAGGACACGCGGGGAGACGCGGTCGGCGAGGTCCTGCAGCAGCTCGTCCCCGTCCTGGGTGGGCAGGCCGATCCGGACCAATCCGCGATCGGTGGTGACCAGCAGCAGCTCGCCGAACGGCGAGTCGCTGGTGGCGTAGGCGACGTCGAGGATGCCCTCCTCGGCGGCCCCCGCGGACAGTCGCTCCTTCAACTCGTTCTTCATGCCATCTCCTTTCGAAGTCGTTTGACTCCCTCGTGGAGGCTGCGGCGTGCAGCCTCCGGGCTGCACCCGAGCGCCGCCGCGATCTCGGCGTGGGGGAGGTCCGCGGCGAAGCGCAGGGCGACGGCGGCCCGCTGTTTCGGGGGCAGGCCGCCGACCGCCTCCCAGACGCCATCGTCAGGCAGCGGGTCCTCGACCGGTGTCTCGGCGACCTCGGCGACCGGGACCGGCCGCCGGCCGTTGGCCCGGTGGTGGTCGATCGCCTTGCGGTGCGCGATCGTCAGCAGCCAGCCCCGCAGGTTCTCGTCGCTGCGCAGCTTCGGATAGGCGCGCAGGGCGGCGAGAAAGGTCTCCTGGAAGCAGTCGTCGGCGTCCGTGCGCCCGACCGCCCCGCGCAGGATCCCGAGCACGTCGTCGCCGTGGCGGTCGAGCAGGGTCTGGAACGGCGGCAGCGGAGTCACTCTGGTGATTAAACGCCTCCGCCGCCCCGAACGTGAGACGAACCGCACCCAAACGCCTGGATTAGGCTGGGCGGGTGGATGACTCGCTGACGGAGCTGGTGGGGAAGGCGCTCGCGGAGGACGTCGGCGGCGGCGACGTCACCTCGCTGGCGACGGTCCCCGAGGAGGCCCGGGCCCGGGCCCGGATCGTGCAGAAGGCGCCCGGCGTCGTCTTCGGCCTCGGCCCGGTAGCCGAGGCGATGCGCCAGTGCGGGGTCGACGACATCGACAACCTCGTCGTCGAGGGACAGTGGCGGCAGGAGGTCCCGGCCGAGGTGTTGCTGGCAAGCGGTTCCGCCCGCGGCCTGCTCGCCGCCGAGCGCACGGCACTCAACTTCCTCGGCCACCTCTCGGGGGTGGCGACGACGACGGCCCGCTACGCGGAGGCTCTCGCCGGCACCGGCGCCCAGGTCCTCGACACCCGCAAGACGACCCCCGGCCTGCGGGCGCTCGAGAAGGCCGCGGTGCAGGCGGGCGGCGGCCGCAACCACCGGATCGGGCTCTTCGACGCGATCTTGATCAAGGAGAACCACATCGCCCTCGCCGGCAGCCTCGCGAGGGCGGTCCACGGTGCCCGCTCCAAGTACCCGGACCTCGCGGTCGAGGTCGAGTGCCGCAACCTCGACGAGGTCTCCTACGCGCTCGGCACCGGCGCCGACGTCCTCCTCCTCGACAACATGGACACCGGGACGCTGCGCGAGGCGGTCCGCCTCCGCGACGAGAACTCAGCGGCCGGCAAGGGCCCGTCCCTGGAGGCCTCCGGCGGTGTCACCCTCGAGACGGTCCGGGCGATCGGGGAGACCGGGGTTGACTTCGTCTCGGTCGGCGCCATGACCCACTCCGCCCCGGCCCTCGACTTCTCGCTCCTGCTGGAACCGGCATGACCGCCTTGAAACGATCGAAGGAGACCTGATGAGCAGCAGTGGCCACCCATCGCACATCGAGATCGGCGTCCCGGACACGGACCGGGCGCGAAAGTTCTACGGCGAGCTGCTCGGATGGAGCTACGACGCCACCCCGAACGGCGCCAGTGCCGACACGGGTGGGATCCCGGCGGGCATCCACGTCGACGCGCAGGGTCCCGACGTGATCGTCTTCTTCGCGGTCGACGACATCGAGGCGGCGGCCCGCCGGATCGTCGAGCTCGGCGGTGAAGTCGACGAGGCGGGCGAGGACGGCGAGACCGGGCGCTACCTGTACGCCTGCCGCGACGACCAGGGAGTCACGTTCGGACTCCATCAGCCTCCTACTTGAGCAGTTTGCTGAGGCGGCAGTCTTTCAGCACCCGCCCCCCGGTCTGCTCCTCGGGGCAGTAGGTGGTCTGGTGCTCGGAGAAGAACACCGCCTCGAGCTTGGTCCCGCAGCGTGGGCAGGACTCGCCCTCGTGCTTGTGGATGCGCAGCGGCTTCGGCGCCTTGTCGGGCAGCTGGCCGTCGGCCGGGATCGTCTCCTCGTAGTGGTCGATCGCGTCGCCGAGGACCTGCAGCCCGGCGCGTAGCCGCTCAATTTCCTCGGCGTCCAGCTCAGAGCCTTTCTTGAACGGGGAGAGCCGCGCTTCCCAGAGGATCTCGTCGACCCAGGAGCGGCCGATCCCGGAGATGTCACCCTGGTGGCGCAGCAGCGGGTGCAGGTGCCGCGGCTGGCCGATCAGGGTTGCGAACTCCTCTGCGGGCGGCGCCGGCCAGGCTTCCGGTCCGAGGCGGGCCACCGACTCATCCTCGTCGACGGCGCCCCCCGCCAGCAGCTTCGCCCAGGCCCGCTGCTTGGTCCCGAACTCGCGCAGGCGCAGCTCGCGGCCGTCCTCGAGCCGGATCAGGACCCGCGAGGCGCGGTCTTTGAGCGAGGCGCGTTTGTCGTAGCTGCTGAGCCGTCCCGCCGACATCAGGTGGACCAGCAGCGCGAGGTCGCCGAACTCGACGACCGGCATCTTCCCGACCCTCCGCACCCCGGTCAGATCCAGGCCGACGAGCGCGTCGAGCGGCGGGTCGAAGGTCTTCATCACGTTCATGCCCGGGGCGAGGACCGATTCGACCTTCGCCCCGGACAGCAGCGAGTCGAGGCGGCGCACGGTGATCTCGACCTCGGGCAGCTCGGGCATCGCCCAAGTTTGGCGGTTCGCCGGCGGGGGCGGCGCGGTAAACTGGATGGCCAGTTCATTCGACTGGTTCAAGGCCTCCGGCCGGGCCAGCGAACATCGGAAACGGAAGGCTCCATGCAGGAGTTGCCGACGATCCAACCCACGCTCGCACCGGACCTCTCGCCGGAGGAGATCGCCGCGATGTCCGCCGAGATCCGCGAGCTCGCGGACCAGCGCAACGCGGTGATCCTCGCTCACAACTACCAGCTGCCCGAGATCCAGGACGTCGCCCACCACATGGGCGACAGCCTCGGCCTCTCGCGCCAGGCCGCGGCCACCGACGCCGAGGTGATCGCCTTCTGCGGCGTCCACTTCATGGCCGAGACGGCCTCGATCCTCTCGCCCGAGAAGACGGTCCTGATTCCCGACCTCGACGCCGGTTGCAGCCTCGCCGACTCGATCGACGCCGACCAGCTCCGCGCCTGGAAGGCCGAGCACCCCGGCGCCCAGGTGGTCATGTACGTCAACACCTCGGCCGAGGTCAAGGCCGAGACCGACTACTGCTGCACCTCGTCGAATGCGGTCCAGGTCGTCGAGCACATCTGGGCCGAGAACGGGCCCGAGACCGAGATCCTCTTCGGCCCCGACATGTGGCTGGGGGCCTTCGTCGAGCGCGAGACCGGCCTGACCGAGGACCCCGAGCGGCGCGCTCGCTTCCACGTCTGGGACGGCGAGTGCCACGTCCACGCCGGAATCCGGCCCGACGACATCGCCCGCACCCGGGCCGAGAATCCCGAGGCCGAGTTTCTGATCCACCCCGAGTGCGGCTGCTCGACCCAGGCGATGGAGTACGTGGCCTCCGGCGACATCGAGGCCGAGGGCGTCCACATGCTCTCGACCTCGGGAATGCTGAAGCACGTCGAAGAGAACCCCGAGGGCGACTTCGTCGTCGCCACCGAGAACGGGATGCTCTATCCGCTCCAGCTGGCCGCTCCGCAGGCGAATCTGATCGAGGCCAATCGGATGGCCTTCTGCAAATACATGAAGATGATCACCCTGCCGAAGCTGCGCGACAGCCTCCGCGACCTGAAGTTCGAGGTCAGCGTTACCGGAGATATTGCCGAGAGAGCGCGTATTCCGATCGAGCGAATGGTCGCGATCGGATAGGTTCCCGGCCCCGTGAGCGAGGTCGCAGCCGAGCAGAGATTGGGTCGAGAGCAGCTCCACGAGCTGGCGCAGCAGCTGCGCGTCGACTCGGTCCGCGCCGCCGCGGCCGCCGGCTCCGGGCACCCGACGTCCTCGATGTCGGCCGCCGACCTGATGGCAGTCCTGCTCAGCGGCTACCTCCGCTACGACTTCTCCGCCCCCGAGAACCCCGCCAACGATCACCTCGTCTTCTCGAAGGGGCACGCCTCGCCGCTGCTCTACGGGATGTACAAGATGGCCGGGGCGATCGACGACAAGGAGCTGCTCACCTTCCGTGAATTCGGCTCGCGCCTCCAGGGCCACCCGACGCCGGAGATTCCCTGGGTCGACGTCGCCACCGGATCGCTCGGCCAGGGCCTGCCGATCTCGGTCGGGATCGCGCTTGCCGGCAAGCGTCTCGAGAAGGGCGACTTCCGCGTCTGGGTCCTCTGCGGCGACTCGGAGATGGCCGAGGGATCGATGTGGGAGGCCTTCGAGCACGCCGGCCAGGCCGGCCTCGACAACCTGATCGCGGTCGTTGACGTCAACCGGCTCGGCCAGCGAGGTCCGACGATGCACGAGTGGGAAACCGGCTCGCTGGCGGCGCGGGCCGCGGCCTGCGGCTGGGACGTCCAGGAGATCGACGGCCACGACATCGACGCGATCGACGCCGCCTACGCGAAGGCGCTCGACGCCGACGTCCCGGCGGTGATCTTCGCTCGCACCAAGAAGGGCTCCGGGGTCGCCGCAGTCGAGGACAAGGAAAACCAGCACGGCAAGCCGCTCGAGGACCCCGACGCCGCCGTCGAGGAGCTCGGCGGGCTCCGCTCGCTGGCCGTCGCGGTGCAACCGCCCCCGGAGGCGCAGCCCTACGAGATTCCCCGGGCCGAGGTGGACCGGCCCTCCTACGAGATCGGCGAGAAGGTCGCTACCCGCGGCGCCTACGGCGACGCCCTCGCCTGGCTCGGCTCGGTCGACGAGAAGGTCGTCGCCCTCGACGGCGAGGTCGGCAACTCGACCTACGCCGAGCGCTTCGCCGCCAAGCACCCGGAGCGGTTCTTCGAGATGTACATCGCCGAGCAGCAGATGATCGCCGCCGCGGTCGGTCTCCAGGCCAGGGGCTGGAAGCCCTTCGCCTCCTCCTTCGGCGCCTTCCTCAGCCGCGCCTACGACTTCATTCGCATGGGTGCGATCTCCGACGCCGACCTCAAGCTCTGCGGGTCCCACGTCGGGGTCTCGATCGGCCCGGACGGTCCCTCGCAGATGGCGCTCGAAGACATCGCCGCCTTCCGCGCCGTCGTCGACAGCGTCGTCCTCTACCCGAGCGACGCCAACCAGACGGTCGCCCTGCTCGACGCGATGCGCGAGCACCACGGCTTCAGCTACATGCGGACGACCCGCGAAAAGACGCCGGTCCTCTACGGGCCGGGAGAGGAGTTCGAGATCGGCGGCAGCCGCACGCTGCGCTCGAGCGACGACGACCAGGTCACCTTGGTCGGCGGCGGCATCACCCTCCACGAAAGCCTCGAGGCCGCTGACAAGCTGGACGCGAAGGGCATCTCCGCCCGCGTCATCGATCTCTACTCGGTCAAACCGGTCGACGCCGAGACGCTCTTGAAGGCGGCGGGGGAGACCGACGCGATCATCACCGTCGAGGATCACTGGGCCGAGGGAGGCATCGGCGAGACGGTCGCCGGCGTCCTCGCCCGGGCCGCTTCGGCGACTCCGTTGGTGAGCCTCGCGGTGACCGAACGACCTGGCAGCGGCCCGCCCGAGGCGCTCCTCGCCGCCGCCGGCATCGACGCCGCGCACATCGTCTCGGCTGTCGACGAGACGCTTTCCTAGCATTCGCTAACAAACCGCTAAGCTTTTCTTTAGACGGTTTGGGCGGGGACTTGCGCGCGAAAGGGCACGCAGGAGTCACTCTTCGCTTGAAGAAAGACCGCGCGCATGGCGAGACGAGACAAGCGAGGAAAGAAGAGCAGCGATCCGCGGGGCGACCAGCCTCGGCGTCCGCGCCGTGGTGGCGCGCCGATCATCGAGCTCGACGACGTCACCAAGGTCTACCCGGGCGGCCACATGGCACTCGACCGGGTCTCGCTGGCGATCAACCGCGGCGAGTTCGCGTTCCTCGTCGGTCCCACCGGCTGCGGCAAGTCGACCCTGATCAAGACCCTGATCCGCGAGGTCGACGTCACCGGCGGCAACGTCACGATCGCCGGCCGCGACATCGGCGCCCTGTCGGAAAAGAAAATCCCGCAGCTGCGGCGCAACATCGGCACCGTCTTCCAGGACTTCAAGCTCCTGCCCGACCGCACCGTCTACGACAATGTCGCCTACGCGCTGCAGGTGATCGGCGCCAGCCGCTCCGAAATCCGCGCCCAGGTGCCGGAGACGCTGCGTTTGGTCGGGCTCTCGACCAAGCTCCACAACTACCCCGACCAGCTCTCCGGGGGCGAGCAGCAGCGCGTCTCGATAGCGCGCGCGTTCGTCAACCATCCTCCCCTGCTGCTCGCCGACGAGCCGAGCGGAAACCTCGACCCGGTCACCTCGATCGGCGTCATGCAGCTGCTCTACCGGATCAACAAGACCGGCACGACCGTCCTCGTCGTCACCCACGATCGCGAGATGGTCGACAGCATGCGCCGTCGGGTGATTGAGCTCTACGAGGGCCGCGTCGTCCGCGACGAGGTCAGCGGCGGCTACACCGAGGAGTCGACAACCGAGTTCGGGATGCGGATGCGGGCTGAGATGGGGGTCGGTCCCGAGGGCCAGACCAACGGCCACGACACCCACGAGACCCTGTTCTGATGTCGAAGCTCTTCTTCTTCATCCAGGAGGCCTTCCGGGCCCTGCGCCGCAACGCGGCGCCGAGCACCGCCGCGATCGTCACCACCGGGGTCACCGTGATCCTGCTCGGGGTCCTGATCCCGATCTTCCAGACGACCCAGGCCAAGAGCAGCGAAGTCCGCGAGCAGCTCAATTTCCAGGTCGCGCTGTTCGCCGACGCCACCGCCGCCGAGACCAAAGCGCTCGGGCAGGATCTGAACGAACTTCCCCACGTGGCGCGGGTCGAGTACATCAGCAAAGAAATGGCGCTGCAGGAACTGAGGGAGGACCTCGGCAAGGAGAAGGCCGGCGAACTGACCTCGCAGCTGAACGAAAACCCGCTGCCGGTCAGCTACCGGATCACCCCCGACGACGCCGCCAACCTCGACGGGATCCAGGCAGCGATCTTCGGGCCCGACGGACAGCGCCAGACGATCTCCCCGATCGTCGAAAAACCCTTCGACCGGACCCAGGACAGCGAGAAGATCGAGCAGGTCACCGGGGCGCTGAAAATCGTCCTCACGGTAATCACCCTGCTGCTCGTCGTCGCCTCGCTGATGCTGGTCGGCAACACGATTCGGCTCTCGATCTACACCCGGCGGCGCGAGGTTGAGGTGATGCGCCTGGTCGGTGCCACCCGCTGGTTCATCCGCTGGCCGTTCATGATCGAGGGGGTCGTGGTCGGCTTCGCAGGCGGCCTGGTGGCCATACTGATCCTGTGGCTGGGCAAAATCACCATCGTCGACCCCCTGAGCAGCGATTTCTCCTTCCTCGCCGCCCAGAACGACAGCACCGTCGCCTTCCCGGCGCTGGTCGGCATCCTCTTCGCCGCCGCGGTCCTGGTCTCGGCGCTCGGCTCGGGGGTCACCCTGCGCCGCTTCCTGAAGGTCTGAGCCCTCGATGAGAGCCGGCCGTGTCGCGGCGCTCGGGCTCGTCCTGATCGCCGTCCTCTGCGCGGGATTGTGGCTCGGCGGCCATCCCTCGAAGCTGCCGGAACCGCTGCGCGACACCTTCGTCGGGGGCAACAGCGGCCTCAACGTCGAAGCGACCGAGGCGATCGAAGAAAACTACTTCCGCGAGGTCTCCCCGAACGAGCTGACCAACGCCTCCCTGCAGGGGATGGTCCGCGGCCTGCGCAAGCGCTACGACGACCGCTTCAGCGAATATTTCTCGCCGGAGGTGCTCGCCCACTTCAACGAACAGCTCTCAGGCCGCTTCTCGGGGATCGGGCTGGCGATCTCGGAGGTCGACGAGGGCCTGCGGGTGAGCCGCGTCTTCAAACGCTCGCCCGCCGACCGCGCCGGGATCGAGATGGGCGACGTGATCGTCTCGGTCAACGGCAAGTCCCTGGTGGGCGTCGACAGCACCAAGGCCGCGGAAAGGATCAAGGGACCGGAAGGGACCGAGGTCACGGTCGGGGTCGAAGACGGAAAGAGCGGCGAGGTCCGCGAGCTGCGGATCACGAGGGCCGAGATCGCGGTGCCGGTCGCGATCGGCAAGGTCGAGCGGGTGGGGGGCGAAGAGCTCGGCTACGTGCGGCTCGGCACCTTCAGCGAAGGCTCCCATGCCTTCCTCAGGAAAGCGGTCGAAAAAGTCGACCGCGAAGGCGCCGAAGGGCTGGTCCTCGACCTGCGGGCGAACGGCGGCGGCATCCTCGAGGAGGCGGTCCTGGCCGCCAGCGTCCTGCTGGCGGAGGACGAAGTCGTCGTCACCACCGACTCCCGCACGCAGGGGCACTCCGAGTACCGGACGGTCGGCGACAACCTCCCGGAGCGGCCGATGGTCGTCCTGATCGACGGCAACACCGCCTCCGCCGCCGAGATCCTCGCCGTCGCCCTGCACGACGACGCCGGCGCCGAGATCGTCGGCACCCGCTCCTTCGGCAAGGGCGTCTTCCAGCAGGAGATCGACCTCTCCAACGGCGGCGCCCTGAAGCTGACCATCGGCGAGTACTTCACCCCGGACGGGACCAACCTGGCGGGCAAGGGCATCCACCCCGACGTCAAAGTCGCCGACGACCCCGACACCGCTCGCGACGAGGCTCGCGAGCGGGCGCTCGACGTGCTGGCGGCAGAGCAGCGGGACCAGGGGTGAGCGCACGCGGCTCCCGCCGGGGCCGCGCCGCCCCGAGATCGGGACGGGGCCGTAGCGCCCACCCGAGAACGGCGCGCGACGCGGTCGAGCTGCTGTTCCGCGAGGAGCTCGAGCGCCGCCGCGGCTTCCCCGCTGCCCTGGAGAAGGAGGCCCGCCGGGCCTCCCAGGCGGCCTCCGGGGCCTCGGGGCCACGTCGCGACCTGGTCGAGATGCCGACCTTCACCGTCGACCCGGCGACCGCCCGCGACTTCGACGACGCGGTCTCGGCCCGCCGCGAGGGCGAGTCGACCCGGCTCTGGATCCACATCGCCGACGTCGCCGCTCACGTCAAGCCCGGCTCGCCGCTCGACCGCGAGGCCCGCCGCCGGGCCAACAGCACCTACGCGCCGGGCACAGTCGAGCCGATGCTGCCGGGGGTCCTCAGCGCGGGCGCCTGCAGCCTCTCGGCGGGGGTCGAGCGGCTGGCGGTGACGGCAGAGATCGTCCTCGGGCCGGGGGGCGAGGTGGCGGAGTCGTCCTTCTACCGAAGCCGGATCCGCTCCGACGTCCGCCTCGACTACGACCAGCTCGACGAGATATTCGCCGGCAAGGCCGAGGCACCGGCCGAGGTCGCCGAGCCGCTGGCGATCGCCCGTGCCGCGGCAGCCGTGCTCGCCGAGGCCAAAGCCGGGACCGGCCTCGACGTCGAATCCTCCGAGCCCGAGTTCGAGTTCGACCGCAGCGGCGAAGTCGTCGCAGCCCGCTCGGTCCCGCAAACCGAGTCGCACCGGCTGATCGAGCGCCTGATGATCCTCACCAACGAAGCAGTCGCCAGGCTGCTCGAGAAGCGCCGGGTGCCGGCCGTGTACCGGATCCACCCGCAGCCCGACCCCGATCGGGTCGAGCGGCTCGTCGCCCAGCTCCACGAGCTCGAGGTGCCGACCCCGGCGCTGCGGGCCGGCATCTCTTCCCGCGAGGCGGCGGCGGTCGTCGTCGAGGCGAGCAGGCTGGTGCGCAAGGAGGCCGCCCGTCGCGGTCACGGCCGCGACGCGTATACATCGCTCGTGCTCCGCTCGCTCCAACAGGCCCAGTACAGCGATCGCAACAGCGGTCACGCCGGCCTCGGAAGCTCCGCCTACTGCCACTTCACCTCGCCGATCCGTCGCTACGCGGACCTGCTCGTGCACCGGGCGCTGCTGGCGACGCTCGGCGAGGGCGAGAAGGCGCCGCGGGCAAGCGAAGCGCGCGATGTCGCCGCCCTGTGCAGCGAGCGTGAGCGCGACTCGATGAAGATCGAGCGTCGCGCCGACGACATCTGCGCCGCCTTCCTGCTGCAGCGCGAGCTGGGGCAGGGCAAAGGCAGGCGGGAGCCGGTCTTCGAGGGTGAGGTCTCGGGGACGATCCGCTCCGGCGCCTTCGTCTCCTTCGGCGGCAAGCTCGGGGACGTCTACGAGGGCTTCCTGCCGGCGCGGCGGGTGCCGGACGACTTCTTCGAGTTGAACGAGACCGAGACGGCGCTGGTCGGCCGCCGGACCGGCCGCGCCTTCCGCCTCGGCGATCCGATATCCGTCCGCGTCGGCGGCGTCGAGGCGCCGCGCGGAAGGGTCGACCTGGAGCCAGCCGCCTGATGGCCAAGAAGGCGAAGAAGCAGCGCAAGCCCGCATCCGGCGACGTCGCCACGAACCGGCGTGCGCACCACAAGTTCGAGCTGGTCGAGAAAATGGAGGCGGGGATCGCGCTGACCGGCTCGGAGGTCAAGTCCCTGCGCAACGGCAAGGCGCAGATGGTCGACGCCTACGCCGTGGTCGACGACGGCGAGGTCTGGCTGCGAAAACTGCACATCCCCCCATACGAGCCGGCCAGCAGGGAGAACCACGAGCCCGAGCGCCCGCGCAAGCTGTTGATGCACAGGGCCGAGATCGAGCGCCTGGTTGGCAAGACCGCGCAGAAAGGGCTGACCCTGATCCCGACCCGGATCTACTTCAAGGGAGCCCGGGCGAAGGTCGAGCTGGCGCTCGCCCGCGGCAAGGAGGGAAGGGACAAGCGGCGGGAGATCGCCGAGCGCGACGTGCGCCGACAGGTTGAGCGCGAATTCCGGGGACGAATGCGGTAGCTTCGCGGTTGCATGTCGGACCTGCCTCTGGCCCTCTTCCTGCCGCTCGGTGCGATCGACACCAAAGCGATCGTAGGCATCCTCGTGGTGGCGATCTTGGCCCTGCTCCTGGTGGTCAGCATCAGCCAGCGCCGGAGCAAGGAAAAGGACGGGACGCCGAAGCCTCCCAAGGCCCCGAAGGCGCCCAAGCCTCCGAAGCAGAAGAAGCCCAAGAAGGCGAAGAAGCCGAAGCGCGGCAAGAAGGGCGCCGCCACACAGCCGGTCCCACCAGGAGCGCCGCCACAGGCGCCCGGCGCCCCGCCACAGGCTCCCGGAGCGCCACCACAGCCCCCCGCCGCCCCGCCGCCGCAGGCTCCCGGCGCAATGGCCGCTCCGACCACGCCGCCCGCTCCCGCCGCCGCCCCTCCACCGCCGCAGCCGGGTGCGCCCCCCGCGGGGGCGCCGCCGGCCGCCGCGCCTCCCGCTCCTGTCGCTCCCGCCGCCGGCCAACCGGTCGACCCTCGGGAAACACGCAAGATGGCGCGCGAGCAGCAGCGCGTGGCGCGAACGGAACATCGCAAACGGCGTCAGGAAGAGGCGAGAAAACGCAAGGAGGAACGACTTCAGAAACGGGCCGAAAAGCGCCACAAGCCAGGCGGCGCCCTGGGTCGGTCGTCCCGCAAAGCCCGCAAGGAGTCCGCCAAAGCCGAGCGCCAGCTGAACGCGGCACGGGCTGCGCACGAGCGCGAAATGCTCGAGCGGGGAGCGGCGGTCGCGCCGCCGCCCGTTCCCGGCCAGCCAGTTCCCTTCCAGACGCCGGCCCCGGCTCCGCCACCGCCCACGCCGGGGGCCGTGCCGCCGCCGCCACCCATGCCGGGCGCAGTGCCGCCGCCTGCGCAACCGCCCGCCACGCAATTTCCAGGCACGCCCCTGCCCCCGGCCGGCTATGACCCGGCCCAGGCCGAGCAGCGGGTTCGGGCCAAAGTCGAAGAGATCCAGCGTGAGGAGGCCCGACTGAAAGCCGAGGCGGACCGACGGATCGCCGAGGCCGAACGTCTCCAGCTCGAGGCCGAGGCCCGCGCGGCGCAAGCACAATCGGGCCAGCTCACCCAATCGAGCCAGATCACCCAGTCGATGCCTCCCATGCCCCCGCCCCCGGGTGCCGTGCCGCCGCCTCCCCCCGCGGCCGGGGCCCCGCCGCCGCCGGGTCCGGGCGCCGAGGCCCAGGCCGTCGACCAGCAGATCCAGGAGGCCGAGCAGCGCCTGCGGGAGATCGAGGAGCGGACGCAACAAGCGGAGCAGCGCGCCGCCGAAGCCGCGCGCCTGGCGAAGCTCAAGGCCGACGAGGAGGAGCGAGGAAAACGCCTCGAGGAGATCCGCGACTCGGTCGCCAAAGCCGAAGAGCGGGCTCGCGAGGCCGAGCGCAAAGCGCTCGAGGCCGAACAGACCGCGATGCAGTCGCTGCCCCAGCCACCCCCCCCGGCCCCTCCGGGTCCCGGGCCGCAGGGCCCGCCGCCCCCGCCGGCCGCAATGCCCCCGCCCCCGCCACCGCCCCCCGCGGCAGCGCCTCCGCCTCCTCCGCCACCACCACCGGCCCCCACGCCGCCGCTACCGCCGGCTGAGTCGCCGACGCCACCTCCACCCGCGTTCGAGCCGCCCACGCCGCCGCCTGCGCCGGCTGAGCCATCCACGCCTCCGCCCACGCCTCCGCCTCCACCGCCCCCCGCGGCGACACCGCCACCGCCAGCCCCGCGGCCGCCCGCGGCTCCCAAACCGCCTGAGGCGCCCGACACTGAGGGCTCCCAGCCACCGCCTTCGCAGTCGCCGCCGCCCCCGGGGGGAGCACAGATCAACCTCAACACCATCACCTTCGAGGAGCTGCGCTCCCAGAATCTCACTGTCACCCAGGCGACGCGCCTGCTGGCGCAGCGCGAGCGGATGGGCCGCTTCGGCTCGGTCGACGACCTCGACCAGGTTCCTGGATTCCCCCAGGACGTCTTGGACGACCTGAAGCGCCGCTCCAACGTCTGACTGGCGGCGTCCTCAGTCGCTCACGTGCGTCCGCACGCTTCGCTCCCTGCGTCCTTGCCACTCAGACGCTGGACGTGACTCGGCGAGGGGATGCCTTACTGCTCATCCCGCTTCGCACTTCTCGAGCAGCTTCAGCCAGATCTCGCTGCGGGTCGGATAGGCGGCGACGGCATGACGGAGGCGGGGTAGGGGCACCTCGCCGACGATCGCGATCGTCGCTCCCTGAAGGAAGTCGGCAGTCTCGAAGCCGGTGAAGGTCGCGCCGACGATTGTCTCGTTGCCACGGTCGACGACGAAGCGACTCGTGCCGCCGGTGTCCTTGCCGTAGAAGCTGGCGCCTGCGGTGCCGTCGGTCGGGACGTCGACAGCCTCGGCGTCGATCCCGTCCGCTTCGGCCTGGGCGAGGGTCTTGCCGACGGCGGCGACCTGGGGGTCGGTGAAGGTCACCCGCGGCGAGCCGATTCCTTCCGCGATCGCCTCGACGTCACGACCGAGGGCGTTCTCGGCGGCGACCCAGGCTTGGTACTTGCCCATGTGGGTGAAGAGCGCCCGGCCGTTGACGTCGCCGACGGCGTAGAGCCACTCGCTGTCCCCGACGCGCAGGCGATCGTCGGTCTCGAGGTAGCCGCCTTTTCCGGGCTCGACCCCGACCGAGTCGAGGCCGATCTCGGCGGTCCGCGGGCTGCGGCCGATCGCGACCAGGAGCTCCTCGGCCTCGACCGAGCTGCCGTCGTCGAGCTCGACCCGGACCCGGCCGCCCTCGCGGCTGACGCGCTCGGCCTTGACGCCGGTGCGGACGTCGACGCCGTGCTCCTCGCGCAACGCCGAAGCCACCTGCTCGCCGGCGAAGGGCTCCTCGCGGGGAAGGATCTGGTCGGCGCCCTCTACCAGGGTCACATTCGTGCCCATCGTCGACCAGGCCTGTGAGAGCTCCGAGCCGACCGGGCCGGCGCCGAGCACGATCATGCTCTCGGGTACCTGCCGGGAGGTGGTCCCCTCGCGATTGTTCCAGGGCTTCGCGGTGTCGAGGCCGTCGATCGGCGGCATCGCCGCCGCGCTGCCGGTCGCGACGACGACGATCTTCCTGGCCGTCAATTCCTTGTCGCCGACGACCACCCGGCGCTCGCCGTCGAGCCGGCCCTCGCCGCGGAAGAGCTCGATCTCCTTGTCTTCCAGCCAGGGCAGCTGCGAGGAGTCGTCGAGGTCGTGGACGACCTCGTCGCGGCGGGCGAGGATCGCCTCGGGGTCGAGGTCTCCGGTCACCGCGGCGGCGGCGCCGGGGACCCGGCGCGTCTCGGCCAGCAGCTCTCCGGGGCGCAAAAGCGCCTTCGAGGGCATGCACGCGTAGTAGGAGCACTCGCCGCCGACCAGGTGCGCCTCGACGATCGCCACCTTCATGCCGCCGTCGGCGAGGCGGCCGGCGCAAACCTCCCCCGGCGCACCGGCGCCGATCACGATCGCGTCGAACTCGGTCGCGCTCATGCAGGCGAACCTACCCCACCGCGTACAATCGAAGCCTGACATAGCACGGGGGCGACAGGCTTCGACGTGGTCGCGCGTGCGAACGGTTGCAGGTCGAGGTTGCCGGAGGCCTCGTTAAACCCCGGCACCAACCAATACGTGCGGACCATGAGTTCGCCCTCGCCGCTTAGTCAATAGCTAAGTGATGTGAGAGTCGGCCCTCTCCCGCCCGCGGAGGGGGGTTCCGGCTTCAATTGCGGGCTCACCCGGGCGGACCGCCCTGATCGCCCGGGGAAATCAAAGGGGCTTTATCTCCCGTAGTGCCCGCCGGCGCGGACCCCGGGAGACGAGACTCAAGCGCCGGCTAAACCTGTAGAGACCCTCGTTCAACGGCCGCGGACCCGAGTTCAATTCTCGGCGCCTCCATCAAAATCGAGAGCCGGTCACGGTCCGCCGTGACCGGCCTCTCGCAGCCATGCCAGGACCTCGGCGGCGTCGCGGTCCGGCGGGAACACCGGGTAGAAGCACTTGACGATCGTCGCCGCCTCGAGGACCAGGGTGAGCCGGCGGTAGAGCCTGAGGCCGCCGGCCTCGAAGGTCGGCAGGCCGATCGAGTCGGCCAGCGCCAGGCCGCTGTCGCTCAGCAGCGGGAAGGGGATCTGCTCGCGGGCTGCGAACTCCGCCTGTTCGGCCGGCGTCTGGGCGCTGACCCCGATCACCGTTGCCTCGAGAGCAGAGAACTCGGCGATCGCCTCACGGTAGGCGCAGCTCTGCGGGGTGCAGCCGCGGGCGCCGGGGATGTCGTCCCAGCCGGCGATCAGCGGCTCGCCCGGGGTCCCGGTGCGGGGGTAGACGTAGGCGACGAGGCGGCCATCCCCCGCCGCGGTCCCCGGGTCCAGCTCGCCGCCTGCGGTCGAGGGCAGCGTTCGGCCCCGAGGCATCTCGAGGCCCTCGAGGTGGTCGGCGGCCCCGTCGTCCTCGGGGACCGGGAGGTCAGGAGGCAGGATCGAAAGGTCGGTCACACCGCAATGCTGCCACGCCCGCCCAACCTCAGCCGAGCCGGCGATCGAGCCCCTCATAGGGGCCGAAACGACGGCTCGGCATCGTCGTATGGTTGCGGCGTGCCCAGATATGCGGCTTTTCTCCGTGGCGTCAACCTCGGCAAGAGCCGGCGGGTGAAGAGCTCCGAGCTCTGCGCCGCCTGCGAGGACGCCGGCCTGACCGACGTGGCCGCCTTCCGCGCCAGCGGCAACGTGGTCTTCAACGCCGACGGCGGATCGGCCGCCGAGCTGACCGGTCGTGTCGAAGCGGCACTGGCAAAGGCCCTCGGCTTCGACGTCGTCGTCTTCCTGCGCTCGGCGAAGCAGGTGCGGGAAATCGCGGCGCACGAGCCGTTTGCCGCCGCCGCCGTCAGCCGCTCCAAGGGCAAGCTGCAGGTTGCGCTGCTGGCCGAGAAACCGACCGCGGCGGACCGGCGGGCGGCGCTCGACTTTGCGACCGACGACGACCTCCTCGCGGTCAAAGGCCGTGAGCTCTACTGGCTTCCGAAGGGCGGCACCGCCGACAGCGATCTCGACCAGAAGCAGCTCGAGAAGGCGGTCGGCCCCTGGACGATGCGGACGATGGGGACGATCGAGCAGATCGCCACCAAGTTCTTCGCCTAGACGAGGTCCGAGCGCGGCAGGGCGGCTAGGCCGATGTCGGCGCTGACCGCGCCGATCTCCTCCGGCAGGGACGAGAGCTGGGCGTTGGCGACGAACTCGAGCTCGCTGCCGAGCGGCCGGAAGAAATTGTCGTAGTGGGTCGGGACCACGGTCCGCGGTTCCAGCAGCGGCAGGATCCGCTTCCAGTAGTTGTCGGTGAAGCTACGCCCGGCGACGCCGGCGAGGAAGACGTCGACGCCGCGCTCGCGGACGGCGTCGTCGAGCAGATTGGCGCTGCCCTGGTGGTAGAGGCGGATCCCGGCCACCGCGATCGAGATCCCCCAGACCTGGCCGCAGCGGTAGGCGTTGGGGGAGAGCGCGTCGAGGTGCTCGCAGGTGAGGGCGCCGTCGTAGGGGACGGCGAGGCCGAGCAGCAGCTTCGAGTGGACGCTGGGCGTGAACCCGACCTCGAACGGCCCGAGCTCGTAGGTGCGGTAGGGCTCGACCTCGACCGCGCGCTCGGCGAGGCCGTGCAGCGCCATCAGGTTGACCAGCGAGTCCGAGCCGTAGGCAGGGCAGCCGAAGCGCCGCGAGATGGCCGGGGCGTCGACCGCGTGGTCGAAGTGGGTGTGGCCGACGAGGACGCCGACCACGTCCCCGGGAGCGTGGGCGAAGCGATCGAGCGCCGCCGGGTCGGGCAGGGTCGGCCGGCGCAGCAGCAGGTTGCGCAGTGGCGCCCGCGAGAGGTAGGGGTCGATGAAGATCGTCCTGCCCTCGCAGGTTAGGCGGTAGCCGGAGACCCCGAGCCATTCGATCTCGAGGCCGTCGGGGATGCCGGCCGGCCGCCCCTCGAGCTCGCCCAGCGACTGGCTGTCGTCCCTTTCGCTCGTGCGATTCCTCGCCCGCGCCCGGGCCAGTTCGCCGAGGTGTCGGAGCGGGTCAGCCATCGGCCGAAGCGATCGCCTCGGCTGAGAGGCGTGGCGGGCTGGCGAGCGTCTGGAAGACCACGCAGTAGCGCTCGGTGAGGCGCAGCAGGGTGGCCAGCTCCTCCTCGCCTGCGTCGGTGTCGAGGTCGAAGCGAAGCCGGATCTCCTGAAAGCCGACCGGGGTGTCACGGTCGACGGCCAGGGTGCCGCGGAAGTCGAGATCCCCCTCGGCGTGGACCCGGCCCGAGCGGACCTCGATCCCAAGCGAGGTCGAGACCGCCGCGAGCGTCACTCCCGCGCATGCCGCCAGGGCCTCGAGCAGCATGTCCCCCGAGCAGGCCAGGGTGCCGTCGCCGCCCGACGCCGGGTGAAGCCCCGCCTCGGCCAGGGCCCGTCCCGTCCCGACCGAGCAGGAGACCCCCTCGCCGAGCGACCCGTCGGCGCTGAGGGTGATCATCGCCGCGCCGGGCTCCTCCTGGTAGAGCTCCTTCAACGGCGTCTGGGTCGCGCGCAGCTCGGTTTTGTCCATGGCCTGAGACTACGCCGTCCGCCTTCCTCTAAGTTCAGGCAGAGATGGCCATCGCCACCGCAACCAGCCTCGACATGCACGTCGGCGGCCGGCTCCTGTTCGAGGACGTCTCGTTCAAGCTCGAGCCGCGCCAGCGGATGACGCTCTCCGGCCGCAACGGGGCCGGCAAGTCGACCCTGTTGCGGATGCTGGCGGGGGAGTTGACCCCGGACTCGGGCAGCCTGGTTCTCCAGAAAGGCGCCCGGGTTGCCCTTCACGACCAGCGGCCGCCGCGGCGCTCGACCGTCTCGCTGGGCGAGTACGTCTTCAGCGGCCGCGCCGACATGCTCGAGACCGAGGCCGAGCTGGCCCGGCTCGAGGAGCAGATGACGGCGGGCGAGCCCGACGAGGAGACGATGAGCGCCTATTCGGCCGCCCAGCAGCGCCTCGACCACGGCGGCGGCTACCGCTGGCGCGACGGGGTGATCGCGGTCCTGCGCGGCCTCGGCTTCGACGAGGAGGACGCCGGGCGCGTGATCTCGAGCTTCTCTGGCGGCGAGCTGACCCGCGCCTCGCTGGCCCGGGTGCTGGCCGCCCGCCCCGACCTCGTCCTGCTCGACGAGCCGACCAACCACCTCGACATCCCCTCGCTGGAGTGGCTCGAGCGCTATCTGGTCGACCTCGACGCCGCGGTCGTGCTGGTCGCCCACGATCGCTGGTTCCTGGAGGCGGTCGGCACCTCGGTCCTCGAGCTCGAGGCGCAGCGGGCGCGGTTCTTCGCCGGTCCCTGGCACGCCTGGCGCAAGGAGCAGGCGGCGCGGCAGATCGCGCTCGGCAAGGCGATCGACCGCCAGCAAGCCGAGATCGCCCGCATGGAGCGATTCGTCGAGCGCTTTCGCTACAAGGCGACGAAGGCGCGCCAGGCGCAGTCGCGGCTGAAGCAGATCGAGAGGATCAAGCGCGATGGGGCGAAGGCCGAAGAGCGCGACCGCACCAGCCTGCGCTTCTCCTTCAAGCCGCCGGAGCGTCCGGGTCGGGTCGTGCTGAAACTGGTCGGGGCCACGATCGAGGTCCCGGGCCGGACGCTGCTCGAGGGCGCCGAGCTCGAACTCGAACGCGGCGAGCACGTCGTCCTCGTCGGCCCCAACGGCGCCGGCAAGACGACCCTGATCACGGCCCTCTGTGGCCGCACGGATCCCGCGGCGGGCTCGGTTCGGGTCGGCCACAACGTCAAGCTCGGCTACCTCTCCCAGCACGCCGACACCGCCGCGGGGGAGGGGACCGTCCTCGCCGCCGCCCAGCGCGAGACTGGCCTCAACGGCCAGAAGGCCCGCGACCTGCTCGGCAGCTTCCTCTTCTCCGGCGCCGACGTCGAGAAGCAACTCAGCAACATCTCCGGAGGGGAGCAGCGTCGCCTCTCGCTGGCGATCCTGGTCTCCTCGGGCGCCAACGTCCTGATCCTCGACGAGCCGACGAATCACCTCGACGTCGAGAGCCGCGAGGCGCTCGAGGACGCGCTCTCGGCCTACGAGGGCGCCGTGATCCTCGTCTCCCACGATCGCGCCCTGCTGGAGGCGATCGGCTCTCGCACGATCGTCTGCGAGGACGGCAGGCTGGAGAGCTTCCCGACCGGCTGGGTCGCCTACCGGCGCGAGCGCGACGAACGGGAGGCGGCGGCAACCGCCGCGGCAAGGCCCGAGAAGGCGAAGGGCGGGCGCTACAGCTCGGCGAAGCCGTCGCAGAAGGCGGCGCGCAGGGCGGGCCGCCTTGCCGAGCAGGTCGAGCGGGCCGAAGCCGAGTTGCGGGAGCTCGAGGCGGAGCTCGCCGACCCCGGCGCCTGGGCGACCGCCGAGAAGGCGCGGCGGGCCGAGCGGCGCCACGAGAAGGCGAAGCGCGCGGTCGAGGAGCTGGTCGCCGAGTGGGAAGGGGCGGAGGCCCAGGTCGCCGGAGGCGAGCGGGTCAGGTCAGGGGACGATCGAGCCTGACCCGGGTCCCCCGCCCGGGGGCGAGGGTGATGTTGCGGACCTTGACCTTCTCCGGCGCCGGGTCGGGGGCGCTGAGCTCGGCCCGGGCGACGAACTCGCGGAGGACGATCCGCATCTCGAATTCGGCGAAGGCGGCGCCGATGCAGCGGCGGATGCCACCGCCGAACGGGATCCAGGCGTAGGTGTCGGCCTTGCCGTCGAGGAAGCGCTCGGGCCGGAAGCTCTCGGGGTCGGGGAAGAGGTCGTCGCGGTAGTGGAGGGCGGCGATCGCGGGCAGGACGAAGGTCCCGGCCGGGATCTCGTAGCCGTCGAGGGTCGTGGCCGCGGTCAGCTTGCGGGCGACGTCGACGATCACCGGGCGCGCCCGCAGCGTCTCCTTGATCGTCGCGTCTAGGTATTCGGTCTCGCCCGCCGCGACCGAGTCGCGCAAACGCCCGAGGGCCTCGGGGTTGCGCAGCAAGCGCTCCATCGCCCAGGCAAGGCCGGTGGCGGTGGTCTCGTGGCCGGCGCCGAGCACGGTTACGAGCTCGTCACGCAGTTCCTCGTCGCCCATCGGCGAGCCGTCGTCGTGGCGCGCCTCGAGCAGCAGCGAGAGGATGTCTTCGTGCTCGGCGCCGGCGGTGACCTCGGCCCGGCGCAGGGCGATCTCCTCGTAGATGAAGGCGTCGAGCTCGGCGCGGGCGCGCAGGAACCGGCCCCAGGGGCTGACCCGGCCGAGGTCGCGACGCAGGAACGGGAAGGCGATGATCGAGTTGACTCGGCGGCTGAAGGTCTCGATCAACGCCCCGAAGCGGGTCAGGCGCCGCTCGTCATGGACCCCGAAGACGGCCCGCATGATCACCGCCAGGGTGATCCTCTGGGTGTGGTCGCGCAGCGCGAAGGGCTCGCCGACCGGCCAGCTCTCCATCTCCGCGATGGTGACGTCGCGGATCAACTCTCCGTAGGCCTCGATCCGCTCACCATGGAAGGGCGGCAGCAGAAGCTTGCGCTGGCGCAGGTGGGGCTCGTCGTCGAGGGTGAGGACCGAGTGCGGCCCCAGCGCCGGCTCGAGTACGGTCGCGTTGGCCTCGCCGGCGTGGAACTGGGCCGGTGAACCGGTGAAGACCGCTTTGACCAGCTCGGGCCGGGTGACGTAGACGAGGCGGCCGAAGAACGGGAAGCGGACCGTGAAGATGTCGCCGTATTCCCGCTGCAGCTCTTTGAGGAACTCGAGCGGCGCTCGCGCGTAGCGGATCGCCTGCAGCGCCGCCGGCGTCCGCGGTCCCGGCGGCAGGCCGGCGTGGCCGGCGACCGGCGGGTGGGGGAGGGTCGCCTGCTCCATGCCGGGGACCTTACGCCAAAAACTGGCTGGGCAGCCAGTCGGCCGATTCGGCGCTGGCGACGGCGGACCCGAAATGCCCTGCAAATGTCGGGTGAAGGCATTCAGCGCCCAAGTGGCAGAAGCAACTTCGTGCCTGGAGCTGTGGCGATGGTCACCAGGTATGTGAGGGGTGTGATCGTCGTCACGCAAGAGCGGCGGGATGTTCGCCACGGTTCCGCGCTTGCTCACAAAACGCAAATACTTCATCCCTGCCCTGGCAGCCGCGGCGATCGCCGTCCCCGGCGCCTCCGCGATCGCCGAGTCCGGCGACGAGCCCTCGATCGGTCTCTCCGACGCCGAGGCGATCTCGGTGACCGAGGTGGCTCCGCCCCTGGCTCGCTTCCACCGCACGATCCGCGTCGTCAAGCACCGAATGGCCGTCGAACGGCGCGCCGAGGCCCGCCGCGAGCAGCGCGAGCTGTTCGCCAGCCTGCCCGCCGGCGTCACCCCGGAGACGATGGAGGCGATCGGCCTCTGCGAGTCCGGCGGCGACCCGACCGCGGTCTCCTCCGACGGCAGCTACCGCGGCAAGTACCAGTTCGACTACGGCACCTGGGAATCGGTTGGCGGCAGCGGCGACCCGGCAGCCGCACCCGAGGCCGAGCAGGACTACCGCGCCGCGCTTCTCTACGCGCAGTCCGGCTCCAGCCCCTGGCCCGTCTGCGGCTAGGCGTTCGGCCCGGCGGCTAGAGTCGGGCCCACGATGAGCGACGACACGAAGGGGCGGGACGAGGACGAGCAGCGCGTCCCCACCCCGGCGGCGGCGGGGCCACAGCGCAAACCGCCGCGCGAGGCCGTCGCCGAGGCGCACGTCCGCGCCCCGACCAGGGGCAACCGCAGGCTCGAGGCCTTCCTCGATGCGGCCAACGAGGACGACCAAGTGCGCGCCTGGTGGTACATGGCCCAGGTCCACGCCGAGCGCCTCGGGATGTCGGACCACTCGTGGGTCCACATGCAGATCGTGCTCAACATCAGCCTGCGGCTGCTGCGGCTGCTGGTCAAGGGCGGGGTCGAGCCGAGCGTCGTCACCGACCATGGGATGTCGGACCGCGACGCCGAGGTCGTCGTCGCCGGGGGTGCCCTCCTCCACGACGTCGGCATGTCGATCCACCGCGCCGACCACGAGGCCTACAGCCTCTTCCTCGCCAACGGCGCCCTGGAAAGACTGCTTGCCGGGGCGTACAAAGAGCCGCAGCGGACGATCGTCGCCGCCGAGATCCTCCACGCGATCATCGGCCACCGTCGCCGCGGCGAGCCCTACACCGTCGAGGCCGGGGTCGTCCGCGTCGCCGACGCGCTCGACATGGCCCAGGGCCGCACCCGGATCCCGATCGAGGCCGGGCAGGAAGGGATCCACTCGATCTCCGCCGCCGCCGTCGACCAGGTCACGATCGAGGCGGGTGACGAGCGCCCCGTCCGGATCGAGATCGAGCTCAACAACTCGGCGGGCATCTTCCAGGTCGACGACCTGCTGGCGACCAAGATCCGCGGCACCCCGCTCGAGGGCAGGGTCGAAGTCGTCGCCCGGATCGAGGGCGAGAGCGAGAAACGCCTCTTGAGCGGCTTCCGGCTGGACTGAGGGGAAGGACGGAAGCCCGGAGCGGGCTCAGCTGTAGCGTTCGAGATCGCTCTGGCGCTGATCCTTGCGCTTTTCGAGCCTGCTCTGGATCAGGGTGAGGACGATCGGAAGGGCGGCGAAGAAGGCAATGACGCCGAAGCAGAAGAAGGTCACCGTCTTGTCGGTGGTCGGGCCGGCGAGGCCGACACCGTTCTCGGCCAGCGCCACCGGCGCCAGCAGGAGCAGGGATGCGGCGGTCGCGCAGAGGGCGCTGACCACGATCGATGCTCGGCTTGGTCGGCTCATCTTCGGGGAATCTAGCACCCGTAAAAGAGCGAACGGCCCGGGGCAGATGGGCCGTTCGCGAACGAGAGAGGAATCTCGTGAGGGATGAGTGTCGTCGGGTGCGCTGGCCACGCGGTGAACATCCGGATAAGCGGGGCGAATCGCGGAAAACCGCAATTTGCACCCAGGCGGCTGTGAAAATCCTGTGAACGCAGGGCTTTTGCCCCCATTCCCGCCCCTTCGCTCGCATACACTGCAATGACTTGAACCCGGGGCAGACCATCAGGCTCGCGGTTATCGACGACGACAGCGGTTTCGTCACCGTGCTCTCCAAGCGCATCGAGGCCGCGGGCTGGCAACAGCGCCAGACGACCAGCGCGATACCGCCGGAGGAGCTGGTCGCGATGAAGTTGAACGCGATCGTCCTCGACCCTGCCGTGCTCGGCGACGACGGCTGGGGCTACATCGAGCGCGTCTGCGGGATGCTGCCCGACCTCGGCGTGATCGTCTGCACCGGCCGCTCGACCGTCGCCCAGCGTGTCCGCGGCCTGCGGCTCGGCGTCGACGACTGGATCTCCAAGCCCTGCCACCCGGAGGAGGTCATCGCCCGGATCGAAGCGGTTGCGCGCCGCCGCCGCCGGGTCCGCAACGACGAGGAGTCGGGCCCGCTCACCGCCGGCGAGCTGGAGATCCGCTCGGACCAGTTCCAAGCTTTTGTCGCCGGCTCCAGCCTCGACCTGACCCGGCGCGAGTTCGAGCTGCTGCAGCTCCTCGCCGAGGCCGAGGGCCAGGTGCTCGAGCGCGAGGCCATCTACCAAAGGGTCTGGGGCTACGCGATGGCCCACGGTGACCGCTCGGTCGACGTCTTCATCCGCAAGTTGCGACAGAAGCTGGAGAAGCGCTCGCCGGGCTGGAGCTACATCCACACCCACTTCGGGGTCGGCTATCGCTTCGACCCGGAGTCGGCGCTCGCCGGCGATCCGCCGGAGGCCCCGGCCGAGGCGCCCGCCGCGGCTGCTCCCGTCGACGACGGTTCACAAGCCGTTCACAAGAGCTTCACGGCCGCGTAACCGCTGAGCTTCGCCCGCCGGTGAAGGTCTGCGGCGATGACGCTGGAGATCCGCCCGGAGGAGCACGCCGCTCTGGTCGACGGCCGCCCGCTGAGCCTGACCGTGCGGGAGTTGCAGCTGCTCACGACCCTTGCTTCGCACCCGCAGCGGATCATGACCAGGGAGGAGCTCTACTCGGAAGTCTGGGGGGGAACCCCGAGTCGGGCCGACCGCTCGGTCGACGTCTACGTCAGCCGCCTGCGACAGAAGCTCGGCCGGGCGCTCCCCAACCGCTCCCTGATCCACACCCACAACGGGATCGGCTACCGCTTCGCCCCCGATGACTGAGCCTTTTACATCTTTTTTACAACTTCGATACAGGCAGGTAACAAGCTTGCCATGGGCCGCTGAGAGTGTGGCGCACGAGCGGTCGTCCGACCGCAGACCCGATGTGTAACGAACGATAAGGAGACATCGAGTGACTAGCTCCAAGTGGCTCATGGTCATTGCCTCCGTTGCCGTCCTGGCATTAGGAGTCGCGGCCTGCGGCAGCAGCGACGACGACACGACCGGCGGCGGTGGCGGCGGGGAAGACCTCTCCGGCACGATCCGCATCGACGGATCGAGCACGGTCGCGCCTCTTACCGAAGCGATCGCCGAGGAATTCCAGAACGAAAACTCGGGCGTCCGGGTCACGGTCGGCACGGCCGGGACCGGCGGCGGCTTCGAAAAATTCTGCGCCGGCGAGACCGACATCAGCGACGCCTCCCGTGCGATCGAGCCGGAAGAGGAAGAAGCCTGCAAGAAGGAGGGCATCGGCTACGAGGACGTTCACGTGGCCACCGACGCCCTGACGGTGATGATCAACAACGAGAACCCGGTCAGCTGTCTCACGGTCGACCAGCTCTCGGCCGTCTGGGGCCCCGACTCGAAGATCTCCAACTGGAGTGAAATCCCCGACGTCAAAGAGGACTTCGACGAGGAGCTCGCCCTCTACGGCCCGGGCACCGACTCGGGCACGTTCGACTACTTCACCGAAGAAATCAACGGTGAGGAGGGTTCGACGCGCAAGGACTACAACAACGTCGGCGAGAGCGACAACGCCACCGTCACCGGTGTCGAGGGCTCGCCCGGCGGCATGGGCTACGCCGGCTTCTCCTACTACACGGAGAACGAAGGCAAGCTGAAAGCGCTGGAAGTCGACAACGGCAAAGGCTGCGTCGGCCCCTCGGTCGAAACGGCCCAGGACGGCTCTTACGCTCCGCTCAGCCGGCCGCTGCTGATCTACCCGAGCGATGCCGCTCTGAAGAGGCCCGAGGTGAAAGCGTTCGTCGAGTACTACCTCGAGAACGCGACGGGTGTCGCCGAAGGAGTCGGCTTCGTCCCGCTCACCGAAGAGCAGCTGACCGAGTCGGAAGCCGCTGCTCAGAAGGCCGGCGCCTAGCCGACCTGGGAGCCACGTGCTCCAGGCTCAAAGTCCGCGCTATGGCGAGAAGGTCATTCAAGGCCTTCTCGCCATGTGCGCGATCCTCTCGGTCCTGACCACGACCGCGATCGTCATCTCCCTGGTCGGGCCGACGATCGGCTTCTTCGAGGTGGTGCCGATCGGCGACTTCCTCTTCGGCACCGACTGGACCCCGCAGTTCGAACCGCCCAGCTTCGGCGTCCTCGCGATCGTCGTCGGCACCCTCAACGTGACCCTCTGGGCGATGCTCTTCGCGATTCCGGTCGGGCTCGGCTCGGCGGTCTACCTGAGCGAGTACGCGCACCCGAAGGTGCGCAAGACGATCAAGCCGGTGCTCGAGATCCTCGCCGGGATCCCGACCGTCGCGATCGGCTTCTTCGCGGTCAGCTTCATCCTTCCCTCGGTGATCCAGCCGCTCTGGCCGGGCGAGTTCCTCGGCGGCGCCGAAGGCAAGCCGTTCATGGCGCTGGCGGCGGCGCTCGGGATCGGCCTGATGGTCGTCCCGATCATCGCCTCGATATCCGAGGACGCGATGTCGGCGGTCCCGCGCGGGCTCCGCGAAGGCGCCTACGCGCTGGGCGCGACCAAAATGAAGGTCGCGGTCCGGGTCGTCTTCCCTGCGGCGCTCTCGGGGATCGTCGCCTCGATCGTCCTGGCGATCTCGCGGGCGCTCGGCGAGACGATGATCGTCGTCCTCGCCGCCGGCTCGACCCCGCAGGCGACCTTCAACCCGGTCGAGTCGATCCAGGCGATGACCTCCTACATCGCGGTCACCGCCACAGGAGACATTCCCGCCGGTTCGATCGACTACAAATCGGTCTTCGCGGTCGGCACCGTGCTCTTCCTCATGACCCTGGTCATGAACGTGATCGCGATCCGCCTGGTCCGCAGGTACCGCGAGGTCTACGAGTGATCGAGGGCGCGGGCGCGGCCCGCAACCGCCTCGCGGTCGCCGGCGCCCGGGCGACGACCACGGCGATGCTGAAGGAGCAGCCGCGTCGCGACGTGCTGCGCAACACGATCTTCGCCGGCCTCCTGTTGCTCGCGGTCCTGATCGCGCTGGCGGGGCTCGTCGCCCTGCTGATCCAGGCGTTCATCAAAGGCGCCCCCGCGCTCAGCACCAACCTGATCACCAACCCACCCTCGACCGCGTTCCCGGAGAAAGCGGGCTATCGCCCGGCGATCATCGGCTCGATGGAGCTGATCGCCGGCGTCATCGTCTTCGTCGTCCCGGTCGGGATCGGCGCCGCGCTCTACCTCGAGGAGTACGCCGACAAGGAGCGCTGGTGGAACAAGCTGATCGAGATAAACATCCAGAACCTCGCCGCGGTCCCCTCGATCATCTACGGAATCCTCGGACTGGCGTTCATCGTCCGCGGCCCGCTCGACCTCGGCTTCATCCTCGCCGCCGGCGCCCTGACCCTCGGCCTCCTGGTCCTGCCGATGGTGATCATCGCCGCCCGCGAGGCGATCCGGGCCGTCCCCGATTCGATCCGCCAGGGGTCGCTGGCGCTCGGCGCGACCAAATGGCAGACGATCCGCCGTCAGGTTCTGCCGGCCTCGATCCCGGGGATCGCGACGGGCGTCATCCTCGCCGTCTCGAGGGCGCTGGGAGAGACGGCGCCGCTGCTACTGGTCGGCGCCACCGTCTTCGTCACCTTCGACCCGACCCCGTTCGGGGCCGACGGCTACTCGGCGCTCCCCGTGCAGATCTTCAACTACGCGCTGCGTCCCCAAGAGGAGTTCCAGACCCTGGCCGCGGCGGGAATCATCGTCATGCTGGTCGTGCTGCTCGCGATGAACTCGTTCGCGATCTGGCTACGAAATCGTTACGAGCAGAGGTGGTAGGTGATCTATCTTGAGCGAGCGGATGATGCAGGACGAGAGTAGACCGGAGACATCGAGGGAGACGCGCGAGGCCGCGGCCGATCGCGCTGCGATCGCGGTGCGGCCCAAATTCCGCTCCGGCGGTAGCGGCGGCACCAAGGAGAAGGTGTTCGAGCTGAAGGGCGTGGACGTCCACTACAGCGGCGTCACCGCGGTCAAAGGGGTGACGATGGACGTCGCCCGCAACGATGTCACCGCCCTGATCGGTCCCTCGGGCTGCGGCAAGAGCACTCTGTTGCGGTGCCTGAACCGGATGAACGACCTGATCCCCGGCGCCGAAGTCCGGGGTGAGCTGCTCTACCACGGCGAGGACCTCTACGGGCCGAACGTCGACCCGGTCCAGGCTCGCAAGATGATCGGAATGGTCTTTCAGAAACCGAATCCGTTCCCGAAGTCGATCTACGACAACGTCGCCTTCGGCCCGCGCATCCTCGGCAACAAGGAGGGGCTCGACGAGACGGTCGAGAACGCGCTGCGGAGCGCCGCGCTCTGGGACGAGGTCAAGGACCGCCTCGACGACAACGCCTTCGGGATGTCCGGCGGCCAGCAGCAGCGACTGTGCATCGCCCGCTGCATCGCCGTTCAGCCCGACACGATCCTGATGGACGAGCCGTGCTCGGCGCTGGACCCGATCTCGACCGGGAAAATCGAGGACCTGATGATCGAGCTCAAAGAGCAGTTCTCGATCGTGATCGTCACCCACAACATGCAGCAGGCGGCGCGTGTCTCCGACCGCACTGCCTTCCTGATGGTCGAGGTCGAGGCCACCGAGGACACCCGCTGGGGTCGCCTGGTCGAGTACGACGAGACCGAGAAGATCTTCACCAACCCGACCGACAAGCGCACCGAGGACTACGTCTCCGGGAAAGTCGGCTGATGGCGGAACCGGTTCGGGTCTATTACCAGGAGGATCTCGAAAAGCTCGAGGCAAGCGCCCTGGGCGGACTCGACCTCGTCAACGGTGCCCTCGAGAGAACCCTGGAGGCGGTCGAGCACCAGGACGTCGAGCTCGCCCAGCTGGTGGTTGCCGACGACGACCGCATCGACGGCCGCTACCTGGAGGTGCACCAGGCGCTGATCACACTGCTGGCCACCCAGTCGCCGGTGGCGACAGACCTGCGCCTGATCTCGGCCCTTCTTCATGTGCTCAAGAACGTCGAGCGGATGGGTGACCAGTGCGTGAATATCTGCAAGATGATCCCGCTGTCGGGCAACGAGCCCCCGGCCGACGAGGAGATGGTGAAGCTGATTCTCACCATGGGGCGCCAGACGAAGACCCTGATCGGTCAGGCAAAGCGCGCCTTCCTCGAGCGTGACGTCGAGATGGCCCGCGACCTGGTCCGCCAGGACGACGTCGTCGACAATCTCAATCGCGACTGCTTTCGCCTCGCGATCGAGATCGGCGAAGACCTCGACAGCCGCGAGTGGGCGATGACGATGCTGCTAGCCGCCCGCGCGATCGAGCGGATCGCGGATAACGCCGTTGACATCGGCGAGCAGGTCGCGTTCGTCGTCACCGGCCTCTTCCGGGAGTTCGAGGACGCCTCGCATCCAGCCTAGTTCTCCTCGTTTGCGGCTTCGCAGCCGATTGAGATCCGAATCGTTTGGGAACATGGATGGTGTCCCCGGGATGCTCTGCGCCGCGATCGACATCGGCTCCAACACGACCCGCGTGCTCGTCGCCGAGCCCGTCGATGGCCAGTTGAAAAAGGTCATGGAGCAGCGCGCCTACACGCGCATCAACAAGGCTCTCGACGGGGACGGGGCGATCGTCCCCGAGAAGATCGAGGAGGTTGCGGAGGTCGTCGCCACCCAGGTGCGGCTCGCGCGTGAGCTCGGGGCGGAGACAATCAGGGCCGTCGCGACGGCCGCGATTCGCGAGGCCGGCAACGGCAAGGGGGCGGCG
>DATDCK010000044.1:0-20118 GCA_036524375.1 Solirubrobacterales bacterium | reverse complement strand
GACGCTGGATGGGGTCGCGAGGACGCTCGATGCCGAGACGGTGCTGGTCTGCGACGCCAACGGCCCGACCGCGATCGCCGGGATCATGGGCGGCCAGGTCTCCGAGGTCTCCGAGGCGACGACCAGCGTCCTGCTCGAGGTCGCCAACTGGAACGGGACCAACATTCTTCGCACCTCGCGCCAGCTGGGCCTGCGCTCAGAGGCATCGTCGCGCTTCGAGAAGCAGCTGCACCCCGAGCTGGCGATGCGCGGCCAGCGGATCGCCTCGCGGCTGATGGTCGAGCTCTGCGACGCCACGCTGGTCCCCGGGACGATCGACGTCTCCGCCGGGGAGCCCGATCCGACCCGGCTGACGTTGCGGAGCTCGCGGGTCAGCGGCCTGCTGGGGATGGAGATCGGGCTCGAGGACCAGGCCGCATACCTGGAGCGGCTCGGGTTCGGGGTCGAGCTCGGCGACGGGGCCCTCGACGTCACCGTGCCACCGGATCGCCACTACGACGTCACCCGCGAGGTCGACCTGGTCGAGGAGGTCGGGCGGATCCACGGGCTCGACGGGAACCTGCCCTCGACCCTGCCGAGCACCTCCGGCCAGGTCGGCGGGCTCAGCCGCGAGCAGCGCCTGCGCCGCCGCGCCGAGGACACGATGCGGGACCTCGGCTTCGACGAGGTCGTCGGCTGGAGCTTCACCGACCCGGGCGAGCCTGCTCGGCTGCGGATCCCCCCAGACGACGGCCGCGGCCAGGGGGTCGTCCTCGCCAACCCGCTCTCCGAGGAGCAGTCGGTGATGCGGACGACCCTGCTCGGCTCGCTGCTCGACGCCGCCCGCGGCAACCTCGCCCGCGACATCGACCACGTCGCCCTCTTCGAGTCCGGCCGCGTCTACCTGAACCAGCCGCCGACGGGCCGAAATGTCCAGCCCGAGCCGACAATTCGGCCCATCGACCCGCTGGCTGGGCAGTTCGTGGGGGAGAGGGGGGCGGCGTTTGCCGAGCCCCACCGGGTCGGCGCCCTCGAGGTCGGGGCATCCGTCCCCGCCTCGTGGCGCGGGACCGCGATCGACTCCGACTTCTTTACCCTCAAGGGCGTCCTCGAAGGGCTGGCCGGCCAGCTCGGGACCGCGGTCGCCCTCGAGGCGTCCCCCGAGCCGTTCCTCCACCCGGGCCGGGCCGCCCGAATCGGGATCGACGGCTCGCCCGGCGGTTGGATCGGCGAGATCCACCCGCTCGTCTGCCGGGCCTGGGACATCGAGTCAGCGGTCGGCTTCGAGGTCGATCTCGCCGCTCTGGTCGCGGCCGCCGGCGCCGGCGAGGAGGTCTTCGCCGACGTCAGCCCGTTCCCGAGCGTCCGCCAGGACCTCGCCGTCGTCGTCCCCGACGAGGTGACGGCGGCCCGGGTAGCCGCGGCGGTCGAGGCAGCCGCCGGCGACCTGCTCGCATCGATCGACGTCTTCGACCTCTACACCGGCGAGCAGGTGGGGGAGGGCAGCAAGAGCCTCGCCCTGCGGCTGGAGCTGGCCGCCTTCGACCGCACCCTCGCCGAGGACGAGGTCGCGACGCTGCGCGCCGCGATCGAGGCCGGGCTCGGGGAGATCGGAGGGTCGATTCGTGGCTGAGGCGCCGATCCAACCGCTCGACGGCGAGCCCGTCGCCCGGGTGCTGGTCGCCGGCGCCTCCGGGTTCACCGGGGCGCTGGCGGCGCAGATCGTCTGGCGCCACCCGAAGCTGGAGCTGGTCGCCGCGACGTCGCGCAGCGACGCCGGCAAGCGGCTCGAGGATCTCTACCCGCGCTATCGGGTACCGATCGAGCTGACCGAGCTCGATCTCGACACGATCGAGCAGGTCGACGCCGCGATCGTCGCCTATCCGCACGGCGCCGCCGCCCCGACCGTCGCCGAGCTGCGGGGGCTCGGGGTGCTGGTCGTCGACCTCTCGGCCGACTTCCGCCTCCGCGACCTGCCGACCTACGAGCGCTGGTACGGGCCCCACGGGGCGCCGGAGCTGCTCGAGGGCGCCGTCTACGGGCTCACCGAGCTTTACCGAGACCAGCTGCGCGAGGCCGCGCTGGTCGCGACGCCGGGCTGCTACCCGACCGCGAGCCTGCTCGCCCTTGCGCCGCTGGCCGAACGCGGCCTGGTCGAGGAGGCGTTCGTCTCCGCCATGCAGGGCACCTCCGGCTACGGGCGCAGCAGTGACGACACCGTCCACTTCACGGCGATGACCGAGAACGCCTTCCCCTACAAGACCGAGGGGCATCGCCACCGGCCCGAGATCGAGCAGGAGCTGGCGGCGCTCGGCAGCGAGGCCCATGTCGCCTTCGTCCCGCACCTGCTGCCGCTCGACCAGGGCGAGCTCGCGACCTGCTTCGCCCGGCTCTCGGAGCCGATCTCGAAGGAGGCGGCCCGGAACCTGTATCGCGAGCGCTATGCGGGTGAGCCCTTCGTCAGGGTGCTCGATGGCCCGCCGGACCTCCGCTCCGTCCGCGAGACGAACGAGTGCCACGTCTACGTCACCATCGAGGAGCGCGGCCACGCGATCGCCTTCGCCGCGATCGACAACATCTGGAAGGGCGCCTCCGGCCAGGGTGTCCAGAACCTGAACCTGATGCTCGGGCTCGACGAGACGACGGGCTTGAGATGAGTGCCCCGGAAGCCGACGCGAAGCGGAGCACTCCGGGTGATCGCTTCTTCAGGTCGCGCTGGGTCGAGGCACCCGACGGTGTCGAGGAGCTCGACCCGGCGCGGCTCGCACCCGGGTTCCGGGCCGGCTCGGCCCACTGCGGGCTGAAGGGCGGCGGCAAGACCGACGTCGGCCTGCTCGCCTATGTGGGTGCGGAGGAGGTCACCTCGGCGGTGCTGCTGACTCGCAACGCCTCGGCGGCGGCGCCGGTGCGGATCTGCCGCGACCGGGTCCGGCGCGGGGCGGTCCGGGCCGCGGTCGTCAACGCCGGCAACGCCAACGCCGAGACCGGCGAGCAGGGGCTCGCCGACGCCTGGGCGATGTGCGAGGAGGCGGGTTCTCGGCTCGGGATCGCGCCGGAGCTGGTCGCGGTCGCCGAGACCGGGATGATCGGCGTGCCGCTGCCGATCGACGCCGTCCTCGGCGGCATCGGCGAGGCCGCCGCGGGCATGAGCGAGGAGGGCGGGATGGACTTCTCCGATGCGATCCTGACCACCGACCGCTGGCCGAAGAGCTGCACCGTGAAGGTCGGCGGGGTGACGCTCTCGGCCCAGGCCAAGGGCGCCGGGATGATGATGCCCGGCTTCGCGACGATGCTCTGCTTCGTCCAGACCGACGCCGTCGTTGCCGACCCCGACGCCGCCCTGCGCGCCGCCGCCGCCGAGTCCTTCGAGCGAATCTCGGTCGACGGCCAGATGAGCACGAACGACACGGTGGTCCTGCAGGCGACCGGCGCCGCCGGCGAGCCGCTGCCCGAGGGGCTGCTGAAGGCGGTCCTGCTGCAGCTGGCGATCGAGATCATCGCCGACGGCGAGGGCGCCGCCCGAATCGCAAGGGTCGCCGTCACCGGCGCCGCCGATGACGCCGAGGCCGAGCGGGTCGCCCGCACGATCGCCAACTCGCCGCTGGTCAAGACCGCCCTCTACGGGCGCGACCCGAACTGGGGCCGGATCGCCCAGGCCGCCGGGATGGCGCTGGCGGGCGAGGATCTCGACGAGATCGGCGCCGACTCGATCGACGCGACCGAGCTCGGTTCGGGGGCACCGGAAGCCGAGATTGGGCTGAGGCTCGATCGCGGCGAGGGTACCGCCCACGTCTGGTTCTCGGACCTGGGCTACGAGTACGTGAGGATCAATGCCGAGTACACGACCTGAGAGAGGACCGAGCGTGAGCACGAACGTCGACACCCTGCTGGAGGCGCTCCCCTACATCAGGGAGTTTCACGGCCGCACCGTCGTCATCAAGTACGGCGGCGCCGCGATGCGAGACGAGACCCTCCGCGAAGACTTCGCCCGTGACGTGGTCCTGCTCAAGTACGTCGGCCTCAACCCGGTCGTCGTCCACGGCGGCGGCCCGGAGATCACCGAGTACATGGAGAAATTGGGGCTCGAGGTCCGCTTCCACGAGGGCCTGCGGGTCTCCGACGCGGAGACCGTCGAGGTCGCCAGCATGGTCCTGCTCGGCAAGCTCAACTCCGACATCGTCCAGCGGATCAACCGCCAGGGGCAGCCGGCGGTCGGCCTCTCCGGCCAGGACGGCTCCCTGTTCGAGGTGGCGCCGGTCGCGAACGCCGAGCAGGTCGGCTTCGTCGGCAACATCGAGCGGGTCGACGTCGACGTCCTCAACCACATCGCCGCCGACTACATCCCGGTGATCGCCTCCGCCGCCTCCGACCGCGACGGCCAGGCCTACAACGTCAACGCCGACGAGGCCGCCGGCAAGGTCGCGGCCGCGCTCGGCGCCCACAAGGCGATCTTCCTCACCGACGTCGTCGGCTGGCTCGAGGACCCCGCCGACGAGGGCTCGCTGATCTCCCGCGCCACGGTCGCCGAGGTCGAGGAGCGCCTGGCCGGCATCGACGGCGGCATGCGGCCGAAGCTGACCGCCTGCGTCGACGCGATCAGCGGCGGTTCGCAGTCGGCCCACATCGTCGACGGCCGCAAGCCGCACAGCCTTCTGCTCGAGCTCTTCACCGACGCCGGCATCGGCACGATGGTGACGCCGTGAACCTGACCGACCTGCAGGCACTCGAGGAGCGCTACCTGATGCGCACCTACAAGCGGGCGCCGGTCGAGTTCGTTCGCGGCGAGGGCGCGGTCCTCTGGGACACCGAGGGCAGGGAGTACCTCGACTTCCTGACCGGGATCTCGGTCTGCTCGGTCGGCCACTGCCACCCGGACGTGGTCGAGGCGGTGCGCGAGCAGGCCGGACGCCTGATGCACACCTCGAATCTCTTCTACACCGAGCCGATGGTCCGCCTCGCCGAGCGCCTCTCCGACGGCAGCCTCGGAGGCCGCGTCTTCTTCGCCAACTCGGGCACCGAGGCCAACGAGTGCGCGATCAAGATCGCCCGCAAGCACGCCCACCGCCGCGGCGTCTCCGAGCCGGAGATCGTCAGCTTCGAGAGCGATTTCCACGGCCGCACCTACGGATCTCTGGCGGCGACCCCGGCGATGGCCCGCAACGAGGCCCTCGGGCCGATGCTGCCCGGCTTCCGCTCGGTCCCCCGCGACGACGCCGACGCTCTCCGCGAGGCCGTCGGCGAGCGCACCGCGGCGGTCCTGATCGAGCCGATCCAGGGGGAGAGCGGCATCCACCCGATCTCCGACGCGACCTTGCTCGCGGCGCGCGAGGCCTGCGACGAGGCCGGGGCGCTGCTGATCCTCGACGAGATCCAGACCGGGGTCGGGCGGACCGGCTCGCTGTGGGCCTACGAGCAGAGCCCGGTGCGCCCGGACGTGATGACCAGCGCCAAGGCACTCGGCGGCGGCTTCCCGATCGGCGCCTGCGTCACCGACCCCGAGGCGGGCGAGGTGCTCGAGCCCGGCGACCACGGCTCCACCTTCGCCGCCGGCCCGGTCGCCTCCGCCGCCGCCCTGGCGGTCCTCGACATCGTCGACGAGCCCGACCTCTTGCGCCAGGTCCGCGAGCACGGAAGCGCCTTGCGCGAGGGCCTCGGTGCCCTCGATGGGGTGGTCGAGGTCCGCGGCAAGGGCCTGATGATCGGAGTCGGCCTCGCCGAGGGGATCGACGCCGCGGCGATCGGTGCCGACCTTCTCGACCGTGGCCTCATCGTCAACGTGCCCGCTCCCGACACGGTGCGGCTGCTGCCACCGCTGATCGTCGATGCCGAGCAGGTCGAGCGTGCGGTCGCCCTGATCGGCCAATCTCTCGCCGAGGCGCTCTAAGCTACGCCCGCATGAGTTCCGAGAAGCTGCCTCCCGAGCCGTCACGTCCCTCCGTCAAGGCCGCCGAGCGCCTGGCGGTGATAGTCGACGCGGCCGAGCGCGCCGCCCTGAGCGTCATCGACGACGCCGAGAAGGAGGCGCAGCGCTACCTGGAGGAAGCAAAGGCCCGCGCCGACCGGATCGTCGCCGAGCGCCTGCGCGAGACGGCGGATGAGCTGGAGGGCCGCAGCGGCACCCCCGATTCCACCGAGACCGTTCTTCGTTCGATTCCCACCACTGCCGCCCCCGGACCCGAAGCGGAGGAGGTGGCAGCTGATGGCGAAGCCCTGCACTCGGCCGACGACGATCGCAATCAGACTCCTTCGGAGGAGGCCGAGGGCCCCGCCGGACACGTTCGGGCTGTTCCTTCGAAGCAGGAGGGCTCGGCAGCGGCACGCCTGCTGGCCACCCAGATGGCGGTCTCCGGCAGCAGCCGGAAGGAGATCGAGATGCGGTTGCGAAGCGGTTTCGAGATCGAGGACACAGGTGAGATCCTCGACGCGATTCTCGGACCGGAGGAGTAGCGAATGCACGACGACCCGACTCGACTCATGGGCCAGCCCGACGGCGGCAACGGCGGCGACCACCACCCGCACGGCAACATGCGGCTGGTCGTGGCTTGCCTGGTCGCGGTGATCGTCGGCCTCCTGATCGCGGTCGTCGTCATCGCCGGCGACGACGGCGGTGACAGCGACTCCAGCGCGACGATCTCCTCGGAAACGACGAGCACCGAAACGACGGAGACGACCGAGCCGACGACGGAGTCGACCGAGACCACGGAGACGACCGAGCCGACGACGACCGAAACGACGACGACGGAGCCGACGACCACGACGACGACTCCGACCACCCCCGCCGAAGAAGGCGGGAGCGGGGGAATCGAAGCTCCCTAGCTTTTCATCGTCCGCTCGCGGATCGGCCGGGCCATGCGAAACTCCCGCGACCCATGGGCGCCAACCCGTTAGAGGACAAGCCGACCGCCAGCTACGAGGCCGACCCCGCGGCCGTCGATCGCGTGCTCCTGCTCTATTCGGGCGGGCTCGACACGAGCGTGATGCTGAAGTGGATCCAGGACTCCTATGAGGCAGAGGTCGTCTGCCTGACGGTGAACCTCGGGCAGCCCGGCGAGGACTACGAGGTGATCGCCGAGAAGGCGAAGCGGCTGGGCGCCCTCGAGTGTCACGTGGTCGACGCCCGCGAGCAGTTCGCCGAGGAGTTCCTCGTCCCCGCGATCAAGGCCAACGCCCTCTATGGCGGCGGCTACCCGCTGTTCACCGCGCTGGGGAGACCGCTGATCGCCCAGCTCGCCGTCGATCACGCCCGCAGCTCGGGCTGCGACACGATCGCCCACGGCTGCACCGGCAAGGGCAACGACCAGGTCCGGATCGAGGCCACCGTCGCGACCCTGGCTCCGGAGCTGAAGACGATCGCGCCGGTCCGCTCCTGGCAGATGGGGCGCGAGGAGGAGATCGCCTACGCGCGCGAGCACGGGATCCCGGTCAAGGGCGGCACCGAGGTGACGCCCTACTCGATCGACGACAACCTCTGGGGGCGCTCGTCGGAGGGGCGTTGGATCGAGGACCTCGAGCACGCGCCCGAGGACGACGTCTTCCAGCTCGTCACCAGGCCTGAGGAGGCACCCGACGAGCCGCAGGCGATCGCGGTCACCTTCGAGGCCGGCGTCCCGGTCGCGGTCGACGGCGAGCGCCTCGGCCTCGTCGACCTGCTCGAAAGGGTTGCCGAGATCGGCGGCCGCCACGGGGTCGGCATCGTCGACCACATCGAGGACCGGATCGTCGGGCTCAAGGTCCGCGACATCTACGAGGCGCCGGCCGCGGCGATCCTCCTCACCGCCCACCAGGAGCTCGAGAAGCTGGTCTCGACGATCCACCAGAACCAGTTCAAGTCCGACCTCGACCGGCACTGGGCCTACCTCGTCTACGCCGGGCTCTGGTGGGAGCCGCTGCGCGGCGATCTCGACGCCTTCATGGACTCGGCAAACTCCCAGGTGACCGGCACGATCGGCCTCAAGCTCTACAAAGGCAGCGTCCGGGTCGTCACCCGCAGCTCGCCGAACGCGGTCTACGACGCCGACCTCGCCTCCTTTGCCGAGTCCGGCGGCCTGTTCTCGCAAAGCGCCTCGCCCGGCTTCATAGAGCTCTGGTCGCTGCAGTCGCGGCTCGCCCACCGGATCCGCCAACGGGGGAAGGAGGAGTAGCGATGTACAACCGTCTCGGCCGTGCCGCAATCCGCTTCTCGCTCGCTTACCTGCGGCGCCGCTACAAGCGCCAGATCCGGGTCGGGATCGGCGTTGCAGCCGTGGCCGGCATCGCCGCCGGGGCCGCCTACCTGGCGGCGACCCGCAACGTTCCCGAGGGCTGAGCGACGCTGCAGGTTCCGTTGCACCTTATGGTCAACTCATGAGGGTTCGCTAACAAAACGCTGTAGCCTGGCCTGCTTTGTGCCGGCCAAGCTGCTGACAGCCCTGGTTCTGATCTGCCTGCTCTCGGTGGCCGGCGCCCGCGCCGCCGATATCGGCGCCCTGGAGTCGAAGCTCGCGAGCGCCAAGGACGAGGCCGGCTCGATCGCCGCCGAGCTGCGTGCGGCGCAGGACGAACTCGCGGTCGCCCAACAGGAAGCGGCACAGGCCGCGGCTCGGGAGGAGAAGCTCAGCGGGCTGCTGGCCGAAGGCGAGGAGCGCTCGGCTGAGCTCGGCGAGGAAGTCGCGGAGTCCGAACGCCGCCTCGCCGAGGAGCGCAGTCGCCTGCACCGCGCCCGCACGGCGCTCGCCGCCCGCCTGGTCGCGATCTACGAGAGCGGCACCCCGGACGAGGTCGGAGTCATCCTCGGCTCGGCGACGATGGAGGAGCTGAACACGAGCGCCGCCTACCTCGAGCGGATCCAGGAAGCCGACACCGCGCTCGCCTCGCGGGTCGAGCAGGTACGCGAATCCGTCAAGGCCGGCCTCGAGCGGGTGGCCGAGATGAAGCAGCGCGCCGACGCCTACAACGCCCGCCTCGCCTCGGCCCGCTCGGAAATATCCGCGGTGCGGGGCGATGCCGAAGCCGCCGCCGCACGGCTGAACTCCGTTTCCGCCGCCCGCTCCGCCTCGCTCGCCAAGCTGAAATCGGAGATCGAGGGCTGGATCGGTGACATCGAAGAGGCCGAAGCCGCGAGTCGCGAAGCCGCCGAAGAAGAGGTCGGTCGCTGGCTCGGCGGCCCCTACTCGATCCCCGCCTACATCGTGATGTGCGAGTCCGGTGGCGACTACGGTGCCCTCAACTCCTCGAGCGGCGCCGGCGGCGCGTACCAGATCATCCCTTCGACCTGGGCGCTCTACGGCGGCGAGGGCGCCCCCCAGGACGCCCCGAAAGCCGAACAGGATCGGATCGCGGCGGAAATCTGGGCCGACTCGGGCGGCGGCGCCTGGGTCTGCGCCGGCTGAGTCGGGATACCTCGGAGATAGCGGGAAAGGCCCGCGAAACAGGTCGGTGGCATCTGCCTCGCTTGGCATGATCGCCTCCTTCCGTGAGCGCACCGACTGCAGTCCACCTCCACGCACACAGCGAGTACTCGCTGCTCGACGGTGCCTGCAAGATCGACGCGATGGCGGCGCGGGCGGCGGAGCTCGGGCAGCCGGCCCTCGGCCTCACCGACCACGGGGTGATGAACGGCGCCGTCGACCTCTACAAGGCTTGCAACAAGCACGGGATCAAACCGATCGTCGGCCTCGAGGCCTACTTCGTCGACGACCGCGTCGCCGTCAAGGACCAGGTCCGCTACGAGCGCAACCACCTGACCCTGCTGGCGGAAAACGACACCGGCTTCGCCAACCTGGTCAAGCTCACATCGGCCGGCTTCCTCGAGGGCTTCTCGCGCGGCAAGGCGAACGTCGACATGGAGCTGCTCGACAGCCACTCGGAGGGCGTGATCGTGCTCACCGGCTGCCTGCAGTCGCGCTTCTGCCGCCGCCTGGTCGAAGAGCGCGCCGACGATGCCCGCGCCCATATCGACGACCTGATCCAGGCCTTCGGCCCCGAGCAGGTCTACTTCGAGGTCCAGAAGAACGGGATCGACGAGCAGGACAAGGCGAACGAGGGGATCGTCCGCTTCGCCCGTGAGCTCGGCCGCCCGCTGGTCGGTACCGCCGACGTCCACTACCTGACCCGCGACGACTTCGACAACCACGCGGCCCTGCTCTGCGTGCAGACGAAGTCGACCCTCGAGGCGCCGAAGATGAGCTTCGACACCAACGAGTTCTACATAAAGAGCTCCACCGAAATGGCCGAGTCCTTCGCCGAGTGGCCGGAGGCGGTGCCGACCTCACTCGAGATCGCCGAGCGCTGCTCGCTGGACATCGAGTTGGGGTCCCTGTTGCTGCCGCAGTACCCGACCGACGACGGCGAGGCGCCGGAGGCGATGCTGCGGCGGATCGCCGCCGACGGCCTGCGGGCGCGCTACGGCGACCCGGTCCCGGCCGAGGCGAGCGAGCGGCTCGAGTTCGAGCTCGGGGTGATCGAGGAGATGGGCTTCCCGTCCTACTTCCTAATCGTCTGGGACTTCGTCCGCTACGCCAAGGAGAACGGGGTCGCGGTCGGCCCGGGACGCGGCTCCGCCGCCGGCTCGATCGTCTCCTACGCGCTCAAGATCACCGACCTCGACCCACTCGCCGAGGGCCTGATCTTCGAGCGCTTCCTCAACCCCGGCCGCAAATCGATGCCGGACATCGACATCGACTTCTCGGTCCGCGGCCGCGAGCGGATGATCCGCTACGTCGCCGACAAATACGGGCGCGAATCGGTCGCCCAGATCATCACCTTCGGCAAGATGGCCCCGCGTGCCGCGACCCGCGACGCCGCCCGCGTCCTCGGCTTCGACTACGGGACCGGCGATCGGCTGGCCAAGCAGATACCGGAGCCGATCATGGGCCGCAGCCCGTCCTTCGCGGAGTGCCTGAAGCCGGGCCAGGAACTGAAACGGACCTACGACGAGGAGCCGGACGCGAAACGGATCGTCGACGTCGCCCAGGGCCTCGAGGGGATCATCCGCAACAACTCGATCCACGCCGCAGCGGTCGTGATCGCCGATCGGCCCCTGCAGGAGATCGTCCCGCTGCAGCTGGCCGAGGACCGCAGCGCCCCCGCCGGCGGTAACGCGAACGGGACCAAAGGCGAGCGCCAGTACAAGATCGTGACCCAGTACTCGATGGGGCCGATCGAGGAGATCGGCCTGCTGAAGATGGACTTCCTCGGCCTCCGCAACCTCGACGTCATCGAGGACGCGATCGAGATCATCGAGCGCTCGCGCGGCGAGCGGATCGACATGGAGGCGATCCCGCTCGACGACGAACGTACCTACGCGATGCTGGCCGGCGGCGACTCGACCGGCGTCTTCCAGTTCGAGTCGGATGGGATGCGCGACGCGCTGCGCAAGGTCAAGCCGACCGAGTTCGCCGACCTGGTCGCCCTCGGCGCCCTCTACAGACCAGGCGCGATGGCCTACATCCCCGCCTATGCGAAGGGCAAGAAGGACCCGAGCTCGGTGACCTACCCCGACGAGCGCCTGCGGGCGATCACCCAGGAAACCCACGGCTGCGTCATCTACCAGGAGCAGTTGATGGAGATTGCCCGCTCGATGGCCGGATTCTCGGGCGCCGAAGCGGACGACCTGCGCAAGGCGATCGGCAAGAAGAAGCGCGACCTGATGGCGACGATGAAGGACAAGTTCATGCAGGGCCTGGACGAATCGGGGACCGCGGCCGGCGTCGCCAAGGACCTCTGGAAGCTGAACGAGGCCGCAGCCGACTACTCCTTCAACAAGTCCCACGCCGCCTGTTACGGGCTGATCTCCTACCGCACCGCCTACCTCAAGGCCAACTACCCCGCCGAGTACATGGCGGCAGTGATCTCGTCGGTGATGAACACCAAAGACAAGGTGCCCTTCTTCGTCAACCGCTGCGAGGAGATGGGCATCGACGTGCTGCCGCCCGACGTCAACGTCTCCGACCACAGCTTCGTTGTCTCCGAGACCGCGATCCGGTTCGGGCTCGATGCCGTCAAGAACGTCGGCCACTCGGCGGTCGAGGCGATCATCCGCGCCCGCGAGGAGACGCCGATCGACTCGATCTGGGACTTCTGCGAGCGGGTCGACTCCCGCGCCGTCAACAAACGGGCGATCGAATGCCTGATCAAGTGCGGCGCCCTCGACTCGACCGGCGCCACCCGCATGGGCATGCTCGAGGCGCTGCCGGCCGCGCAGTCCGCGGGCCAGAAGGCGCAGGAGGACGCGCAGCTCGGCCAGGGATCGATCTTCGACTTCGGCGCCGAGCAGGGTGGGGAGGAGGCGGGCAGTTCCGCGGCCAGGCACCGGCCGCCGATCTCGGCTGCCGAGTTCGACCGCGCCGTGCTGCTCTCGCTCGAGAAGGAGACGCTGGGGACCTACCTCTCCTCGCACCCGCTCTCGGAAGTGCGGGACGCTCTCCGGGCCCGGGTCGACTGCTCGCTGGCGGCGCTCTCGACCAAGCAGGACGGCTCCTGGGTGACGGTCGGCGGCATCGTCACCACCTGCAAAAAGATCCGCACGAAGAGTGGCTCCCAGATGATGTTCGCGACCCTTGACGACGTCGAGGGCCAGGTCGAGATGCTGGTCTTCAAGGCCGACCAGTCGGAGGTCGCCGAGGTGGTCCAGCCGGACGCGATCCTCGTCGTCCGCGGCCGCCTCGACCACAAGGACCGCGGCGAGACCAAGCTGGTCGTCCAGGAGGCCGAGCGCTTCGAGCCCGACGAGGCCGAGCTCGCGAAGGCGAACGCGCCGGCGGCACCGCTGGTGCTGCGGATCGACGCCGCGAAGATGACGCCCGGGCTGTTCGAGGAGTTGAAGGCGGTTTTCGAGCACCACAAGGGCGAGGCCGACGTCCACGTCGCGATCACCCCCGACCAGGGGGAGCCGACCAGGCTCGTCCTCGGCGACGCCTACCGGGTCCGGCACACGAGCGGACTGCGGGCCGAGCTGGGCCATGTCCTTGGTCCCGACTCCCTCGCTGCCTAGAATTCGCCAGTGCCCGCAATCAGGGAGAAGACAGGCGAGTGTCGCCAGTGCCGGTCGTTCTGCGACAAGATGATCGAGCCTCGTAGCTGCGTCGAGCTGGGCTGCCGCTACCTCTACAGCTACAGCGACGTCGTCACCGGAGTCCAGTACCTGGGCTGCATGCAGGGTGTCTACGGCGCCAAGGTCGAACTCGAGGCCGTCCTCCAGCAGCCGGGCGGCTTCGGCGGCGTCAAGATGACCGGCGACCCGCTGCCCCACTGCCCGTTCACGGTCGAGCGCGCTTACGAAGGCGAAGGCGAGTCCTACGACTGCGTCAACCGCCCCTTCTTCGACTGCTCGGACCAGGGCGCCGAGGGCCTGCGGGCCTTCGACCTGCGCGACGTGATCTAGCGGCCGATCGTCCCGGCCTGGGCGGGCGACCCGCTTGGAAGGCGACACGAATGCATGTAGCATTCCGCGCCTCATGGCTACGGATGCAGCGGCAGAGGCGGAAGCGATCGCGGCGGAGGCAGCCGGAAACGGCGCCACCGACGACGCTCCCGGGGGCCCGAGCTTCACGCTCGAGCTGAACCAGGACCAGAAGGACATCAAGGAGTGGGTCCACGGCTTCGCCGAGAACGTGGTGCGCCCCGCCGCCTCCGAGTGGGACGAGCGCGAGGAGACCCCTTGGCCGGTGATCCAGGAGGCCGCCAAGATCGGCCTCTACGGGTTCGAAGGCCTGGCTCAGTTCTGGGCTGACGAGACCGGGCTCTCGCTGCCGATCGTCAACGAGGAGCTGTTCTGGGGCGATGCCGGGATCGGGATGAGCATCTTCGGCACCTCGCTCGCCGTGGCCGCGATCTTCGGGCAGGGAACACCCGAGCAGCTGGGGGAGTGGATCCCCCAATGCTTTGGATCGACGGAGGAGCCGAAGGTGGCCGCCTTCTGCGCGTCGGAGCCGGATGCCGGTTCCGACGTCTCCGCGATCCGAACCACCGCCAAGTACGACGAGGCGAAGGACGAGTGGGTCATCAACGGCCAGAAGGCATGGGCGACGAATGGCGGAATTGCCGACGTCCACGTCGTCATCGCCTCGGTCGACCGCGAGCTCGGATCGCGCGGGCACGCCGCCTTCGTGATCCCGCCGGGGACCGCGGGCTGCGAGCAGGGCGCGAAGGTCAAGAAGCACGGACTTCGCGCCTCCCACACCGCCGACGTCCACCTCGACGACTGCCGGGTCCCGGGCAGCTGCCTGCTGGGCGGCAAAGAGAAGCTCGACGAGCGCCTCGCCCGCGTCCGCGAGGGAAAGAAGTCGAAATCCCAGGCGGCGATGCAGACCTTCGAGGCCAGTCGCCCGACGGTCGGCGCCCAGGCGATCGGGATCGCTCGAGCCGCCTACGAGTACTCGCTCGACTACGCGAAAGAGCGCGAACAGTTCGGCCGCAAGATCATCGAGAACCAGGCGATCGCCTTCGCGCTCGCCGACATGAAGCTCGAGATCGACGCCGCCCGCCTGCTGGTCTGGCGCGGCGCCTGGATGGGCCGCTCCGGGCAGACCTTCGAAAACGCCGAGGGCTCGATGGCGAAGCTGAAGGCCGGCGAGGTTGCGGTCTGGGCGACCGAGCGCGCGATCCAGATCCTCGGCGGCAACGGCTACACCCGTGAGTTCCCGGTCGAGCGCATGCACCGCGACGCCAAGATCTACACGATCTTCGAGGGCACCTCGGAGATCCAGCGCCTCGTCATCTCCCGCGCGATCAGCGGCCTGCAGATCAAGTAGATCCCCCCGAACCGTCATTTGTGCCCCTTCACGGGGTCGGATTGACGGCTCGCCTAGGAAGCGCGGGCTTTGAGGCCCGCTTTGCGCAGGCGCTTCGCGGCGCTGACTTCCTTCTTGTCCGAGCCTTTCTTGTTCGGGCCCGGCGTCTCCAGGGTCGCCGGCAGGCCCTCGAAGCGGGGCTCGGAGAGGAAGGCGGCGAGGCCCTCCTTGCCCATCTCGCCCTTGCCGATGTTGGCGTGGCGGTCTCGGCAGGAGCCGAGCGGGACGGCGGCGTCGTTGACGTGGACAGCCCCGAGGCGATCGAGACCGACCTTCTCGTCGGCCTCGTCGAGGACGGCGCCGAGGTGCTCGAAGTCGGTGATGTCGTAGCCCTGGACGAAGAGGTGGCAGGAGTCGAGGCAGAGGCCGAGGCGCTTGCCGCTACCGGCCCCCTCGATCAACGCCGCGGTCTCGTCGAAGTCCCGTCCCAGGAGCCCTTTGTGACCGGCGGTCTGCTCGAGCAGCAGCGGGCAGCTCTCGGTCTCGTCCAGCGCCGCCTTGATCACCTTCGACGCTCGTTTCATCGAAGGGCCGTGGGGCTCGCCTTTCTGGGCTCCCGGGTGCAGGACGACACCGGCGGCGCCGATCCCGTCGCCGATGCGCAGCGCGTGGGCGAGCGAATTCAAGGACTTCTTGCGCAGCTCTTTGTCTTTGGTGGCGCAATTGATCAGGTAGACGGCGTGGATGATCACCGCTTCGACGGGCGAGTCGTCCATCGCCTCGCGAAACGCCGCGAAGTCCGCCTCGCCGTAGCTCGTCGGCCGCCACATGCGCGGGCTCTGGTTGAAGACCTGGATCGATTCGCAGCCGAGGGAGGTGCCGCGCTCGATCGCGGTCGGCAGCCCTCCGGCCGTTGAGACGTGCGCTCCGATCAGCATGGGCTCGGCAGTCTAAGAGCCATAGGCTCCCCGACGATGACCAGGCTTCGCTTCGCCCCCTCGCCGACCGGCGCCCTCCACATCGGCGGCGCCCGCACCGCGCTCTACAACTGGCTCGCCGCCCGCCACGACGGCGGCCAGCTGGTGCTGCGGATCGAGGACACCGACCGCGAGCGCTCGACCGCGGAGAACGTCGCCCAGATCATCGACGCGCTCGAGTGGCTCGAGCTCGACTGGGACGGCGAGCCCGTCTCCCAGGTCTCGCGAACCGCGAGCCACGAGGCGGCGCTTGCGAAGCTGCTCGAGTCCGGTGCCGCCTACCGCGACACCGCGACCGCCAAGGAGGTCGAGGCCTGGAAGGCCGAGCACGGGGCGGACCGCGGCTATCGCGGCGAGCCGGTCGACGACGAGGGGGCGGCGATCCGCCTGCGGGTCCCCGACGACGGTGCGACCGTGGTCGAGGACCTGATCCGCGGCCGGGTCGAGTTCCCCAATCGCAGCTACGACGACTTCGTCATCGCCCGCGGCGACGGCAGCGTCCTCTACAACTTCGCGGTCGCGGTCGACGACGCCGAGATGGGGGTCACCGATGTCGTCCGCGGCGACGACCACCTGTCCAATACCCCCAAGCAGCTGCTCGTGCTCGCGGCCCTGGGACAGCAGCCGCCCCGCTACGCGCACCTGCCGCTCCTCCACGGTCCCGACGGCAAGAAGCTCTCCAAGCGCCACGGGGCCGCCTCGGTCCAGGAGCTGCGGGACGCCGGCTACCTGCCGGCGGCGATCCGCAACTACCTCGCCTTGCTCGGCTGGGGCACCGATGACGACGAGACGATCCTCTCCACCGAGGAGCTGGTGCGCCGCTTCCGGATCGAGGACGTCGGCAGCGCCGCGGCGATCTTCGACGAGAAGAAGCTGCGCTGGCTGAACGGCCGCTACATGCGCGATCTCGACCCCGACGAGTACGCGACGACGGTGTCCCGGCACATCGGCCGTCCCCTCGACGACCGCCTGCGGGCCACCTGCGAGATCGTCCAGGACAAAGCGCAGACGCTGAAGGAGGTCTGGCCGCTTATCGGTTTCCTCTTCGTGGAGCCCGAGGACGACCCGAAGGCGTGGCGCAAGGTGATGAAGGACGATGCGCCGGCGCTCCTCGCGGCGGCCGCGAAGGCGCTCGAGGGCGTCGAGCCTTTCGACGCAGGGAACGTCGAGGCCGCGCTCGCGCCGTTGCCGGAGCGGCTCGGCGTCAAGCCGGGCAAGCTCTTTCAACCGATCAGGGTCGCGATCACCGGGACCAGCGTCTCTCCGGGCATCTTCGAGTCGCTTGCCGTGCTCGGCCGCGAGACCTCATTGGTGCGGATTTCCCGCGCAATCGAGAAGCTCGCGTGAAGGTGCCCCAATTTTGGGGAGTGCATAGCTAAACCGCGGGTCCCCGGATGCCGATGGTTAGGCGAGTCGCACGCTCGTCATGCCATCGACCAAGCCCAAAGCCAAGGAGAAAGCGAAGGAGCCCGCGCGCCCGAAAGGGCCCGCGAAACCCGCTCCCGGCGCCCGCCTGGCCGCTGCCTTCGAGGCAGTGGAGCGCTTTCCGGTGCTGGTCGAGTCGCAGACACGGGTGATGAAGGCGGCGACCGCCGAGACCGCCCGGGTCGGCGATCTCGTCGAAGCGGTCGAGGCCGACGTCGCCCTCGCCGTCGCCGTCCTGCGGGCGGCCAACCGCGGCGGCAGCCCGCCCGGTGGCGCCGCCACGATCCCCGAGGCGGTCGACATCCTCAAGCCCTCCGGCGTGCTGGCGATCGCCGGCACCGCCAACGTCTTCGACTTCTTCGAGACCAACGGCGGCCGTGAGCTCCGCCCCGAGCAGTTCCGGGTCCACGCGCTCGCCACCCAACACGCCGCCGACATGATCGGCCGCGCGGTCGGCTGGGTCGAGCGCGACGAGCTGACCGTCGCATCGCTCCTCCACGACATCGGCCGTCTCGTGATCCGCAGCCTGCACCCCGGTCAACGTCCCTACTTCGATGCGGTCACCCGCAGCCCGGAGCAGCGGATCCGCGAAGAACGCGACCTGCTCGGCATCGACCACGCGCTCGTCGGCGGGGTCCTGGCCCGGCGCTGGAACCTGCCCCAGCAGATCGCGGTCGCGATCGAGCGCCACCACTCCGACGACGCCGAAGGCCTGGCCGGGATGATCTCCCTGGCCGACATGATCGCCCACTACTCGCAGGGCGAGTCGGTCTCGGCCGAGCGCCTCCACGCCGCGGCCGGTCGCTGCGGCCTCTCCTCAGAGAGCCTCCGCGAGCTGCTCTACGCACTTCCCTATCCGCGCGAGGGCGGCACCCGTGTCAGCGAGCCATGCCCGCTCTCGGCCCGCGAGCTCGACGTCCTGCGCTACCTCTCCGAGGGCATGGTCTACAAGCAGATCGCCGCGGAAATGCAGCTCTCCGTCTCCACGATCCGCACTCACCTCCACAACGTCTACGGCAAGATCGGCGCCGTCGACCGCGCCCAAGCGGTGCTCACGGCCCGCGACCGCGGCTGGATCTAGCTACTGGATCAGCGCCTCGCGCATCGCGATCGCGACCGCGTGGGTGCGATTGCGGGCGCCGAGGCGGCCGATGACGTTCTTGGTGTGGGTCTTGACGGTTTCCTCGCTGAGCCCGAGTTCGCGGGCGGCGACCGTGGTCGATTCGCCGTCGGCGATCAGCTGCAGGATTTCGCGCTGGCGCCGGGTCAGCTTGCCGCGGCTGCCGGGCGGCGGGACCTCCGGGTCGACGAAGCTTTCGAGGGCGAGAGCGGCATCCACGGCTCGCTTCAGCTGGTCGGCTCCGGCGGTGCGGGCGACGAAGGCACTGGCCCCGGCCTGGATCGCGGTGTTCGCCAGGTAGCGGTCGGGCTTGTCGCCGTGGGCGACGATCCCGAGGCCCGGCTCGACTTTGCGCATCTTGCGGATCGCCTCGTGACCACCGATGGCGCCGGCCCCGTCCTCGTCGCACCAGCGCATGTCGACGATCGCGACGTCGAAGTTTCCGACGTCGCGGACCAACTCGACCGCCTCGGCCCGGCTCGCCATCTCCTCGACCTCGAAGTCGCCCCGGAGGGCGTTGCGCACGCCTAGGCGCACGAGCGGGTGATCGTCGATCACCAGGCACTGTGGGCGCTCGCTCAGGAGGGCTCCGTTCTACTTGCAGGTCGACGCGGACGAAGGTTTTGGCCGGGAAGCCGTAACCACCGCCGATCCTAACCCAGGCGGGTCCGCGAGGTGCGGTAGAAAGTCAGCGTGATCTCGATCACCTCGAAGTCTCGCTACGCCGTCGTCGCGATGGCCGAGCTGGCTCGCTCCGGCGATCGCCCGGTGCCGATCAAGGAGCTTGCCGAGCGCCGCAAGATCCCGGAGCAGTTCCTCGAGCAGCTGTTCTCGACCCTGCGCCGCGGCGGCCTCCTGACCAGCCACCGGGGGATGAAAGGCGGCTACACGCTCTCCCGTCCCGCTGACGAGATCACCGTCCTCGAGGTCGTCCAGACCCTCGACGGCAAGGTCGGCCAGGAAGCCGACGAGGCCGGCGGCATCTGGGGCGAGGGCGTCGCCGCCCTCCGCAAGGTCTTCGGCCAGACCACGATCGCCGAAGTCGCCCGCCGTGAGGCCGCCGAGGCGGGCTCGGGGATGTACTTCATCTGAGCAGCCGTGGCTGAGTTTCGGCTGTTTCGCTTGCTAGAGCCAATCCAAGACCGCTGAGAACCGCTAACGACCGCTCCGTGGACCAACTCATTGGTCCACGATTGGTCCACAGACGCCGAGGGCGGCGAGTTTTTAGAGGTCGCTTCTTCGATAGCCGACGCGCTGGATAGTCTGTAAACAAGCACCTGAGAACTGCGCAGGGCCTCTCGGCGGGCCGGCGTAGCGCATAGACGCCGAGCAGGAGCACCCCCGTCGCGGGCTGAGGTTTGCGGCGGCTCACCTTCGGATCGCAGCGGGTGGGCCGACCTCGGAGCGAGCCGACGCGGTTGAGCTGCATTTCGAGTTCAACGAAAGGTGTTCAAAATGAATCAGCGCCAATACGAGGCTCTGCTCGAGCAGCGAGCCGATGCCTACCAGCGCATGTCCGCGCTGAATGGAGCCGCACAGGCCGGTCGCCGTGACCTGACGGCCAACGAGGCGTCTGAGTACGACCAGATCGAGGCCGAGTACGACCGGCTGACGAGGCAGATCGACGGTGCCAAAGTAGTCGAAGCCGGCGGCCATCCGATCCCCAGCCAGCGCGAACGGTCCCTCAACCGCCCGGACGGAATCCAGCGCGGCAACGTTTCCTCCGACCAGGATGAGGCGCTTCGCGCCATCGAGGCCCGCAGCGACATCATCGACGCGACATCTGGCGACCGGCTCGATGCCCTTATTCGCAAGGATCGGTTCGGGCATGACTCGCGCTACATCGCTGCTGTCAGTTCGCCGGCCTACAAGCGAGCTTTCAGCAAGAAGCTCGCGGGGGTTGACGGAG
>DATDCK010000043.1:0-47795 GCA_036524375.1 Solirubrobacterales bacterium | reverse complement strand
CCACGGTCCGGCCCTGGGCGTCCGTCAGGCGGCCGTCCTCCAGGATCTGGAGCAGGATGTTGAAGACGTCGGGGTGGGCCTTCTCGATCTCGTCGAGGAGCAGCACCGAGTAGGGCTTGCGCCGCACTGCCTCGGTCAGCTGACCACCCTCGTCGTAGCCGATGTATCCGGGCGGCGAGCCGACCAGGCGGCTGACCGCGTGCTTCTCCATGTACTCGGACATGTCGATCCGGACCATCGCCTCCTCGTCGCCGAAGAGGAAGTCGGCGAGGGTGCGGGCGAGCTCGGTCTTGCCGACCCCGGAGGGGCCGAGGAAGATGAACGAGCCGGCCGGGCGCTTCGGGTCCTTGATCCCGGCGCGCGAGCGGCGGATCGCTTTCGAGACAGCCGTGATCGCGACCTCCTGGCCGATCACCCGCTTGTGGAGTTCCTCCTCCATGCGGATCAGCTTCTGGGTCTCGGCCTCGGTCAGTTTGAAGACGGGGATCCCGGTCCACATCGAGACGATGTCGGCGATCTCTTCTTCGCCGACTTCCGGCCGGTCGCCGTTCTCGCCCTCCGCCCACTCGTCTTCGAGCTGGCGCTTTTTCGTCGTCAGCTGGCGCTCGGTGTCGCGCAGGTTCGCGGCCTTCTCGAATTCCTGGGCTTCGATCGCTCCCTCCTTCTCGCGCCGCGTGGTCTCGATCTCCTCCTCGAGGTCGCGGTAGACGGGCGGTGAGCTCATCGACTTGATCCGCATCCGCGAGCCGGCCTCGTCGATCAGGTCGATCGCCTTGTCGGGCAGGAAGCGGTCGGAGATGTAGCGATCGGCGAGCTCGGCCGCGGCCCCGAGGGCCTGGTCGGTGATCGTCACCCGGTGGTGCTGTTCGTAGCGCTCGCGCAGCCCTTCGAGGATCCGGACCGTGTCCTCGACCGAGGGCTCGTCGACCTTGATCTGGGCGAACCGGCGCTCCAGCGCCGAGTCGCGCTCGAGGTATTTGCGGTACTCGTCGAGGGTCGTCGCGCCGATCGTCTGCAGCTCGCCGCGGGCCAGGGCCGGCTTCAGGATCGAGGCCGCGTCGATCGCGCCCTCGGCGGCGCCGGCGCCGACCAGGTTGTGGAGCTCGTCGATGAAAAGGATGATGTCGCCGCGCTGGGTGATCTCTTTCATCACCTTCTTGAGGCGCTCCTCGAACTCGCCGCGGTACTTGGAGCCGGCGACCAGGGCGGCCAGGTCGAGCGTGTAGATCTGCTTGTTCTTGAGCAGCTCGGGGACCTCGCCCTTGTTGATGCGGGCGGCCAGTCCCTCGACGACGGCGGTCTTGCCGACGCCCGGCTCGCCGAGCAGCACCGGGTTGTTCTTGGTCCGGCGGGAGAGGATCTGCATGATCCGCTCGATCTCGGTTTCGCGACCGATCACCGGGTCGAGCTTGCCCTCCTCGGCGAGCTTGGTCAGGTTGCGGCCGAACTGGTCGAGCAGCTTCGAAGATTTTTTGCCGCCCTCGCCACCACCGCCACCCGCCGCGGCGCCTTGGCGGCGGCCGCCGGGGCCGGACAGCATCCGGATCACCTCGTTGCGGATCTTGTCGGAATCGGCGTCGAAGTCGAGCAGGATGCGGGCGGCGACGCCCTCGTTCTCACGCACCAGGCCGAGCAGGATGTGCTCGGTGCCGATGTAGTTGTGGCCGAGGCTGAGCGCCTCGCGCAGCGCCAGCTCGAGCACCTTCTTGGCGCGCGGCGTGAACGGGATCTGGCCGGAGGTGACCTCCTCGCCGGAACCGACGATGCGGACGACCTGCGAGCGGACCCGCTCTGTGGTGATGTCGAGCGACTCGAGGACGCGGGCGGCCAGGCCCTCCTCCTCGCGCAGCAGGCCGAGCAGGATGTGCTCGGTGCCGATGTAGTTGTGCTTGAGCGTGCGCGCCTCTTCCTGGGCCAGGACGACTACTTGACGTGCTCGCTCTGTGAATCGCTCGAACAAAAGTCTTTCCTTACTGAGTCGAAACTCACTTCGAATGTAGAAGTACCGCTGTCGCTATCCGAATTCATCGGGATACGTCCAGCGGCCCTTTAAACGATACCGGGACCGCCCACCCGGCTCCGGCGTCCAAAAAAGCGCTAATAGCGGGCTTTTAGGGACCGGCAGGGGACCGTCAGGTCCGCATCGCCGGGAAGAGGATGACCTCGCGGAGGCTTTTCGCCCCCGTAAGCATCATGACAAGGCGGTCAATTCCCAGCCCGACGCCCCCCGTCGGCGGCATTCCTTGTTCTAGCGCCTCGGCGAATACCTCGTCGTAGGGCTGCGCCTCCTCGTCGCCGCGCTCGATCTCCGCCCGCTGCTGCTCGAAGCGCTGGCGCTGCTCGTCCGGGTCGTTGAGCTCGGTGAACGAGTTGGCGATCTCGACGCCGCCGACGAAGGCCTCCCAGCGCTCGACCAGGCCCTCCTCGGAGCGGTGGGCCTTGGCGAAGGGCGAGAGCTCGATCGGGTAGTCGACGACGAAGGTCGGCTGCACCAGCTCCGGCTCGACCGACTTCGAAAGCAGGCCGTCGACGAGCTTTCCCCATCCCTCTTTCGGGTCGAGCTCACCGCCGATCGCCTCCGCCAGGGCCTCCCGGGTCGGATGCTCGGCGATGTCGACGCCGGCCCGCTCGCGGATCGCGTCGCGGAGGCTGACCCGCTTCCACGGGGGCGCGAAGTCGATAGTCACACCGTCGCGCTCGACCACGGTTTTCCCGAGCACCCGCTCGGCGACCTCGGCGACCATGAGCTCGAGGTCGTGCGCCGTCTGGTTGTAGTCGGCGTATGCCTCGTACCACTCGAGCATCGTGAACTCGGGGTTGTGCTTGTGGGAGACGCCCTCGTTGCGAAAGTCCTTGCCGAGCTCGTAGACGCGATCGATGCCGCCGACCACGAGGCGCTTGAGGTAGAGCTCGGTCGCGATCCGCAGGTAGAAGTCGCGGTCGAGCTGGTTGTGGTGGGTGGTGAAGGGCCGGGCCATGGCGCCGCCGTAGAGCGGCTGCAGGACCGGGGTCTCGACCTCGACGAAGCCGTGTTCGTCGAGCCAGCGCCGCAGCTCGGAGATCGTCCGCGCCCTGGTCGTGAAGATCGCGCGGCTCTCCTCGTTGGCGATCAGGTCGAGCTCGCGGCGGCGGTAGCGGGTCTCGACGTCACCGAGGCCGTGGAACTCGCTCGGCGGCGGCCGCAGGCTCTTCGAGAGCAGGCGCCAGTGGTCGAGAGCCAGCGAGAGCTCGCCGCCGCGGCGGGTCGCCATCGCGGTTCCCTCGACCCCGACGATGTCGCCGACGTCGAGGTGGACGAGCAGCTCGAAGGCCTCGGGCCCGAGCAGGTCCTCGCGGGCGTGGAGCTGGATCGTGCCGGTCCCGTCGCGGAGGTCGAGGAAGGCGGCCTTGCCGTGGCCGCGACGCGCAACGATCCGGCCGGCGACCCGGTGGCGGGAATCGGTCTCGACCCCGGGGGCAAGGCCCTCGTGCGCGGCACGCACCTCGGCGATGTCCTCGCGTTCGCCGAACTCGTGGGGGAACGGGTCGATCCCGCCCGCCCGGATCCGGTCGAGCTTCTCGCGGCGGTCCCTGAGGACGTCGGAGAGCTCGCGCTGCTCCTCTGGCTCGCCACTCATGGCGCGAGCCTATCGACGCTCAGGCCGTCTCGATCTTGGTGATTTTGAGTTTCTTCTTCGGTCCGCGCGGGACCTCGACGGTCACGACGTCGTTGCGCTTGTGCCCGATCAGGGCTTTGCCGATCGGGGACTCGTTCGAGAGTTTGTGCTCGAGCGGGTCGGCCTCGGTCGAGCCGACGATCTGGAACTTCTGCGAGTCGCCGCTCTTCTGGTCTTTGACGTGGACGACCGAGCCGAAGGTGACCTCGTCGGTGCCGACCGCCTTCTCGTCGATCACGGTGGCGCGGCGGAGTCGCTCTTCGAGCTGAGCGATTCGCCCCTCGAGCAGGGCCTGCTCGTTCTTGGCGTCGTCGTACTCGGCGTTCTCGGCGATGTCGCCGAAGTCGCGAGCCTCCTTGATGCGCTGGGCCACCTCGCGCCGTTTGGCGGTCGAAAGGAGCTCGATCTCCTCTTTGAGCTTCTCGAGCCCTTCCGGGGTGATTACGGCCTGGCGACTCACGTGCGCTACCTCTCTTTGCTCGATGAAGGGCGGGAATCCGGCTCCCAAACCCAAAAACGCCCGGGTGTGGCGGCATGAGCCAAGACACACCTGGGCCGGAAGTCGCGGGATTATAGCGAGCGGGGATGGCGCCCAAGAGCCGCCCTCCCCGAGCTCAGACGGGCGCGGGGACGAGCCCGCCGACGAGCTCCCGCGCCCGCGGCAGGTCGGCGCTGCGCTGAAGCTCCTGCGCGACCTCCACCGGAGCTTCCAGCGAGTCGACGTACCAGGGGTAGAACTTGCGCAGGTAGCGGGTCGCCCGCTCGGTGCCGAGGTGCTCCTCGGCGCGGTCCATCGTCCAGAGCAGCTCGGCGGCGACCTCATCGCGGGACGGTGGCTCGACCCGCCGCCCGGTCAGTTCCTCGAAGACCCAGGGGTTGCCGAGCGCCCCGCGGGCGAGCATCACCGCGTCGGCCCCCGACTCGCGGTGGGCGCGGCGGGCGGCCTCGGCGTCCATGAGGCCGCCGGAGACGATCACCGGCACCTCGAGCCGTTCGGCGAGCTCGCGGGTGAGCTCGTAGTCGGGCTTGCCCTTGTGGCCGACGGTGGCGGGACGCGGATGGAACCCGATCGCCGACGCACCCCCCTCCTCGACCAGCCGGATCGCAAGGTCGTAGCCGGAGCGGTCGCCCGGGCGCAGGCCGGAGCGAAGCTTCACGGTGACCGGCAGGCCGGAGCCCGCGATCGCGCCGCGGGTCAAGGCAAGCGCCAGCTCGGGATCGGCGAGCAGCTCGACGCCGGCCCCCGTCCGCCGGACCTTGCGGACCGGGCAGCCCATGTTGATGTCGATCAGGTCGGCGCCGGATTCGGCCGCCACCGCCGCCCCCGAGCGCATCACCTCGGCGTCGTGGCCGAAGAGCTGGATCGAGACCGGGTGCTCGTCGGGGTGGATCCGCATCAGCTCGCGCAGGGTGCGCTCGTTGCGGTGGTGGAGGCCGAAGCTGGAGACCATCTCCGAGACGGCCAGGCCGGCGCCGTGGCGTTTGGCCTGCAGGCGCACGAACCAGTTGCCGATCCCGGCGCGGGGCGCGAGCAGGACGCGGTTGGCGACCTCGAGGTCGCCGATCCGGAACGGGTCAGTCAGCTGTGGGCGTGTGTCGGGCATGGATCAATCGCAGGCCCTTGAGAGTAAGCATGTCGTCGACCTCTTCGATCGTCTCCGTGTACGGGACGACCACCGACGCGAGGCCCCCGGTGGCGATCAGCCGAGCGTCCCCGAGCTCGTCTTCGATCCGCCGCACGATGCCGTCGATCATGCCGGCGAAGCCGAACACGAACCCGGACTGGATCGCGGCCCGGCTCGAGCGCCCGATCGCGGTCTCCGGCGCCTCGAGGTCGATCCGGGTGATGCGGGCGGCGCGATCGATCAGCGCCGTCAACGAGATCTCGAGGCCGGGCCCGATCGCGCCGCCGAGGTATTCGCCATCGGCGGAGACGACGTCGATGTTGATGCCGGTCCCGAAGTCGACGACGATGCAGGCCTCGCCGAAGCGGTCGTAGGCGGCGATCGAGTTCACGAGCCGATCGGCGCCAACCTCCAGCGGGTTGTCGATCCTGATCGGCATCCCGGTCTTCAGCCCCGGGCCGATGGTCAGGCATTCGGCTTCGAGATAGCGCTCGGCGAGCTGCTCGAACTGGGTGCCGAGCGGCGGCACGACCGAGGAGACGCAGACCCCGTCGATCTGGCCGAAGTCCATCCCGGAGAGTCGGAAGAGGCCGGCGATGCGCTCTGCCAGCTCGTCCCCGGTGGCACCGGAACGGGTCTGGAAGCGCCAGTGCTGGGCGAGCTCCTCGCCCTCGAACACGCCGAGGTGGGTCTGGGTGTTGCCGATGTCGGCCGCGAGCAGCACGGCGCGATTATCGCGGACGAGCCAGTCGATCTGATTGGATGGCGCCGTGCAGGCGCGCCTCTACTCGATCCCCGGCTCCCACCCGTCCTTTGCAGCACGGCTGATGCTCGAGCGCAAGGGGATCCCGTTCAAGCGCACCGACCTGATGCCGGTGGTCTCGAAGGGGGTCGTCCGGGCGGCAGGCTTCCCCGGCAACACTGTCCCCGCCGTCAAGATCGACGGCAAACGGACCCAGGGATCGCGACAGATCGCGCGCGAGCTCGACCTCATCCAGCCCGACCCGCCGCTCTTCCCCGCCGATCCCGAGAAACGGGCCGCGGTCGAGGAGGCCGAGCGCTTCGGCGACGAGGACCTCCAGCACCCGGTTCGCCAGCTGATCTGGTGGGCGCTGCGCCGCGACATGTCGCCGCTGGTCGGCTTCAGCGAGGGCGCGAAGCTGGGGATCCCGATCAACTCGGTGACGGTCAAGTCCTCGGCGCCGCTGGTGGTCCTGGCGGCGAGGATCAACGGCTCCACCGACGTCGCCGTCCGCCGGGCGCTTGCCGAGCTTCCCGGCCTCCTCGACACGGTCGACGCCGCGATCGCGGCCGGGACGATCGACGGCGAGGAGCTGAACGCGGCTGACTTCCAGATCGCACCGACGGTGCGGCTGGCGATGACGATGGTCGACCTGCGGCCGGCGATCGAGGCCCGACCCGCCGGCAGACACGCGAAGCGGGTCGTCCCCCACTTCCCGGGCGACATCCCGCCGATCCTGCCCGGCGAGTGGCTTGCGCCCCTGCAGGGCGCCGGCGCCACCGCTTAGAGCGGCCCCCTCGCCACGACCATTTCTCCTTCGCCCGGCAGCGCCTCGAGCGCGTCGGCGAGCCGGGTGCCATCGGGCAGCTCCAGTTCGGGATCGAGCTCGAGCAGCGGCACGAGAACGAAGCGGCGTGCGGTCACCTCGCGGTGCGGGAGGGTGAGACGGTCGGTCGCGATCTCGAGGTCGCCGAGCAGCAGCATGTCGACGTCGAGTGGGCGCGGGCTGTGCCGGGGGGCGTCGAGCTCGCGGCCACGCCCGGTCTCGATCTCCTTGCAGAGGTCGAGCAGGGCTTCTGGGTCGAGCCCGGTGCGGATCCGGATAGCGGCGTTGAGGAAGTCGGGCTGGTCGAGCACCTCACCGACCGGCTCGGTCTCGTATCCCGAGGAGATCGCCTCGACCTCGACCCCGGCGGCGCCCAGCGCCTCGACCGCGGCGAGAAGGTGGGAACGGCGGTCGCCCACGTTCGAACCGAGGCCCAGGTAACCGACCCGCACCCGCTACCCCTCCTCGTCCTCGACCTCTTCTTCGGAGCGTTCCTGCACGACCTCGACGGCGACCTCCTGGATCGCCAGCGGCAGCGGCGGCTCGGGCTTGGCGGCGCGGACGCGGACCGACTCGCAATTGAAGCGCTCGATCAGGCGGGCTCCGACGACCTGGGCGAGGCGCTCGAGGGTCCGATAGCTGCGCTCGGTGGCGGCGAGGGCGACGATGTCGCAGACCTCGCCGTAGTCGACGGTGTCCTCGATGCGGTCGGTGAGGACCGCATCGCAGTCGGGGACGTCGAAGGAGACGTCGAACTCGAGCCGCTGCCCGACCTCCTGCTCCGCATCGCCGACCCCGTGGTGGGTGTAGATCGAGAGACTGCGAATCTCGACCTCGACGCTCGACTCGATTCCGTTCCCGTGGGCCTCCATCGCAGCTGAACCTACCCGAGGATCGCGGCCGCGACCTTAACGGCCTGGGCGATCTCGGCGACGTCGTGGACGCGGAGCACGTCGGCACCCTGGGCGGCGGCGTAGATCGAGGAGGCGATCGTGCCGCCGATCCGGTCCTCTGCGTCGGAGCCGTCGATCTTGCCGATGAAGCTCTTGCGCGAGGTGCCGACGAGCAGCGGGCGACCGAGCTCGCGCAGCTCGCCGAGCCGCCGAAGTAGCTCGAGGTTGTGCTCGAGGGTCTTGCCGAACCCGATCCCGGGGTCGAGCCAGATCCGCTCCGTCGCTACCCCTGCCGCGCTCGCCACCTCGATCCGTTCGGAGAGGAAGGCCTTGACGTCGTCGACGACGTCGTCGTAGGTGGGGTCGGCCTGCATCGTGCGGGGGGTTCCCTGCATGTGCATCAACACCACCGTCGCCTCGCGATCGGCGCAGAGAGGCGCCAGCTCAGGGTCAGCCCGCAGCGCGGTGACGTCGTTGACGATCGTCGCGCCGGCGTCGAGGGCCGCCTCGGCGACGACCCGCTTCGAGGTGTCGATCGAGACGGTGTGACCGAGGCCGGCGAGGTCGGAGACGACCGGCTCGGTGCGTCGGACCTCCTCGTCGACCGGGACCGCCTCGGCCCCCGGCCGCGTCGACTCCCCACCGACGTCGAGTATCTCCGCCCCCTCATCCACCAGCTCCGCGCCATGCGCGATAGCCGCCTCCGGCTCGAGATAGAGCCCGCCGTCGGAGAACGAGTCCGGCGTGACATTCACGACCCCCATGAGAGTCACCCCGCTCGCGCGCTCAAGATCGCCCGGTTCGCGTTTCGGCTCCACGGGCGGAGTATCACGCGCTTTGGGCGCGGGGCGCGGGGTGCCCCTCCCCAGACACTTGGAGCAGCCCGCAGGGCTGCGGGTCTGGGGCGGGGTGCCCCGTGACCCGGGTACTTAGCTTGCGTCTCCGCCCGCTAGACCGGGACGGGGGCGGGTGATCGGGCGTGCGCCCTCGCGCTGCGCCCGTTCCGGCTCCGGCGCCGGCTCGATCGTCTGCGGGGTTTCGTCGTCGTCGACGAAGACCTCGTCTTCGCTCTTGCCTTCGAGCAGGGCGACGAACTGCTCGGCGTCGATCGTCTCGCGCTCGAGCAGGATCTTCGAAATCGTGTCGAGCTCCTTGCGCTTTTCGGTGAGGATGTCCTTGGCCGTCTGGTGCGCGGCCTCGACGATCCGGCGGATCTCGTCGTCGATCTCGCGGGCGATCTCATCCGAGTAGTCCGGTTCGGTGCTGAATTCCCGGCCGAGGAAGGGCTGGCCGCGATCGTGGCCGAAGACGCGGGGCCCGAGCCGCTCGGACATCCCGAACCTCATCACCATCTGCTTTGCCGTCTCGGTGACCTTTTCGAGGTCGTTGGAGGCGCCGGTGGTGATCTCGCTGAAGATGATCTCCTCGGCGGCGCGACCCCCCAGGGTCATCGCCATCGTGTCGGTCAGCTCCGCCCGCGAGGTGAGGAACTTGTCCTCGGTCGGCAGGCTGATCGTGTATCCGAGCGCTTGGCCGCGGCTGATGATCGAGATCTTGTGGACCGGGTCGCAGTTGGGAAGCAGGTGGCCGACGATCGCGTGGCCCATCTCGTGGAAGGCGGTGACCAGTCGCTCCTTCTCCGACATGACACGGGTTTTCTTCTCGGGACCCGCGATCACCCGCATGATCCCCTCCTCGAGCTCGTGCATCGTGATCTCCCGTTTGCCCTGGCGGGCAGTCAGCAGCGCCGACTCGTTGATGAGGTTGGCGAGGTCGGCGCCGGTGAAGCCGGGGGTCTGGCCGGCGAGGGCATCGAGGTCGATCGCCTTCGAGAGCGGCTTGCCGCGGGTGTGGACTTCGAGGATCTGTTTGCGGCCCTTGCGATCGGGGCGGTCGACGACGACCTGGCGGTCGAAGCGGCCCGGCCGCAGCAGCGCCGGATCGAGGATGTCGGGCCGGTTGGTGGCGGCGATCAAGATGATGTTGTCTTTCATCTCGAAGCCGTCCATCTCGACGAGCAGCTGGTTCAGGGTCTGCTCGCGCTCGTCGTGACCGCCGCCCATGCCGGCACCACGGTGGCGGCCGACGGCGTCGATCTCGTCCATGAAGATGATGCAGGGCGAGTTCTGTTTCGCTTGCTCGAAGAGGTCGCGGACGCGGCTGGCGCCGACGCCGACGAACATCTCGACGAAGTCTGAGCCTGAGATCGAGAAGAAGGGCACGCCGGCCTCGCCGGCGACGGCACGGGCGAGCAGCGTCTTACCCGTTCCCGGAGGGCCGTAGAGGAGGACGCCCTTGGGAATCCGCGCTCCCAGGCTCTGGAATTTCTTCGGGTTCTCGAGGAACTCTTTGATCTCGTGCAGCTCCTGCACGGCCTCGTCGACCCCGGCGACGTCGCGGAAGGTGATTTTCGGTGCGTCGACCGACATCCGCTTCGCTTTCGATTTGCCGAAGTTCATGACCCGCGAGCCACCGCCCTGCATCTGGTTCATGAGGAAGATCCAGAGGGCAAGGAAGAGGACGAAGGGCAGGATGAAGGTGAGAGCGCTGAGCCAGCCGTTACCGCCGGAACCGTGAACCTTGGTTTCGACATCGTTGGCTTCGAGCAGGTTGATCAGGCTCTGCTCGGTGTCGAGGGGGTACCCCGTCGAGAAGCTCTCCTCGTTCTTCAGCTTGACATCAAGGGTGTTCTCCTTGGTGTTGATGTCAACTTCTTTGACCTTGCCTTCGGCGATCAGGCCCGACTGCTTGTTGATCAGTTCGTTGTAGGCCGGAGCCTTGGTCCCTGAGTCGCCGGTGATCACCTTCGAGGCGACGAAGGCAAGGATCACCACCAAGAGGATCGGGAATGCCGCGCTTTTGAAAAATCGCCTCATGGGCAAAAAATCAGCGTACCAGGGCGGTTTCGGCCCTAAGCCTCGAGCGCGGCGACGTAATCGAGGTTGCGGTAGTGCTGTGCGTGGTCGAGCCCGTAGCCGACCGCGAACCGGTTCGGGATCTCGAATCCGATGTAGCGCGGCGAGAGGTCGACGCGTAGCCGCTCCGGCTTGGTCAGGAGCGCGCAGACCTCGAGCGACGCCGGCGCCCGCGCCCTGAGGTTGCGCATCAGGTACTGGAGGGTGAGCCCGGAGTCGATGATGTCCTCGACGATGAGGACGTGGCGGCCCTCGATCGGGGCGTCGAGGTCCTTGAGGATCCGCACCACCCCCGAGGAGTCGGTCTGGGAGCCGTAGCTGGAAACCGCCATGAAGTCGATCTCACAGGAGACGTCGATGCTGCGCATCAGGTCGGCGAGGAAGAGGACCGCCCCCTTCAAGACCCCGACCATGAACAGGTCGCGCCCGGCGTAGTCCTCGCTGATCTGCGCACCGAGCTCGGAGACCCGGCGCCGCAGGTCCTCGTTCGAGACCAGGGTCTCCCCTATGGCCGCGTCATCCACCGGGCCAGTCTAGATATAGGAGGGTCAAGTCTGCTCGGCGCGGATCGTGCCGTTCTCCAGCACCGCCCTGACGCCGGAGCCGAGATCGATCATCGACCCGCCCCTCGTCAGGCCGGCGACCTCCTCGGCGTGGCGCGCGGCGCCGGCCACCGGGCGGCCGGCGGCGGTGTCGGCGAGCTGCTGGACGACGAGCCGGCGCAGCGCCGGGGCCAGCTCCGTCATGCGCTCGCGTGCGATCGCGCCCCGCGGGGCCCCGCCGGAACCGTCGAGCTCGGCGGCGACGAGGCCGTCGAGGACCTCGGCCTCTTCGCGCAGGAGCTCAGCGGTGCGCAGAACGTTGGCTGCCGCGGCCGGGTGGGCCTCCGCCAGCGTCTCGGCCAGGCCGTGGCGGATCCGGTTGCGGGCGAAGGCTCCCTCCTCATTGGTGGGATCGTCGCGCCAGGCGAGGCCGCGCTCCTCGCAGTAGGCGGTGGTCTCGGCGCGGGTGACCGCGAGCAGCGGGCGCAGCAGCCTGCCGTCGCTCGGCTTCATCCCGAGCAGCGCCCGCCGGCTCGGGGAAGAGGCGAGCCGGTAGAGGATCGTCTCGACCTGGTCGTCGGCGGTGTGGCCGGTGGCGATCGATGCGTCAGCCGCGGACGCCAGGCCGGCGGCCGCCGCGTAGCGGGTGTCGCGGGCCCAGGCCTGGAGATTGCCCGGGCCCTCGGGCCGCCGCGGCCGCTCGACGACGAGCTCGACCCCGAGCCGCCCGCACAGGGCCGCGCAGTGCGCCTCGTCGGCGTCGGCGTCGTCGCGCAGCCCATAGTTGACGTGGAGGGCGGAAACGCACTCGGGGCCGAGCACTCGCACGGCGACGTCGAGCAGGCAGGTGGAATCGCGGCCGCCGGAGAGCATCGCAACGAGCGGGGCCCCGGGCCGCAGCAGCCCTCCATCGCGGACCGATTCGATGACGTCTTCGGCGGCGTCCGGCACTTTTAGGGGGCGCGGTTGATGACGAAGAGGGCGGTCGGCACGGGGAAGCCCTTGAGGTTGACCTCGCCGATCGGCTCGAAGTCGAGCCCCTCCCGCCCTTCGACCGCTTCGCGAACACGATCGGTGACGAGCAGCTCGCCGGCGTGGGCGCGGTTGACGACCCGGTGGGCGAGGTTGACGTGGCTGCCGAAGTAGTCGCCGTCGCGGTAGACGGCGTCCCCGTAGTGGATCCCGACCCGCGGGCGCGGCCTGGTCGGGAAGCGGTCGAGGAAGTCGACCGCCCACTCGGTCAGCGAGCGAGGGTCGGGCGAGACGACCATCACCTCGTCGCCGATCGTCTTCACGATCGTCGCTTCCGGCGGCAGCGTCGACTCGACCGCGGCGACGAAGGTCTCGACGACGTCGAGCGCCTCGAGGTCGCCCTCCTCCTCGGTGTAGCGGGTGAAGCCGGTGAGGTCGATGAAGCAGAGCGCGACCGGCACCTGGGCGATCTGGGCCGTCTCGGAGCCGAGCTCGCGCTCCATGTGCCCGACCACGTCCTGCTCGAGGTAGAAGCGCAGGTAACGGGAGTGGAGGTACTCGGTCAGCGGTGCCGCCAGCGGCAGGACGTCGGCGGCGAGCTCGCCGAGGCTCTCGGCCATCTCCAGCTCGGGCACGCCGTCGCGGATCATCGGTTCGTGCACGTAGAGGTGGGTGAGGCGGACCTCGGCGTCGGCGATCCGCCGCAGGCTCTGGACGTAGACGCGGACCAGCTGCAGGAAGGCGACGAGTGGGAAGCCGGCGGCCAGGACCCTCGCGCAATGGCGGAGGGCTTCGACGTCGGTCGGGTCGAGCAGGCGCTCGCGTTCGAGCGGGGTGCCGAGGATGACCAGGATTCGCTCGATCAGCTCCGGCTCGAGGCCGGTCTCCTCGGCGACTTCCTCGACCGTGACCTTGCCCTCGGGTCGCGGGAAGAGGTCCTCGGCGAGCCCGAAGGAAAGCCTCCCCTCGCGCCCTGCCTTGCGCAACTCCTCCAAGGTGTGACCGCGCTCGCGCATCCGCGCCACGACCCGCGCCTGAGCAGCGGCGGCGGCCGTCCAGCGGCCCTTGCGGACCGGGATCACCTTGTGCTCGGCCCAGCGTTTGAGCGTGTTCGCCGAGACCCCGGATCGCCGCGCCGCCTCGCTCAGGCTTATCCGCTCTTCACCCGTCATAGAAGTACACCCGAGGCTAGTGATTTGCCGGCCCGAGATGCCGAACGGGGCGGCACATGGCCGCCCCGTTCGGGTCGATTGCACTGGAACCTCGTCTGTGCCTAGCCGGGAACCTCCTCACCGGCGTGGGCCTGCAGGACCGGCTCGCCGTCCTCGCCGGTGCGTATCCGAATCGCTTCCTCCACCGGCAGGACGAAGATCTTGCCGTCGCCGACCTCGCCCGTGCGGGCGTGTTTGAGGATCGTCTCGACGACCAGCGGCTTGTCTTTGTCCTCGACCACGATCTCCAGCTTCAGCTTCGGCCGGACGTTGACGGTGAGGGTCGAGCCGCGGTACTGCTCGACGATCCCCTTCTGGCGACCCGAACCCTTGGCCTCGAGCATCGACAGGGAGGGAAAACCCCTGTCGAGCAACTCGGCCCTGATCGGCTCGAACGCCTCGTGGCGGATGAACGCTTCGATCTTTTTCATGCGCTCAGTCCTCCTATGCGGACTCGGTAGTTGACATCGGGCTTACTGCTGGAGCGGGCGTGGTGACCGGGCCCATCGTGCTCGGCAGGCCCGTCGAGTACTCCGGCTCCGGGATGAAGTTCTCCGGATACCCGTACATGCCATGCGAGCTGATGTCCAACCCCGCTTCCTCCTCCTCCTCGGAGACGCGCAGTCCTATCGTCGCTCGTATCGCGGCGAAGGTCGCGATCGATATCGCGAACACCACCACGAACGTGAACACGACCGCACAGGCCTGCACTCCTAGCTGCCCGAGCGCGTTTCCGAGCGATTCGTCTCCGAAGATGCCGTACCAGATGCCCGGCCCGGCGCCTTCGACGATCAACCGCGGCGAGGCGAAGATGCCCACCGCGAGCGTGCCCCAGATACCCGCCAGACCATGCGCGGAGAGGGCACCGACCGGGTCGTCGAGGACCTTGTCGATCGCCAGCACCGCGTAGACGACGAGGAACCCGGCGAAGATGCCGATGAGCGGCGCCGCCCAGTACTCGACGAATCCGGACGGGGCGGTGATGCCGACCAGCCCGGCGATCGCGCCGTTGCCGGCCATGCCGACGTCCAGCGTCCTGCTTTTCAGCCAGACCGCGATCGAGGCGCCGATGACTCCGGCGGCTGCCGCGAGCTGGGTGTTCAGCATGACCTCGCCGAAGAACGAGCCGGCGGTTTCGAAGGTCGAGCCTCCGTTGAAGCCGAACCAACCGATCCAGAGGATGATCACGCCGAGGCCGACCAGCGGCATCGAGTGCCCGGGGATCACCCGGGGATTGCCGCTCGCGTCGTACTTGCCTTTGCGCGGGCCTAGCAACAGCAGGGCGGCGAGTGCGCCGACCGCGCCGGTGAGGTGGACCACCGAGGAACCGGCGAAGTCCATGACCGGCTTGCCACCGATGTCGGAGAGCAGGCCACCGCCCCAGACCGCGTGCGCGATCAACGGGTAGATGATCGCTCCGAACACGGCCGCGTAGATGACGTAGGCACCGAACTTGATCCGCTCCAGGGTGGTTCCCCAGACGATCGCCAACGAGACCGCGCAGAAGGCGAGCCCGTAGAGCATCAGCATCGCGTCAGGCCCGGCGACGTTGAACGCTTCTTCGCCCTGTCCGATCGTCTGATCGAAGTGGAAGAAGAACCCGCTGGTCCCGAAGAAGTCGTTGCCACCACCTTCGGCGACCCCGTAGCCGAGCACCCACCAGGCGATCGTGACGATCGCGAAGTTGACGAGGACCTTGGCGACCCCCGTGCCGGCGTTCTTTTGCCTCGAGAAGCCGATCTCCAGGAACATGAAGCCGGCCTGCATCAGGAATACGAGCACGCAGGCGACGGCGACCCAGACCATGTCGAGCTCCGAGGTCTTTTCCCCGACGAGGCCCGACACTTCGCTAATCGATGCAGCGGAGGCCGCCCCTGGTATTGCCAGGGCGGCGAAAGCCGCGAAAAGCGCGGCAAGGCCCAACTTCTTCTTCATCGAACATCCTCCTTGCCCACCGGGGAGCAGGCCCCGGTGGTCGCGGTTTGGCGAATGAGGCCAAGCTATGAACGCGCGGGATCGATGTGTTTAGACGAGTGGAGGAAATCCCGCCGCGGGGTTTCTCACCAATGGAAAATCCGTGCTCGGGGCAATCCCGACTTTTGTGATCGGATTCCGTTAGGGTTCCCTAAGTCCAAATCTTAGGGAGCCCTAAGTAGGCTCCCCTTATCTCAGGAGGCATCGAACAGATGAAGTTCAGTCCTAAGCTCGCGATCGCGCTCGGCGCGATGGCAGTCGCTGTGCCTTTCGTCGCAGGTTGCGGCAGCAGCGACGATGGGGAGACGACGAGCTCGGCCTCGACCGCCCAGCTGGAGCCGGTCAAGGCCTATCTCACCGACCACTCGGCGGAACTGGTCGAGCAGGTCGACCTGCTGCAGGCCGACGCCGACGAGTACTACGACCTCGCGAAGTCGGTGGACTTCGACTACGACCGCTTGATCGCCGAGCACGGCGACGAAGTCGAGGAGATCCTCGATCACTCGAAGGAAGTCTTCGTCGTCGCCAACCCCGCCTACGAGCAAATGGAGGGAATCGTCGCCGGCGTGCCGCGTCTCGCCCACTACGACGTCGACATCGACGCCGGGTCCGACGCCTCCACCCCCGAAGACGCGGTTTCGTTCACGCTCACGACTCCCTCCGGGAAGACGTTGAAGCAGCCGGGCAATCTTTTCTTCCTCACCGAGACGGCGCTCTATGGGACCAACCCGGACCTGCAGGCGAAGGGCACCGAGCCCGACGTCGACGGCGACGGCAAAGTCGAGTTCGGCGAGGGCCTGCCCGACGCCGACGTCTACAAGGCGACCCTCGACGAATTCGCCGCCCAGGCCAAGAGCCTCGACGAAGACGCAGGGGAGTTCGAACCGACCTCCTCCGACGCCCTGACCTCGATCGTGATCATGACCCCGACGATGAGCGAGTACTTCGAAGCTTGGAAAAACTCGCGCTTCATCGCCGGCGAGGGTGCCTCCGAACTCGGCTTCGTGGCGACCTCACGGCTCTCGGACATCGCCGACATCCTCGGCGGGATCCTCGTCACCTATAAGGGGATGGAGCCGACGATCGCCGCCGAGAACCCGCAGCAGGCCAAGCAGACCCAGAAGGAACTGGAAAGCCTGGTCGCCTTCGCCTCCGATCTCCGCGACCGCGAGGCCGAAGGCGAGAAGTTCACCGCCAAGCAGGCCGACGCGCTCGGCGCCCAGGCCCAGTCCCAGGCCGAGGCGATTGCCGGCCAGGTGACGCAGGCGGCGAAACAGCTCGAAATCGAACTGCAGGAAGGCTAGGGATTTGAGGGCCGTCGCCGCGATATTCCTCGCGTCGGCGGCCCTGCTCGCCCCTGCCCAGCTGGCATCGGCCCAGCCGCCCTGGCAAGCGGCCGACTCGATCCGCGCCGACCTCGCCGAAGCGCAGACCAAACAGCTCTTCGGCGAAGACGGCGGCAACGAGGTGGGGAGCGCCGGGGCCGCCCTGCGCGGCCCGCTCCGGGCCGGGCTGAAGGCCAGCGCTCCGGCCGAGCTCGCCGCGATCGAGAGCGCCCTCGCCGCCGCTCGCGGCGCCGCCGCGCGGCGGGACGAAGTCGAGCTGGCGGCCCGCCGCGGTGAGATAACCGCGGCCCTGCGCCGCGGCGCGATGGCGGTTGCCGTCGACGCCGCCGCCCGGGGCGACGTGGCCGAGGCGCGGAGCTGGATGCAGATCCGCGACTTCCGCAAGACGACCCGCTTCACGCGGCCCGGGGTAAACGGGACCGAAGCGCTGGAAAAGCTCGAAGAAGGTGAGATCGGTCGCCACGAGACCGTCCTGCAGATCAAAAAGGACCTGCTCGACAGCTTCCAGGCACGACTGCTGACCAACCTCGACGAAGCCGGCCAGGCAGCCGAACGCGGCTTCGGCGGCCGTTTCGCCGAAACGGCGGCGATCGTCCACGGCTACTGGCGGGCGATCGCCCCGGAGTACGCAGAGCAGCGCGGTCGGCAGGAACGCGCCGACACGAATCGCGATTTCGAACGGCTCGCCGCGGCCGGGGCCGGGACCGAAGCGAAAGCGTTCGAGGCCGCACGCGACCGCGTCGAAGCCGACCTCGAGGGCTTCACCGCGGCGCCGCTGACCCCCGAAGAGCAGGTCAACCGCGCCAGCCAGCTGGAACGGTTCGAAGAGCTGGTCCCGAAAGAGTTCGACAAGGGCACCAGCGACAACCGCGTCACGGTCCCGTTCGAGATCCAGGAGGCGGTCGCGTTCATGGACGGCGTCGAAGCGGCCTTCTCCGACCTCGAGCCCTTCCTGCTCGAGATCGACCCGGCAGCGGTCGCCCGGATCAGGGCCGCCCACGAGGAGATGCGAGCCGACGTCGACAACGCCCAGGAAGGCAAGGCGGTCGCCGACCAGGAGGACCTCGAGGCTGCCGAGGAACGATCGCGCTCCGAAGTCGAGCGGATCGCGCCGCAGCGCTGGAGCGAAGGCGGGGACGAAGCCGACTACGAACTCGTCGACATCTCGCTGGACCAGCTCGAAGCCGCCGCCGGCGCCGGCCAATACCAGTCCGCGGAGCAGGCGCGGCTGGCCGCCTACGGCTTCTTCGAGTTCGGGCCGGAGCTGAAGCTGCGGGCCTTCGACACCCAGCTGGCGCTCGAAATCGAGGGATTGATCTGGTACGGCGCCAACGGCGACAAGGGCCTCGCCAACCTCGTCGCCGACAACGCCCCGATCACCGATATCCGCGAAACCCGCCTCGACCTCGACGAAAAGCTCGACGACGCGCGAGCGGTCACCGGCGACGGCGCCAGCGCCTTCACCACCATCACCAACTCGGCTCTGATCGTCTTCCGCGAGGGGCTCGAGGCAATCCTGATCCTGGCCGCGATCACCGCCAGCATGATCGGCCCGCGCGAGCGGCTGCGGCGGCCGGTCTACCGCGGCGCCCTGCTGGCGATCCCGGCCAGCGCCCTGATGTTCCTGCTCGGGATCCTCCTGCTCGACTCGCTCTCGAAATACGGCGAGAAACTCGAGGCGGTGGTCGGCCTGGTGGCGATCGGCGTCCTCTTATTGGTGATGAACTGGTTCTTCCACCGCGTCTACTGGACCGAGTGGATCAAGGGGCACCGCGACCGCGGCAAGGCGCTGACCGGCGCCGCGGTGGTCGCCGGGGCGGGCGCCGCGACCGTCGCCGGGCTCTACACGCTCGGATTCACGAGCGTCTTCCGCGAGGGCTTCGAGACCGTCCTCTTCCTGCAGGCGCTGCAGCTGAGCTCCGGAACCGGGGTCGTCCTCGCCGGAGTCTCGCTGGGGCTGCTCTTGACCGGCATCGTCGGCGCGATCACCTTCGCGCTCGAGCGCAAGCTCCCCTACAAGAAGATGCTGATCGCGACCGGCGTCCTCATCGCCCTCGTCCTCGTCGTCCTGGTCGGCAACACCGCCCGGACGATGCAGGGGGTCGGCTGGCTCTCGATCACGCCGATCGAAGTCGAATTCCCGCTCTGGATGGGCACCTGGCTCGGGATCTACCCGACCGTCGAGACGCTCGGTGTCCAGGTGATCGCCTTCGTCTTCGTCATCGGCAGCTACTTCGCCGCCGAGTGGATGCGCAAGCGGGAGCTGCGCAAGACGATCGAGGCCCACGAGCGCCAGGTCGCCGCCGCCAACGGCAACGGACAGGCGCCGGCGGCCGACGGCGAGGGCCGGGCACTAGGGTCCGGCGAGGATGCCGCCCAGCAGGCTCCGGCCGACAAGCTCGTTCGCCACTAGCGCCGTCGTCGTCGGCGACCCCGGCCGCGCCCTGCTGCTAGCGCAGGAGCTGCTCGAGCAGCCGAAGATGTGCAACCACGCCCGCGGCCTCTGGGGCTACTCGGGACAGACACCCGCCGGAGCGGAGCTGACGATCCAGTCGACCGGAATCGGCGGGCCGAGCGCCGCGCTCGTTCTCGCCGACCTCTCCGAGCTCGGGGTCGAGCGGGTGGTGCGGATCGGATCGTGCGCGGCGGCGGACCGCGCCGGCGAGCTGATCCTCGTCGAACGAGCGATCGCCTCGCCGGGCTCGTCATCCGCCTTCGGAGTCGCCGCCGGCGAGCGGGTCGAGCCCGACCCGGAACTCACCGGCCGGCTGCGGGACTCGCTCGGCGACGGCGCCCACCGCGGGGCTGTGGCCAGCTTCGACTCGCCGCCCCACCTGGCCGACCTGCCGGCCGGCGCCGACGGCGCCGACATGCAGACGGTCGCGGTCCTGAGCCGGGGGCGTGAGCTTGGAATCGCCGCGGCGGCGATCCTGATCGTGGTCGAGGGAGCGGGCGGCGGGGTCGTCGAGGACGAGATTCGCGACGGTGCGGCGAAGCGGGCCGGAATCGCCGCCGCGACCGTCCTCGATGGCTCTACCTAACCCTATACTTTAGGTTTAGACTCACGCCTCAGGCGCCCGATCTCGCGGGTGAGATCGTCGATCTGGTCCTCGAGGTCCTCGAGCCGCTGCGAAAACGAGCGAACCCGCCTTTCAAGCCGTTCGAGGTCACCCGCGGAGGGCAGATTGAGGGCCGCCATCGCCGCCTGCTGAGCCTCGACGGCCTTCTCGCGGGCGCCGAACGCGGCGGCCACCGCGTTCTCGAGCACCTGGCTGTCGAGAAGGGCCTGGGCGAGCTCGCCGATCGCCTGCTCGGAGCGCGCTCGGAGGCTCTCCTCGTGATCGAAGTCGGGCTCCATCGACGTCAGCTTAACGAGCGCATCCGGGCAAGCTGAAATCCTGCTGCACCTCATGCCTGGACGAAACCATGATTAAGGCCTTGTTGGGGGGCGCCTACGCGCGTTGCGGACCCCCCGAGGAGTGGGTAGCTTGTGGTCGCCTGCAGGTGGGGGGCGCACTGGGATGAGACAAAAGCTCGTACTGACGATTGCCGCGCTCAGCTTCGCGCTCGCGACTGCTGTCGGTGTCGGCTGGGCCGGGGCCGATCCGTCGGGCGCTCCGCAGAACCCGGTCGACGCGCTGACCCCCGCCCTCCCCGCCGTCGACGTCCCCGCCCCCGAAGTCCCCGAGGCCCCCGCCTGCTCGAACCAGCTCGACGACGACGGCGATGCGCTCACCGACCTCGAAGACCCCGACTGCACGGATCCCGCCGACGACGAAGAGGCGGCGGAGACGACCGCGCCGCCGGTCCCCGCTCCCGAAGAAACCGGCACCCCTGCTCCCGCGCCCTCCGGCATCAACCCTCAACCCGGGGTCGAGACCGGGACGACGATCGACGGCGGCAAGATCGCGGCCCGCGACAAAGCGGTCCGCAACGACAACCTCGGTGACGTCAGTGGCGGCGGCGGCACCAGCGGCGGCGTCAACGCTCCCCCGGCGACCGCCGGCGATCAGCCCCCCGCGACCGGCATCAGCGGCGGCTCGGCCTTCGGCGACGGCGGCTCCCCGACCAGCGCCAACCCGATGGCGACGATCGCCCCGTTCGGCCCGGCGCCGATCGGAGTCCCCAACTTCATCATCGACTCGTTCGAGATCCCGCCGTTCCTGCTGCCGATCTACCAGGCCTGCGGGACCGAGTACGGGATCCCCTGGCAAGTACTCGCCTCGATCAACAAAATCGAGACCGCCTTCGGCACCAACCTCAACGTCTCCACCGCCGGCGCGATGGGCTGGATGCAGTTCATCCCATCGAGCTGGGAGATGTACGGGGTCGACGCCAACGGCGACGGGCGCCGCGACCCCTACAACCCGGTCGACGCGATCTGCGCCGCCGCGAACTACCTGAAGGCGGCCGGCGGCACCGAGGACCTCTACGACGCGATCTTCGCCTACAACCACGCCGACTGGTACGTCCAGGAGGTCCTGCTCTACGCACGCGCCTACGGCAAGCTGCCGACCGACCTGGTCGCCTCGCTCACCGGCCTCACCGAGGGCGCCCACTTCCCGATCGCCGCCGACGCCAGCTACTCGGACGACATCTCGACCCGGGCCGCCCTGAAGCGGGCGACCCCCGACGAGCGCGACGACTACGGCAACGCGGCCGAGGTGATCACCTCCTCGCCGACGCGCCGCGGGATCAACATCTTCGCCGCCGAGGGCTCGCCGGTAGTCGCGGTCAACGACGGCGTGATCCGGAAATACGGCCACTCCAAGAGGCTCGGCAACTACGTCGTCCTCGAGGATGCCTACGGCAACCGCTACACCTACGCCGAGCTCGGCGAGATCGTCCGCAAGAACCGGCGGGTCGTGATGCCGACCGGTCAGGAGAAGCGGGTCGCGGTCGACAGCGAGAACATCCGCCCGCGGCTCTTCGCCAACCCAGGCCGTGGCGCCACGGGCGCCCAGGAGCGGGCACGCGAGAACGTCGACACCGCCGCTTCGGTCGGCTCCCATGGGGCGTTGAAGCCGGGCTCGAAGGTGATCGCCGGGACGGTGCTGGCACGGGTCGGGGCCGGGGAAGACAGCGTCGACCCCCACATCAACTTCTCGATCCGCCCGGCCGGACGGGGCGCACCGCGGATCGACCCGAAGCCGATTCTCGACGGCTGGAAGCTGCTCGAGGCGACGGCGATCTACCGGGCGAACGGCGACAAGGCCCTGGCGGTGCGGCTCAGCGGCGCCGGGGTGCTGCTGCTCTCCAAGGAGGCCCTCCAACGCCGGGTGCTCGCCGACGATCGGATCGAACTGCCCGAATGCGACCGAATCGAAGTCCGCGCCGGCCAGATCGACCGCCGCCTGCTGGCAGCGCTGGCCTACCTCTCCGAACAAGGATTCCGCCTCACGATCACCTCGATGCTCTGCGGTCGCTACGGCAGCATCACGACCAGCGGCAACGTCTCCAACCACTCCTTCGGCAACGCCGCTGACATCGCGCAGATCAACGGCATCCCGGTCCTCGGCCATCAGGGCCCGGGCTCGATCACCGAAGAACTGCTGCGCTCGGTCCTGCGCCTGCAGGGGACCCTGACCCCCGACGAGCTGATCTCGCTGCAGGAACTCGGCGGCCCCAGCTTCGCGATGAGCGACCACGCCGATCACGTCCACATCGGCTACAGCCCGGTCGGCGGAACCGGCGACACGCGCTTCGTCCAGCTACTCAAGCCGAACCAGTGGCAGCGCCTGGTCGGGCGTCTCGGCGAAATCGAGAACCCCGAAGTGGCGACCGAGCCCTCCGACGCGGCGCTGCCAGACAAGGGCTCGCCGGCGGCGAAGAAGAAGTCGGGCGGAACTTCCAGCGGCGACTGAGCCGGTTCGGGAGAATCGGGTCCCCTGACCCAGCTCTTCGGATTCACGCAGTTCGACTTTCCCGGCACGATCGGCGTCGCCGATGGCCGCTATCTGGCCCGCGCCGGCGCCGACGCCGAGGAGCAGCGGGTGCTGGTGGTGGAAACGCTCTCCGCCGTCGCGTCTCCGAGCCGTCGCCGTCGCCGAACCCGGGCCGAGCAGGCGGGCTCCGGACCGCCGGAGGTGCCGCTGGGAAGGGTGACGGCGGTGCGGGCATCGGAGCCCTTCGACGGCGAGGAGGAGGCGCAGAGGTGGCTGCGCGACACCATCGCCTCCGAGGAGGTGACCGATGCCCTCCTCGAGGAAGGGATCGCCTTGCTCAATCGCGCCCTCCACGCCCAAGCCGCCGCCGGGTTGGACCCGCTGCCACGGCAGCTGACGCCCCGCGCTGCACTCCTCGCCCGGATCGGTTTCGGCACCGGCGAGGAGGTCGCCAAAAGCCGCTTCACGCTCGCCGAACGGATCGACGTCCACGCCTCGGGAGCTTCCCGCCGCCGCATGCGCGAGGAGGAGCTGCGACCCCAGGAGCGCGTCGCCGCCGTGCTGGGAGGCCGCGAGCGGATCGACGCCTGCGAGACGCTGGTGCTGCGGGCCCGGGCCGACCTCGATGCGGGTCGCGAGCGCGAGGCCGCGCTTCAGCTCCGGGTCGGACTCGAGGCAATGCTGGTCGAGCTCGACGGCGCCCTCGCGGACCCCGGCCACGGCGAGGACATGGGGGAGCTGACGGATCGCCGCAAGGCGGTCGGCGAGGCCGCCAACGAAGCGTTGACCGGAGACCTGGACCCCGAGCGGACCGGCGAAATCGAGGCGACCGTCGTGATCGCCGAGCGGATTCTGCGGCGACGCCGGGTCCTCCGCGGCGGCTGAGCGCCGCTAGAGGACGAGGCGGCGGGAGATGACGTCGTCGACGAGGCTCTCGGCGATCTCGTGCGCCTCCTCGAGGGCGACTCCCTCGACCGAAGGAACGCCGATCACCGTCAGGCCCGCGGCGCGGGCAGAGGCGACACCGGTCGGCGAGTCCTCGAGGGCGACCACGTCGGGCCCGGGCACGACACCGAGCCGGTCACAGGCCTCGAGGTAGGGATCCGGGGCGGGCTTCGGCGCCGCCACCTCGTGGGCGCTGACGACGACGTCGAAGCGGTCTTCGAAGCCGACCATCTGAAGCGAGCGCTCGACGAACAGGAGTGGCGAGTTCGAGACCAGGCCGATCGGCGTACCGCGCTCGCGCAGGGAGTGGAGCAGGTCGGCGGCGCCGACCATCGCCTCCACCCCGTGCTCGAGCTCGGCGATCACCAGCTCGTTCAGCTCCTCGATCAGCGCCTCGGCGCGGTCGGGCTCGCCCAGACGCCGTTCCAGAACCTGGCCGGCGATCGCGGCCGAGGTGCCGACCAGCTCGCGCTTGTCGGCCGGGGTGAACTCGAGGCCGCGACGGTCGAAGAGGTCGTGCTCGGCCCGGGTCCAGACCGACTCGGTGTCGAGCAGCAGCCCGTCGTTGTCGAAGACGACCGCGGTCGGCAGCACCATGGCTAGCCGAGCACCGCCAGCGCGGCAACGAGCTCCGCGTCGACCTCGCCTTCGAGCTTGGTCTCGGCGGCCCCGTCGTAGGGGGTCGGCCCCTTGGTGACTATCGCAAGCTTGCCCCCGGACTCGAGGGTCAGGCGCGGCAGCCCGGCCGCCGGGAAGACCACCAGCGAGGAGCCGACGCAGAGCATCAGGTCGGCGCGTTCGGCCAACCTCGTCGCCTCGGCCATCGCGCTCTCCGGCAGCATCTCCCCGAACAGCACGACGTCGGGTTTGACCGGCCCCTCGCATGCGGAGCAGACCGCGACGCCGTTCTCGTCGAAAAGCCCGTCCACCTGTTCGAGCCCGTAGGAAGCGGTGCAGCTCATGCAGCTCGAGGTTTCGATCGAGCCGTGGACCTCGACCACGTGCTCGGAGCCGGCGGCGCGATGGAGGCGGTCGATGTTCTGGGTGATGACCCCGTCGAGGAGTCCCCGCGCCTCGAGCTCGGCGAGGACCTGATGGGCCCGGTTCGGCCGTTTGTCGCCGAGCGAGTGGAAGCGGGGCCGGTAGTAGGACCAGAAGCGGGCGGGGTCACGCTGGAAGACATCGATGTGGGCGACCTCCATCGGGTCGACGTTTGCCCACAGGCCCGTCTCCGGCGTGCGGAAGTCGGGAATCCCCGACGGCACCGAGACCCCGGCGCCGGTCAGGGCGACGGTGCTGCCCGACTCGCCGATCAGCTCGGCGAGCCTGGCCGCGTCGGTGATCGTCTCTACTTGCCGCTCCACTTCGGCTTCCGCTTGCCGAGGAAGGCGGAGATGCCCTCCTTCGCGTCCTCGCTCGCGAACGCGGTCGCGAAGCCCTGCTTCTCGGCCTCGATTCCCGCCTCGATGTCGCCCTTGTGGGACACCTGCTTGATCAGCTCCTTGGCGACGGGCGCCTGTCCGGCGAGCTTCCCGGCCCACATCAGGGCTGTCTCCAGCAGCTCGTGATCGGGGGCGAGGCGGTTGACGAGCCCGAACTCGAGGGCTTCCTCGGAGAGGATCGCGTCGCCCGTCAGGTTCATCTCGAGCGCCTTGTTCTCGCCGACCAGCCGTGGCAGGCGCTGGGTGCCACCGAAGCCGGGGATGATCCCGAGGTTGATCTCGGGCTGGCCGAAGACCGCCGCCTCGGCGCCGATCCGCACGTCGCAGGACATCGCCAGCTCGCAGCCACCGCCATAGGCGATCGCGTTGACGGCGGCGACCGTAGCGACCCGGGAGGTCCCGAATTCGCGCAGGAGAGCATGGGCGGCGTGGAGCAGCTTCTCGCCACCCCCCTCGTCCATCTGAGTGAAAGCCTTGATGTCGGCGCCGGCGGAGAAGACGATCGGGACACTCGAGGCGATCACCATCGCCCCGACCTCGTCGTTCTCCTTCACCCGCTCCCAGACGGTGCCGAGGTCGCGGATCACGTCGGGCGAGATCGCGTTCATCGGTGCGTTCGCCAGCCAGGCGATCGCGACATCGCCACGGGTCTCGAGCTTGACCGTATCGGCCTGCTCGCCCTCGTCTGCCTGCGGGTAGGGATAGAAGCCCTGCCCGGAGGCGAGGCCGAGGCGACCCTGGGCGACGAGGCGCTTCAAGGTCACCGGCGGCGCGAAGCGCTCCCCGTGCTTCTCCTCCAGCGTCTCGATCTGCTCGAGGACCTTGTCGAGGCCTTCGACGTCGGCTTTCCAGAACGGCGGCAACAGCCCTTTGCGCGGGTCGAGGCCGGCGCCGGCCATCATCCCGACGTCGATGTCACGGACCGAGCAGACGCCTTCCTCGACCAGCAGGCAGGCCTCGATCAGGGCCCGGCAGGTGAACATCGCCACCAGTTCCTCGGCGTCGGGTTCGGCGTCGCCGGGGATCGTCTGCTCGCCCTCCTTGAAGAACCCCTCGCCGCCGCTCTTGGCGCCGAGCTTGCCGTCGGCGACCAGCCCCTGCAGGCCCTTGTGGACGTAGAACGTCTCGCCGTAGGACTCGTTGAGGTGTTCGGCGACATGGAGCACGGTGTCGAGGCCGAGCAGGTCGGTGAGGAAGAACGGCCCCATCGGCGCCACCTGCGCCGCCGCGATCGCCTCGTCGATCGCCTTCAGCGAAAGCCCCTGGTCCTCCTGCGCGCGCCAGATCTCGCCGATCGTCGCCATCAAGATTTTGTTGACGACGAAGCCGGGGACCTCGCCGCAGACGATCGGCTGCTTCTTGATCGCCTGGGCGAAGTTGTAGGCGGCGGTGGCCGTCTCGCGCGAGGTGTCGTCGCCGACGATCACCTCGACCAGAGGCATCACCGAAGCCGGGTAGAAGAAGTGGAAGCCGACGACCTTGTCGGCGCGCAGGGTTCCATGGGCGCCGATCTCGGTGATCGAGAGCGAGGAGGTGTTGGAGGAGAGGATCGCGTGGCCGGGGGTGGCAGCGTCGATCTCGCGGAAGACGGACTGCTTGATCGCCATCTTCTCCGGCACCGCCTCGACGACGAAGTCGACGTCCCCGAACTCCTCGTAGCTGGTCGTGCCCGTGATCAGCCCCATCACCTCGGCGAGGCGCGCATCGGCCTGCTCCTGGCTGATCTTCTCCTTCTTGACGAGCCGGCCGAGCTGGCCCTCGGTGACCGCCTTGGCCTTCTCGACCGCAGCATCTACGAACTTCTGGTCGATGTCCTTGACGACTACGGGGATGTCGGCGGCGGCGATCGCCTGCGCGATCTCGCCGCCCATTGTGCCGCCGCCGACGACGGCGGCCTTGGAGACGAACATTGGCTGAAGATTCCTCCGTTAGGGCTTGTGGAGCGGCTCGGGCCGCGGGAGACGGAGGCTATAGGGAGACCCGCGGCCGCCGCAGGGCCAGGGCACCGATCAGTCCGAGGGTGATCGCAACCGCGGCGAGCACGAGCGCAACCACCTCTTCGTGGCGAGCGACGAAAGACCGACGGTCGGGCGGCGGGGCCGGCTGCTCAAATGCGGGATTTCGGCGCTCAACGGTGAGCTTGCCCCGCAACGCCCGGTCGGCTGCGCCGCCGGGGGCCGGCAGTCGTGCAAAGTCGTACTCGGGCGGGCGGGCCCGGGGATTTCCGTAAAGCAGGCGGTAGGGGCCCGGCTGCCCGCCCTTCACGAGCAGATCGTCACGCTCGCCGCTCGCTCTGACGAGGACCTTGCGCAGCGGCGGGTCGTCCCCGTTCCGGATCACGAGCCGGAGATGTCGAAAGCGCGCGGAGACTTCGAGCGCGCCCGACTCTTCGCCATGGAACCGCTGGATCCGCGAGCGCTCAACCTCGAAAAAATGTCGTCCGTCGTTGCTGCCCAAGACGGTGAGAGGACGGTCGTAGCGGCCGGTCGCGGCGGTCACCTTGATGCGATCGACGTCGAGCTTGCGATAGCCGAGGTCGACGCCGACGAGTGTCTTCGAGCCTCGCTCCACTCGGTGGATCGCTCTCGCAGGCCAGCCGACACGGACTTCACGAATCGCGGCCGGCGCCGGCCGCCAGGCCACCTCCTTCCCCCTGGAGTCCAGGATCCGTAGGTCGGCGAACCCGACCCTGGCGTGATCGAAGAGCGGTCCGTCGGGCCGCAGCAAGGTGGGCCTCCCGGCCGCGGCCGTGAAGCTCCGGGTATGCCGGAAGCAACGGACCGGGACCGGCTGGAGCGGGGGTTGGTCGCAAATCACGACGCCATCTCCCGCTTGACCTCGGCAGTCCCCGGTGCGGATCCGCCGCCACCTGGACGCAGGCGGTGGTAGGCGAAGGCGCCGATGAGCAGGAGCAGGCCGAGGCCCACGAACGAGAGGACCCTTGCGAGGTCGTCGAGTTCGGCCAGGTCGTAAGTCCAGACCTTGGCGATCGCGAGCCCGAGCAGGGACAGACCACCGAGGCGAACGCTCGACGAGTGCCGGACGAGGCCGGCGACAACCGCACCGAGCCCGGTGGCGGCCCAGAATGCCGAGAGCCAGACCTGGCCCGCCTGGGCCTCACCCGGGGTCGATACCCCAACCAGGTCGACGATCGCCAGCGAGACGAGATAGACGAGCGAGCCGGCGCCCGCGACCCCGGCGACCGTGGCGATTCGAGGATCGAGGTCGCGGAGAAGGTAGCCGCAGGCCGCGATCGCGCCGAGGCAGATCGAGACCCCGCCCACTGCGCCGCCAAAGTCGTCGAGGCCGTTGACGATCGCCGAGGGCGGGGCTTCCAAGGCCAGGATGTGGGCGACGGCCAGCCCCAGGAAACCGGCAGCCACGAAGAGCAACCGGTCGACGGCGGCATCGGACTCGGTGCCATCCAACGCGAATCTCCTTGCCAGATACGCGAGCACCACCGCCTCCGCCGACCAGGCGGCGACGAGCGCAGGCCCGTCGAGCGCATCAGCCAATCCGAACGCCGAAAGCGCCAGCCCGAGGCCGATCAGCATCGAGCCGATCTCCCGGTTGAGGCCGAGCCGCAGGGCGAGGGTGCCGAGCCCGACATGCAGGGCGGCCATGCCGAGGACCCAGATCACGCCGGCCGCGTGGGCATCGCCGCTGTAGAGGGCGTAGTAGCCGGCACCCACCACCAGTGCCGAGCTACCCAAGAGCAGGAGCCAGGACGCGATCGGCAGCAGGCCCTCGTCGCGAGACCGGATCTCATAGCCGAACGCGGCAACTGCGTACAGGGCCCAGAACCCGATCAACACCGGGAGGGTCAGCGCCAGGCGCTCACCATCCTCCTGGGAGACCCAGGCGACGATTTGTGGAGCGGATATCGCAAATGCCGCGAGCGCCAGCCAGTCCCAGCGCTGCCAGACGAGGATCGCGACGCAGGCCGCGAGCGCGGTTGCGACGAAGGCGATCGAAGTCCCGGAAACGTCGGTTCCAACCAGGACCGGCGCCGCCAGGGCACCGACGATGCCGATCGCGGCAATTGCGATCGAGGACCAGCGGACCGCCAGCAGCAGCCCGACCGCGGCGATCAGGGCCCCGATCGACAGCCCGATCGCCGGCGAGACCAGCTCGTATGCCTGGGTTGCGACGACGAGGGTCGCGAACAGGCCGGAGATCGAGCTCGCGACCGCTGCCAGAGCTGCCTCCGGCCGGCCGTTGCGCTCGTGCAGCCAGACACCGACGATCAAGAGGACAGTCGAGCCGAACGCCGCGATCACGATCCTGGTCGGCTCGTCGAGCCAGCCGTTGCTGATCGCCATCCCGAGGAAGAGGATCGACCCGAGCAGAATTGCAAGACCACCGATCCAGGCCAAGATCCGACCGCCGAAAAGATCCTCGAAGCTGGCCGCCGAGATCGTCGCCGAGGAGCCGACCTCGGGCCGCCGCTGCTCGGCGCGCCCTGCCGTCGCCGCGGCAAGCGGCGATTCGCTTGGAACTCGCGGTGGCTGGACTGGTGGGGTCGGGGTCGGGGTCGGGGTCGGCGCCGACGAACCGACGTTCCCTTCCAACTGCCTCAATCTCGAACCCATCTCCGCGAGCCGACGCTCGACGGAATCGAGCCTTGCCTCGGTTGACATCTCTTCCCTCCTTCGCTTGCTGACCAGTGGTCGACAAAGCTAACAGACTTGTCAACCAATGGTCAATAAAGGTATGGTTCCGGCATGGGAACGCCTTCCTACCGCCGGCTTGACGTCGACGAGCGACGGCGCCAGCTACTTGAGCGCGGCGCCGAGCTCTTCACGAGCCACCCCTACGACGAGCTGACGATGACCCGGATCGCCGGCGAGGCCGGGATCTCGAAAGCGCTGCTCTACCACTACTTCCCCAGCAAGCAGGTGTTCTTCGAGGAGACGCTCAGCAGCTGGGCCGAGGAGCTTCGCCGACGCACCGAACCCGATCCCGAGCTGCCGCCACTCGAGCAGCTGCGGAGCAGCCTCGACGCCTTCCTCGGCCTGATCGAGGAAAGCGCGACCGCCTACCGCAACCTGATGGCCAGCGCCACCGGCGCCCCGACGATCCGCGACCTGGTCGACGACGTCCGGCGAACCACCGCCGAACGCATCCTCAAAGGCCTCTTCCCAGAGGGCGCACCCGCGAAAGCGAGGATCGCCGTCAACGGCTGGCTGTGGTTCATGGATGGTGCCTGCCTGAACTGGATCGAGCACCGCGACATCGGCCGCGAAGAGCTCCGCGACCTGCTACTGGGTGTCCTGATGGGCTCATTGTTGGCCGCCGACGCGCTGCCCGACCAGACTTAGGAAATCCTTTCGGCGTTCGGCTCAAGGGGGCTCTTCGCCTTGCCGATAGAGCCGTTTCATGCGCAGGGGACTTCTCATGTTCGCGGTCGCCGCCGTCTGCGCGGCGGTCGTTCTCCCGGCCTCGGCCTCGGCCAAGGTGCCGACCGCGGAGCTCACACCCGGCGGTCGGGCGATCGCGCCGCCGTCGGCCCCGCCCTCGGTGAAGCAGATGATCGCCGCCGCCAACCACATCCGCCACCGCCCCTACCGCTGGGGCGGCGGCCACCGCAACTGGAACTCCCGCGGCTACGACTGCTCGGGCTCGGTCAGCTACGTGCTGCACGCCGCCGGCCTGCTCGACTCCCCACTCGACTCGACCGGCTTCATGCGCTGGGGCGGCGGCGGGGCGGGAAGCTGGGTCCGCATCTACGCCAATCGCGACCATGTCTACGCGGTGATCGCCGGCCTGCGCTGGGACACCTCGATGACCGACGACGGCGATCGCTCCGGCCCCGGCTGGAGCGAGGACCTGCGCGACGGGCGCGATTTCCGCCTGCGCCACCCCCTGGGCCTGCTGCAGGCCTAGAGCGCGTACCCACCCACGACGCATGGGACAAGCTCGGGGGCGGAACCTTGTACCCCCGTACAAAGGCATCGGAATGGCTCTGGCATTAGGCTGCCGTGGACCTTCTTTCAGGCAGTTGGAATGACAAACGAACGCGCCCGGCGATCAGGGCGCGACGCAAGCGAGGGACTCAAGATCCGATGACCCGTATCCGCCAGCAGAATGTGACCGCAGCGCAGTGGAGCTCCAACGGAGAGGCCCTGGGCGCGACCGACCTGACCCTGCCCGAGAACGACCCTTTCGGCGCCAACGTCTTCTCCGAGGCCGTTCAGCGCGAGCGCCTCTCGGATGAGATGTTCGAGAAATTCCAGGCGACCCTCGCCGGGGGCGAGGGGCTCGATCCCGAGCTCGCCGATGCCGTCGCCGAGGCGATGATGGGGTGGGCGCTGGAGAACGGCGCCACTCACTTCACCCATATGTTCCAGCCGCTGACCGGCTCGACCGCCGAGAAGCACGACTCCTTCTTCGAGCCCTCCGGAGAAGGCAAGGTCATCGCCGGCTTTTCCGGCAAGGAGCTGATCCAGGGCGAGCCGGACGCCTCCTCGTTCCCGACCGGCGGCGTCCGCGCCACCTTCGAGGCCCGCGGCTACACCGCCTGGGACCCCACCTCCCCCGCCTTCATCATCGAGAACCCGAACGGGGCTCTGCTCTGCATCCCGACCGCGTTCGCCTCCTGGACCGGTGAGGCCCTGGACGGCAAGATCCCGCTGCTGCGCTCGATGGACGCTCTCTCACGCTCGGCGATCAAAGCCCTGCGGCTGCTCGGCGACGAGGAGAGCCAGCGGGTCTTCACCACGGTCGGGCCCGAGCAGGAGTACTTCCTGATCGACGAGCAGTACTACTTCGAGCGCCCTGACCTGATCGCCACCGGCCGCACTCTGTTCGGCGCCAAGCCCCCGAAAGGCCACGAGCTCGACGACCACTACTTCGGCTCGATCCCCGAGCGGGTCCTGGCCTGCATGATGGAGTCCGAGTTGGAGATGCGGAAGCTCGGCATCCCGGTCAAGACCCGCCACAACGAGGTTGCGCCGGCCCAATATGAGATCGCGCCGATCTTCGAGAACTCGAACGTCGGCTCCGACCACCAGCAGCTGCTGATGCAGACTCTGGAAAGCGTCGCCCGCCGCTACGGCCTCGTCTGCCTGCTGCACGAGAAGCCCTTCGCGGGCGTCAACGGCTCTGGCAAGCACAACAACTGGTCGATGGGCACGGACGCCGGCGCCAACCTCCTGAACCCGGGTGACACGCCGGCCGACAACATCCACTTCCTGTTCTTCTGCGCGGCGGTGATCCAGGCGGTCAACAAGCACCAGGGCCTGCTTCGGGCCTCGGTCGCCAACATCGGCCAGGACCACCGCCTCGGGGCCAACGAGGCACCGCCGGCGATCATCTCGATCTTCCTCGGCGCCGAGCTGGAAAAAACGTTCGAGGCGTTCCTCTCCGGCGAGGGCGACCCCAACACCCCGGCCTCGTTCCTCGAGCTCGGGACCGAGGTCCTGCCGGCGCTGCCGATGGACGGCGGCGACCGCAACCGCACCTCGCCGTTCGCCTTCACCGGCAACAAATTCGAGTTCCGGGCGCTGGGGTCGAGCATGTCGCTCGCCTTCCCGAACACGGTCCTCAACACGATCGCCGCGGAGGCGATCGACGAGCTCGCCGGCAAGCTCAAGGAGAAGCTGGACGCCGGGACCGAGATGCCGGCGGCCGTGATCGAGGTAGTCAAAGACGCCTACGGAGCCAACAAAGCCGTCTGCTTCAGCGGCGACAACTACTCCGACGAGTGGCATGCGGAGGCCGAGTCGCGCGGACTGAAAAACCTGAAGACGACTCCGGATGCCCTGCCCGAGGTGATTTCGGACCAGACGGTGGCCGCCTTCGAGAACTACGAGGTTCTGTCCAAGCGCGAGCTCGAGTCACGCTTCGAGGTCTGGATCGAGCAGTACGCGATCCGGGCCAACATCGAGGCCGAGACCGCCCACTCGATCGCGAAGACGATGATCCTGCCGGCGGCGCTGCGTTACCTAGCGCTGATCGGCGAGTCGGGCGTCGGCGACGGGGTCGGCGGCGAGGTCAAGTCGCTGCTCGAATCGCTCGGGAAATCACTGCTCGCGCTCGAGGAGGCCAACGCCTACCCGCAGGGCCTCGAGGGCCTCGACCTGGCGATCCACGCCCGCGACAAGCAGCTCTCGGCGATGGCGGATGTCCGCGAGGCGGCCGACGGCCTCGAGAAGGTCGTCGCCGACGACCTCTGGCCGCTGCCGAAGTACGAGGAGATGCTCTTCATCAAGTAGGGCAGTTGCTAGGAGCCGCGTGGGCCGCGTGGGTCCACGCGCATCCTCAGGCCGCCCTTGGGCGAGAGGGTCGGCATCTGTCGGACCGTCATCGTCCGGCCCGGCAGCAGGTCGAGCCGCAGGCGCTGCAGCAGCATCGTCGCGACCAGCTTCACCTCGATCTGGCCGAAGCGTTTGCCGATGCAGATCCGCCGCCCTCCCCCGAAGGGGACGTAGGCACCGCGCGGCAGCGCCGCCTTGCGCTCCGGCGCGAAGCGCTCGGGCAGGAACGCCTCCGGGTCGGGGAAGAACTCCGGGATCCGGTGGCTCGCCCAGGAGCAGTAGTTGAGGTAGGCGCCATCGGGCACCGTGTGGCCGTTGAACTCGAAACCGTTGACGACCCGGCGCGGGCCGATCCAGGCCGGCGGGTAGAGGCGCAGGACCTCGTCGAGGACCATGTCGAGGTAGGGCATCTCGCGCTCGAGCTTCTCGATGTCCGGGGTCTCGCCGCCGAGCACCCTGTCCTGCTCCTCCTGGAGCTTGTCGATCACGTCGGGGCGCCGCGCCAGCTCGTACATCATGAAAGTCAGGGTCGAGGTCGAGGTGTCGTGGCCGGCGAACATCAGCGTCATCAGCTGGTCGCGGATCTCGCGGTCGGAGAAGCCCTCCCCCGCTTCGTCGCGGACGTCGAGCAGGAGACTGAGAACGTCCATCCTTCCCTCGTCCGGGCTCTGCCGCCGGTGGGCGATCTCGGCAAAGACGATCTCGTCGAGGACGGCCCGGTGGGCGTGCATCTTGCGCCAGGGCGAGCCGGGCCCGCGGACGAAGCGCAGCGCGAAGTCGATCCCGTAGAACTCGAGCGCCCCCTCGAAATGCTCGGCGGCGGCCGCACCTTTGCCCGCCTCGTCGGGGTCGAGGCCGAGCAGCGCCCGCATCGCGATCCGCATCGCCAGGCCGCGCATCCACTCGTAGAGGTCGAAGACCTCGCCATCTCGCAGGCCCTCGATCAGCGGGGTCGCCTCGGCGACCATCGCCTGCACCGAGGCGGAGACCTGCTCGCGATGGAAGGCCGGCATCATCGTCGCCCGGGCGTGGTCGTGATAAGCGTCGTCGACGGTCAGCAGGCCGTCGCCGAGCAGCGGGATCAGGTCGCCGAAACTCGACTCGCGCCAGTGGAAGTTCTCGGGGTGGGAGACGAGGACGTAGTGATTGGCCTCGGGCCCGAGCATGAACACGACCTGGGTGTGGAGCAGCCGCAGGGTGAAGACCGGGCCGAAGCGTTCGTAGCCGTCGAGCAGGACCGGCAGCGGGTCGCGAGCCATCTTCAGGGTCCGGGTGAGGGTGTTGCCGCCCGGCCCGGGGGGATAGCGGCCGCGGCCTTTCCACTCGACCGCGAGGTCACCGGCGACCCGGCGCACCGGGCTCGGAGACATGACCGGCGGTTTCTCCACCGGAGCGGGAGGCTCTGCCACCGGGGAGGCACCCTTGCTCGCCATCATCGGAATCCTAGTTGGCTGGCTGGCCAGTCGCCAGTCAGGCCCCGGCCGCGGCGAGCTGGCCGCAGGCCGCCTCGATGTCGCGGCCGCGGGTCAGCCGCACGGTCGCGGTCAAGCCGCCCTCGGCGAGGATCGAGCGGAAGCGCTCGATCCGCTCCGGCGGCGAGCCGTCGTAGGCGCCGGTCGGGTTGTAGGGGATCAGGTTGACCTTGTAGCCGCGGGGCTCGAGCAGGCCGACCAATTCACGGGCGTGCTCGGGGTGGTCGTTGACCCCGTCGAGCATCACGTACTCGACGAAGACCTTGCGGCGACGGCGCGCCCGGTAGCGCTCGCAGGCGGCCAGCACCTGCTCGAGCGGGAAGCGATCGTTGACCGGCATCAGCTGTGAGCGCAGGGCGTCGTTGGGCGCGTGCAGGGAGAGCGCCAACGCGATCGGCATCTCGCACTCGGCCAAACGGTCGATCCCGGGCACCCAGCCGACTGTCGAGATCGCGGTGCGCCGGTGGGTGACGCCGAGGTCGGGCAGCAGCTCGCAGGCGGCCAGCACCTCGTCGAGGTTCATCGTCGGCTCCCCCATCCCCATGAAGACGACATGGTCGATCCCCTCGAGCCGGCGGAAATGCAGGGCCTGGTCGAGGATCTCGTCGGCGCTGAGGTTGCGGCCGAACTTCATCTGGCCGGTCGCGCAGAAGGTGCAGGTGAGGGGGCAGCCCGACTGCGAGGAGAGGCAGACCGAGCGGCGGCCGTCGCGGTAGCGCATCAGGACCGCCTCGATCGGGCGCCCGTCGTGGGTGTGGAAGAGGGCCTTGACGGTGCCGTCGTCGGAGCGGGCCTCCGCCTCGACGGTGAGCGTGGATAGCGGCACGTCGGCGGCCAGGCGCTCGCGCAGGGCGGCCGGCAGGTTGGTCATCTCCTCGTAGCCCTCGGCTCCGCGCGAGGTCCACTCCCAGATCTGGGAGGCGCGGTAGTCGGGCTCGCCGGCGAGGGCGAGCGCCTCGGCGAGCTGGGCACGATCCATGCAGCGAGTGTACGCAGCGGGACCGCGCAGTTTGACTTGAAAGCGGGCCGAGGATGCGGCAGTTGCCCCTAGCCGGGGCTACTGCGCCTCGGTCTCCCAGACGTGGTTGAGGGAGACCTGGATGTAGGCCCAAAAGGCCGGCGCCAACAGCAGGTAGAGGATCAACCCGATCCAGCCGTTCGGCGTCTCCTTGCCGCAGGTCTCGGTCGCCCCCTGCACCCGCTGGAAGCCCCTGTAATAGGTGATCAGCGCGGGGACGACGATCAGCCCGCCGGGGAACAGCGCCAGCAGCGAGTTGGTCGGGTTCTGGCCGAGGTCGATCCCCTTCGCCTCGCCGAAGTCGCGCAGCTCGCGATTGATCCGAAACCACCAGACCAGGTGGTAGATCCCGAAAGTGACGAACGGGAGCAGGGCGACCGCCCACGGGTTGCGCACCTTCACGAGCGCCTGGTTACCGCTGATCGTCTTTTCCTCGGCCATCTCCGCTCCTCCTCTTCTAGTGGATCTTCTCGCCGCGCTCCAGCATACGGACGAATTTCCTCAGCCGCCGCTCCCGCGTCTCCGGCCGTTTAGCCTCGCCTAGCCGGTAGATGATCGCGTAGCGGTTGGCGCCGTCGAGGCCCTCGAAGAACTCGCGGGCGGCCCGATTCGCCGCCAGCTCGCCCGCCAGATCGGTGGGGACCTCGGCGTTTCCCTGACTCGCGTAGGCGGCCTCCCAGCGACCGTCGCCGCGGGCGGCCTCGACCTCGGCGAGGCCCGCCGGGCGCATACGGCCGGACTCGATCAGCGCTTCCGCCTTCTCGCGGTTGATCTTCGACCAGCGCCCGCGAGGCCGCCTCGGCGTGAAGCGCTGGAGGAAGTGGCGCTCGTCGAGGCCGCGCTTCTGGCTGTCGATCCAGCCGAAGCAGAGGGCCAGCTCCAGTGCTTCCCCGTAATCGACACTGGTCACGCCCGAGCCCTTCTTGGCGATCTTCAGCCAGATCCCGAGTGCGCTCGAAGCGTGCTTCTCGAACCACGCCTCCATCTCGTCGGCGCGCTCGAAGCGAATCGTCGGCAGCTCGTCGGGGGCCATCCGCCTCGAGGATCCCAGAGCCAGGCGTCGCCCGCAGGCGGGGCGCCCGATCGTCAGCGCGTCGAGGTTAGGATCGCCGCAGAAGGCCCCGGCGGGGCAGAGCGGCGGAAGGAGAACCGATGGGCACGTTTGCGGTCAAGAAGATCGATGAGATGGAGGGGATCTACGGCGGTGCCTTCAAGCGAGCTCGCGCCGAGCTCGGGGTCGGGTCGTTCGGGATGGCGATCATCGACATGCCTCCCAACTTCGAGCGCTACCCCACCCACGACCACGGCGAAGACGGCCAGGAGGAGGTCTTCGTCGCGCTGCGCGGGGGCGGCGAGATCGAGATCGACGGCGATCGCTACCCGCTCGACGACGAGCACGTCGCGATGGTCGGCCCCGGCGTCAGCCGAAAGGTGCTGCCCGGCGACGATGGGATCCGGGTGCTGATCCTCGGTGGCAAGCCGGGCGAGGCGTACACGCCCCACGCCCGCACGGAGCTGGGCGAACCGGACCCGATGCTGGGCTGATCAGGAGGTCTCCCGCGCCCCTGCCTCGGGCTCATGTCCGGGGCAGACGAGGACCGGCAGGCGCGGGTACCGGGGGAATGCGGGGTCCTGCTTCGAGCGCAGGCACAGCGAGAACACCGATCCGCGGGTGTTCGGCACCAGCTGCTGGTGGCGGCAGCTGTCGCAGAGGCCGCGCGGCGCCCGCCCCGGCTCAGTCGAGCCGGAGCCGGAAGACATCGCTGTACTCCTCGAGCAGGGTGGCGAAGTCGACTTCTTCGCCCTTGGCGACGGCGCCCTCCGGCCCGAGCACGCGATCGAGGGTGCAGAACCACTCCTCGGTTCGCCCGGCGGGCGAAATGATCCACCGGACCCGCGCCGGCTCCCCGCCGTAGTTCCACATCTGGTGGACCTGGCCGGCGGCGATCCGCAGCTCGTCACCCTCCTCGAGCTCCTGCTCCTCGCCGTCGACGACCGCGCGGACGCTGCCGGAGAGGACCTCGAAGCGCTCGGCCTGGGCCGGGTGGACGTGGGCCGGCGGCGGCGAGCCCGCGGGTGCGTAGGTGGCCTCGACCTCGAGCTCCTCGGGGCTCGAGGCGACCAGCTCGATCGAGTCGTTCGGGTTCAGCGAGAGCCGCTCCCCCATCGTCAGCCCCGCTCCGCCCTGCGCTTCGTCGCCGCCAGCACCCGGCGCACCGCGAGGACGTGGCCGCGGGTCCGGATCACGAGCGTCTTGTAGGCCTGGCCCTTGAGGCCGGGGAAGTCGGCCCGGGTCTCGGCCCGCACCCGGGTGCGGCCCTCCCCCGCCTCCTCGAGCCGGAAGATCAGCCCGTAGTCGGAGAACCGGTGGGCGCCGGCCAGGGCGAGCTCGCCGGGCGCGGTCGCCGACTCGACGTGGAAGCCGGGCATCGTCGACCCGGGCCCGAGCGGCCGCGGCCCGCCGGCCTCGGTGTCCTCGCAGCCGACGAGACGGGCGTACCGCGGCGCCCCGGCGGCGCCGACTGAACGCTCGGCGACGCCGAGCAGGGCATCCCAGGCCCGGCCCCGGGGCGTATCGATCAGGATCGAGTGCTCGTCGATCCTCGGAAGTTGGTCGGTCTTCGGCATCGGGGTCGATCGTACGGCCCCTGCCGCCTCGCGGGGGGCTAGCTTTTGGACGTGAGCGGAATCGCGACCCTGTTCGACGCCGATGAGGCGGCCCACGCGGCAACCGTCGAGGTGCTGGGCGTGATCTACACGGCCGAGGACGACGGCTATGCCGTGCTCGAGGTGCAGGACGCGGAGTCGGGCGAGGAATTCGCCCTCGTCGGTCCCGTCGCCCATCTCAACGCCGGCGACCGGGCCGAAGTCAGCGGCGACTGGCAGAACCACTCGCGCTACGGGCGCCAGCTCCGCGCCCGCGGCGCCCTGCCGCTCGATCCCGCCGACCGTGCCGGCCGCATCGCCTACCTGACCTCGCTGCGGAACATCGGCCCGGCTCGCGCCGAGCGGCTCGTCGACGAACACGGCGAGGGGGTCCTCAGCGCGATCGCGGACGACCCGGCCGGTGTTTTCGGCAGCCTCCGCGGGGTCAGCCGCAAGCAGGCCGAAGACGCCGCCGACTCCTGGCACGCCTCGCGCGCCGTGCGCGACCTCCACGTCCAGCTGGCGCCGCACGGCCTCGCCCACCTGGCGGCGCCGATCCACACCAGGTTCGGCGACCGCTCGACCGCGATCCTCCACGAGGATCCCTACCGGCTGACCGAGGTCGAGGGGGTCGGCTTCGCGCGGGCCGACAAGATCGCCCTCTCCACCGACGTCCCCCCGGAGTCGAGCCGCAGGGCGCAGGCGGCGGCCGCATATGCCCTGGCGGAGGCGGAGAAGCAAGGCCACACGAACCTTCCCGTCGCCGAGCTGACCGAGCGGACCGCGAGCCTGATCGGCCTGCACCCCGACCCGGACGTGCTGGTCGAAGCTCCGCGCCTGACCCTCGACGACGGCCGCGTCTACCGCGAGCAGACCCTGGCGACCGAGATCGCGGTCGCGGCGACCCTGGCAACCCGGGCGGCCGAGGCGCCCCACCTCGACCACGAGCCCCCCGACGAGCCCCAGGGCTCGCTCACCGACGAGCAGTGGGCCGCGGTGCGGGGCGCCTTCGCGTCGCGGATCTCGGTGCTGACCGGCGGCCCCGGGGTCGGCAAGACCGTATGCACCCGGGCGATCGTCGCCGAGGCCGAGGCGACGAACGCCAAGGTCGCGCTCTGCGCGCCGACCGGGCGAGCGGCACGGCGACTCGAGGAAGCGACCGGCCACGAGGCGCAGACGATCCACCGGATGCTGGAATGGATGCCGGGCCGCGAGCCTGCCTTCAAGCCCGGCCACCCGCTACCGGCGGAGCTCGTGATCGTCGACGAGTCCTCGATGCTGAACCAGCGGCTGATGCAGGTCCTGCTCGAGGGACTCGCCGAGTCCACCCACGTCGTCTTCGTCGGCGACGCCGACCAGCTGCCGCCGATCGGTGCCGGCAAGCCCTTCGAAGACCTGATCGTCTCCGAGATCGCACCGGTGGTCCGACTCAGCCTGATCTTCCGCCAGGCCGCCCGCTCGATGATCACCACCGCCGCCCACGAGATCAACGGCGGCAGGCCGCCCCACCTCGAGCCCGAGGAGGACCAGGAGCACGACTTCTTCTTCATCGAGCGACCCAGCCCCGAGCGCGCGCTGGCGACGATCGTCGAGGTCGTCGCCGAGCGGGTCCCGAAACGGTTCGGCTTCGACCCCGTGCGCGACGTCCAGGTGCTGGCGCCGATGTACCGGGGGCCGGTCGGGATCGACGTGCTGAACGAGCGTCTGCAGGAGCAGCTGAACCCGACCGGGGCGCGGGCCCTGGGTGGGCGCTTCCGGGTCGGGGACCGGTTGATCCAGACCCGCAATTCGCATGAGCTGGGATTGATGAACGGATCGATCGTCTTCCTGCGCGACGACGATCCCGAGGCCGAGGAGATCTCGGTCGACACCGACGAGGGCGGCTCGATGCAGATCCCCTACGGGGAGACCGGCAACCTCCGCCTCGCCTACGCGATCTCGGTCCACAAGGCGCAGGGCTGCGAGGTGCCGGTGGTGGTCGGGCTGTGTCACCGCTCGCACACGCGGATGCTGACCCGGCCGCTCCTCTACACGGCGATCACGAGGGCCCGCAACGCCTGCGTGCTGGTCGGCGACCTGGGTGCCCTCGCGGCCGCCGTGCGGCGCAACGACGGCGGCGGGCGTCACTCCGGCATGGTCGAGCGCCTGCAGGGGTGAGAGAGGGCGGCGGGCGCGGCTCGGGTCCGCCCCTGATCGAGATCGCGATCACGCTGGCGGGACTGGCGTTGCTCGGCGGCCTCGTTCTCGCGATCCCGGACCTGCGCCACGCCGTCGGCGCCGCGATCGAAGGTGACACCGCCAGCGTGCGCGAAGAGCTCGACGACCTCGGCACGGCCGGCCCGCTGCTGATCCTCGGGCTCGCCCTGATCCACGCCGTCGTCTTCTTCCCCGCCGAGATCATCGACGCCGCAGCGGGGTTCGCCTACGGGTTCTTCCCCGCCCTGGCGCTGATGATGTTCGGCTGGCTGCTGTCGGGGCTCCTCTGTTACGCGATCGGAACCTCGGTCGCCCGTCCGCTGCTCGACCGCTGGCTCGGCGCCGAGCGCTTCGAGCGGACCGAGGCGATGATCGAGCGCGGCGGAGTGACCCTGCTGCTGGCCGTGCGCCTGATCCCGATCGTCCCGTTCAGCCTCGCCTCCTACGCGGCCGGCGCGGCCCGGGTCCCGGTCTGGCGCTTCATCTGGACGACTGCGCTCGGCTACCTCCCGATCACCGCGCTCTCGGTCTACTTCGGGACCCGCCTCGAAGGGATGAGCCTCACCGACCCGCTGGTGCTCGGCAGTGCCGCGGCGCTGCTCGCGCTGCTGCTCGTCGGGCACTCGATCGTGCGGCGGCAGTCGCGGCGGAGCTAGCGACCGACCCGCTTCACCTTGAAGCGGAAGACCGCCGGCGTCGCATCGACGTTGCCGGCCCGATCGACGGCCTTGACCCGGACCGCGTGGCGTCCCGGGCCGAAGCGGCGCACCACCCTCGGCGCGCAGAAGCGGAAGAGGCCACCGTCGATCCGGCAGGTGAAGATCGCGTTCGGCTCGCTGGCGCGGAAACGGAAGACGGTCTTCACCCGCTTGCCCCTGATGCGGAGGTTCTTGCGGGGATGGCCGTTGATGAATGTGCGAGGCGCGACCGTGTCGATCGTGAATCGCAGGACCGGGCTGACGCCGATCCGCCCGGCCAAGTCGATGCCGGTGACGACGAAACCGTGGTCCCCGTCGTCGAGCGGCTCGTCGGGAACGAACGGCGAGGCGCAGGGGAAGGGCCCGCTGCCGTCGATTTCGCACCGGAACGTCACCGGGCGGTTGGCCTCGAAGGCAATGCTCGGCCGGGGGTCGCGACCGACCGCCTTCGGCGGCGACGTGATCGTGATCTTCGGCGGCAGCGCCGTTTCTTCGATCATCTCGTGGGCATCGACGAGCCCGGCGCCGACCGCGGCGCCGAAGGCCGGCGGTAGCGGCCGGGCGGTGTCGCGCAGCCCGGCGGCGATTGTCGCCGGCGTCAGGGTCGGGTTCGCCTGGCGGGCGAGGGCGACGACGCCGGCCGCATGCGGCGCCGCAGCCGAGGTCCCGCAGAAGCGAAAGATGCCCGGCGTTTTCGCGCTCGGGAAGAAGAAGGTCGTCCGCCCGCAGTCGGTCGCGGCGACCTGGGGCTGCTCGATCGTTTGCGGTGGGATCGCGGGGGCGGGCCCTCCACCCGCGGGCAGGACCTCGCCGAAGTAGTGGGTCGCGGGTCCGCGGGACGAGTACGCCTCGGCGGCGCCAGAGTCAAAATATGGGACGGCGCCGACCGCGATCGCGGCTGGGGCGCCGGCGTGCCCGTACACGGCCGGACCGACCACGTCTTCGTTGGCGGATTGCGGGAACTCCGTGGCCAGGACATCGCCGGCGCCGTTCTCGAGGAGGATGAACTTGAGCCGCGGCACCGCCGCTTCCGAGGCCCCCGGGTTGCAGAGGCCGAGGCAACGGTCGATCGCCAACTGAACTTCGGTTTCTTCGCCGGTCTCGTTCTCCCAGCCGAAGACCTCGACCGGCCGTTCGGTTGTGCCCGGGTTGTCCTCCTGGCTGCCGACGATCGCCGCCCCTTTCTGCAGCGGTTTGCCGCTTTCGTCGAGCAGGTAGGCATCGAGGTCGGCATCGACTGCTTCCCAGGGTTCCGCCCACTGCAGGTCGACGACCAGTTCCCCATCTTTTTCAACCGTGATCCCAAAGGTGTCATCGGCGCTCCCGCCGGGGCCGGGGTTGAAGTCCATGCAGTGGGTGGCGTTGCCTTCCGTCGCCGTTTCGAGTTGGGACGGGCAGCCGCCGCCGTCGCGGAATTCCGGCGCTTCCCAGGAGGCGATTTCGTTCTCGCCTTCGAAGATGTTGTCGTTGCCGGCCGCAGTCAAATAGGTGCTGCCGCCGGCGACCACGTCGGCGATCGCCGCGGCGACAGGCCCGTCCTGGAAGAAGGGCTCTTCGAACCAGGCGACGTCGTCGACGATGACGCCCGCCCCCGCGGCCGCGAGAGAGCGGATGTTGGACGCGAACGACGATTCGCTCTGGAAGGCGCTGGCGAAGGAGATCTGGGCGCCGGGGGCGACGTCGTGGACGATCTGGGCCATGCCACGACCCTCGTCGCTGGCCTGGACCGGCGACAGGGGGTCGCTGAGGATGTCGACCGGCGCGGTCCGCTCACACGGGTTGCCGGGTCCAGGGAGGTCGCCGCTGGCGATGTCCTCGCCGGCGTCGGTGGCCGCCCCCGAATCGAGATCGAAGGAGTCGGAGAGGATCCCGACCTCGACGCCGGTGCCGTCGAGGCCGAAGTCGTCGCGGGCGGCCGCCGCCAGCAGCTGCGCGTCGCCCTCGGAGGTGATCGCGCCGCCGGGGCAGGTCGCCCTCGTGACCGGAGTCAGAACCTCGCCGACGACCTCGACCCCCGGGACCCGCGCCAGGGCCCGCAACTGCCCGGGCCGGGCGGCGACGGTGACCGTCTGCTCGCGGCGGCTGAGGCCGGCGACCGTGATCCCGAGGCGACGAATGGCATCCACCCTCGCCGGGGCCCCGGAGTCGAAGCGAACTTCGACGAAGACGCGTCCGCCGCTGCGCAGCAGGCTGCCGGGCCCCTCTGCGGGAAGTGAGAGCACGCGCGCCTGGAGGTCGTGCGGGGCGCTCCGCATTCCCGGTGTCGCGAGCTCCGCCAGCCTGGCGCTGAGCCCCTCCTCGCCGGGGGCCGTGGCGAGCGCCGACGCCCCGGCCGGGACCAGGGCGCAGGCCGCAAGAGCCGCCCCCAGGGCGACCGCGATCCTCCGGCGAGCTCGCAGGCCTGCGCGCGTCATCGCTTTGCGTATCGACCGGTGATGACTTCCCCTCAACACGTCGAAGCTTAGTTCCGACCGCTGACCGCCCCGAACCCTGCTACGGTCCGGGCCGTTAGATCGGGAAGATCCCGATAAAAGCTGTGTTTAGCGCTCGCGTCGTTGCTTCACCGCATGTGCCGCGTTCGCAGCACATTGATGTGGAGGCAATGCATGCCTACTGGAACTGTCAAGTGGTTCAGCGACGACAAGGGCTACGGGTTCATCACTCCCGATGACGGCTCGAAGGACGTCTTCGTTCATCACAGCGCGATCCTCGGCGAGGGCTTCAAGTCCCTGACCGAGGGCAGCAAAGTGAGTTACGAGTCCGAGGAAGGCCCGAAGGGCCCCGCCGCGGCGAGCGTTCAGCCGCAGTAACTGCGGCCCGCCTTTAGCGTTGACGAGGCCCGCCAACAGGCGGGCCTCGTCTTTGCTGCAACCCCCTTCCCCTAGATTCGGAGTCCGATGAGCACCGCCAACAGAGACGACCTGCGCAACATCGCGATCGTGGCCCACGTCGACCACGGCAAGACGACCCTGGTCGACAAGATGCTTTGGCAGACCGGCGCCTTCCGCAAGGGCCAGGACGTCGCCGAGCGGGTGATGGACTCGATGGACCTCGAGCGCGAGAAGGGAATCACGATCCTCGCCAAGAACACGGCGATCAACTACGAGGGCGTCAAGCTCAACATCGTCGACACCCCGGGGCACGCCGACTTCGGCGGCGAGGTCGAGCGCGGCCTGACCATGGTCGACGGTGTCCTGCTCCTGGTCGACGCCTCCGAGGGGCCACTCCCCCAGACCCGGTTCGTCCTGCGCAAGGCGCTCGAGGCGAAGCTGCCGGTGATCCTGGTCGTCAACAAGGTCGACCGCCCCGACGCTCGCATCGCCGAGGTCGTCGACGAGGTCTACGAGCTCTTCATGGATCTCGACGCCGACTCCGACCAGATCGACTTCCCGATCGTCTACGCCAACGCGAAAGCAGGCTGGGCGGCGCTGGAGGAAGGAGCCGAGGGAACCGACCTCAGCCCTCTCCTCGACCTGATGCTGGAGAAGATCCCCGCCCCCGAGTACGACCCCGGCCAGCCGCTGCAGGCGCACGTCACCAACCTCGACGCCTCCCCCTACGTCGGTCGCCTGGCGATCTGCCGCGTCCGCAACGGAACGATCCGCTCCGGCCAGCAGATCGGCTGGTGCCGCGCCGACGGCTCGATCTCGAAAGCATCCGTCTCCGAGCTCTACGTCACCGAGGCGCTCGAGCGCGTGCCCGCCAAGGAGGCCGGCCCGGGCGAAATCATCGCCGTCGCCGGAATCGAAGAGGTGACGATCGGCGAGACGCTGGCCGACCCCGACGAGCCCACGCCGCTGCCGGTGATCAGCGTCGACGAGCCCTCGCTTTCGGTCCAGATCGGGATCAACACCTCGCCGCTCGCCGGCCTCGAGGGCAAAAAACTCACCGCACGGCAGATCCTCGACCGCCTCGACGCCGAGCTGGTCGGCAACGTCTCGATCCGGGTCAACGACATCGGCCGCCCCGACGCCTGGGAGGTCCAGGGTCGCGGCGAGCTCCAGCTGGTCGTGCTGCTCGAGATGATGCGCCGCGAGGGCTTCGAGCTCACCGCCGGACAGCCCCAGGTCGTCACCCATGAAGAGGACGGCAAGCTCCATGAGCCGGTCGAGCGGCTCTCGATCGACGCTCCCGAGGAGCACGTCGGCGCCATCACCCAGCTACTGGCAGGCCGCAAGGGCCGCATGGAGCAGATGGTCAACCACTCCACCGGCTGGGTGCGGATGGAGTTCCTGGTCCCCGCCCGCGGCCTGATCGGCTTCCGCACCGAGTTCCTCACCGAGACCCGCGGCACCGGGATCATGAATCACGTCTTCGACCGCTGGGAGCCCTGGTTCGGAGAGCTGCGGACCCGGGCGAGCGGCTCGATCGTCGCCGACCGTCGCGGCAAGACCGCCGGCTACTCGCTCGCCGGCCTCCAGGACCGCGGCACCCTTTTCGTCGGGCCGGGCGAGGAGGTCTACGAGGGGATGATCGTCGGCGAGAACGCCCGCAGCGAGGACATGGACGTCAACGCGATCAAGGAAAAGCAGCAGACGAACATGCGCGCCGCCGGGGCCGAGGTGCTGGAGCGCCTCGAGCCCGCGACGCGACTGACCCTGGAAGCGTCGCTCGAGTTCCTGCGCGAGGACGAGTGCGTAGAAATCACCCCCGAGTCGGTCCGCCTGCGCAAGGTCGTGCTCGACAAAATCAAACGCCAGAAGACGGCGCGGGCGAAGGCCCCGGCCTAGGCGCTAGGTCGCCACCGGCGGCCCGCGCGCCGCTTCGAGCTCGTCGAAGCGGCGGGTCGGCAGGCGCGAGGTGGCGAAGAAGGACGCGAGGACGAGCAGAGCGGCGCCGAGGAAGGCGATCCTGAGCGCATCCAGTTGCGCGTCTTCGTAGTCGTTGACCAGCGCGTCGGTCGTTTGCGGGTCGAGTTCCTCGTCCTCCGCGGCCGAGCGCACCTGCTCCGATGAGACGAAGCTGGCGCCGGAGCTGACCCTGACGCTGACCTCCTGCTCGACCTCGTCCGAGATCTTGGGGTTGTCGGCGACGTTCGTTGTGAATGCGGTGATCAGGCCGCTGATAACGATCGCCCCGAGCAGCGCCGTGCCCAGCGAGGAGCCGAGCTGCTGGGCGGTGTTCTGGAGCCCGCCGGCCTCGCTGCGGTCGTTGTCCTCCACCGCCGACTGGACCACGTTCCCGAGCTGGGAGACGATCAGCCCCATCCCGACCCCGAGCACGCCCATCGCGACGAGGAAGGAGGCGTTGTCGAGTTCGGGCTCGATCGTGTCGAGCAGCAACAGGACCGCGACCAGGACGATCCCGAGCCCGACCCGGACCAGGCCGCGGGCCGGAAATCGCTTGGCCAGGGCCGAGCCGGCGAGGGCGGCGACGAAGAGGCCGGCCGAGGCGGGCAGCATCCGCACCCCGGTCTCGAGCGCGTCGAGCCCCTGCACGATCTGCAAGTAGAGCGGCACGGTGAAGAAGACCCCCATCAGCACCAGGTTCTGGGAGAGCAGCATCGAGAGCCCGCCTTTCAGGCGCGGGATCGCGAGCAGGTCGAGATGGACCAGGGGCTCTGCAACCTGCTCCCGGCGCCGCTCCCAGGCACGGAAGGCGGCGAGGATCAGGGCTCCGGCGGCAATCACGAACGGGGTCAGCGAGAGCCCGAACGGCTCGATCGGGGAGTTGCGTGGCAGCAGCCAGCCCCAGTTGCTCGCCTGCAGGACGCCGAGGACCATGACTCCGAGGCCGGCGGCGGAAAGGATCCCGCCGACCCAGTCCAGGCTCGGCCGCGGGCCGGAGCGCTGCGGCTCGACGATCAGCCGCATCCCGAGCAGGATCCCGATCACGACGACCACCTCGCCGGCGAAGACGACGCGCCAGCTGAGCTCGGTGGTCGCCCAGCCACCGAGGATCGGGCCGACCGCGATCCCGGCCCCGGCGATCCCACCGAGGACGCCGTAGGCCACGGCGCGATCCTGGCCGCGGAAGTTCGAGGCGACGAGGGCAACCATCGCCGGCAGGACCAGGGCGGCGCCGATCCCCTCGAGCACCGACCAGCCGAACATCAGGCTGGGCACGCTCCACGAGGCTGCGGTCAGCGCCGATCCCGTGCCGTAGATGCAGAGGCCGATCGCGAACGCCTTGCGGCGCCCGAAGAGGTCGCCCAGCTTGCCCCCGGTCAGCATCAGCCCTGCCATCACCAGGGCGTAGAGGGCGATCACGAACTGGATCGTCGTCACCGTGGTGTCGAAGTCCTCAACCAGCTGCGAGATCGCGACGTTCATCACCGCCTGGTCCAGGACCATCAGGAACTGCGCGGCGCCGAGCACGGCGAGTACTCCCCACTTGCCCATCGCCGGACCTATCTCCGACCCAGCCGGATCAAGGTTCGCCGCCGGGGTCGCCTCCGGCCCGGCGCTGCCCTGGGCGGTCCTGCGGGGAACGCCCCACAGCCCGCTCCAGCCGCTCGAGCCTCGCGAGCACCTCGTCCAGCTTCTCGCCGATCCCCTCGGGCTCGGTCTCACCGCCGAGGCGCCGCCGGGCGT
>DATDCK010000042.1:0-16649 GCA_036524375.1 Solirubrobacterales bacterium | reverse complement strand
CGGGCGGCGGCCACTTGGGCGGCAGCCGGTGCCACCGGGGCAGCCCTTGGCCCTGCCGTCGGCGGCCTCCTGACGGAGCTGGTCTCGTGGCAGTCGATCTTCCTGTTGCAGGTTCCCCTGGCACTCCTCGCCGGGGTTCCGCTGCTGTCAGTCGCGCTGCGAGAACGCGAGCCGGGCACGATCGAGCGCGAGGTGGCGCCGACCGGGCGGCCCCACCTGGCGGCAAACGTGGCGCTCGCGCTCGTGGCGGCCGCGATCGCCGCCGCGCTCTTCCTTGTCGTCCTGCTGCTGATCGAGGGCTGGCGGCTCTCGCCGATCACCGCCGCGATCGTGGTCTCGGTGATGCCGCTGGCGGCGCTGGCCGGTCGCCGGCTCGGCGGCTCGGTGCCGAGCTCGAGGACGCGGGCGGCGGCGGGCGCGATCCTCGTCGCCGGCGGGCTCGGCGGCATGGCGCTGCTGCCGAAGGCGGAGATCGTGTTGACGATCCCGCCCCAGGTTCTGGTCGGCCTCGGCCTGGCGCTGGTGCTCTCGGCGCTGACCGAGACCGCGCTCCATGGCCGCGCCCCGCAGGCGATCCACGGCGGCTGGACGATCTCCTCGCGGCATGCCGGCGTCGTCATCGGGCTGCTGGCCCTGACCCCGATCTTCACCCACGACATCGCCGAGCAGCGCACAGACGCGATCAACGCCGGCACCGCGGTGGTGCTGGACTCGACGGTCAGCCCGCTGCTGAAGATCCAGCTCGCCCAGCGGATCGACGAGCGGCTCGGGGAAGAGAAGGACAAAGTGCCGACGCTCGGGCCGGTCTTCGAGCCGCTGCCCGAGGACGATGACGACCGCGAGGCCGTGATCGGCCTGCGCGAAGACCTCCAGGATCAACTCGACCGTGGGGCGACCCATGCCTTCAGCCCGTCGTTCGGGCTCGGCGCGCTGATGGCGCTCCTGGCGCTGATCCCGATCGGCCTCGCCCGAGGGCGGGAGGTGGAGCTGTGATCGACCGCGCCGACCGCGGCAAGCTGCTTTTCCTCGGCTCGATCGCGGTCTCGCTCGTGCTGGTTCTCGCCTACCTGGCGGCAGGCGGCTCCGACTACGCCCCGGCCAAGAGCCAGGACCCCTGCGAGCCGCGCGAATGGCGCGATCCGCAGGGCCTGCAGGAGATTGCCGAGCAGTTCTCGCTCTCCGCCCTCGATGGCGCCGCCTGCAAGCTCGGGGTCACCCGCGAGACCCTGGCCCGCGCTCTCGCCTCCGAAGAGGCGCGCAAGCAGTTCGCCGAGAAGTACGACATCGGCGACGCCGAGCTGGCGACCGCGATCCGGGCCGGCCTCCTGCGGGCGGTCGGCGACGCCGAAGAAGCCGGCGCCCTGAGCCCGTTGCTGGGTGTGCCCCTGCGCTCGGCGCTGCGCTCGATCCCCCTCGACGAAGCGATCGAACTGATCAACGACGCCGAAGGCCTGCTCGACAACGTCCAGTCCTTCCTAGGCCCCGCCCAGGGCCTGCTCGAACAGTTCCTGCCTTAGGGCTTGATCGCGTAGGAGTGGGAGTCGGGGTCCCAGGCGATTCCCTTCGACAGGGCGTCGGGAGTCGTGCCGAGGGCCGAGCAGAGCTTCACGATCGTCCCCAACCGCGGCTCGCGCTTGCCCCGCTCCAGCAGCGAGATCTCGGTTCGGTGCAGCTGGGTTCGGAAGCCCAGCTCCTCCTGGGAGATGCGCACCTTCTTCCGCGCAGCGCGCAGGTTTACGGCGAAACGTTCGCGTGGCTCCATACCCTGGATACTCGATCCCTGAAGACAGAGACTCTACAGACAAAACATTGCGCCGCGGTGGCGCCGGAGGTCTCAATCGCGGGTCGCGCGCCAGACCCAGAGCATGCAGAGCGGCTGCAGCGGGAGCCGGGCCCAGAGCACCCAGCGCGGCACCTTCTCGAGGTCGAGGCCGCGGACCTGCTCCGGATTGACCGCCATGTGGATGTTGGCGGGGAAGACGGCGAGGAGCAGCGCCAGCAGCCACCAGCGCCCGAACCGGCGGCTGCGGCCGGGGAGGACGGCGGCGCCGCCGACGATCTCGGCGACCCCGCTGGCGATCACCGCCTCACGGTGGGCGGGGAGCGAGGGCGGCATCATTGCTTCGTAGCTGCGGGGGATCACGAAGTGGAGGATCCCGGTGGTCGTGAAGAAGGCGGCGAGGCCCGTGCGCGAGAGGTTCATCGGCGGGCGTGAGTTTCGCACGCTAGGATCTCGGCGTCCTTCGGGACGTCCATGCGAAAGCTCCCAGTCATCCTCAGCCTCGTCGCCCTGCTCGCCGTCCTCGGCGGCTGCGGCAGCTCCGACGACGACACCGGCTCGACCTCGGCGAGCGCCGCCGACTGCACTCCCGGCGAGCTCGCGACCCATAGCGAGGGCGTCCTCACGGTGGCCACCGACGAACCCGCCTATCCGCCCTACTTCATCGACAACGACCCGGCCAACGGCAAGGGCTTCGAGAGCGCGGTCGCCTACGCGATCGCCGACCAGCTCGGCTACCCGAAGAACAAGGTCAAGTGGACGGTCGAGCCGTTCAACTCCTCCTACGCGCCCGGGCCCAAGGACTTCGACTTCGACGTCAACCAGATCTCGATCACGCCGCCGCGCGAGAAGGTCGTCGACTTCTCGAAGCCGTACTACACCGCGAACCAGGCGGTCGTCGCCCTGAAGGACTCCGAGGCGGCGAAAGCGACCTCGATCGAGGAGCTCGGCGACACCAAGCTCGGGGTCCAGATCGGCACCACCAGCCTCGAGGCGGTCGAAGACGTTATCGACCCGAGCGAGGAACCGCAGGTCTTCAACAACTCCAGCGACGTGGTCACAGCGCTCAAGAACGGCCAGGTCGAAGCGATCGTCGTCGACGTGCCGACCGCGCTCTACCTCGTCGCCGCCGAAGTCGAAGACGCCGGCGTCGTCGGCCAGTTCAGCGCGCCCGGAGGAGACCAGTGGGGCGCGTTGCTGGCGAAAGACTCGCCGATCACGGCCTGCGTCTCCGAGGCGGTCTCCGCGCTGGAAGAGTCCGGTGAGCTCGAAGAGCTCACCGAGCGCTGGATGAGCAAGGCCGCCGGCGCCCCCGAACTGGAGTAGCCGCCGCCTTCTCCTCGGCGCCGTCCACGGCCGGGGTCAATATCCGGGCGGGTGTCCGAGTCCGCCGCAATCCTCAGCGACCGTCGCCTGGAACGGGAGACGGCAAAACGCCGGCAGGCGAGGCGCAGCCAGGCGATCGCCGCGGCCTCGACCGTCATCATCCTCGGCGGCCTGCTCGCCTGGATCCTGACCAGCCCCGGCTGGCCCGAAGTCCGCGAGACGTTCTTCAACTGGGAGGTCTTCAAGGAATCGTTCCCCGACGTCCTGCGCGGCTTCTGGCTCGACGTGAAGCTGATGGTGATCGTCGAGGTCGCGGTGCTGGCGATCGGGCTGCTGATCGCCCTGGTCCGAACCAGCAGGGCGCCGGCGCTGTTCCCGCTGCGGATGCTCGGAACCGTCTTCGTCGACGTCTTCCGCGGTATCCCGACGATCCTTCTTGTCTATCTGGTCGGGTTCGGGATCCCGGCCCTGCAGCTGACCGGGCTGCCGACCGACCCCGTGGTGCTGGGCGGGATCGCCCTGACTCTCTCCTACAGCGCCTACGTCGCCGAGGTCTACAGGGCCGGGATCGGCTCCGTGCACCGGGGCCAACGCGACGCCGCGCTCGCCGTCGGCCTCACCGACCCCCAGGCGATGCGCCACGTGATCCTGCCCCAGGCGGTGCGGCGGGTCGCGCCGCCGCTCCTCAACGACTTCGTCGCCCTGCAGAAGGACGTGGCGCTGGTCTCGATCCTCGGGCCCCAGGAGGCGTTCCGGATCGCCCAGATCATCCAGGGCGAGGACTTCAACTACACGCCGCTGATCGCGGCGGCGCTGCTCTACCTGGCGATCACGGTGCCGCTGGCGCGGCTCGTCGACCGCATGGGCGGGCCAGAGGGGGCGGTGCGATGAGCCCGGCCCGACCGGTCGTCGACATGGGTGCGACGCCGAAATCGACTCCAGTCCTCGAGGTTCGGGGGGTGACCAAGGCCTTCGGCGAGCGCCAGGTCCTGCGCGGGATCGACCTCGAAATCCGCGAGCACCAGGCGGTGGCGCTGATCGGGGCCTCGGGCTCCGGCAAGTCGACGCTGCTGCGCTGCATCGACCTGCTCGCCGAGATCGACGACGGCGACGTCCTGCTCGACGGCGAGGTGATCACCGACCCCTCGGTCGACCCGGTCGCGGTGCGGCGGCGGCTCGGGCTCGTGTTCCAGGCCTACAATCTCTTCCCGCACCTCTCGGCGCTGCAGAACGTGGTCCTCGGCCAGCGGCGGGCCCAGGGGGTCACGAAGACCGAGGCGGAGGAGGGGGGACGGGAGCTGCTGCGGCGCTTCGGGCTCGAGGGCAGGGAGGACGACAGGCCCGACAACCTCTCCGGCGGCCAGCAGCAGCGGGTCGCGATCGCCCGCGCCTTCGCCGGGCGGCCGCGGGCCCTGCTCCTCGACGAGGTGACGAGCGCCCTCGATCCCGAGCTGGTCGGAGAGGTCCTGGAGGCCGTCCGCGATCTCAAAGACGAGGGGATGACGATGGTGATCGCCACCCACGAGATGACCTTCGCCCGCGAGGTCGCCGACTTCGTCGCCTTCCTGCACGAGGGCACGATCGTCGAGTACGGCACGCCCCGGGAAGTCCTGGCCGAGCCCGAGAAGCCCGAGACGCGGCGCTTTCTCAAGCGCCTGCTCGAGGCGGGCCGCGCCTAGAACCTAATGGAATGAATAAATGTGTTGATGTTTATGCACGTGCGACGCAACACGACTGACTGGTGGGTTAAATTGCGGCAGTGACAAAGCTTCCCCCAGTTGCAGGTTATGAGGCTGCGAAAAAGCGGCTTGACGAGCTCATCGCTTTGTGGAGCGAGGATCCTGAAACGGATCGGAACGAGGCAACGACAAGACTTCACTTCGTAGATGAGTTGCTCACTGGTGCGTTGGGCTGGCCCCGAGAGCAAATCGTCGCAGAGGAGCGCCTGGAATCTAAAATTGCGGATTATGTGTTGGGTCAGCCAGCGAGCCGCATGATCGTTGAGGCGAAGCGGGAAGGGGTGACCTTCGAGCTACCTGCAGGTGTGAAGTCTGGAGTGGTGACCCTCGAAACGGTCATGGACTCAGACGCCCAGACCGGCGAAGCCGTGGAACAGGTACTCGGATACTGCCAGCAGCGAGGAGTGGCTATTGCTGCTGTGACAAATGGCCATCAACTGATCGCCTTCTTTGCGAGTAGGCAGGACGGCACGCCACCACTAGACGGAAATGCGCTTGTCTTCACCTCGCTGGAGGCGATGAGAGACAGCTATCGCATGTTTTGGGACAACCTTTCACTGCCCGGCGTGGATTCGCTGGCCCTTCACAGCACGCTTGAGCAGACTGAAACGGCGACACCGCCCGCCAAGCTGTCGTCGACGATCGCGAACTACCCCGGGCATTGGGCAAGAAACAAAATTCAGACGGAGCTCAAAATCCTTGGAGACCTTGTTCTGGAGGACATCATCGCCGCGCCGGAGCTCGAGCGAGAGTTCTTGAGGCAATGCTATTCGAAGAGCGGCACTCTCTCTGAGTATGCATTAGTCAGTAAGGAGATTTTGGAAGCTCGATATAGCGCTCTAGACAGTGATGGATCCGGGGCTGCACCGACCCCGGCCCGTGTGCGGGGAGTGGTGGCCGACGAGCTGGCCAGTGACGTGAGCGCCGCAAGTCTGGGCAAACGACCCCTCATTCTCCTCGGGGATGTCGGAGTTGGAAAGACGATCTTCATCCAGCACTTCACGAAGATTGATGCCAAAGAGATCATGGACAAGAGCGTGGTCCTCTACATCAACTTCGGCAATGAACCGGCACTCGCTGACGACCTGAACCAGCACGTCATGGAGCGATTCATCGATCAACTCCGCGAGGACTACGGCATCGATATCGAGGCAGATAGCTTCGTGCGTCAGGTGTACAAGCACGATTTATCAAGCTTCGCCAGGGGCGTACATTCGAAGCTCTCGAAGTCAGATCCAAAACTATTCACAGCAAAAGAAGTCGAGCTTCTCGATCGAAAGGTACGACAACGTGACCGCCACTTGCAACACAGTTTTAGATATCTAGCAAAGACAAAACGACGACAGGTAGTCGTCTTTCTTGACAACATCGATCAGAGAGATTTTGGATTCCAGGAGCAGGTATTCCTTATTGGACAATCGCTCGCCGAAACGTGGCCGGCTACGGTCTTCCTGAGCCTCCGTCCGGACACCTTCCATCGATCTCGGACATCTGGGTCGCTAACGGCGTATCAACCGCGGGTTTTCACGATTGCGCCTCCGGAAGTTGGAGGCGTCATTCGGAAACGACTTTCTTTTTGCCGAAGTGTTGTCACAAACAGCGAGCAACGCGAGAAAGTCATTCCAGACGCTCTTGAGGAAAGAGCGGAGTTCCTTGCGGAATATTTATCGATCGTCTATCGATCCTTCGACCGTTCAGAGTTGGTGGAGTTCGTTGAGAATGTCGGCGGAGGGAATATTCGAACCGCACTTGAGTTCGTCAACACCTTTGTGGGAAGCGGGCACGTCGATACGAAAAAGATACTTCGAATTGTGGAGGAAACCGGAAGCTATTTCGTTCCGTTCCATGAGTTCGTCCGAGCCATCATATTCGGGGACTATGAATACTACGAACCGGCTGCGTCGCCAATCGCGAATCTGTTCGATATTTCTACTCCGGATCGCCGCGAGCATTTCCTGACCCCGCTCATACTGGCTTTTGTCGAGCGCAAAGGAGATGTTGGGCAGCACGCTGGATACGTAGGCATGGAGTCAATTATGGGAGCGGCTCAAAGCATGGGCTTTATGCCGAACCAAGTCGAGTTCGCGGTCCGACGGGCGGTGCGAGGTCGGATGCTTCAGCGCAGCTCGCGAATCGGTGACGATGCCGTCGCGCGGTTTCGAATCACCACCGTCGGTGCCTATGCCTACAAGAAGCTCCTTGGGCGTTTCGTGTATCTGGATGCCGCGGTAGTAGACACACCGATCACCAATGCGGGCCTGTCCAGCAAAATCGGTGATTGTCATGACATTTCAGATCGCCTTGAGCGCGCCGGGGTCTTCCAGGAATACCTTGATGAGTGCTGGGATGCAATCGATGCAGACGGCCAAGAGTTTTCATGGTCCAAGGTCAGCGCCGCGCTTGAAGATGACTTCGAGAAGATCAAAAGGACGCTCGCCAAGAGACACTTGTAGTCGCCTGCTCGATGCCGGCCGCGCCTGAGCGGTCGCTATCTTGGATCGCCGTGCCCGAGTTCGAGCTCAACCCCGCCTACACGCCGACCGCGGACCAGCCGAAGGCGATCGCCGGCCTCGCCGAGGGGCTGGGCGCCGGCGAACGCTTCCAGACCCTGCTCGGCGCCACCGGCACCGGCAAGACCTTCACGATGGCGGCGACGATCGCCGAGGTGCAGCGCCCCTCGCTGGTGATCGCGCACAACAAGACCCTCGCCGCGCAGCTCTGCAACGAGTTCCGCGAGTTCTTCCCCGACAACAAGGTCGAGTACTTCGTCTCCTACTACGACTACTACCAGCCCGAGGCCTACGTCCCGGCCCAGGACCTCTACATCGAGAAGGACTCCTCGATCAACGACGAGATCGACCGCCTGCGACACGCGGCGACCGCCGCACTCTTCGCCCGCCGCGACGTGATCATCGTCGCCTCGGTCTCCTGCATCTACGGGATCGGCTCGCCGCAGCTCTACAACGAACAGATGCAGATGTTCAAAGTCGGCGCCTCGATCGACCGCGACGAGGTCCTTCGCAAGCTGGTCAAGATGCAGTACCAGCGCAATGACGCGGTGCTCGGGCGCGGCACCTTCCGGGTCCGCGGCGAGGTGCTGGAGATCATGCCCTCCTACGCGGAGTCCGCCTACCGGATCTCCCTCTTCGGCGACGAGATCGAGGGGATTCAGCACTTCGACGCGCTGACCGGTGAGATTCTCGACACGATCGACCACGTCTCGGTCTGGCCGGCATCGCACTACGTGACCAAAGACGAGACGGTCGACCGTGCCGTCGACGAGATCAAGGCCGAACTCGAAACCCGCACCCAGGAGCTCGAGGACGAAGGCAAACAACTCGAGGCCCACCGCTTGCGCCAGCGCACCGCATACGACCTCGAGATGATCAAGGAGATCGGCTTCACCTCGGGGATCGAGAACTACTCGCGGATCCTCGACGGGCGCCCGCCGGGGAGCCCGCCGCACACGCTGATCGACTACTTCCCCGACGACTTCGTCGTCTTCGTCGACGAGTCCCATCAGACGATCCCGCAGATCGGCGGCATGTACGAGGGCGACCGCTCGCGCAAGACGACCCTGGTCGACTACGGCTTCCGCCTCCCCTCGGCGATCGACAACCGGCCGCTCAAGTTCGACGAGTTCCTCGAAAGGGTGCCGCAGCTGGTGATGGTCTCGGCCACACCGGGCCCGTTCGAGCGGGCCGAGGCGAGCCGCACCGTCGAGCAGATCGTGCGCCCGACCGGGATCGTCGACCCCGAGATCGAGGTTCGGGAGACGAAGAACCAGATCGACGACCTCATGAACGAGGTCAAGGCGCGGACCGAGAGCGGCGATCGCACCCTGGTCACGACCCTGACCAAGAAGATGGCCGAGGACCTGACCAACTACCTGCTCGAGTACGGGGTCAGGGTCCGCTACCTGCACTCCGAGGTCGACACCCTGGAACGGATTCAGATCGTTCGCGACCTGCGTCTCGGCGAGTACGACGTGCTGGTCGGGGTCAACCTCCTCCGCGAGGGGCTCGACCTCCCCGAGGTCTCGCTGGTCGCGATCCTCGACGCCGACAAGGAGGGTTTCCTGCGCGGCGAGACCAGCCTCGTGCAGACGATCGGCCGTGCCGCCCGAAACGTCAACGGCCGGGTCCTGATGTACGCCGACAAGGAGACCGCGGCGATGGAGGCGGCGATGCGCGAGACCGATCGCCGCCGCGCGATCCAGCTCGCCTACAACGAGGAGCACGGGATCACGCCCGAGACCGTGCGCAAAGGGATCTCGGAGATGTCCGAGTTCCTGGCGATGGAGGACCGGGCGCCGGCCAAGCGCCGCAGCAAGCGCACCGGCGAGTACGCCGACGCCGAGGAGCTCGAGCGCACGATCGTCTCGCTCGAGGAGGAGATGCTCGCCGCCGCCGACGACCTTCGCTTCGAGGAGGCAGGCCGCCTCCGCGACGAGCTCAAGGAGCTGCGCCGCGACCTCGACGGGATGCGGGCCGGGACTTGAGCCAGCTCGGCTAGGGGCCCGGGCCTCAGCCGGCCGGGTTCGCCGCGGCCCAGGCTGCGATCGCCTCGGAGCCGGAGACCCACTCGCCGCCGTCGGTCTCGAGTGCCGGCACCCAGGTGGAGCCGGTCTTCTCCTTGACCCGCTTGCGCGCCGGGGTCTGCAGGGCATCCGGCAGCCCGCCGTAGCTGAGGGCGTGGGTCACCTCCGGCTCGTGGCCGGCCTCGAGCAGCGCCTCGTAGGCGATGTTGCAGACATGCCTGCGCGGCGGCAGCGGCATGTCCTTCGTCGTCCAGCAGACGTAGAGCTTCATGGCGGCGAGACTACCTCGGGCCGGCGCCCGGGGCGCATTAACCTGCGCCGATGGCACTCGATGTGACCGAGGCGACCTTCGACCGCGACGTGGTCGAGCTCTCGAGGCAGACGCCTGTCGTCGTCGACTTCTGGGCCGAGTGGTGCGGCCCATGCCGGACCCTGACGCCGGCGCTGGAGGCGGCCGAGGCAGCCCGCGGCGGCCGCGTGCTGCTCGCAAAGGTCGACGTCGACGCCAACCAGTCGTTGGCCGCGCGCTACGACGTGCAGGGGATCCCCGCGGTCAAGGCGTTCCGGGACGGCAAGGTCGTCGACGAGTTCGTCGGCGCCGTGCCCCGGGCCAAGGTCGAGAGCCTCTTCGACGCCCTCGTCCCGTCCGCCACCGACGAGCTGCTCGAGAAAGGCGACGAGCTCTCGCTGCGCGAGGCCGCCGAGCTCGAGCCCCGCCGCGCCGACATCGCGACCGCGCTGGCGCGGGCCAGGCTCGAGCGCGGGGCCGAAGACGAGGCGTTGGAGGCGGTCGCAGGCCACGACGGCGACTTCGGAGCCGAGGGGATCGCCTCGCGGGTTCGTCTCACCAAGAGCGGGATCGGTGCCGAAGCCTTTGCGGCGGCAGACCTTGGAGACCTCGAGGTCGCACTCGGGTCGCTGATCGAGGCTCTCGAGGGCACCGAGGGCGAGGACCGCGAGGAGCTGCGCCGGGCGATCGTCGGCCTCCTCGCCGACCCCCGCCTCGACCGCGAGGCCGCCGCCCGCCACCGCCGCCGCCTGGCCACCGCGCTCTACTAGCCCTACCGGGCCGTGCCGGGGGGGAACATCTGTTCGCCTGGGTAGACTCGTAGGCAGTGCCTGCTTCAGAGCGAATTCTCATCTCAGGCGCCCGCGAGCACAACCTCAAGGACGTCGACGTCGAGCTGCCTCGGGACGCGCTGATCGTGATCACCGGGCTCTCCGGCTCGGGCAAGTCCAGCCTCGCCTTCGACACGATCTACGCCGAGGGCCAGCGTCGTTACGTCGAGTCGCTGTCCGCCTACGCGCGCCAGTTCCTGGGCCTGATGGAGAAGCCCGACGTCGACTCGATCGAGGGGCTCTCGCCGGCGATCTCGATCGACCAGAAGACGACCTCGCGCAACCCGCGCTCGACGGTCGGCACGGTGACCGAGATCTACGACTACCTGCGGCTGCTCTGGGCGCGGATCGGAGTTCCGCACTGTCCCACTTGCGGCGAGGAGATCACCGGGCAGACCCAGGAGCAGATCGTCGACCGCCTGATGACCCTCGACGAGGGGGCCAAGTTCATGGTCATGGCGCCGGTCGTTCGCGGCCGCAAAGGCGAGTACGGGAAATTGCTCGCACAGATGCGGCTCGAGGGCTACTCCCGGGTCCTCGTCGACGGCGAGCTGCGGCGGCTCGACGAGGAGATCGTTCTCGACAAGAAGTACAAACACGACATCGCCGTCGTGGTCGACAGGCTGGTCATGAAACCGGACCTGCGGCGGCGGCTCTCGGAGTCGGTCGAGGCGGCGGCGGGCCTGGCGGCCGGGCTGGTCGAAATCGACCTCGTCGACGGCGAGACCCTGGTCTTCTCGGAGAAATTCGCCTGCCTCAACTGCGGCACCTCGATCCCGGAGCTGGAGCCGCGGATCTTCTCCTTCAACTCGCCGCACGGTGCCTGTGAGCGCTGCCACGGGCTCGGCTTCCAAAAAGTGATCGACCCCGAGCTGGTCGTCCCCGACCCGACCCTTTCGCTTGCCGAGGGCGCCCTGCAGCCGTGGAACCGCGGCGTCACCGCCTACTGGCGGCGGCTGATCGCGGCGGTCGCCGAGGAGAACGACGTCGACGTCGACAAGCCCTGGTCGAAGCTGAAGAAATCCGAGCGCGAGATCTTCCTCAACGGGACCGCCGGCCAGCGCCACCAGGTCACCTACACGAACCGCTTCGGGCGCCGCCGCTCCTACAAGGTCCGCTTCGAGGGCATCCTCAACCAGCTCCAGCGCCGTTACGAAGAGACCGACTCGGAGACCAATCGCGAGCGGATCGAGGGCTACATGGCCGAGCAGCCCTGCCCCGACTGCGGCGGCGCCAGGTTGCGGCCCGAGAGCCTCGCGGTCAAGGTCGGCGGGATCAGCATCGCCGACTACGGCGCGCTGTCCGCCCGCGCCGCCGCCGAGTGGATCGAGAGCCTCGAGATGACCGAGACCGAGAAGGCGATCGCGCGCCTGATCGTGCGCGAGATCACCGAACGGCTCGCCTTCCTCGACAACGTCGGGATCGGCTATCTCTCCCTCGACCGCTCGGCGCGCTCGCTCTCCGGCGGCGAGGCGCAGCGGATCCGGCTCGCGACCCAGATCGGCTCCAGTTTGGTCGGGGTCATGTACGTGCTTGACGAGCCCTCGATCGGTCTCCACCAGCGCGACAACGAGAAGCTGATCGCGACCCTCGATCGCCTCCGCGACCTCGGCAACACGGTGATCGTCGTCGAGCACGACGAGGGCACGATGCTCGCCGCCGACCACCTCGTCGACCTCGGCCCCGGCGCCGGAGAGCACGGCGGCCACGTGATTGCCGAGGGGACGCCGAAGCAGGTCGCCGCCGACTCTGCCTCGCTGACCGGCCAGTACCTCTCGGGAAAGCGCCGGATCGAGATCCCCGAGGAGCGCCGCGAGCCGACCGGGGAGCTCGTCGTCCGCAACGCCAGCCAGCACAACCTCAAGGGGATCGACGTCGAGGTCCCGCTCGGGGTCCTCTGCTGCGTCACCGGTGTCTCCGGCTCCGGCAAGTCGACGCTGGTCAACGAGACCCTCCATCACGCGGTCGCCAACCGCCTGCACCAGGCGAAGCTGCGGCCCGGCGCCCACGACGGCGTCGACGGGCTCGACCAGATCGACAAGATCATCAACATCAACCAGTCGCCGATCGGGCGGACGCCGCGCTCCAACCCGGCCACCTACACCGGCATCTTCGACCACATCCGCCAGCTCTTCGCGCAGACGCAGGAGGCGCGGGCGCGCGGCTACAAGCCCGGGCGCTTCAGCTTCAACGTCAAGGGCGGGCGCTGCGAGGTCTGCCGCGGCGATGGCCAGATCAAGATCGAGATGCACTTCCTGCCCGACGTCTACGTCCCCTGCGAGCAATGCCACGGCAAACGCTACAACCGCGAGACGCTCGAGGTCCGGTTCAAAGGCAAGAACATCTCCGACGTGCTCGAGATGTCGGTCGAGGAGGCGGTCGAGTTCTTCGAGAACGTGCCGAAGATCGCCCGTCGGCTCCGCACCCTGCACGACGTCGGGCTCGGCTACATCCGGCTCGGGCAGCCGGCGACGACGCTCTCCGGCGGTGAGGCCCAGCGGGTCAAGCTCGCGACCGAGCTCTCGAAAGTCGCGACCGGCGACACCCTCTACATCCTCGACGAGCCGACCACCGGGCTCCACTTCGCAGACGTCCAGCGCCTGCTCGAAGTGCTCGGGCGGCTGGTCGACGTCGGCAACACGGTGGTGGTGATCGAGCACAACCTCGACGTGATCAAGACCGCGGACCGGCTCATCGACCTCGGCCCCGAGGGGGGCGAGGAGGGAGGCGAGGTGGTGGCCGTCGGCACCCCGGAGGAAGTCGCCGGCGTCGAGGGCTCCTACACCGGTCAGTTCCTCGCCTCGATGGTCGACGTCGAAAAGGCGAGCGGTTCGACTTCCAAACGGCGCGAGCCGGTCGCGGCCTGAGCCCAGGCACGGCCTTTGGGCCGCGCTGTCCCAGCCGGCGCCGACCTGTTGGCCCGCCTGTCCCTAATCCGCATGAAATCCGAACCGGAGGGGTACGGTCGCTTTCAGACCCGGTCAAAGGAGGAGTGAGATGGACCGTTCGGCCGTTTTGAGGCGTGTGACCTTCGGGCTCGCAGCCTTGCTTCTGATTGGTGCGGTCGCCGCCGGTTGTGGCGACAGCGACGACAGCGGAGGCGGAGGAGGCGGTGGCGGAGCCAAGATCGCCCTCCTGTTGCCGGAAAGCGAAACGCCTCGTTACGAGTCGAACGACAGGCCGGACTTCGAAAAAGCGGTCGAAGAACAATGTCCGGACTGCGAAGTCCTCTACAGCAACGCCAACGGCGACGCCGAAAAACAGCAGAGCCAGGCGGAAGCGGCGCTGACCCAGGGCGCCGAAGTGATGGTCGTCGATCCCTTCGACGCGAAATCGGCTGCTGCGATCGCCGAAAAGGCGCAGGCTCAGGACGTTCCGGTGGTCAGCTACGACCGCCTGATCGAAAACGGCAAGGTCGACGCCTACATTTCCTTCGACAACGTCCAGGTCGGCGAACTGCAGGCCGAAACGCTGGCGAAAAAACTGAAAGAAGACGGCAGCCCCAAAGGCCCCGTGATCATGATCAACGGCGACCCCGCCGACCCGAACGCCGCGGGCTTCAAGGAGGGCGCACAGAAGGGGTTTGACGCCGCCGGAGTCGAGGTCGCGAAGGAATACGACACTCCGGGCTGGAGCGCGGAAAACGCACAGCGCGAGGCCCAGCAGGCGATCACGGCGCTCGGCAACGACGGGTTCGCCGGGATCTACGCCGCCAACGACGACACCGGCGGCGGCGCGATCGCGGCGCTGAAAGGCGCCGGGCTCAACCCCGCCGAAAAGCCGGTCACCGGCCAGGACGCCACGGTCGCCGGCCTGCAGCGGATCCTCGCCGGCCAGCAGTACATGACCGTGTACAAGGCGATCACTCCGGAGGCGACGATTGCGGCGGAATTCGCGATCGCACTCGCCGAAGGCGAAGAAATCCCTCAGGACGAAATCACCGAAGAACTCGACAACGGTGCGGGGAAGGTGCCCTCGGTGGCGCTGAAACCGGTCGCCGTTACCAAAGACAACGTCCAGAGCACCGTCATCGCCGATGGGTTCGTGACGGCGGACGAATTGTGTACCGGCGCGTATGCCGAGGCATGCAAAGAAGCGGGCATCTCGGGCTGATTTGAGATGGCCGACGGCGCTCCGCTCCTCGAGCTCGACGGTGTGAGCAAGGCATTCGGCCCGGTCCAGGCGTTGGACCGGGTCGATTTCGCCGTCAACGAAGGCGAAGTCGTCGGCCTGGTCGGCGACAACGGCGCCGGCAAGTCGACCCTGGTGAAGACCATCGCCGGGATCCATGGAGCGGATGGGGGTGAGATCCGCTTCCAGGGCGAGCAGGTCTCGATCTCCAAACCCCACGACGCGACGGCGCTCGGGATCGCGACGGTCTACCAAGACCTCGCCCTCTGCGACAACCTCGACGTCGTCTCCAACCTCTTCCTGGGGCGGGAGCAAGTCGCGGCCGGGTCGGGCGCCGTGTCCAGGCAGCTCGACGAGGCGCAGATGGAGCACCGCACCGGCGAGCTTCTCTCCAACCTTGCGGTCACCATCCCCAGCCTGCGCAGCGAGGTCGGCACCCTCTCCGGCGGCCAGCGCCAGCAGGTGGCCGTCGCCCGCTCGCTGCTGGGGGAGCCGAAAGTGGTGCTTCTGGATGAGCCGACCGCGGCACTCGGGGTCCAGCAGACGGCGCAGGTCCTGGGTCTGATCCGCAAACTTCGCGAGCGCGGGCTCGGCGTCGTCGTGATCAGCCACAACCTGGTCGACGTCTTCGAGGTCGCCGACCGCATCTTCGTCCTTCGCCTCGGCCGCCCGGCGGGCGACTTCAAGGCCGAACAGACGACCGAGGAGCACGTCGTCTCGGCGATCACCGGGATCGGCAACGACGATAAGGACGAGGGCAAGACCGAGCCCGAGCGCGATCAGGAAGGTGGGGCATGAGCGACGCAGCAGCCACGACCGCGGACCCCGCCGACAAGAAGGGAGACGGGGGTCGCAACACGACCCTGCGCCGCCTGATCCAGGGCGACCTCGCCTCGCTGAGGGTGGTCATCGGCCTGGCCGTGATCTGGGCGATCTTCCAATTCGAAAACGACCGCTTCCTCTCGGCCCAGAACCTGACCAACCTGATGCTTCAGATCACCGCGATCGGCCTGATCTCGGTCGGCATCGTCTACGTCCTGCTGCTCGGCGAGATCGACCTCTCGGTCGGTGCGGTCAGCGGGCTCGCGGCCGGCTGCATGGCCGTCCTCAACGTCAAGCATGGCTGGAACCCTTACCTGGCGATCGCCGCGGCGGTGGCGGTGGGGATGGCGATCGGCTTGCTCCAGGGCTCGCTGTTCACGCGCTTCGTGATCCCGTCCTTCGTCGTCACCCTGGCCGGGCTCTTAGCCTGGCAAGGGGCGCTGTTACAAGTCCTGGGATCGACTGGGTCGATCAACATCACCGACCCGAAAATCACCGGCCTCGCCAACACCTTCTACTCGGACACGGTCGGCTGGGCGATCGCGATCGTCGCGATCCTCGCCTACGGGGCGGTGCTCGTCTTCGGCCACCGCCGGCGCATCGCCGCGGGCTTGGAAGGCGCCAGCCCGGCCCTGCAGGGCTTTCGCTTCGCGCTGCTCGCGGCCGTGGCCGTCGTCGCCGTCATGGTCTTCAACTCGGATCGCGGTGTGCCGCTCGCGGTGCTGATCCTGCTCGCCTTCGTGATCGGGATGGAGTACGTGGTCAAACGAACTACCTTCGGGCGCCACGTCTTCGCGGTCGGCGGCAACGCCGAGGCCGCCCGCCGGGCGGGCATCCGCGTCAACGGGGTTCGCATCGCGGTCTTCGGGATCGCCGGGACGATGGCCGCGATCGGCGGCATCATGGCCGCCTCGCGCCTGCTCGCGGTGAACCAGAACTCGGGCGGCAACGAATTGCTGCTGCTCGCGATCGCCGGCCCGGTGATCGCCGGGACCAGCCTCTTCGGCGGCCGCGGCTCGGTCTGGACGGCGCTGCTCGGCGCCCTGGTGATCGGCTCGATCTCCAATGGCATGGACCTGCTCGCGCTCTCCTCCGCGGTCAAGTTCATGGTCACCGGCGGTGTCCTGCTCCTGGCCGTCATCGTCGACGCGATCGCGCGCCAGCAGCGGCAGGAAACCGGCCGGGTCTAGCG
>DATDCK010000041.1:0-31119 GCA_036524375.1 Solirubrobacterales bacterium | reverse complement strand
CGGACGCCCGGTTCCCGGCCGCCGCACCAATCCGACCAAACGCGCCGCTCCGGCGAAACGAGCTGCTCCGGCCAAACGCGCGACACGCGCCCCCGCAAAGCGCGCCGCGCCCTCGCGCCGTGCGACGCCCGCCAGGCGCCCCGCGGCCCGGCCGCACCTGATCCCGATCGCGGTCGGCACCGCCGCCCTGGTCAAGGAACTCCCCGACTCCTCGCTGATCGTCCGCCTGACCCAGGGCCGTGCCTGGATCGGCGTCCTCGGCGTGCTGCTGGCCGGGATCGTCGCCCTCAACGTCTTCACGCTGGGCCTGGCCGCGAACGCCGGCCACATCGACCAGAACATCGTCGCCCTCGAAAAGGAGAACTCGTTCCTGGGCAGCCGCGACGCGATGCTCTCCGGCTCGGGCCGGGTGCGGAGCGAGGCGGGAGCCCTCGGCCTGACCATGGCTGACGTCGACGAGGTCACCTCGATCCAGGCCGGCGAGGACGACCTCGCGGTCGCGGTCCAGCGCCTGGCCGCCGCCGGGAACGGCTACTAGCGCGCGATGAGAGCGCTCGAGAGGAGGATCGGTCTTCTTTTCGCCGTCTTCCTCCTCTGTTTCCTGGTGATCGTCTGCCGGGCATTCTGGTTGCAGGGCGTCCAGGGATCCGAGCTCGCCTCGGAGGCCGCCTACCAGCAGACCGAGGTGGTCACCGTCCCCGGCCTGCGGGGGACCATGCTGGACCGCCACGGCCAGGCGATCGCCGCCTCCGAGGACGCGGCGACGATCTTCGCGACTCCGTACCAGGTGAAGAAACCGAGCGAGGCTGCCGAGAAGATCGCCCGGATCCTCGACGAGAGCCCGCGTGACGTCCTCGAGAGCCTGACCGAAGACTCCGGCTTCGCCTACGTGGCGAAAGACGTCGACCTGCCGACCGCGGCGCGGATCGAACGCCTCGACCTGACCGGGATCGGGGAGCTTCCGGACTCCCGCCGCACCTACCCCCAGGGCGAGATGGCAGGCCAGGTGATCGGCGCCGTCGGCTCCGAAAACGAAGGCCTGACCGGCCTCGAGGCGGGGGAGGACGACGTCCTCCACGGCAGCGACGGCGAGCGGCGGATCGTCAACGACGCGCTGGGCGAGCCGATCCGGCTGGAAACCGTGAACGCGGCCGAGGACGGCAGCGACATCCAACTCACGCTCGACCCGGCGATCCAAACCAAGACCGAGGACGTGCTCGCCGAAGTCGGCGAAACCTACGCCCCGAAGGGAGCGACCGCGATCGTCGTCGACCCCCGCGACTCGCAGGTCCTGGCGATGGCGAACTGGCCGCCGGTCGACCCGTCCGATCTCTCCGGCGCCAGCGACGAAGACCTCCTCAACCGCGCCACCGGCTTCACCTACGAGCCCGGTTCGACCTTCAAGGCCTTCACCATCGCCGCCGCTCTCCAGAACAAAGAAGTGACGCCGGAAACGAGCTTCACGCTGGAACCGCAGCTGCAGGTCGCCGACCGCACGATCGAAGACGCCGAGGCGCGGCCGACCGTGACCCTGACCACAGCCGAAATCCTCGCCCACTCCTCGAACGTCGGTGCCGCCACGATCGGCCTCAACATGGGCGCCGAGAAATTCAGCCGCTGGATCGACCGCTTCGGCTTCGGCCGCCCGACCGGGGTCCAGTTCCCGGGCGAGGAGCAGGGCCTGGTCCTGCCGCTCGACGAGTTCTCGGGGTCGACGATGGGCAACCTGCCGATCGGCCAGGGAATCTCGGTGACCCCGATCCAGATGGTCGCCGGCTACACCGCGATCGCCAACGGCGGCATGCTGCGCCCGCCGCAGCTGATCCGCAAGGTCGACGGCGAGCCCGTCCACGAGCCGGAGGGCGATCGGGTGATCAAACCCGAGGTCGCCGCCGAGGTGCGGACGATGCTCGAGGGAGTGCTCGCCGCCGGTGGAACCGCCTCCGAGGTCAGCGTCCCCGGCTATACCCTGGCCGGCAAGACCGGAACCGCGGAGGTCGCCGAAGACGGTCACTACTCGACGACCAAATACGTCGCCTCCTTCATCGGCTTCGCGCCCGCCCAGAACCCACGGTTGCTGGTAGCGGTGATCGTCGACCAGCCCCAGGGCGACATCTACGGCGGCTCGGTCGCGGCGCCTGCGTTCGGGCAGATCGCCGAGTTCGCGCTGCCCTACTTGGGCATCCCCGCCGAATAGCGCCACCCGGGGCCTCTGGGCCGCGACCTAGAATCGCTCCGTGCAGCTGCGCGAGCTGATCAGCGGAGGCGTGGAAGTCGAGCGCACGGCAGGCGACCCGGACGTCGAGGTCACCGCCCTTGCCTACGACAGCCGCCGCGTGCGCCCAGGCACGCTCTTCTTCTGCGTCGTCGGCGAGAAGGCCGACGGCCACGACTTCGCCCCGACCGCGGTCGAGGCCGGCGCGGCGGCGCTGGTCGTCGAGTACGAGATGCCCGGCCTCGACGTGCCCCAGGTCGTCGTCGCCGATGCTCGCGCCGCGATGGCGCCGCTGGCGGCGCGCTTGGCGGGCGACCCGACCGCGGAGCTGCGGGTGGTCGGGGTGACCGGCACCAACGGCAAGACCACGACAGCGTTCCTGATCCACGAGATCCTCGAGTCGGCGGCGATCCAGTCGGGGCTGCTGGGCACCGTCAAGCAGGTGGTCGGCGCGGTCGAAACCGAGGTCGAGCGAACCACCCCCGAGGCGATCGACCTCCAGCGAACCTTTCGTCAGATGCTCGAAGGCGGCGACCGGGCCTGCGTGATGGAGGTCTCCTCGCACGCGCTGGAGCTGCGCCGGGCCGACGCGATCCACTTCGAGGTGGCGCTGTTCACCAACCTCACCCAGGACCACCTCGACTTCCACGGCGGCATGGAGGAGTACTTCCTCGCCAAGCGCAGGCTGTTCGCCGAGCTCGAGCCGGGCGCCGCCGTCGTCAACGTCGACGACCCCTACGGCCAGCGGCTGGCGATGGACTTCGAGTGCCTGACCTTCTCGGCCAACGGCGACGCCGCCGACTACGTTGCCCGCGAGGTCGAATTCGACTCGACCGGCGCCAGGTTCGTGGTCAGCGGCGCCGAGGGCGAGGCGACCGTCGAGACCGCCCTGCCCGGGAGCTTCAACGTCGCCAATGCGCTCGGCGCCTTCGCGACCGCGATCGCGCTCGGCCTCTCCCCGCACGAAGCGGCGCAGGGGCTGGAAGCGGCGAGTCGGGTGCCGGGGCGCTTCGAGCCGATCGACGAGGGCCAGGACTTCGCGGTGCTCGTCGACTACGCCCACACGCCCGACTCGCTCGAAAACGTCCTTGCGGCGGCGCGGCCGCTGACCTCAGGGCGCCTGATCTCGGTATTCGGCGCCGGCGGCGACCGCGACCGCGACAAGCGCCCGAAAATGGGACGGGCGGGCGCCGAGGGCTCGGACCTGACGGTCGTCACCTCCGACAACCCACGCTCCGAGGACCCCGAGGCGATCATCGCCGAGATCCTCGAAGGCATCGACGACCGCGACGGGGTCGAGGTCGAGCCCGACCGCCGCGCCGCGATCGCCCTCGCCCTCGGCAAGGCCGGCCCCGGCGACACGGTCGTGATCGCCGGCAAGGGCCACGAGCAGGGCCAGGAGTTCGAGGACGGGCGCAAGGTCCCCTTCGACGACCGCGAGGTCGCCCGCGAGGAGCTGATCCAGCTCACCGGGGGCTACCGGTGATCCGCGCCGAGAATGCCGTGCGGCGGGCCGAGGGATCGGCGTGAACCTGGACGCCGAGGCGATCGCGGCCGCGACCGGCGCCGAGGTCCTGGCCGAGGGCGAAGCGGGCTCGCCGGGACGGGCGACGATCGACTCCGGCGCCGCCGGCCCCGGCGACCTCTTCTTCGGCCTCCGCGGCGAGCGCGTCGACGGCGGCGAGTTCGCCCCGGCGGCGATCGCGGCCGGCGCCTGGGGCGCCGTCGTCTCCCGGTCCGCGAGGCAAAGATTTGACGTCGAGGAGACGCAAAATCTCAGCCTCGGCGACAGCTCGGGGTGGGTGTTCGCGGTCGAGGACCCGTTGGCGGCGCTGCAGGGGCTGGCGCTCGCCTATCGGCGGGCGCTTGGGGCGAAGGTGCTGGGCGTCACGGGCTCGGTCGGCAAGACGTCGGTCAAGGACATCGCGCGGGCGCTCCTGCCGGGGCGGGTCCACGCCAACAGCGAGAACCTCAACACCGAGATCGGCCTGCCGCTGACGATCCTCGAAGCGCCCGACGACACCGAGACCCTGGTCTTGGAGATGGCGATGCGGGGGGCGGGGCAGATCGCCGAGCTGGCGGCGATCGCCGAGCCGGACGCGGCGGTGATCACCAACGTCGGCCCGGTCCACGTCGAGCTGCTCGGCAGCGTCGAGGCGATCGCCGCGGCGAAGGCCGAGGTCCTGGCGGCGCTGCCGCCGGACGGGGCGGCGATCGTCCCGGTCGAGGCCGGCGAGCTGGAGCCGCACCTGGGCGCGGCCCCGAGCCTGATCCGCTTCGGGCCGGGCGGGGACGTCGAGGCGCTCGAGAGCCGGGTCGTCGAGGGCGTCACCGAGGCCGAGGTCGCGACCCCGTCCGGGCGCGCGACCTTCCATTTCCCGTTCGCCGAGGCGCACAACCTGACCAACGCCCTGGCGGCGATCGCGGCCGGGGTCGCGCTCGGCTCCGACCCGGCTGAGATGGCCGACCGCGCTGCGAACATAGGCTTCTCCCGCTTCCGGGGCGAGCGCATCGTGCTCGGCGACGGGATCGTGCTCGTGAACGACTGCTACAACGCAAACCCGGTCTCGATGCGCGCCGCGCTAGATCACCTCGCCTCGCTCGAGGGCGAGGCCCGGGTCGCCGTTCTCGGCGAGATGGCCGAGCTCGGCCCTGGCGCCGCCGATTTCCACCGCGAGGTCGGCGAGCACGCGCGCGCGGTCGGCATCGACCGGGTCGTCGGCGTCGGCGAGTCGGCTCAGGCCTACGGCCCCGACGAGCTGGTCGGCACGCCCGAAGAGGCCGCCGAGCTGATCGCCGCCCAGCTCGAGCCCGGCGACGCCGTGCTGGTCAAGGGCTCCCGCTCGGCCGGGCTGGAGACGGTCGCTGAGGAGCTGCAAACGCTCTTGGGAGGCCGCGCTTAATCATGGGTGAGGTCCTGATCGCGGGAATGGCGGCGATGCTGATCTGCATCTTCCTCGGCCCCAAGTTCATCGAATACCTGCGGGTGCGCGAGTTCGGGCAGCACATCCGCGAGGAGGGCCCCCAGGAGCATCACGCGAAGGCGGGGACGCCGACGATGGGCGGCCTGATCATCTTCGCCTCGATCTGCGTCCCCTACCTGGTCCTCTCCGACCGCGACGCCCAGAGCATGGCCGTCTTCCTGGTCGCGATCGGCTGCGCCACGATCGGTTTCGCCGACGACTTCATCAAGATCGTCAAACGCCGCTCGCTCGGCCTCTCGGCGCGCTGGAAGATCCTCCTCCAGGTGTTCCTCGCGCTCGGCCTCTGGTGGGTCGCCCGCCACGAGGTCGGCCTCGAGCCGATCCTCGAGTTCAGGATCGGCGACGCCAGCCTCGAGCTCGGGCCGGTCCTCTACTTCGTGCTCGTCTTCCTGGTCATCGCCGGCACCTCCAACGGCGTCAACCTGACCGACGGCCTCGACGGTCTCGCCGCGGGCTCGTGCGCGATCGTGCTGCTCGCCTACACGGCGATCTCGTTCGTCACCAACGAGCAGCAGAACCTGGCCCTGCTCTCGGCCTGCCTGGTCGGCGCCTGCATCGGCTTCCTCTGGTTCAACGCCTTCCCGGCGTCGATCTTCATGGGAGACACCGGCTCGCTCGGGCTGGGCGGTGCGATCGGCGCTCTGGCGGTGATGACCCAGACCGAGGTCCTGCTGATCATCATCGGCGGCATCTTCGTGATCGAGGCGCTCTCGGTCGCGATCCAGGTCTTCTCGTTCAAGACCTTCCGGCGCCGCGTCCTGCTGATGGCGCCGCTCCACCATCACTTCGAGATGATGGCCTGGTCGGAGACGAAGATCATGCTCCGCTTCTGGATCATCGCCGCGGTCTGCTCCGGCATCGGCTTCACGCTCTACCAGCAGTCGATCGGTCGGTGATTCGAACCCGGCGGCTGAAGCTGCGGCGCTGGCGGGAGCGGGACAGGGAGCCCTTCGCCAGCCTCAACGCCGACCCCGAGGTGATGGAGTACTTCCCCGCCACCCTTTCGCGGACGCAGAGCGACGCGCTCGTCGAGCGGATCGAGTCGGACTTCGATCGGCAGGGGTTCGGCCTCTGGGCGCTGGAGACGCTGGAGTCCGGCGAGCTCATCGGCTTCGCGGGACTGGCGATCCCGGGCTTCGAGGCCCACTTCACTCCCGCGGTGGAGGTCGGTTGGCGCCTGTCGCGCCCGGCCTGGGGCCAGGGGTATGCGACGGAGGCAGGGCAGGCGTCGATCGAGTTCGGGTTCGAGCAGGCCGGACTGGCCGAGGTCGTCTCCTTCACATCGGCGGTCAACCATCGCTCGCGGGCGGTCATGGAGCGACTGTCGATGACCCGGGACCCGGCCGACGACTTCGACCACCCCGCCATGCAGCCCGGCGACCCGCTGCGCCCGCACGTGCTCTACCGCCGTCGGGCTTAGCCGGAGGAGGCCAGCGCGTCGCGCATCTCGCGGACCGCGGCGGCGCCGGCCACCTCGAGCGGCTCGGTGCTGCGCAGGGCGCGGCAGAGGACGAAGGCGCCCTCGAGCGAGGCGATCACCTGGATCGCCAGCTCCCGCGCCCGCCCGGTCGCGATCCCGCCGAGCTCGAAGCGGGCCGTCGCCCCGGCGATCCAGGCCTCGAAGACGTCGGCGCAGGCGACCCGCAGCTCCTCGTTGGTGCTCGAGACCTCGAGGGCGACGGTGGCGATCGGGCAGGCGTCAGCGTAGTCGGTCTCGATCAGGGTGTCTCCGGCGCCGGCGAAGAACTCGGCGATCCCGGTGACGAGATCCACCTCCGGGCCGAGGAACTCGCCGAGCAGGAGGCCGTAGATCGCGCCGGAGCGGCGGATCGTCTCTGCTCCAAGCTCCTCCTTGCCGCCGGGGAAGAAGTGGTACAGCGAGCCGAACGGAGCACCTGCTTCATCGACGATCTGTTTGACACCGGTCCCCATGTAGCCCTGGCGGCGGAACAGCTCGCCGCTGCTGTCGAGGATGCGCTCTCGCGTCTCGCTTGGCATAGTTGCAATTACTAGAGCGATCTATCTAGAAAGTCAACCCACGGGAGGGACGGCAATGAACGAGATCGAGCTCGACGCGGGCGTGATCGAGTACGAGGACAGCGGCGGCGGCGGGCCGGTCCTGGTCCTGGTCGGGGGCCTGGCGATGGACTGGCGGCTCTGGAAGGGCGTGATCGACGAGCTCGGCCCCGGCTACCGTTGCATCGCCCCGAACATGCCGCTCGGCTCTCACCGCAAGCCGATGAACCCCGACGCGGACCTCTCCCTGGTCGGGATGGGGCGGATCATCGCCCAGTTGATCGAGCGTCTCGGGCTCGACGGAGCCACCCTGGTCTTCAATGACTGGGGAGGGGGCCAGACGATGGTCTCCCACGGCCTCCTCGACCGGGTCGGGCGGCTTGCGCTGGTCTCCTGCGAGGCCTATGACAACTACCCGCCGGGAATGGCCGGCAATGCGGCCCTGCTCTCGGCGAAGATGCCTGGCGGCCTCTCGCTGATGCGCCAGACGATCCTGCGCCGACCGACCCGGCGGCTGCCGATGGTCTACGGGCAGATGAGCAAGAAGGGCGTCCCCGACGCGCTGCTGAGGAGCTGGCTGGAGCCGCTCGCCCGCAAGGAGATCCAGCACGACCTGCGCAAGTACGTGGGGGACGTGCGCCAGGGCAAACGCGAGATGGAAGCGGCGACCGAGGCCCTGGCCGGGTTCGAGCGGCCGGTGCTGGTGGTCTGGGACAGCGAGGGCAAGATGATGCCCACCGAGCACGGCCGCAGGCTCGCCGCGGACTTCGCGAACGCGAGGCTGGTCGAGGTCGAGGACAGCTACACGCTGGTCCCGATCGACCGTCCCGAGCTGCTTGCCGCCGAGCTCGGCGGCTTCGCCGGCGCCTAGCTCGGCTCTGTCTCCGAGGTAGGTCCCCGGGCGGCGGGATCGAAGGTATCCGAGTGACTTCGCCGCCCCCGACCAAGCTGCGCCCGCCGCTCCCCGGCGGGCCGTTCCTGGTCGTCGGCCTCGCCCGCTCCGGGGTCGCCGCGGCGCGATTGCTGGCCTCGCGGGGGGAGACCGTGACCGGTGTCGACTCCGGTCGCCCGAAAGAGGCGGCAGGGCTTCGGGCGCTCGGCGTCGAAGCCGTTCTGGATGCAGACGGATTGGCCCTCCTCGAGGGCGTGCGGACGGTCGTCAAGAGCCCCGGCGTGCCCCGGGAGGCGCCGGTGATCGCTGCTGCGCTCGAGCGCGGGATCGACGTGATCGGCGAGCTCGAGCTGGCCTGGCGGGCGACCCCGAATCGTTTCATCGCCGTCACCGGCACCAATGGCAAGACCACCACGGTCGAGCTGCTCGGCCACGTCTACGAGAGCGCCGCCGAGCCGGTCGCCGTCGCCGGCAACGTCGGCACCCCGCTCTCGACGCTCGCCGCCGAGGGCCTCGACCCGGGGGCGGTCGTCGTCTGCGAGGCATCGAGCTTCCAGCTCGAGGACAGCGTCGAGTTCGCCCCCGAGTGCGCGGTCTTCCTCAACCTCGCGCCCGATCACCTCGACCGCCACCGCGACCTCGATTCCTACCTCGCCGCCAAGCTGCGGATCTTCGCCAACCAGGGCAACGACGATGTCGCCGTCTACAACGCCGACGAGCCGGCGCTCTCCGGTGTCGACCTCGGCGGCTGTGCCAGACGAGTCTCCTTCGGGGTCGGTCCCGGCCCCGACTGTGAGGTCGCCCTCGCCGAGGGGACTATCTTCGCCGACGGCGAGCCACTGCTCCGCGCCGAGGAGCTCGGGCTCTTCGGCGAGCACAACGTCGCCAACGCGATGGCCGCGGCGGCGGCCGCGCTAGCGATGGGCCTCGGCCGCGACGCGGTCCGCGAAGGCCTGCGCAGCTTCGCCGGAGTGCCCCACCGGCTCGAGCCGATCGCCGAGATCGACGGCGTCCGCTTCGTCAACGACTCGAAGGCGACCAACGTCGCCTCGGCGATCGTCGGCCTCCAGGCTTTCGAGGGCGGCGTCCACGCGATCCTCGGCGGCAGCGACAAGGGCGAGGACTTCACGCCCCTGATCGAGCCGATCCGCGAGCACTGCACCGCCATCTACCTGACCGGGGCGACCGCCGGCCGCATGGCCGAGGAGCTGGTGCCCGTCGTCGACGCGGGGGTCGAACTGCATCGTTGCGAGGGTCTCGACGACGCCGTCGCTCGCGCCGCCGCCGCGGCCTCCCCCGGCGAGGTGGTCCTGCTCTCGCCGGCCTGCGCGAGCTTCGACGCATTCGATGACTTCGAGGCGCGCGGGGAGCGTTTCCGCGAGTTGGTCCGGGGGCTGGAAGGTGGCTGAGCGGAAACGGCCGAAAGCGTCGCGGGCGAAACGGCCGAAAACCTCGAAAGCGAAACGGCCGAAAGCCGCCAAAGGGAGGAAGGCGAAAGCAAAGGCGCGTGCGCGCTCGATCGCGATGCCGACCGAGTACAACCTGCTGCTGACCGCGACGCTGTGCCTATTGGCGCTCGGCGCGGTGATGGTCTTCTCGGCCAGCTCGACGACGAAAGTCCTTAGCGACGGCGGCCTCTCGGACTCGGCCTTCTACCTGAAGCGGACGCTGATGTTCGGCGCCGTCGGGCTCGTGATCATGCACCTGGTCGCCCGCCACGGCCTCGAGTCGATCCGACGGCTGACCGCGCCGTTCCTGGTGCTCTCCTTCTTCCTCCTGATCGTCGTCCTCGGCGTCGGGACCGAGGTCAACGGCTCGAGCCGTTGGCTCGGGGCCGGCTTCCTCCAGGTCCAGCCTTCGGAGATCGCCAAGGTGGCTCTGATCCTCTACGCCGCCGACCTCCTGACCCGGGAACCGAAACGGGTCAAATCGATCGAGGGGCTGATGCCGCTCCTGCTGGTGGTCGGAACCGCCGCGGCCCTGATCGTCCTCGAGCCCGACCTCGGCACGACGATGGTGATCGCCATCGCCTCCGCCGCGACCCTGGTCGCCGCCGGCGTCCGGATCCGCGACCTCGCCGTGATCGGCGCGGTGCTCTTTGGGCTGGCCCTGCTGATGACGGTGATCGAGCCGTACCGGATGGCGAGGCTGACCGGCTTCCTCAACCCCGGCGCCGACGCCTCCGGGGCCGGCTTCCAGGCGGCCCAGGCGAAGATCGCGCTCGGGTCCGGCGGTCTCTTCGGGGTCGGGATCGGCAACGGCGTCCAGAAGGCCTTCTACCTGCCTGAGGCTCACACCGACATGATCTCGGCGGTGATCGGCGAGGAGCTCGGGCTGGTCGGGATAATCAGCGTCGTCGGCATGTTCGGCCTGTTCGGCTACGCCGGCCTGCAGGTCGCGAAAAAAGCTCGCGACAACTACGGCAAGCTGCTCGTCGCAGGCCTCACTTCGCTGATCCTCGTCCAGGCGACGATCAACCTCTTCGCGGTGATGGGGCTGGCGCCACTGACAGGCGTGCCGCTCCCGTTCGTGTCCTACGGCAACAGCAGCCTGATGGCATGCCTGTTCGCCGTCGGCCTGATCCTCAACGTGGCGCGCGGAGGGACCGCCGCCGCTGGCAAACTGCGAGTCGTCGAGGGTGGTCGTTCTACCGCTGCCCGCAAAAGGAGCCGATCGAGCAGTGGCAACAGGCGTAAAAGTGGTGGTGGCAGCGGGAGGAACCGCGGGTCACGTGGTGCCCGCCATGGCGGTCGCCGACGAGCTTCGGGCTAGCGGCGCCCGGGTGACGTTCCTCGGCACCCGCGAGCGGATCGAGGCCGAGCTGGTCCCCGCGGCCGGCTACGAGATCGACTACATCAAGGTCACCGGGATCGATCGCCGCAACCCGCTCAAGGCCGCTGCGGCGGGCACCCGCGCGCTCGGCTCGGTCGGTGCCGCCGGCCGTGCGATCCGCGCCCGCGAAGCCGACGTCGTGATGGGCGGCGGTGGGTTCGTCGCCGGGCCCGCCGGCCTCGCCGCGATCCGCTCCCGCACGCCGCTGGTCCTGACCGAGGCCGACAGCCACCTCGGCCTCGCCAACCGCCTGCTCGCCAGCCGCGCCGCCCGGGTCTGCCTCGCCTTCCCGATCGAGGGCCGCGACGACGATCGCTACCTCGTCACCGGCAGGCCGGTGCCGGCGGCGATCCTGGCCGCGGACCGCACCGCCGCCCGCGAGCGCTTCGGGGTCGCCGCCGGGGACCGATGTCTGCTGGTGATGGGCGGCAGCCAGGGTGCGCGGTCGATCAACGAGTGCGCGATCGCGGCCTTCGCCGAGCGCGAGGGGCGCGACTTCCACGTCCTCCACCTCGCCGGCCGCCGCGACTTCGACGAGCTTCACGGGCGGCTCGAGCGCGCCCCCCACCGCGAGCGTTACACCCTGCTCGACTACGAGCCGGACCTCGGCGACACCCTCGCCGCCTGCGACCTGGTCCTCGGCCGCTCGGGCGGCTCGATCTTCGAGGTCGCCGCCGTCGGCCGCCCGGCGATCCTCGTGCCCTACCCGCACGCGACCGGCGACCACCAGAGCGCCAACGCCGCCTGGATGTCCGAGGCCGGGGCGGCGATCGCGATCGATGACGCCGAGCTCGACGGCGGGACCCTGGCCGCGACCGTCGCCGGCCTGCTCGGCGATCCGACGCGACTGGCGGCGCTGGCCGAGGCCTCCGCCGCGCTCGCCCGCCCCGACGCCGCCTGGCGGGTCGCCCAGGAGGTCCTGGTGGCGGCCGGAGTGCCCGCCGAGCGCCTCGACGATCGGAGCGACTGGTGAGCGCCGCCGAGTGGTCGGGCCGGCGCCTGCACTTCATCGGGATCGGCGGGGCCGGGATGAGCGGCCTGGCGCTGGTCTGCGCCGAGCTCGGCGCCGTCGTCACCGGCAGCGACCGCGCCGGCTCCTCTTATATGGAGCGGCTGCGGGCGGAGGGGCTCGCGCCCGCGGTCGGCCATGACGCCGCCAATCTCCCCGCGGGCGACGTCGAGGTCGTGGTCTCGACCGCGATCGCCGAGGACAACCTTGAGCTCGCCGCCGCTCGCGAGCGCGGCCTCGAGGTCATCCACCGCGGCCGGCTGCTGGCGATGCTCTGCGCCGAGAAGCGCCTGATCGCCATCGCCGGCACCCACGGCAAGACGACGACGACGGCGATGGTGGCCTGGGCGCTGCGGGCCACCGGCGCCGACCCCGCCTTCTTCGTCGGCGGCGAGGTGCCGGAACTGGGTGAGGACGGGGCAACCGCCAACGCCGGCTGGGGCGAGGGGGAGTGGGTCGTCGCCGAGGCCGACGAGAGCGACGCCAGCTTCCTCGTGCTGAAACCCGAGATCGCCGTGATCACCAACATCGAGATGGACCATCACTCCCGCTGGGGCTCGGTCGCCGAGCTGCGGCTCGCCTTCGAGCAGTTCGCGAGCGGGGCGACCGCGGCCGGGTTCGACTCCGGATCGCCGGGCCCGGCCGAGCTCCCGCTCGCGGTCCCCGGTCACCACAACCTGCTGAACGCGCGCGCGGCGCTGGCCGCGATCGAGCCCACCGGCGTCGATCTCGACGAGGCGGCGCACGCCCTGGCCGAGTTCCCGGGCGTCCGCCGGCGGCTCGAGCTCAAGGGAGAGTTCGAGGGCGCTCCCGTCTACGACGACTACGCCCACCATCCGACCGAGGTCCGGGCGGCGCTCTCGGCGCTTCGCGAAGCGGGCCCCGAGCGCCTCGTCGCCGCCTTCCAGCCGCACCTCTACTCGCGGACGAAGGCCTTTTCGGACGCCTTCGGCGCGGCCCTCGCCCTGGCCGACGAGATCGTCGTCCTCGACGTCTACCCGGCACGGGAGCAGCCGATCGGCGAGCTCGAGGGGGTCGACGGCCTGCTGGTCGCCCGCGCCGCCGCCGACCGCGCCGGCGGCCGTCCCGTCACCTGGGCCCCGAGCCTCGACGCGGCACGCGAGGCGCTCGCCGCCCGGGCCGCCCCCGGGCGCGTCCTCGTCACGCTCGGCGCCGGCGACGTCTTCAAGGTCGGCGAGGACCTGGTTGCCGGGGGCTCGCGGTGAGCCTGCCCGAGGGGGTCGAGCGCGAGTACCCGCTGGCCCGGCTGACCACCGTTCGCACCGGCGGCCCGGCCGACTACTTCGCCCGTCCTGGAGACGAGGAGCAGCTACTCGAGCTGCTTGCCTGGGCCCATGCCGATGGCATCGCGATCGGGATCGTCGGTTCGGGCTCGAACCTGCTGATCGCCGACGACGGTTTCCGCGGCCTCGCCCTGAAGCTCGACGGAAAGCTGGCTTCGATTGAGCGCGACGGCGAGCGGCTCACCTGCGGCGGCGGCGCCCGGCTGCCCTCGGCGGCGGCGAAAGCGGCCGCCTGGGGCCTCTCGGGCCTCGAGTTCGGGATCAACATCCCCGGAACTGCGGGCGGTGCGGTGAAGATGAACGCCAATGCCTACGGCGGCCGCCTCGCCGAGGTGCTCGAGTGGGTCGACGTCTGCACGCCGGACGGGCGCGAGCGGCGTGCGCCGGATGAGCTCGGCTTCTCCTACCGGAGCTCCAACCTCGGCGCCGAGGAGATCGTCTCGCGCGCCTCGTTCCACCTCCGCGATGCCGACCCCGACGCCGTGCGGGAGACGCTGGCGGCGATGCGCGAGCGCCGCCGCGAGGCGCAGCCCTCCGGCATCAAGACCTTCGGCTCGACCTTCAAGAACCCCGAGGACGAGCGCGCCGAGGGACGGACCGCCGGCCAGCTCCTGGAGGCGGCCGGCTGTCGCGGCCTGCAGGTCGGCGGCGCGGCGTTCTCCGCCAAGCACGCCAACTTCGTCGAGAACATGGGCGAGGCGACCACCGCCGACGTCCTCGAGCTGATGGCCGAGGGTAGGCGCCGGGTCCACGCGCGCTTCGGGATCGTCCTCGAGCCCGAGGTTCAAACCCTCGGCGACGTGCGCCGCCCCGAGGGGTGGGAGCTGTGAGCAGGTGGCGCCTGATCGCCGGCGGCGCGGCGGCCCTGATCGCGATCTTCGCCGTCTACTCGTTCTTCCTCGCCGACGAGAGCGTCGCGCCGCCATCGATCCGGATCGCCTTCGCGACCGCGGTGATCGGGGAAGGCGAGGAGGCACTCGGGGTGACCCCGTACGGGGAAGTGCTCAGCGGCAAGCCGGCGCCGAAGGAAGGGACGCTGCCTTCGTTGCCCGACGTGCCGCCGCCGAAGAACGGCCGGCTGTCCGGGCCGATGCTCGCTCAGGCCAAGGTCCTGGGCGCAGCGCCGGAGCCGTTGCGTCCTTGCATCGCACGCAGCTATCACGGCGAGAGCGGGGTGGACGTCGAACTCCGCTCCGGCATCGAAGTGCGCTTCGGCGACCCGACCCGGGTCGCCGAGAAGTGGGTCGCAGCGATCGCGCTCCTAGCCGACCCGGCGATCACCGCGCTCGATTATGTAAACGTGAGCTCGCCCGCCCGGCTGTCGACCGGAGGCTCCGGCCACTCGCTGCCGGCCGCAGGTGAAGGTGAGGGCGAAGGTTGCGGCACCTGAATCCCGCCCTCCGGGATATCGCAGGCCAGAGCCGTTAGCAGGCCCTGAGGCCGTGCCTGGGGCGCACTCCGCCAAACCTTCGACCTAAGAGTTAGAGTGGCAAAACCCTCGAGTAATGGTTGAGCTTTTCGCTCTAGGGCACGGCTCCCGGGCGTTTGACAGAGATCATCCAATGCCCTACGTTGAGCGCAAATTCCGGGCTAATGCCGGAAGCTAGAACCCTCTAGCATGGCTGTAGCGTCAGACGGAACGTAGCCTCAACTCAAACAGAGAGATTTCGGGAGATGGAATCCACATACCTCGCGGTGATCAAGGTCGTCGGAGCGGGCGGCGGCGGCACCAATGCCGTCAGTCGAATGATCGATGCCGGCATTCGCGGTGTCGAGTTCGTGGCCGTGAACACCGACGCGCAGGCGCTTCAGGCCTGTGACGCCGACATCAAGCTTTCGATCGGCCAGGAGCTGACCCGGGGCCTCGGCGCCGGCGGCAACCCCGAGGTCGGAGCGGGCGCCGCGGCTGAGAGCCGCGACGAGATCAAGGAGGCGCTGAAGGGCGCCGACATGGTCTTCGTCACCGCCGGCGAGGGTGGCGGAACCGGAACCGGCTCGGCGCCGATCATCGCCGAGATCGCCAAGGAAGAGATCGGCGCCCTGACGGTCGGCGCGGTCACCAAGCCTTTCGAGTTCGAGGGCAAACGGCGGATGCAGCAGGCGCTCGAGGGCATCGAGAAGCTGCGCAACAACGTCGACACCTTGATCATCGTCCCCAACGAGAAGCTGCTGCAGGCCGTCGAGCGCCGCACCAGCGTCCTCGAGGCGTTCCGCCAGGCCGACGACATCCTCCGCCAGGGCGTCCAGGGCATCACCGACCTGATCACGATCCCGGGCCTGATCAACCTCGACTTCGCCGACGTCCGCACGATCATGCGCGACGCCGGCTCGGCCCTGATGGGCGTCGGCACCGCCTCCGGCGAGGCTCGTGCCCTCGACGCCGCCAAGGCGGCGATCACCTCGCCCCTGATCGAGGAGTCGATCAAAGGCGCGACCGGGATGCTGCTAAACATCACCGGCCCCGAGGACCTCGGCCTGTTCGAGGTCAACGAGGCCGCGCAGCTGGTCCAGGCGGAGGCCGACGACAACGCCAACATCATCTTCGGCTCGGTCGTCGACCAGTCGATGCGCGACGAGATCCGCGTCACCGTGATCGCCACCGGCTTCGAGGGATTCGAGCTCCTCGCCCGCTCTCCGCAGCGGGTGCGCCGGCGCTACGAGAGCAAACCGCGGGTCTCGGCCGACGACACGGACATCCGCAAACTGCGGGTCTCCGACGACGACATCGACGTCCCGCCCTTCCTCAAAGGCTGAGGCTCAGCCCAGCAGCTCCAGCTCGCCGGCGCGGTGGACCGCCTCCATCCGCGACCTGCACTCGAGCTTGCGGAGGATGTTCCGCACGTGCATGTCGACCGTGCGGGGGCTGAGGAAGAGCTCCTGGGCGATCTCGCGGTTGGTACGGCCGACGGAGACGTGGCGAAGAACCTCGAGCTCGCGCCGGGTCAGCGGCGACTCCTCGATCTCGGCATCCGAACGGCGGCCGAGGCGGGCCGCGACCGAGTCCCCCAGCGCCGCCACCTCGGCGGCGGCCTCCTTCGCCAGGGGTTGCGCCCCTAGCCTGCGGGCGGTCCGATACGCCTCGCAGATCTGGACGATCCCGCGCTCGCGCTCTCCGGCCGCGCTGTAGGCGACTCCCGCGCGCAGCTCGACCTGGGCCCGCTCGAAGGGAATCCCCAGGCCCTCGTGCAGTTGCACGGCCCGCGAGAGCTGCTCGGCGGCGGTGTCGGCGTCTTCATCGAGCAGGGCGATCTCGCCGATCGCCTGGGCAAGCGCGGCGAGGGCGTCGGCATGGCCGCCGTCGGCGGCCATCTCGCTCAGCGCCTCGGCGCAGGCGTGGGCGCCGTCCCGGTCGCCGTTGCGGGCGAAGAAGGAGGCGGCCCAGCGGACGCCCCAGACCGCGTAGTGGTGGTCGTCGCTCTCCTCCCAGCGGGCGAGGAGCGAGCGCCCGAGATCGGCGGCCTCGTCGCTGGCGCCCTCGGCGGCGGCGACGTGGGCGAGCCCCGTCGTCGAGTCCACGAACATGTTGTAGTGGCCCACCGAGATCGCCGTCGAGCGGGAGGACGAGAGCAGCCGGCGGGCGGATCCGAGCCTGCCCTGAAAGGCCTGGATCGCCCCGTCCAACCCTTCCGCGACCCAGGCGGCTCGGTCTTCCTCGATCAGCTTGCGGCAGAGCTCGGACGCGCGCGACCATTCGCCACGCTCGCGCAGGACGTAGGCGAGGCAGGTGACGCAGGCGATCTCGGTGTCGGCGTCCTCGTCGGTCTGGCACAGGGTCAACGCCGTGTCGAGCGCCTCCTCGGCGCGCCCGTAGTCGGCTGAGTCGTAGAGGACGAGGCTGAGTCGCTGGTACAGCTCGGCGGCGACCGGGGTCAGGTTGCGCTCGACTGCCAGCGCGAGCCCGGTCCTGACGGTCTCGAGGCCGCCCTCGTAGTCGCCGCCCTTGGCCTGGGAGACGCCGAGCAGGCCGAGGCCACGCGCCCGAAGGTCCTGCCGCTCGGCGGCGGCGGCGTGCTCGACCGCGCTCTCGGCCAGTTCGACCGCCTCGCCGAAGTAGCCACCGGCGCGGCGGTAGTTCGACATCGCCAGGCGCTCGGTGGCCGCATCCGCGGGGCGACCGACGGCGAGGAAGGCCTCCACGGCCACGCCTCGCGCGGCGAAGCCGACATCCCGTTCGCCCCTCAGTTCGCAAGCGGACGCCAGCTGCTGCTGGGCTTCCGCGAAGGCCGCGGGTTCGCCGCGCTCGTCGCGGACCGCGGCAAGCTCGCGCCAGGCTTTCGCCGAGTTCGCGAGCTCGCCGACCAGCTCGGTGCAGGCGGCATAGAGCTCCAGTGTCTCGATCCGCCCCTCGGGGTCATCCTCCGCGGGCCAGAGCTCGAGCGCCTCGTGGGCGGCGTTGGCGGCGTCGCGGTAAGCGCGGATCGCCTCCGACTCGACGGCGGCCCGTGAAAGCGCCGCGCGCGCCTTTTTCTCCTCGCCGGCGCCGAGCCAATGGTCTGCGAGCTCGAGCGGGGCGCCTTCCTCCTGCTCGATCGCCTCCGCGAAGCTTTGGTGCAGAGACCGGCGCCGGAGCCACGGGACCTCCGCGTAGAGAGCCTCGCGGGCGAGCGCGTGGCGAAAGGAGCCCTGCCCGGAGCCGCAGTCGATCGCCCTGCCGCTGTTCAACAGCTCGAGCATTCCGCTCTCCGAAGACTGCTCCGCGACCAGCGCGATATCGAAGGTGTCGCCGGCGACGGCAGCCGCCTCGGCGGCAGCGCGGGCCGAGTCCGAGAGCTCGCCGAAGCCGATCAGGACGGCGTCGCGAACCGTCTCGGGGATCGGCTCGACCCCCTCGGATTCCAGCTCGAGCCCCTGGCTGCCGTCCCGAAACGAGTCCTTCGTCATCAGGGCCGAGACCAGCTCCTCGATGAAGAACGGGGAGCCACCGGTGCGGTCGTGGATCGCCCGGCAGAGCGCCGGGGATGGCGGCTGCGGCAGCAGCTCTCGCAGCATCGCCGCGGTCTGGTCGGGATCGAGCGGCTCGAGTGTCACCTCTTCGAGCCCACCGCCGCGGCGAAGCTCGTTGCGCAGCCAGCGCAGCTTGTGATCGCGAGCGAGGCCGTCGGAGCGATAGGAGACGATCGTCAGCATCGGCAGCTCCCCGAGGCTCGAGGCGAGCGCCGCGACCAGTTCCAGGCTCGATTCGTCGGACCACTGGAGATCGTCGAGATGGAGGACCGCCGGCCCGTGCTCGGAGGCAATCTCGACCAGGGCGGAATTGACCGCCTCGAAGATGGTGGCCCGATCGCTGTCAGGGGCCGGGGGCCCGAGCTCGGGCAGGAGGTGCGCCAGGTGCGGCTGGAGGGTGCCGATCTCGAGCCCGCCTGCGGCGAAGCGCCGGTAGGAGCGCAGTGCCGCGACGATCGGGGCGTAGGGAGTCGGGACACCGTTGGTCGGCGCCCCGCGCAGGACCGGCGTCCCCTGCGCGTCGGCGATCTCGGCCGCGAGCCGGCTCTTGCCGACGCCGGCCTCGCCGGCGAGGAGCACGATCGAGCCCGCTCCCTCGCGGGCCCGCTCCAGCGCGCCTTCCAGCTGTTCACGCTCGCTGTCCCGCCCCACGAGCGGGGTCCGGGTCGTCATCCGGGACCAGTCTAGGAGTGCCGACCGGCGCCCTCCATGCCGGAGGGCGCCGGTCGGTCTCATCCTTGGACGGGCGCCGGGTCGGGCCGGACGACCACGGTGTCCGCGATCGGGACGACCTCGTCGGCCTGCATCCCACTGGCCTTGGCGTGGGCACGGATCGCCTCGGGGCTCTCGCCTTCGTATACGCAGAAGGTCCCGAGCTCGCCGCTCTCCTCCTGGAGAACGTAGCTGCGGATCCAGCGGACCCCGGAGTCGGGCTTGTCGCCTTCTTCGGCCGATTTCGCGGCGCTTGCCTCGAGGTCTGCTGCCGAGGCCCAGGCGTTGCGGCGTTGGATTCCGTAGAGCTGCATTGGAGTTCCTTTCCGTCGGGTTGCTTGCTGCTACCGAAAGTAGGAGCCCGAGAGCCCTTTCGCATGCGTGAAACCACCGTATTCCAGCCTCGATCCACCGTATTCGGCCGAATCGGCGCCCCAGCCGGTCCAATAGATTGATTGGGTGAGCACCGAGGCCACCTTGAGGCGGACCCCTCTCTACGAGCAGCACGCCGAGCTCGGCGCCAAGCTCGTCCCCTTCGCCGGCTGGGAGATGCCGGTCACCTACGAGGGGATCCGCGAGGAGCATGCCGCGGTCCGCACCCACGCCGGGATGTTCGACGTCTCCCACATGGGCGAGGTCGAGGTCGAGGGCCCCGGAGCCCTGGCCTTCCTGCAGCTGGCCCTTTCCAACGACGTCGCCAAGCTCGCCGAGGTAGGGGGCGCCCAGTACTCCTGCCTCTGCGACGAGAGCGGCGGCGTCCTCGACGACCTCTTCACCTACCGGCTCGGCGGCGACCGCTACCTGATCGTCACCAACTCCGCCAACCACGATGCCGACCTCGCCTGGCTCGGGCGCTGGAGCCGCGAGTTCGACGTCACCGTCCGCGACGTCGCCGATCGCTACGCGATGCTCGCCGTCCAGGGCCCGCACGCCCGCGCGATCGCGTCGGCGACCCTTGGGATCGAGCTGCCGCCGCGGATGCGGGCGGTGCCGGTCCGGGTCGGCAACCGCCCGGCGCTCGCATGCGGGACCGGCTACACCGGCGAGGACGGGGTCGAGCTGCTGATCGACCCCGAGATCGCGCCGGCGATCTGGGCGGAGCTGCTCGACGCCGGCGTCGTGCCCTGCGGCCTCGGTGCCCGCGACACCCTGAGGCTCGAGGTCTGCTTCCACCTCCACGGCAACGACCTCAGCCCCGAGCGCAACCCGATCGAAGCCGGCCTCGGCTGGTGCTGCGCCGAGGGGACCGGGTTCCTCGGATCGGCCGCCGTGGCGAAAGCGCGGGCCGAGGGTCCGGGGGAGAAGCTGGCGCCGTTCAAGATCGAGGGACAGGGCATCCCTCGGCAGGGAAACCCGGTGCTGGCCGGCGGCGAAGAGGCCGGCATCGTCACCTCCGGGACCTTCTCCCCGTCGCTCGAGATCGGGATCGGGATGGCCTACGTTCGTCCCGAGCTCGCCGAGCCGGGGACCGAGATCGAGATCGACGTGCGTGGCAAGCGTCGCGCCGCCCGGATAGCTTCCAAGCCCCTCTACGAGAAGGAGCGTTGACGTGGCCGAGGCCAACTACCCAGACGACCTGATCTACCACGCCGAGCACGACTGGGCGCGGGTCGACGGCGAGCAGGCGACCTTCGGGATCACCTGGTACGCCCAGGACAGCCTCGGCGAGGTGGTCTTCTTCGATCCCCCCGAGGTCGGCTCGACGATCGCCAAGGACGCCAGCTACGCCGAGGTCGAGTCGGTCAAGGCGGTTTCCGACGTGATCGCACCGCTCTCCGGTGAGGTGGTCGAGGTCAACGAGGCCCTCGGCGACGCCCCCGAGAAGATCAACGAGGACCCCTACGGCGAGGGCTGGCTCGTCAAGGTCAAGCTCAGCGACGGCGGCGAGGCCGACGACCTCCTGAGCGCCGCCGATTACCGCAATTTGCTCGACGCCTAGGGACGAAGCCCGGCCACCGGCTCCCGTAGCCTGTCGGACGTGACGCGCTACACCTCCGCAACCGATGCCGACCGCGCCGAGATGCTGGCTGCGATCGGGGTCGACTCCGTCGACGAGCTCTTCGAGCAGGTGCCCGAGCCGCTGCGGCTTGGTCGTGGCCTCGACCTCCCCGACGGCCTCAGCGAGCCCGAGGTGCAGGCGCGGCTGGCGGCGCTTGCCGCCCGCAACGCCGACGCCGACTCCGAGGTCTGCTTCGTCGGCGCCGGGATGTACGACCACCACGTGCCGGCGATCGTCGACGCGATCACCCAGCGCTCCGAGTTCCTGACGCCCTACACGCCCTACCAGCCCGAGATCTCCCAGGGCGGCCTGCAGGCGATGTTCGAGTTCCAGACCGCGATGTCGGAGCTGACCGGGCTGCCGATCTCCAACGCCGGCCTCTACGAGGGGCCCTCCTCGGTCGCCTCGGCCGGCTACCTGGCGATCGGGGCGACCGGGCGTCGCCGCTTCGTCGTCTCCCGCGGTGTGCACCCGCACAGCCGCGAGACGCTCGCGACCTACTCGGTCGGCTACGACGCCGAGGTCGTCGAGGTCGGCCTCGAGGACGGGCTCACCGACGCCGCCGCGCTGGCCGATGCGGTCGACGGCGAGACCGCCGCCGTCTTCCTCCAGAGCCCCAACTTCCTCGGCGCGGTCGAGGACGTCGAGGCGCTCGGCGCCGCCGCCAAGGAGCACGGGGCGCTGCTGGTCGTCGCCGTCGACCCGATGACCCTCGGCATCCTCAAGCCTCCCGGCGAGTGCGGCGCCGACATCGCCCTCGGCGAGGGGCAGCCGCTCGGCAATCGGCTCGACTTCGGCGGGCCCTCGTTCGGCTTCTTCTGCGCGACCGAGGACCAGATCAGGCGGATGCCGGGCCGGATCGCCGGCGAAACCAATGACGTCGACGGCCGCCGCGGCTTCGTCCTCTCCCTGCAGACCCGCGAGCAGCACATCCGCCGCGAGAAGGCGACCAACAACATCTGCACCGCGCAGGCGCTGAACGCACTCGGGGCGATGATCCACCTCGCCTGGCTCGGGCGCGAGGGCTACCGCGAGCTCGGCGAGCTCCTGGTCCGCCGCACCGCCTACGCGCGCGAGCGACTGGCCGCGGTCGAGGGGGTCGAGCTGCTGCACCACGCCCCGGTCGCGCGCGAGTTCGCGCTGCGCCTGGCGGCGCCCGTCGACCGCGTCCTCGATTCGATTGCCGCCGAGCGCGGGATCGCCGCCGGCTACCCGCTCGGGCGGGAGTACCCCGAGCACGAGGACGGCCTCCTCGTCGCGATCACCGAGCGCCGCACCAAAGCCCAGATCGACGAGCTCGCCGATGCGCTCGGTGCCGCGGTCGCCGCCGAGCGCGGCGACTTTGTCGGCGATAGGACGACAAATTCGCCGCAGGGGATCTCGTGAGCGCAATCGAGACGCCGATGCAGCGCGAAAGCGCCCGGACGATCTTCGAGAAGTCGAAGCCCGGGCGCCGCGCCGCAGTCCTGCCCGGCGCCGAAGTCCCGGAGCCGCCGATCGAGGAGCTGATCCCGGCGAACCTCCTGCGCTCCGAGCCGCCGCGGCTGCCCGAGATCGCCGAGCCGGAGATCGTCCGCCACTACAACCGGCTCTCGCGCCGCAACTTCGACCTCGACTCCGGCTTCTACCCGCTCGGCTCCTGCACGATGAAGCACAACCCGCGCCTCAACGAGCGGGTCGCGGCACTGCCGGGCCACGCCCGCCTGCACCCGGCCCAGGACCCACGCCGGGCCCAGGGTGCGCTGGAGCTGATGTGGCTGCTGCAGGCGAGCTTGAGCGAGATCTGCGGCCTCCCGCACGTCAGTCTCCAGCCCTCGGCCGGCTCCCACGGCGAGCTCGCCGGCCTGCTCCTCACCCGCGCCTACCACGCCGACCGCGGCGAAACCAGGACCAAGGTCCTGGCGCCCGACACCTCCCACGGGACCAACCCGGCCTCGGTGACGATGGCCGGCTACGAGGTGGTCAAGGTCGCGACCAACGAGGACGGCGGGGTCGAGATGGACGACCTGCGGGCCAAGATCGACGAGGACCCCGATCAGGTCGCCTGCCTGATGCTGACCAACCCCAACACGCTCGGGCTGTTCGACGAGAACATCGCCGAGATCGCGACTTTGATCCACGGGGCGGGCGGCACCCTCTACTACGACGGCGCCAACCTCAACGCGGTGATGGGCCACTCGCGGCCAGGCGACATGGGCTTCGACATCGTCCACGTCAACCTCCACAAGTCCTTCAGCCAGCCCCACGGCGGCGGCGGCCCCGGCGCCGGGCCGATCGCGGTCTCCGACCGGATCGAGCCGTTCCTGCCGCGGCCCCAGGTCCTCCGCCGCGAGAGCGACAACGGCGGCGGCCCGAGCTTCGACCTCGACATCGACCGGCCGAAGTCGATCGGACGCCTGCGCGGCTTCCAGGGCAACTTCGGCGTCTTCGTCCGCTCCTACGCCTACATCCTCAGCCTCGGCGGCGACGGCCTCGCCGAGGCGTCGGAGACCGCGGTCCTCAACGCCAACTACCTGAAGGCGCGGCTCGCCGAGGGGCGCGCGGGAGAGCGGCTGCCGATCGCCTTCGACCGCCACTGCATGCACGAGTTCGTCCTCTCCGGCAAGCCGATGAAGAGGGAGCTGGGGATCGCGACCCTCGACCTCGCCAAGCGCCTGCTCGACTTCGGCTTCCACCCGCCGACGGTCTACTTCCCGCTGCTGGTCGAGGAGGCGCTGATGATCGAGCCGACCGAGACCGAGACGAAGGAGAGCCTCGACTCCTTCGCCGACGCGGTGCAGGAGATCCTCGCCGAGGCCGAGGCCGAGCCCGAGAAGGCGCAACGGGCGCCCTACACGACGCCCGTGCGCCGCCTCGACGAGGTCAAGGCCACCCGCAAGCCGGTCGTGCGCCAAACCCTTAGCTGATGTGCCCGGATCGGGCTCCCGCTCCGGTCGCGGGTCGCGTCGCCGTCCCCGAGGACACCGCCGCGATAACCGAGACGCTGGCCCTCGCCTTCTACGAGGACCCGGTCTGGAGCTGGGCCTTCTCGGATCCGGAGCGGCGGTTGGAGCAATACCGGGCGGTCTGGCGGCTGATCGTCGAATCGGCGATCGACGGCGGCTGGGGCTGGCTGACGCCGGGCGCCGGAGCGGCCGCGCTCTGGATCCTTCCAGGGCGTCCCGAGCTGCGGCCGGAGGACGAGGAGGGGATGGGACGAAGGCTGGAGGAGCTCCTCGGCGAGGGCGCCGAGCGGGTGCTCGACACGATGCAGCGCTTCGACGCCGCTCATCCGCAGGAGCCGGAGCACTACTACCTGAGCCTGCTCGGAACCCACCCCGACCGTCGCGGTCGCGGCGAGGGGATGAGCCTCCTCGCCGAAAGCCTCACTCGCCTCGACGCCGAGGGCGCTCCCGCCTATCTCGAGTCCTCCAACCCCGCCAACGAGCCTCGCTACGAACGCCTCGGCTTCGAGACCCGCGGAGAGTTCGAGCTGGGCGAAGACGGGCCGAACGTGATGCGGATGTGGCGGGAGCCGCGCTGATGGGAGACGGCCCTGCCTCCGAGGAGTGGCTGGACCCCGAGCACGTCGGTGCCTACCGGGCCCGCGCCGGTGAGTTCCCGCACCGACTGGAGGGCGAGGGCGTGCTCCTCGAACACGTGCCGCGCGACGTCGGCCGCGTTCTCGACCTCGGTACCGGCGACGGACGCGTCGTGGCGCTGCTCCAGGAGGACCGCCCGCAGATGCGCAGCGTCGCCCTCGACTTCTCCGAGCCGATGCTGGCCGCGGCTCGCGAGCGCTTCGCCGGTGACACGGCAGTCGAGATCGTCGAGCACGACCTTGCGGATCCTTTGCCCGCCTCGCTCGGTTGCTTCGACGCGGTCGTCTCTTCCCTGGCGATCCATCATCTCCACGACGGGCGCAAGCGCGCTCTCTACCGCGAAGCGTTCGACCTGCTCGAGGCCGGTGGCGTCTTCCTCAACTTCGATCACGTCGCCTCGCCGACCGAGCGCCTCCACGCTGCCTTCTTCGACGCGATTCGTGTGGCGCGTGAGGATGAGGACCCCTCCGACCGCACCGTTCTGGTCGAGACCCAGCTCGAGTGGCTTCGCGAGATCGGCTTCGAGGACGTCGACTGCCACTGGAAGTGGCTGGAGATGGCGCTGCTGGCCGGCATCAAGCCGTGATTCGTTCGGGAGGGTAGGGCTCAGAGGTCGGGAAGCTCTTGTTCCAGCTCGAGGACGGGCGCGAAGAGGTCGCCGTGCTTCTCGATCCGCTTCAGCACGTCGGAGGTCTCGAAGACCAGGTCGGTGGCGTCGCCGCTCTTCAACGTGCTCTCGACCTCGTCCCAGGTGATCGGGGTCGAGACGGTGGGACGCTCGCGGGCCCGCAGGCTGTAGACGGCGATCGTCGTTTTGCTGCGGTGGTTCTGGGACCAGTCGACCAACACCTTGCCCTCGCGTTCGACCTTTTTCATCTTCGAGACCACTTTGTCGGGCGTCTGCTTCTCGAGCAGCTGCGCGATCGCTTTCGCCATCGGTTTGGTCTCCTCGTAGGAGGTCTTGATGTTGAGCGGGACGTAGACCTGCATGCCCTTCGAGCCCGAGGTCTTCGGGAACGATTCGAGGCCGAAGTGGGCGAACAGGTCGCGCAGGCGGACCGCCACCGCGCAGCACTCGACGATGTCGGCCGGTGGCCCCGGGTCGAGGTCGAAGGCGAAGACCGTGGGCCGGTTGGGCGCTCGCGAGCGCGAGAGCGAGGGGTGGAGCTCGATCGCCGCCAGCTGCGACATCCAGATCAGGGTGGGGAGGCTGTCGCAGACGCAGAAGTCGATCTTGCCGGCGTTGGGGCCGGCGCGGACGCTGGCGGTCTTCACCCATTTCGGCCGGTGCTTGGGGCAGCGCTTCTCGAAGAACGCCGAGTCAAGGTCTTCGACCCCTTCGGGGAACCGGCGCAGGGTGACCGCGCGGCCGTTGAGATGCGGGACCATCGTCGGCCCGACCCGGGCGTAGTAGTCGACGACCTCGCCCTTGGTGAAGCTCGCCTTCGGGTAGAGGACCTTGTCGAGGTTGGTGAGCTTGAGCTCACGACCCTCGACCTCGACCTGGCGGTCTTCGCCCACCGGCTAGGTCAGGATTTCGCTTTGGCGCGAGATTTTTTCGCGCCTTTTTTCTTCGCCGGCGCGCTTTTCTTCTTTTTCGCCGGTTTCGAGGCTTTCTTGCCGTCCGTGCCCTTGACGGCGGCGATCGACTCCTCGAGGGCGGCCATCAGGTCGGGGGCCTTGGTCGCCTCAGGCTCGGTCTCGGCCGAGGCGACGATCTCCTTGCCTTCGGCCTTGCGTTCGATCAGCGACATCAGTTCCTCGCGGTACTCGTCGCGGTAGGCGGTCGGGTCGAACTCGCTGGTCAGCGAGTCGATCAGTTTCTCCGCCATCTCGACCTCCTTCTTGGCCACTTTCGGCTTCTCGGCCGGCAGCACGTCGTCGAGCTCGTCCGGGGGGACGACCTCGTCGGCGAAGCGCATCGTGGTCAGGGTGAGGACGCCGTTCTCGGTCCGCAGCGCCGCCAGGTGCTCCTTGTTGCGGAAGACGAAGCGGGCGACCGCGACCTTGCCGGAGGACTCCATCGCGCTGGCCAGCAGCGAATACGCTTTCTCGGCGCCGTCGGCGGGCCCCAGGTAATAGGGGCTGTCGAAGTAGATCGGGTCGATCTCGCCGAGGTCGACGAAGTCCTGGACTTCGATCGCCCGCGACTTCTTCGGCGCCATCGCGGCCAGCTCGTCCTTGGTGATCGGAACGTAGTTGCCGGAGGTGATCTCGAAGGCTTTCTGGATCTTCTCGTAGGGGACCTCTTCGTCGGTCCCTTCGGCGACCCGGCGATGGCGGATGCGGGCGCCGTCGGACTCGCGGATCTCGCGCAGCGAGATCCCGCGGCGGGCGACCGCGCTGTACAGCTTCACGGGGACGTTGAGGAGCCCGAAACTGATCGAGCCGCTCCATATCGCTCTAGCCATGGGCAATCACTTACCCGATTGTTCCAGTCGCTCACCGGGGTGTCCTGCCGAAGCGGCGGGACGGGACGGTTCTTGCGCCGGGCCGGTCGCGGCCGGAACGTAAACTCGGCGGCGTGACCCGCCCCCAGCGCCTGACGCTGATCGCGACGATCCTCGGCTCCACCATCGTCTTCCTCGACGGCACCGTGGTCAACGTCGCCCTGCCGGCGATCAGCGACGGGCTCGACGTCGGCCTCGCCGGCCAGCAGTGGGTGGTCGAGGCCTACGCGCTGGCGCTCGTAGCGCTGCTGCTCGTCGGCGGCAGCCTCGGCGACCAGTTCGGCCGCCGCCGGATCTTCGTCATCGGCCTGGTCGCCTTCGGCGCAACCTCGGTGCTCTGCGCGATCGCCCCGACCTCCGGGTTCCTGATCGGCGCTCGCGCCCTGCAGGGGGTGGCCGGCGCCCTGCTGGTGCCCGGGTCGCTGGCGATCGTCGCATCCACCTTCGAGGGCGCGGCGCGCGGGAAGGCGGTCGGGACCTGGACCGCGTGGACGGGGATCGCCACGATCCTCGGCCCGGCCGGCGGCGGCGCCCTGATCGAGGTCACCTCCTGGCGGGCGATCTTCTGGGTCAACATCCCGCTGATCGTCGTGACCGTGATGCTCACCCTCCACGCGGTCGAGGAGAGCCGCGACGAGGATGCCTTCCTCGGCATCGACTGGCCCGCGATCCTGCTCTCGGCGATCGGGCTCGGCGGCCCGACCTTCGCCCTGATCGAGCAGCCCGCCAACGGCTGGGGCGACCCGATGGTCTGGGTTCCGATGGCGATCGGCATCGTCAGCTTCGGCCTCTTCATCCTCCGCGAGGCCGTCGCCCGCCACCCGATGCTGCCGCTCGGCCTGTTCCGCATCCGCAACTTCTGGGTCGCGAACCTCACCACCCTGACCGCCTACGCCGGCCTGATCGGCGGCTTCTTCTTCGTCACCCTCTTCCTGCAGCAGGTCGCGGGCTACTCGCCGCTCGAGGCAGGCCTCGCGACGACGCCGATCTCGGTCCTGATGTTCTTCCTCTCGCCGTGGTTCGGCAGGATCGCCTCCGGCACCGGGCCGCGGCTGCCGATGTCCGCGGGGCCGATCGTCGGCGGCATCGGCCTGCTCCTCCTGCTGCGGGTCGGATCCGAGCCGAACTTCGTCACCGACGTCCTGCCCGGCCTGCTGGTCTTCGGAGTCGGGCTCTCGGCCACCGTGGCGCCGCTCACTGCGACCGTGCTCGACTCGGTCGACGAACACCGTGTCGGGATCGCCTCCGGTGTCAACAACGGGATCTCACGGGTCGCCGGCCTGCTCGCGATCGCGATCCTCGGCGCGGTGATCTCCGCCCACTTCGGCGCCCGCCTCGACGAGGAACTGGGGACGGCACCGCTCTCATCGCAGGCGAGCGGAGCCGTCTCCGATGCCAAGGAAAAGCCACTGGCGGTGCCGGAGACGAACCGGTTGACCGCGGCCGAGGCGGACAGGCTCGAAACCGCCGCCGCCGACGCGTCGACCTCCTCGTTCCACCTCGGCATCGGGATCGCCGGGGCGCTGATGATCCTCGGCGGCATCGTCGCCGGCCTCGGGATCGAGAACCCGCGCCGCCGGGTCGAGGCGGTGGCGAGCCGAGGCACGGCGCAGGCCGGCGAGTGTGGGCATTCCGCCGATTGCGACGAGCAGCCGAGCCGCGAAGCACCGGTCCCCGACATTGCCTGAACTAGTCTGCTGGCCATGAGCGGGGCCCCCGTCATCTTGAGCGGCATTCAGCCGACCGGCCGCAAGCACCTCGGCAATTACATCGGCGCGATCCGCCAGTACGTCGAGGGCCAGGATCGCGGCGACCCGGCGATCTATTGCATCGTCGACCTGCACGCGATCTCGGTCCCGTACGAGCCCGCCGAGCTGCGCGAACGGCTCTACGACACGACCGCGATCCTGCTCGCGGCCGGGCTCGACCCAGAGCGCTGCATCCTCTTCCGCCAGTCCGACGTCCGCGAGCACGCCGAGCTGACCTGGCTGCTCTCGGGAGTGACCGCCCACGGCGACCTCAACCGCATGACCCAGTTCAAGGAAAAGTCGGCCAAACAGCGCGAGCTCGTCTCCGCCGCGCTCTACTTCTACCCGGTGCTGCAGGCCGCCGACGTGCTCGCCTACCGCGCCACCGAGGTCCCGGTCGGCGAGGACCAGCAGCAGCACATCGAGCTGACGCGGGAGATCGCGCGGCGCTTCAACGAGCGCTTCGGCGAGACCCTGGTCGTGCCGGAGCACCGAATCCCCGAGGTCGGGGCGCGGATCATGGACCTGCAGGAACCCGACCGCAAGATGTCGACGACCGGCGCCTCCGAGCAGGGGACCGTCTACGTGCTCGAGGAGCCCGACGCGATCCGCAAGAAGCTCGGCAGCGCCGTCACCGACTCCGGGCGCGAGGTGCGCCGCGGCACCGACAAGGCCGGGGTCACCAACCTGATCGACGTCTACGCGGTCGCCCGTGGGATCGATCCGGCCGAGGTCGAGAGCGAGTTCGCCGACGCCGGCTACGGCGACTTCAAGAAGGCCGTGGCGGAGTCGGTGGTCGAGTTCCTGGCGCCGGTTCGCGAGCGCTACGCCGAGTTGCGCCCCGACGAGGCGGAGCTCGAGCGGATCCTCGGCGCCGGCGCCGAGAAGGCAAGGAAGATCGCCGCCGGGACCGTCGCCGACGTCCGCGACCGGATGGGAATCGGCCCGGGCTAGCCGGGCGTCTTTGCATGCCGCTACGGTGGGTTTGTGCCGGTCGCTGAGCTAGATCTCGAGCTCGACGTCTTCGCGGGCCCCTTCGACCTGCTGCTGGCGGTCGTCCTGCGCGAAGAGGTCGACCTGCTGGAGGTGGAGCTGGCCGAGGTCGTGGTCGCCTACATCGAGCACCTCGAGCGCGAAGGCGACCTCGAGCTCGAGGTGGCGACCGAGTTCCTGGTCCTGATCGCCTCGCTGCTGGAGCTGAAGTCGCGGCTGATGCTGCCCGGCGCCGACGACGGGCTCGAGGAGATGGGCCCGGAGGAGGCGATCGACGAGCTGCTCGCCCGGCTGCTCGAGTACCGCCGCTACAGCGCCGCCTCGAAGGAGCTGGTCGAGCGCTTCGAGGCCGAGCGCGGTTACCTCTACCGCGCGGCGCCGCTGCCCGACGAGCTGCGTCGGGTCGCGATCGACGCAGCCACCGCGGTCTACGACCCCGAGCAGCTCGGCTCGGCGCTCGGTGACCTGCTGACCGAGCCGCCCGACGTCGACGTCAGCCATATCCGCCCGACGGTCTCGCTCGAGAAGCGCCTCGAGTCGCTGCGCCGGGCGCTGCGGGGTGCCGCCGCCGGCACGGTCGACTTCGACGAGCAGTTCGGCGAGGAGGACCGCCTCACCCAGGCGGTGACGCTGTTCGCCCTGCTCGAGCTCTACCGGCGCGGCGAGGCGACCTGGAAGCAGTCCGAGCCCTTCGGCCCGATCGAGATCACGAGCGCATGAGCGACCTCTCGCGGACGATCGAGGCGCTGCTCTTCCTCTCGCCCCAACCGGTCAGCTCGATCGACCTGGCGGAGGCGACGGAGTCGACCGAGGGCCAGGTCGCGGAGGCGATCGAAAGCCTGCGCGAGGACCTCGCCGAGGGCCGCCGCGGGATCGTCCTGCGCGAGGTCGCCGGCGGCTTCGCGCTGGCCAGCGACCCGGCCAGCGAGGAGCCCGCGCGGCGGCTGCTGTCCAAGCCGCGGACGCCGCCGCTGACCCAGGCCCAGGCCGAGACCCTGGCGATAGTCGCCTACCTGCAGCCTGTCTCCCGGCCCGAGGTCGCCCGGATCCGCGGTGTCTCCTCCGAGTCGGCCGTGCAGACCCTGGCCGAGCGCGGCCTGATCGAAGAGTCCGGCCGCTCGCGCTTCGGCGCCGCGATCTTCAAGACGACGGAGCTCTTCGAGCGGCTGTTCGGCCTCGGCGGCCTCGACCAGCTGCCCGACCCCTCGCGCTTCGACCCGACGCCCGAGGACGAGCGCGATCTTCGCGAGCGCCTCTTGAAGGCCGGGGAACAGCGCGCGGAGCCGTGACCCCCACCTCGTGAGGCTCGCGAAATACCTCGCGCACGGGGGGGTCGCTTCACGGCGGATGTCCGAGAAATTGATCGCCAACGGCCGGGTCACCGTCGGCGGCGAGGTGGTCACCGATCCCGCCCGGGACGTCGACGCGGACGACGACGTCC
>DATDCK010000040.1:0-18141 GCA_036524375.1 Solirubrobacterales bacterium | reverse complement strand
AGACCAATGCCAGGGCAAGGTTGGCCAGCAGGTGGGGGCGGCCGGTCCGGCGCAGCTCCGTGGAGATGATCCCGGTCGCCGCCTCGTGGCGGGCGACGGCGAGGATCGGGACCGCGGCGGCGATCGCGACGGGAACCTGGAGGAGGAAGATCGACTGCCAGGAGATCAGCTCGGTCAGCACGCCTCCGAGCGCCGGCCCGAGGGCGGCGCCGGTCGCCCCGGCCGTGGCCCAGATCGCGGTCGCGCGACGCTCGCCGCCCACCGTCGCCGGCAATAGCTCGAGGACCGCGGTGACCGCCGCCGCACCGCCAAGAGCCTGCACGCAGCGCGCGGCGATCAAGGTGCTGAGCTCCGAGGAGAGGCCGCAGGCGAGGCTCGCCCCGGCGAAGACCGCGAGGCCGATCGCGGCGCAGCGTCCGGGCCCGAAGCGCCGGGCCAGGAGGGCGGCCGGAACCGCCGCCAGCGCGATCACGAGGTTGAACGAGATCAGGACCCAAGTCACCGCGGTGACGCTGGTGTCGAGCTCGCGATAGATCTCGGGCAGCGCGAGAACGACGATCGAGGAGTCGGCGAGGACGAGGCCGACGGCGAGCGCCAGCGCGGTCGTGCGGGGTCGCGGAGCCTCGCTCACCGGTAGCCCAGCTCCTGCCCGTATTCCTCGCGATATTCGACTTTCTTGTCGAGCACGCCTTCAACATACGCACGTGTCTCGGGAAACTCGATGTCGGCGGGCTCGAGCTCGCTCCCTCCCCACTCGTCGGCGTTGGTCGGCCCGGCGTTGTAAGCGGCCAGCGCGGCGGCCTCGTCACCGTCGTAGCGCTCGAGCAGTTCGCCCAGCAGGAAGGTCCCGTAGCGGATGTTGATTTCGGGGTCGGAGAGGTCGTCGAGGTTGAAGGTGCTGCCGCCGCTGAGGCGCTCGATTTCGTTCGCCGCTTCCGGTGTGATCTGCATCAGGCCGCGGGCGCCGGCCTCGGAGGTCTGGTCGCGAAAGCGCGACTCCGCGTAGATCACGGCGGCGATCAGGGATGCGTCGACGCCCTTCTCCTCCGCTTGCTCGCGGATGATGTCCTCGTGGCGGAGGGGCAGCGTCAGCTCCTGGATCGCGTGGTCGAGGGTGCCCCGGAAGACCAGGACGGCGACCGCGATCGCGGCAAGGACCGCCAGCAGCCCGTACAGACGCCGCCTCCGCCGCGCCTTTCTCTTCATCCCCTCAGCTTTGCGACCAGGGCGGACAGCGCGCGCTCGAGGTCCTCGACCGAGCCGTCGTTCTCGATCACGTGACCGGCGCGCTCGGCCTTCTCCTCCTGCGGAAGCTGGCGGGCGTCGCGCTCCCCGACCAGCGTGTGGCCGCGGGCCTCGGCCCGCTCCCTGCGCACCTCGTCGGAGGCGATCACGGCGACGTTGGTGTCGAAGACCTCGTCCATCCCCGCCTCGAACAGCAGCGGCGTCTCGATCACCGCCAGCTCCGTCCCCTCCGGCAGCGAGGCGAGCCACTGGGCAATCCGCTCTCCGACCAGCGGGTGGACCTGGGACTCGAGCCAGGAGAGCTGCTCGGGGTCGGCGAAGACGACCTCTCCGACCTTGGCCCGGTCGACGGTCCCGCCCGGCGCGACATCCTCGCCCCAGCGCTCGACCAGCCGGCCCAGCAGCGGCTCGGAGTCGAGCAGCTCGTGGACGACGGCATCGGAGGAGATCGTCGCGGCGCCGAGCCGCTCGAAGGCGGCGAGCGCAGTCGACTTGCCGGCTGCGATCCCGCCTGTGAGGCCGATCGTCAGCGGCCGCGACACGCGTGCTTAGGAGTCGGAGTCTTCCTCGGACCCGGCGGCGTCGGAATCGGCGCTGTCGCCACCGTCGCCGGCGGCCTCGTCGAGGTCGTCGGGAGAGTCGGGTCGATCGGCGACGGATTCGCCCTCTTGGGCCTCCTCGCCGTCACCCTCGTCAGAAGTCTCCGGTGCCTCGGACTCGGGCTCATCGGCAGCCTCGGCCTCGGGCTGCTCAGCCTCGACAGCGGCCTCGGGCTCACTCTCCGCGGCCTCGGGCTCACTCTGCTCCCTCTCGGACGGCTCTTCCGCGGGTGGCGTGGAGTCGGGCTCCTCGCCCGCAGCTTGCGAGGACGAGGTGTCCGACTCCTCGACAGGACCCGCGGCCGAGTCGTCTGCGTCTGCGTCGGAGGCACCTGATGCTTCGGCGATCTGGGCGCCGAGATCGCCCATCGGCATATTCTGGCCCTCGACCCGCTTGATGCTGAGCGAGAGGCGGCGGCGCTCCTCGTCGATCTCGAGGATCTTGACGTTCAGCGTCGTGCCGGGCTCGACCACCTCGCTCGGGCTCTCGACGTGGTGGTCGGCGAGCTCGGAAATGTGAACCAGGCCCTCGACTCCGGGCAGGATCTCGACGAAGGCGCCGAAGGCGACGACCTTGGTGACCGTCCCCTCGAGCACGTCGCCCGAGCGGTGGGTGCTGACGACCCGCTGCCACGGGTCCTCCTGGGTCTGCTTGAGGCCCAACGAGATCCGCTGGCGGTCGCGGTCGATGTCGAGGACTTTGATCCGGACGTCGTCGCCGATCGCGACGACCTCGGAAGGATGGTTGACGTGGCTCCAGGAGAGCTCGGAGATGTGGATCAGGCCGTCGATGCCGTCGAGGTCGACGAAGGCGCCGAAGTCGACGATGTTGGAGATCTTGCCCTCGACGATCTGACCCGGCTGGAGGCGGTCGAGGATCTGCTCGCGAACCTCCTTGCGCTCTTCCTCGAGCACCGCGCGGCGCGAGAGGACGACGTTGTTGCGGCTGCGGTTGAGCTCGATGACTTTGCATTCGAGCGTCTGGCCCATGAACTCGTCGAGGTTGTGGACGCGGCGGATGTCGACCAGCGAGGCGGGCAGGAAGCCGCGCACCCCGAGGTCGAGGATGAGGCCGCCCTTGACGACCTCGATGACGCCGCCTTCGACCGGTTCGCCGGACTCGGCCGCCGTCTCGATCCGGCGCCAGGCCTTCTCGAAGCGGGCCCGCTTCTTGGAGAGGACGAGGCGGCCCTCAGCGTCTTCTTTGGTGAGGACGAGGGCATCGACCTCCTCGCCGAGCTCGACCTCGTCGCCGGGATCGACCGACTTGCGGATCGAGAGCTCGTTCGAGGGGATGACGCCCTCGGACTTGTAGCCGATGTCGACCAGGACCTCGTCTTTGTCGATCCGGACGACCTTGCCGTTGACGACGTCGCCCTCGTCGAAGGAGACCATCGTCGCTGCGTAGTTCGGCACGATCTGGCCATCGATTTCGATCAGCAGGCCGTTGGAGCCGTCGACGGGAGTCCCGTTCGGGGCAGGCGGAGCGATTGTGTCGGTCGCGGACACGGCGGCGAATAATGGCAGAAACATGCCGGCCACCTCCTCCGCTCCCGGGCCGGTCGCGCTTATGACTACCGGCGATGTCGCGACCGGCCCTCCCGCGTCCGGGGGTGCCGGGTCGGGTTGGGCCAGGCCACTGCCTCCCGCGTCCGGGGGTGGGCGGTCTCGAGGGCCTTCCGCGTCCGGGGGTGGGCGGTCACCGACACCTCGATGTCGCGAAGGCACGGGCTGTCGATACCCTGCATCGGTGCCTGTCAGAGCCACGAAACGGGGTGACGAGCGAACGCCGCTCGACGGTAGCCATGACGTCTTGATCTGCGGGGCCAGCTTCGCCGGGCTCGCCGTCGCCCGCGAGCTGGCGGGCTCCGGGGCCGATGTTCTCGTCGTCGACCGCTACGAGATCGGCGAGCGCCAGACCTCCGCCTGCGGGATCCCGACCGACTGGTTGCGCGCCACCGGCCTGATGGACGCCGAGCTGCAGCGCTTCGGCGAGCTCGTCGTCCACACCCCTCACGGCACGACCCGCTACGAGCTGCCCTGGACCTTCTCGACCTTCGACTACCGGCGCATCTGCGAGCTGCTGTGGCGCGATTGCGACGCGACCTTCGAGACCGCCAAGGTCAACGGCCGGGCACCCGCGGGGGCCGACGGCGAGGTCGCCGTCGAAACCGACCGCGGCACGATCGCGGCGCCGTTGGTCGTCGACGCGCTGGGCTGGCGCCGGGTCCTGGCCGACAACGACGGCTATCAGCCCCCCGACGCGCCGCTCTCGCGTGGGCTCGAGGTGCACCCCGCCGGCAAGGGCGAGGACCTCGAGATCTGGATCGACCGCAAGTACGTGCCGGCCGGCTACGGCTGGTCGTTCCCGGCCGAGGACGAGGTGCGGATCGGGATCGGCTCCTTCGACCCCCGCTTCCACGTCAAGGACACGACCGTCCTACTGACCGAAGACCTCGGCAGAGCCCCGAACGAGTACCAGGGCAACTGGATCCCCCACGAGCTGCGGCGGGCGACCGAGGGCGGCGTCTTCTTCGCCGGCGACTCGGCCGGGCACTGCCTGCCGCTCACCGCGGAGGGGATCAGGACCGCCCTCTACTTCGGGATCGAGCTCGGTGGCGAGCTGCGCGCGGTCGTCGAGGGCCACCGGAGCCGCGAGGAGGCGGCCGCCCGCTACGCCGCGTTCAACGATTCCCACGAGTGGAAGTTCCGCTGGATGCTTCGCACCCAGAGATGGCTGCCGAAGCTCCCGGCCCGGGTCCAGCAGCTGCTGATCAGGCTCTGCGGCAACAGGCGCTTCGTCGAGTGGTCGTTCGGCCACTACCTGCGGATCGCGCCGCCGGGGGACCCCTCAACGGACGATCAGCAGCGTCCCCGCCAACAACAGGGCGACGCCGATCACCCGCTCCGGGCTGAGCGGGACCTGGTCCAGGCCGAATAGCCCGAGGCGGTCGATCGCGACAGAGCAGGTGAGCTGGCCGGTCACGGTCGCGGCGGCGATCCCACCGGCCCCGATCGCGGAAACGGCGATCAGCGCGTTGGTCACGTAGACGGCCCCCAGCAGGCCGCCGAGCAGGTAGTACCAGCTGACGTCGAAGGTCGAGCTGAGGCCGCCCGCCCTGCCGCTGAGGACGACGATCGCGGCGAGGGCGATCGTCCCGACCCCGAACGAAACCAACGCCGCGGGCAGCCCGCCGGTCGCCTTCCCGAGGCCGGCGTTGATCGGGGCCTGGATCGCGACGAGGCCGCCGGCGCAGGCGGTGAGGAGGACGGCGACTCCCCTATCCACCGCGGGCCTCCGATCGCTGCGTGATCTTCGTCATCCGCCCGTGTTCCATCCTCGCTGGCCGCAGGTTATGCCGTGCCGCTCTGCTGTCATATCAGTACCAGGAAGACCGACCGCCACCATGAACGCACCGCCGCCGCCACCCGCCGCAGGATTTGCCTCCCGCCAACGGTGGCGAGCTCCGACGACGGGCCCAACCACGATGTCGGCGACGACCATGGCCACGGTGGCGATGAGGACGGTCAACACGGTGGCGATTCCTCGACCTGCACCAGCGACGCATTGGTCGAGGGTGCGGTGGTCGACGAGGCCGAGCTCAAGCTCAGCGACGGCAAAGCGATGTTCCGCGAGGTCGAGCTCGAGCAGCAGCAGGCCGGGTAGCGGGCCTACTTGGCGTCGAGCCAGTCCTGGCCGACGCCGACGTCGACCTCGAGCGGAGGGTCGAGCTGGTAGGCGGCACACATCTCGTGTCGCACCAGCTCGGCCACCTCCTCCATCTCCCCGGGCGGGCCCTCGAAGAGGAGCTCGTCGTGGATCTGGAGGACCAGGCGGGTCTTGGTTCCCAGCTCGCGGAGGGCGGCCTGGCAGCGGACCATCGCGACCTTGATGATGTCGGCCGCGGTTCCCTGGATCACCGTGTTGACCGCGAGCCTCTCCCCCAGGCGCCGCGTGTTCGGGTTGCCCGAACGCAGCTCCGGGATCTGGCGCCGCCGGCCCATGAGCGTCGTCACGTGCCCCTCCTCGCCGGCGCGCTCGACGACCTCCTCGCGGAAGGCCCGCACCGCCGGAAAGCGCTCCAGGTAACGAGCGACGAATTCCTCGCCCTCCTTGCGCGGGATGTTGAGGCGGTCGGCGAGGCCGAAGCCGGTCAACCCGTAGACGATCCCGAAGTTGACCATCTTCGCCTTTGAGCGCTGGCCGACGTCGACCTCGTCGCGGGAGACGTTGAAGACCTCGGCCGCGGTCGCGGCGTGAACGTCGTCGCCGGCGCGGAAGATCTCCTTGAGGACCTCCTCGTCGGCGACCTGGGCGAGGACGCGGAGCTCGACCTGGCTGTAGTCGGCGGAGAGCAGCCGGTCCCCCTCGGCGGCGACGAAGCAGGCGCGGACCGGGCGGCCGATCTCGGTCCGGATCGGGATGTTCTGGAGGTTCGGGTTGGTGCTCGAGAGGCGGCCGGTGGCGGCGGTCGTCTGGCTGAAGGTTGTGTGGACACGGCCGGTATCGGAGTCGATCAGGTCGGGCAGGGTGTCCAGGTACGTGCTCTTCAGCTTGGTCAGCTCGCGCCAGGACTCGATCTTCGCGACGATCGGGTGCTCGTCGCGGATCTGGGCCAGCACTTTGGCGTCGGTCGAGAACCCGGTTTTCCCCCGCCGCTTGCGAGTCAGCCCCAGCTTCTCGAAGAGGATCTGCCCGACCTGCTGCGGCGAGCCGATCGTGAACTCCTCCTCGGCGAGCTCGAAGATCTCCTTCTCGAGGGTCTCGATCCGCTCGCCGAACCCGGCCCCGACCTCGGCAAGGCGCTCGGCATCCAGCCTCAGCCCCTCGCGCTCCATCGCCGCCAGCACCTCGACCAGCGGCATCTCGACCTTCCCGAGCAGCTCGGTGAGGCCGAGCTCCTCGATCCGGGTTCGCTGCACGTCCGCGAGCGCCGCGACGAGGCGCGCTTCCTCGGCCGGGTCGAGGCCCGACTCGCCCTCATCCCCGAGCGATAGCTGGCCGCCATCCTCGTCCGCGGCCGCGGCCTCGGCAGCGTTCTCGGCGAGGCCGATCCCGGCGTCCGCCGCCAGCTCGACCAGGTCGTAGGTGCGGCGCTGGGGCTCGAGCAGATAGGCGGCGACCATCGTGTCGTGGGAGAGGTCGAGGTCGACACCCTCGCGGGCGGCGGCGGCGAGCAGGCCGTGGCGCCCGCCGCCGAGCGACTTGAGGTCATGGGCGCTCAACGGGTTGCCCGCCAGCCCCACCGCCAGCTCGTCGTGGCTCGACTCGGCCGCGATCACGCGCTCGCCGACGCTCGCCGCCCAGCGGTCGCCGTCGATGGCGAGCGCGACCGGGTCGTCCCCGAGGTCCTCGGGACCGCCCTCGACGACTTCGACCTCGATCTCCTTCTCGACCTTGCGCCCCGGCACCGAGGCCTCGTCGCCCAGCGCCTCTTCGAGCCGCTCCATCACCGCCCGCAGCTCGAACTCGCGCATGAACTCGCGCAGGGCGCCGCGGTCGGGCTCGGCGACCATCGCCGCGGCCAGGTCGACGCCGGTGTCTAGGTCGTACTGGAGCGTCGCCAGGTCCTTCGACATCCGGGCGTCGTCGGCGTGCTCGACGAGGTTCTGCTTGCGTTTGGCGCCGGAGACCTCGTCGACGTTGGCGAGCACGTCCTCGAGCGAGCCGAATTTCTGCAGCAGCTGGGAGGCGGTCTTCTCGCCGATCCCCGGCACGCCCGGGATGTTGTCCGAAGTGTCACCCCGCAGGCCCATCATGTCGGTGACCAGCTCGGGCGGGACGCCGTAGCGCTCGAGCACGGCCTCGCGGTCGTAGACCTTGGTCTCGGTGATCCCCCGCGAGGTGCTCATCACCCGGATCCCGTCGCCGACCAGTTGATAGGCGTCACGGTCGCCGGTCACGACCATCACCGGGATCCCCTCCTCGCGCGCCCGCACGGCGAGGGTCGCGATCACGTCGTCGGCCTCGAAGCCCTCGACCTTGACGTTGGTGTACCCGAAGGCGTCGACCAACGGCATCAGGTGGGGCCACTGCTCGCGCAGGAGGTCGGGCCGCGAGGAGCGCTGGGCCTTGTAGAGGTCGTAGGTGACCTCGCGCCCCGACATCCCCGCGTCCCAGGCGACGACGACCCCGCCGGGGTGGTGTTCGTCGATGATTTTGACCAGCATCGAGGCGAGCCCGTAGATCGCGTTGGTCGGGCGGCCGTCGGCGGTGGCGATCGACTCCGGCAGCGCGAAGAAGGCCCGGTAGGCAAGCGAGTTGCCGTCGATCAGGAAGAGCTCCGGGGCGTCGGATTCGGCCATCGACGCCCACTCTATGCAGAGGGCAGGCCACGGCGCAGGGCATTCGTGACGAGGTCGATGACACGGCCGGGCTCGTCGTCCAGCTGGCGATCGGCGACCCGGATCACGTCGAGCCCGGCTTCGCGCAGTGCCAAGTCGCGGGCGCGGTCGTCCTCGAACGCGACCCGTCCACGGTGGTACCTGAAGCTGTCCGTTTCGACGACGAGGCCATCCTCACGCCAGAGGAAGTCCACCGTCAGGCCGGCGACACGTACGTTGACCTCGGGCGCTGGGACGCGGCGGTCTCGGCAGAGGCGCAGAAATGAGCGCTCGAGGTCGCTGCGAGTGCGATCGGATGAGGCGTCGGCGAGAAGCCCGACCAGCTCCGCCTGCCTGCGCGCGCGTCGCGCCAGGCGGTCGGGAACCGAACCGTCGAGGTCGGCAATCGTTCGCGCCACGGACGTCACAGGGATCCGGTTGCGACGAGTTGAATCGGCGGGCCGTAGCGCCGGCCGCCGGTGGAGGCGGATGCCGACGCTCGCGCTCCGCCCAGCTCCGGTCGGGACCGAGACGTGGATCAGTCCGCCGACCGGGCGCAGCAAGCCCCAGAGGGCGGCGGCATCCGCATGGCTGATGACGGCTCCGGCGCCCGATGCGAACACCGCAGCCATCCATCGCCCCTCGACCGCCAGCCCACGGTGCCCGACCGCGTAGACGCCGCGGTGAAGCCGATGCAGGCGCCCGCCCCCGGCGCGCTTCGAGATCGCTGATGTCCCCAGCCCGACGCCGCGAAGCTGTCGATGGGTGATCACCCCATGCTGCCGAACGGCGATCGCGGCGATCTCGAAGTCGGCCGTGTCGCGTTTGCGTCCCATAGGTGGCATAAAGCGACATGCCACTCCGGTTCGCCCCTTCGCGAGCTATTTCGGCGGCAGCGAAGCCGCAAACTCGGCACCTGCTTCGACCCATTGCGCCAGGGCCTCGTCGGCGCCCGTCCCCTCGGGATCGACGTAGACGGTCGTCATCATCGGTTTCCCCGTGAAGTCCATCGGCCTCGTGTGGGGCTCCTCGAGCGCCTTCTCGGCGTCCGGACCGAGGCGGACCATGAGGTCGTCACCGATCACGCCGCAAGCCATGTTGCCGGCGACCATGAAGGCGATCCCTCCGAACATCTTGCGCTCGCTGACGTTGGAACGGGCGACGAGGACGTCGCGGATCCGATCGGCGAGGGACTCGTCGAAGGCCATCGCGATCAGTCGTATGCCTCGATCTGCCTGCGAGTGATTCGGGTGTGTACGGCGTTGGCCTCGAAGCCTGGGCCGGCGAGCGGGACGTCCGGGCGACCCGGAAAGTCCGCCTCGAGCGAACCGGTCCAGCGATTCGGACCCGATGTCCCCCGGCGGAACGTCGCGCCACCCGAGAATGGCGCGGGAGGATGAACGCCTGCGGCGTCCAGCGATCTCCCGTACCTGAAGACGCCCGCCCGGTAGGAGCCGAACACGCCGCGCTGGATCAGTAGGGAACCCCGTCGTTCCTTCAGCGATGCCGAGATCAGGGACCGGCCGGAGGCGTGGTTCTTGTTGACCTGAAACCCGACCTTCCTCCGGCCCTCGTCCAGAGGCTTTCCGCCGACAGCGCGAAGGGAGGCGCCTGGCAGGCGCGAGCTGACCGATTCGCCGTAGGTTCTGGAGCAGGCCAATCGCAGCAGGAACCGCATGTCGCCCGCGACGCTGGTCGTCGTCGCCTCCGCGAACCCCCGCTCGCCGTGGAACGAGAAGCTCCCCTCGTAGCGTCCGGAGTCGATCGCCACCCGCCCACCGCCGCAGGGCGAGGGCTGAGAACGCTCCTTGCCCGTGGCTGCGAACGACATATCGATCTGGGCGACCGAGCCGAGATCGGCCTTGATCGAGGTTTCGGTGACCGCGACGTCACGCGCGAAGTAGTAGACGACCGCCCCAGGTCGCTCGACGACCAGATAGACGGCATCTCTTTCTCCTACGTCGCCCGGTAGCCCGAGGACCGTGACCGTATAGCCGTTCGTGGCTCCGAGCCTGAAGCCGGGCGGGACGGGCGGTTCGCGCAGTTCGGGGGGGTCGGCGTCGGCTGCGAGTGGCATGCTCACCGCAACGACCAGAATTGTTGCGCAGGCGCCGAGGGCGCCCAGCCGCCTCCGCATTCTCCCCCCGTGGAGCACGACTCAACTCTAGCCGGGCGCAGGCGGGCCGAGCACGGGAATCTGATTCGATAGCCGCCATGACCGTCAGCGCCCAATACAGCGTCACGATCCGGGTCGAGCTCGATGCCCGGCAGGAGCCGCTGGGCAAACTGACGGCCGTGATCGCCGAGGCCGGCGGCCAGCTGCAGGGCGTCGACCTCGTGCCGGGCGCCGGCGGCGAGGGCAAGCGGGTGCGCGAGTTCACGATCGACGCCCAGGACCGCGAGCACTGGGAGCGAATCCTGCGCGGGATCGGCTCGACCCGGGGAGCCCGGGTCCTCGACTACGTCGACCGCACGATGCAGATGCACCGCGGCGGCAAGATCTCGGTCGAGAACAAGTACCCGCTGAAGACCCGCGACGACCTCTCGATGGCCTACACGCCGGGCGTCGCCCGCGTCTGCGAGGACATCCATGCCGATCGCACCAAGGCCTTCGAGTACACGATCAAGAAAAACACCGTCGCGGTCGTCTCCGACGGCAGCGCCGTTCTCGGCCTCGGCAACATCGGGCCGGAGGCGGCGATGCCGGTGATGGAGGGCAAGGCGATGCTGTTCAAGGAGTTCGCCGAAGTCGACGCCTTCCCGATCTGCCTCGACACCCAGGACGCCGAGGAGATCATCAAGGCCGTCGAACTGATGGCCCCGACATTCGGCGGCGTCAACCTCGAGGACATCTCGGCGCCGCGCTGCTTCGAGATCGAGGACCGGCTCAAGGAGACGCTCGACATCCCCGTCTTCCACGACGACCAGCACGGCACCGCGGTCGTCACCATGGCGGCGCTCTTCAACGCCCTGAAGATCACCGGCAAGCCGATCGAGGAGCTGCGCGTCCTCATGGTCGGCCTCGGCGCGGCCGGGGTTGCGACGACGAAGATGATGCTCGCCTCCGGGGTCACCCACATCGTCGGCTGCGACCGCCAGGGCGCGCTCTCGACCACCCGTCCCGACTACGAGTCGGGAGAGATGTCCGGCATCAAGCGCTGGTACTCGGAGAACTCGAACCCGGAGAAGATCGGGGGTCAGCCCGACGAGGTGATCGAGGGCATGGACCTCTTCGTCGGCCTCTCCGGCCCCGGCATCATCCAGCCGCAGTCGCTGGAGAAGATGAACGACGACGCGATCGTCTTCGCGATGGCGAACCCGAACCCCGAGGTGATGCCAGAGGACGCCGCTCCCTATGTGCGGATCATGGCCACGGGCCGCTCCGACTACCCGAACCAGATCAACAACGTGCTCGCCTTCCCCGGCATCTTCCGCGGCGCCCTCGACGCCGGCGCCCCGCGGATAACCGAGGAGATGAAGCTCGCGGCCGCCAAGGGCATCGCGATGGCGGTGACCGAGGAGGACCTCTCCGAGGACTACATCATCCCCAGCGTCTTCAACCGCGAAGTGGCTCCCAAGGTCGCCGAAGCGGTCGTCGAGGAGGCCAAGCGAGAGGGCATCGCCCGCCTCAACGAGGAGACCGGAACCTTCTCCGCCGTGGAGCCGAGTTGATCCGGCGCGGCCGAAGGAGCGCATTGAGGGCATGAAGGTCCTCGTCACCGGCGCCAGCGGCTTCATCGGCTCCTCGCTCTGCGACGCGCTGCTGGTCCGGGGCGACACGGTGGTCGGCCTCAGCCGCGACCCGCTGAAGGCCCGCAGCACCAACCCGAGCGTGCGCTGGCACCCGTGGCAGCCGACCCTCGAACGGCCGCCTGCCGACGCCTTCGACGGCGTCGACGCCGTCGTCAACCTCGAGGGCGAGAAGATCAACCAGCGCTGGACCCCCGAGGCCAAGGAGCGAATCCTCGAGAGCCGCCGAACCGGGACCAAGAACCTGCTCGGGACACTGGCGGGCCTGGAGACGAAGCCGGCCGTACTCGTCAACCAGTCCGCGATCGGCTTCTACGGCGACCGCGGCGACGCGATCCTCGACGAGTCGGCCGAGGCCGGCGGCGAGAGCTTCGACACGCATGTGGTCCAGGAATGGGAGAAGTCCGCCTCGGAGGCCGAGTCGCTCGGCCTCCGCCTGGTGATCGTCCGCACCGGCCACGTGCTCGATCCGAAGGGCGGCTTCCTGGGCGAGCTGGTGCCCCCGTTCAAGCTCGGCGTCGGCGGGCCGCTCGCGGGCGGAGAGCAGTACGTCTCCTGGATCCACATCGAGGACGAGCTGGGGATCCTCCTCTGGGCGATCGACAACGAGCGCGTCACCGGCGTCGTCAACTCGACCGCGCCGAACCCGGTCACGAATCGCGAGTTCTCCAAGAGCCTCGGCCGCGCGCTCGGCCGTCCCGCGGTGCTGCCGATTCCCGGCTTCGTCCTCGACGTCAAATTCGGCAGCGAGTTTGGGGTCGTCCTCAAGGGTGGCCAGCGGGTGATCCCGCGCAGGGCCCAGGACCTGGGCTACATCTTCCGGCACACGGACGTCGACGAGGCACTCGCGGACTTGCTGTAGGGGAGGTCCGGCAACCCTCCCCAAAACTCGCAGCCCCTACGGGGCTGCTCCAAGTGTTTTGGGGAGGGTCACCGGACCTCCCAGACCGATTCGCGGGGTGACTCGTCGCTGCCGCGAGCGGAGAGGGCATCGAGGACCTGGGTCATGGAGCGGGAGCCTGAGCTACTCGTGATCGTGGGGATCTCGGCTTCGTCGAGGATTGGTTCGGAGAAGGAGGTCGCGCGGCCGGGCTCGGCCAGGTAGGCGACCGCGGTCGAGTCCTCGACCGCCCGCCGGGCTCCCGCCCCGATCGCGGCGAGGTCGAGCCGCCCACCCCGCCCCACCCAGCTCGGGGGAAGGCAGGCGACGCCCACTCCCACCCCCTGGCTTTCCGGATCGCCCGCATCAAGCGCATTTTTCGCTTCCGCGCAGAGCGACGAGACCGCGTAGACCCGCACAGTTGCACCCTCATCCACCCCCGACCCGCCTCCACAACCCGCAAACCCCAACAGGCCGACGCCCGCGCATGCGAGCAACCGCTTCGGCCAGTTGGGAGAGGGTCGACTACCCAAAGAAAGTCTCCGCCTCCGCATAGAGCTCCGCCGGCACGGTCTTGAGCTCAGCGGTAGCTTCGGTCAGGTCCACCAGCTCGATCTCGGTCCCCCGCAAGGCCGTCATCTTGCCCCAGCGGCCATCGTCGACGGCGTCGATGGCGTGCAGCCCGAAGCGGGTCGCGAGCACGCGGTCGAATGCGGTCGGGGTGCCGCCACGCTGAACGTGGCCGAGGACCGTGGCGCGGGTCTCCTTGCCGGTCCGCCTCTCGATCTCGCCCTCGAGCCAGTGGGCGATCCCGCCGAGGCGGATGTGGCCGAAGGCGTCGAGATTGCCCTCGCCCTGGGGCACGCCGCCGATCGGCTGGGCGCCCTCGGCGACGACGAGGATCGGGGCGAAGTGGGCGTCGTAGCGGCGGCCGACCAGCTCGCAGACACGCTCGATGTCGAAGGGCTGCTCGGGGATCAGGATCAGGTTCGCGCCGCCGGCGAGACCGGCGTGGAAGGCGATCCAGCCCGCGTGGCGACCCATCACCTCGACGATCAGCACCCGGTGGTGGCTGTCGGCCGTGGTGTGGAGGCGGTCGATCGCCTCCATCGCGATGTTGACGGCGGTATCGAACCCGAAGGTGTAGTCGGTTGCGCCGAGGTCGTTGTCGATCGTCTTCGGGACGCCGATGACGTTCAGCCCGGCCTCGGAATACAGCCGCGAGGCGGCGCCGAGGGTGTCCTCGCCCCCGATCGCGATCAGGCCGTCCACGCCCGCTGCCTCGAGGTTGGCGGCAATCGTCCGCGCCCCGTCCTCGACCGAGTCGCCGAACGGGTTGGTGCGGGAGGAGCCGAGGATCGTGCCGCCTCGGGGCAGGATCCCGCGTACCTCGGGGACCCCCAGCGGCCGGGCCTCGTTCTCGAGCGGTCCGCGCCAGCCGTCGCGGTAGCCGACGAACTCGTGCCCGAAGACTTCGACCCCTTTGCGGACCACGGCACGGATCACCGCGTTGAGCCCGGGACAGTCGCCGCCGCCGGTGAGCAAGCCGATCCGCATCGATCGCACTTTAGGCGCTCCGCGACGCCCGCGAGGAGGTAGGTTCGGTGCAACCCCGAGGAGGAAGCGATGAACGACACGCCCGACCTGAAAGCAGTGACCCAAGTTCAGCAGCAGATCTGGTCCAAAGGCGACTTCGCGATGGTCGCCAACCTCGTCTACCACCCGGCGGAGGACCTCGCCGAGGCGCTGGAGCTGGTCCCCGACGAGAAGGCGCTCGATGTGGCCTGCGGCAGCGGCAACCTCGCGATCGCGGCGGCGCGCCGCACCTGGGGCGGGACCGTGGGCGCCGACTACGTGCCCGCCCTGCTCGAGCGTGGGCGCGAGCGGGCCGCCGCCGAGCGCCTCGATGTCGAGTTCGTCGAGGCCGACGCCCAGGAGCTGCCCTTCGAGGACGGCGCCTTCGACGTCGCGATGTCGATCTACGGGGCGATGTTCGCCCCCGACCAGCCCAAGGCCGCCGCCGAGCTGCTGCGGGTCGTCAAACCCGGCGGCCGGATCGGGATGGCCAATTGGGCCCCCGACGGCGCCGTCGGCACGATGTTCAAGACCATCTCCAAGCACGCGCCGCCGCCGCCGGGCGTCGAGTCGCCGCTGCGCTGGGGGACCGAGGAGGGCGTGCGCGAGCTGTTCGGCGACGGGATCTCCGACCTGCGCCTCGAGCGGCGCATCTCGCGGCAGCCGTTCCGCTCGGCCGACCACTACATCGATTTCTTCCGCTCCTACTTCGGCCCCACCCAAACGGCCTACGAACGGGTCGGGCCCGACGGCGAGCAGGCACTCACCGACGACCTGCGGGCGTTCCTCGAGTCGGCGAACACCGCCGGGGACCGGGCGCTCGTGCTCGAGGCCGAGTACCTGCGGGTGATCGCCACCCGCGCCTGAAAAGTCGGCGGCGCTAGGGCTTCGGCAGCTGGACGACGCGGATCGCCGCGCCGATGAAGAGCACCAGGAAGAAGACCAGGCCGGCGACAGGCCCACCCTGCCCGAGGGCGTAGGAGAGAGTCATCGCGGCGAGAGCGAGGAAGAGTGTGACGACCATTCCCATCGGTCGCGAACCTTATCCGGCGAGGGCGACGCGCGTCTCGCTCAGGAACTCCGAGACCGCCTCGGCGGCGGCCTCAGCCGAGGCCGCCTCGCCCGCCTCGCGAACCAGGCGACTGCCGATGATCACCCCGTCGGCGAGCGCGCCGACCTGGGCCGCCTGCTCGGGCGTGCCGATCCCGAAGCCGACGGCCACCGGGACCTCGGACTCGGCCTTGGTCGCGGCAACGAGATCGGCGAGCTCCTCCGGGAGCACGTCGCGCTCGCCCGTGGTGCCGACGGTGGAAACCACGTAGACGAAGCCACGGGCCACCTCGCAGATCTGGCCGAGCCGGCCGGCTGGAGTGGTCGGCGCGACCAGCGGCACCAGGGCCAACCCGGCGGCGGTGAAGGCCTCGCGGATCTCCTCGGCCTGGCCGAGGGGCAGGTCCGGGACGATCGCGCCGGCGGCGCCGGCCTCGGCGGCGCGGTCGGCGAAGCGCTCGGCACCGCCGTGGGCAAGGACCATGTTGGCGTAGACCATCAGCACCACCGGCACCCGATCGGCGACCGATTCGCAGATCTCCAGGGCCCCCTCGACATCGGCGCCGCCGGCGAGGGCCGAGGTCGCCGCCGCGTGGATGGTCGGGCCGTCGGCGAGCGGGTCCGAGAACGGGATCCCGAGCTCGATCAGGTCGGCGCCCGAGTCGGCGTAGGCGGCGGCGACCGCGAGCGCCGAGTCGTGGTCGGGGTAACCGCCCATCATGTAGGGCATCAGCGCCGCCCGGCCCTCGTCGCGAGCTCCCTCGAAGGCGCCCGCGATGCGCTCGATGCCGGTCAGCGTCGCCTCAGCCACCCTGCTTCTCCAACACCTCGGCCAGGTCCTTGTCTCCGCGCCCGGAGAGGCAGAGGACGTCGTAGCCCTCGCCGCCGCCGTTCTCGAGCAGCCAAGCGATCGCGTGGGAGGACTCCAGCGCCGGGATGATCCCCTCGAGGCGCGAGAGCGCCGCGAAGGCGCCGAGCGCCTCGTCGTCGGTGACCGCCGTGTAGGTGGCGCGGCCTGTGTCGCGCAGATGGGCGTGCTCGGGCCCGACGCCCGGGTAGTCGAGCCCGGCGGAGATCGAGTGGGCCTCGAGGATCTGGCCTTCCTCGTCGGCGATGATCGAGGAGAGCGAGCCATGGAGGACACCGGTGGTCCCGGCGCCGAGACTGGCGCCGTGGCGGCCGCTATCGAGCCCCTCCCCCGCAGCCTCGACCCCGATCAGCTCGACCCCCTCGTCGGCGATGAAGGGCGTGAAGATCCCGATCGCGTTGGAGCCGCCGCCGACGCAAGCAACGACCCGCCCCGGCAGCTCGCCCTCGGCCTCCAGCGCCTGGGCGCGGGCCTCGTCGCCGATCACGCGCTGCAGGTCCCGGACCAGAGCCGGGAAAGGCGCCGGGCCGACCGCGGAGCCGATCACGTAGTGGGTGTCGGCGACGTTCGCGACCCAGTCGCGGATCGCCTCGCTGACGGCCTCCTTGAGGGTGCGGGCGCCCGCCTCGACGGGGACTACCTCGGCACCGAGCAGGCCCATCCGCTCGACGTTGGGGGCCTGCCTACGAATGTCTTCGCTCCCCATGTAGACGATGCACTCGAGGCCGAGCAACGCGCAGGCGGTCGCAGTCGCCACCCCGTGCTGGCCGGCGCCGGTCTCGGCGATGATCCGCTTCTTGCCCATCCGATCGGCGAGCAGGACCTGGCCGACGGCGTTGTTGATCTTGTGGGCGCCGGTGTGGGCGAGGTCCTCGCGCTTGAGGTAGACGCGCCGCCCCGCTTTCTCGGAGAGGCGCTCGGCCAGGTAGAGCGGCGTCGGGCGGCCGATGAAATCGCGGTGCAGGGCCGCCAGGCGCTCGCCGAACGCGTCGTCCTCGCGCGCGGAGGCCCAGGCTTCCGCGAGCTCGTCGAGGGCGGCGATCAGCGTCTCCGGGACATAGCGCCCCCCGTAGGGCCCGAATCTCTCATCTACGGCGCTCACTGGGCGACGACGCCAGTGCCGTTCGCGGCCTCGAAGAAGGCCTCCAACGCGGCGTGGTCCTTGCGGCCCGGCTCGGACTCGACGCCGCTGGCGACGTCGACGGCGAAGGGTTGCGTGACCGCGATCGCCTCGGCGACGTTCTCCGGGCGCAGGCCGCCGGCGAGGATCGCCGGCACTTTCGAGTAGCGACCCCGCAGCAGGCCCCAGTCGAAGCTTTCCCCTGTCCCGCCCCAGAGTCCTTTGGCCTTGCGGTCGAAGAGATGGAAGTCGGTGCGGAAGGCCTCGGCGGAGTGGATGTCGGCGGCACTCGAGACGTGGACGGCCTTGATCACCTTGACGCCGGTCTTGCGGGCGACCTCGGCGCAGAAGCTCGGCCCCTCTTCGCCGTTCAGCTGCACCAGCGTCAACCCGGCGTCCTCGACCGCCCCCGCGACCTCGCCGAGCTCGGGGTTGACGAACACGCCCGCGACCTCGCACTTGCGCCGGAACGCGGACGCGATCTGGGCGGCGGCGGCGGGGTCGACCCGGCGCGGGCTCTCGTCGGCGTGGATCAGCCCGATCGCCCAGGCGCCGAGGCGCACGGCCTCGGCCGCGTCGTCGACGTTGGTGATGCCACAGATCTTGACCCGCATACCCCCAGGGTACGTGAGTCCGACGGCTGCTCGGGCGGGTGACGTGGGGCGCGGGGGGTCGAGGACCGACCGTGGATCGACCGCAGGCCCCCCGCGCCCCACGACAGGACCCCCCC
>DATDCK010000039.1:0-13835 GCA_036524375.1 Solirubrobacterales bacterium | reverse complement strand
TCCACCCGAGGAGCCGCAGCGCCTGGCCGAGCTGATCCGTGACAGCGGCGCCGAGTCGGTCGCCGTCTGCCTGCTCTTCTCCTACCTCGACCCCTCCCACGAGCAGGCGCTCGCCGATGCCCTGCGCGAGCGTCTCGACGGCGTCCACGTCTCCGCCTCGCACGAGGTCCTGCCCCGCTTCCGCGAGTACGAGCGCTGCTCGACGACGACGATCGACGCCTACCTCTCGCCGCTGCTCGGCCGCTACCTCGACACCCTCAGCGGGTCGGCAGCGACCGCGGGGCTGCCGAAGCCGCTGGTCATGCAGTCCTCGGGCGGTGTCGCCGAGGCCGACGAGGCGGCCCGCGCCGGCGCCTGGAGCGTCCTCTCGGGGCCCGCGGGAGGAGCAGTCGGCGCCGGGCTGCTGGCCCGTGTCTCGGGCGACGGCAACGCGATCGGCCTCGACATGGGCGGAACCTCGTGCGACGTCTGCGTGATCGAGGACGGCGCCGTGCGCCGCACCGAGTCGCGCGAGGTTGACGGGCGCCCGATCCAGCTGCCGATGGTCGACGTCCACACGGTCGGCGCCGGCGGCGGCTCGATCGGCTGGCGCGACCGCGGCGGCGCCCTCCGCGTCGGCGCCCGCTCCGCCGGTGCCGAGCCCGGTCCGGCCTGTTACGGGCGCGGCGGCACCGAGCCGACGGTGACCGACGCGAACCTGCTGCTCGGAAACCTCGGCCACGACTCGCGACTGGCCGGCAACGTCGAGCTCGACGTCGATGCCGCCGAGGCGGCCGTCGCCGGGCTCGCCCGCTCGCTCGGTCTCGAGCCGCTTCAGGTCGCCGAGGGGATCGTCCGGGTCGCCAACCAGGAGATGGTCCGGGCCCTTCGCGTCGTCACCGTCGAGCGCGGGGTCGACCCGCGCGGCTTCGCGCTGCTCCCCTTCGGCGGCGCCGGCCCGATGCACGCAGTCGCGATCGCGGCGGAGCTGGGGATCGGCCACGTCCTCTGCCCGCGCGCGGGCGGCGTCCTCTCGGCGCTCGGGCTCTGCGCCTCGGAGCGCCGCCGTGACACCGCGCAGACCGTGATGCTGAGCGGCGGCGAGCTGAGCGCCGCGCGCCTGGGCGAGGAGGTCGCGGAGATGCGGGCGCGACTGGGTGGCGACGGCGGTAAGACGGAGGTGGTCTACGAGCTCCGCTACGCGGGGCAAGCCTTCGAGCTGCCGGTCCCCGGGCCGCCGGACCCCGACCCCGGCGATCTCGTCGAGCGTTTCGAGCGGGCCCACCTCGACCTCTATGGGCACTCCGACCCCGACGGAGAGGTGGTCCTGGTCAGCATCAGGGTCGCGAGCGTCGAGCCGGGGCCGCCGTTGAGCCCGAGCGCGCCCGGCCCCGGACAGACGACCGAGCGCTCGCGCCGGGTCCGGTTCGCGGGCGAGTGGGCCGAGGCCATGGTGGTGCGGGGCGAGCCGGCCGCCGGCCTCGAACGCCCCGGCCCGGCCCTCTTCGAGCTGCCCGAGTCGACCCTGGTGGTGCCGCCCGGCTGGACAGCCACCGTCGACGATGCCGGCACGATCGCGGTGGTGGCCGACGGTGGCTGAGGCGATCGACCCGATCGAGCTGCAGGTGATGATCGGCGGCCTCCACGCCGCCTGCGAGGAGATGGGCGCGGCGCTGATCCGCTCCGCCTACTCGGCCAACATCAAGGAGCGGCGCGACTGCTCGACGGCGCTCTTCGACGAGCGTGGGGAGCTGGTCATGCAGGCCGAGCACATCCCCGTCCACCTCGGCTCGATGCCCGACGCGGTCGCCGCGGTGATCGAGGAGGAGCAGCTGCCGGACCGCAGTTGGATCCTCAACGACCCCTACCGCGGGGGCACCCACCTGCCGGACATCACCCTGATCACGCCGGTCTTCGCCGCCGGAGAGCAGATCGGGTTCGCCGCTTGCCGCGCCCACCACGCCGACGTCGGCGGCCCGACCCCCGGCAGCATGCCGGCCCGCTCGCGCAGCCTCGAGGAGGAGGGCGTGGTCGTGCCGCCGACCGTGGCGAGCCCCGAGCGGCTCGCGGAGCTCGCCGGGCGGATGCGCTTCCCGGCCCAGCGGCTCGCCGACCTCCGCGCCCAGGCCGCCGCCAACCGGGTCGGCGCCGCCCGCCTGGTCGAGCTCGCCGAGCGCCACGGCCTCGGCCGCCTGCGAGACGGGATGGAGGAGATCCTCTCCTATGCGGAGCGCCGCACCCGGGCGGCGCTGTCGGACCTCCCGGACGGGACCTACGGCGCCGAGGACGTGCTCGAGGACGACGCCTGGGGAGAGCCCCGGGACGTGCGGCTGCGGGTCGAGGCGAGGATCGACGGCGAGCGGCTGGCGCTCGACTTCAGCGGCACCGATGCCGCGGTCGAGGGCAACCTCAACTGCCCACTCTCGGTGACGAAATCGGCCGCCCTGTTCGCGGTCCGGGTGCTGACCGACCCCGATGCGCCGCCCTCGGCGGGGGCCTTCCGCCCGATCGAGGTGATCGCCCCCGAGGGCTGCCTGCTCAACGCGCGCGCCCCGGCCGCGGTCGTCGCCGGCAACACCGAGACCTCGAGCCGGGTCGCCGACCTCGTCTTCGCGGCGCTCGGGGGCGCCCGAGCGGTCCCGGCCCAGGGCCAGGGGACGATGAACAACCTGACCCTCGCCAACGAGGACTTCACCTACTACGAGACCCTCGGCGGCGGCCAGGGCGCCTGCCCCGAGGGCGACGGCCCGAGCGCGATCCACGTGGCGATGTCGAACACCCTCAACACGCCGGTCGAGGCGCTCGAGACCGAGTTCCCCCTCCGGGTCCACGAGCTGGCGATCCGTCGCGGCAGCGGCGGCGGCGGCGCTGGGGGCCACGACGGGGGCGACGGAATCGCCCGCGAGATCGAGGCGCTGGAGCCGATGACCTACAGCCTGATCGGCGAGCGCCGGCGCCACCGGCCCCGCGGCCGTGACGGCGGCGATGACGGCGCCCCCGGCCGCAACCTGGTTGGCGGCAAACCGGTCGGAGGCAAGGCCGAAGGCCGCCTCGAGGCTGGCGAAAAACTGCGGATCGAGACCCCCGGAGGTGGCGGCCTGGGCCGGAAATCGGCTTAGTGAAAGGGACTTAAGAGAAGGTTTATTTGGCTATTTGCCCGCCCTCGTCTAAAATGCTGCGCCTGGACAGGGTCCCCTCCCTCCCAGGCACACGGCTTGAGGACAACGTCCTCCCCAGTCGATTCAGAGCCAACAACCTTCTCAGGAAGCTAAATGCCGATCGCATTCAAGGAATGGGCAGTAACAGTGCGCGCTCTCGCCGAGGGCGAGCAGCTCCTTACCCTCCGCAAGGGAGGGATCCGCGAGGAGAACAAGCATTTCGAGGTCGAGCACGAGCGCTTCTTCCTCTACCCCACCTTCGACCACCAGCAGAACAACCTCGTCCGCGAGTCCCACCACCCCGAGCTGCGACGTGCGCTCGAGGAGGGTGTCTGGCCCGATGAAGAGCCGCCGCCGAGGGCGCTGATCCAGGACGGTGGCATCACCCAGCCGGATCGGGTCCGCCTGCGCGCCTGGGCCGAAGTGACCGACCACATCACGGTCACCGACCCCCGCGCCGTCGACGCGCTCTCGCCGTTCTACATCTGGACGCCCGACTACGCCGAGAAGCGGCTCAAATGGAAGCGGCGTCACCCGCTTCACATCCTCCTGCTCCGGGTGCACAGGATCCCGCGGCCGGTCACGGTCAAGGTCCGTGACGAGTATCACGGCTGCCACTCCTGGGTCGAGATCGACCGCGACCTGCCCTTCGAGGGCACGCCGGTGATGGCCGACGAGGAGTTCGACCGCGCCCGCGCCGAGATCCGCGAAGTCTGCACCCCCGCCGAGCCCGCCCTGGTCTAAGGCCACGCCCCCGGCGCATTTCTTCGTCCTCGGTCGCTCACGTGCGGAGCACGTTTCGCTCCCTGCGTCCTTGAACTGCTTGGGCGCGCGGCCTTAGTACCTTTGCGAGATGCCCTGGGTCGAGACGCAGAGCCTCAGTTTTACCGCGCGTCACGACAGTGGCGACGCCGCCTACGCCGAGCGCACGCTCGACCGCATGGAGGACCTGCGCCTGCGACTCGAGGACCGCTTCGACGAGGTCCCGGGCGAGGTCACCGTGGTCGTCCACACCAACCCGGCGCTGCTCTCGATGGCCCATCCCTTCCTGCCCGCCGCCCGCTGGTCGGCGGCGGCGGCCGGCCGCCGCTACCTGGCCGGATGGGCGATGGCGACCGAGCTCCACGTCCTCAACGACCCGCACATGGAAAAGCGCGCCGCCGGCGACGACTCGCGCGAGGCCCTGCGAGGGACCGCCGAGCGCCTCTACGCGCAGCTCGTCGTCGCGGCCAACAACGATGCCCTGCCGCCGTCCTGGACCCCGGGGCGGTTCCTTCGCTACCTGAGCTGGGCCTGGCTGGTCGAGGGCGCCGCCCAGTACTTCGCGCGCCAGGTCGGCTACTACCGGGCGGCGGTGATCAGGCGCCTTCGCGAGAGCGCCCGCCCCAACTTTCCGCCCGGCCGCCGCGACGCGGTCATCCTCGGCGGCACGATCTTCGACCTGCTCGAGACCGAACGCGGGCCCGAAGCCTGTGAGCAGCTCGCTCTCGAGCTCAAGCCCGGCGGCGCCGGCCCAACCCTGGAAGCGGCCTTCGACGCGCGGATCGCCGAGATCGAGGATGTCTGGCGCTCGCACCTGCGGGCGATGGCCAAACCCTCCATCGGCTAGCTGACGCCCGGCGTCCCCTCGAGTACTTCGCGGGCGCGCTCGGCAGCCGACTCGAGCACGAATACCTGCCGGGGGCCGCTGGCGAGGAACTCGGGGACGTCGAACCCCGGGCCCCGTTTGAGCATGCTCTGGATGCCGTGATCGCTGAGCAGGCCCTGAATCATTTCCGCCTCCATCTGGTTCGGGGCGTAGGCGACTTTGACCAGGTCGCCACCGTCGCCGCCGCCACCGCCACCGTCGTCGGCCACGGGAGGCTCGCCACCGCCGCCACCGCCGGCGATCGACTCGCGGCTTTCCTTAATCGACGGTGATCGCGGCATCGGCGATCTTCAGGTCCTTCAGCCAGTAGGCCTTGACATCGGGGGCGTCGGGTTTCTCCAGCGAGACGATGAGGTAGACCTGGTCGGGCCAGGCGACGGCCTGGTTGACGTCGGTCTGCGAAGGGTAGGCGGCGCTCTTCGTGTGCGAGTGGTAGATCGCGAGCAGCTCCCTGCCGCCGTCCTCGATCGCCTTGTAGGCGTCGTACTGCGCTTTCGGGTCCATCTCGTAGCGCAGCGGGCTGGCGGCGGCGTTCTCGACCCTGATCACCTCGGTCGCCTCGCCGTCGGCGCCGCCGATCAACCCGCAGCACTCGTTCGGGAGGTCCTCTCGCGCGTGCGCGACCATCTCGTCGATCAGCTCCTGGGCGATCCGCATGACTGCGGCGAGGCTAGCGGACGCGGTCAGCCGAGGAAGCGGCTCAGGGTCGGATCCGGCCTGCAGTAGGCGCGGCATTCGTCGACGAAGGTGCTGTCCTGAAAAACCATCGGCCGGTCACCGTTGTAGAAGGCCTGGACGCTCAGTTCGGATGAGACGTCGCGATCTCCCAAGCCGTTCAGAAAGCGCATGTCCCGCTTCCCGTTTGGTAGCAGTCGCCTCAGCACGCCCCAGCCCTCTGCCGGTCCGCCCAGACCTCGTTCAGCGGTGGTCCCAGATATCAGGATCCGGCCGCGACGATCCGCGTCGAAGGTCGAGACGCTGAAACTCAGCTTCGCAATCCCGTCGCCACGGAATGAGGAATCGAGCGAGCCGTCACCTCCGAGGCGAAGCAGAATCGATTGGCTCCCGCCTTCTTGCGAGCCGAGGATCGCGACCCGGTTCTTCGGCAGGGCAAGCACACCACCGAGCTTTCGTCCCCGCAGGCGCTTGCTCGCGTTGAACTGCCGGTCGACCGCGCGGCCGTTGGCCGAGACCCGAACCACGAACGACCCTTTGCCTCGCCTGAACGCAGTCATCACGATCGATCCGTTCTTCCGCAGCGCCCCACTCCTAGTGTCGAAGCCTTTGATCGACGTCGATCCCCCATTGCCGAAAGACGTGTCTCTAGCGCCGCTGGGGAGCAAACGGAAGAGGGAGATCGAGTAGGGGCCGAATTCGAATTCGGGCGGATACGACCCGACCCGGGGAATCATTTCGTTGCCAGGACTCATGACGACGATCCTCCCCTGCCCGTCGATCATCAGGTTCGGGAATTCGTAGACACAGACGCAGGCAAAGCTGACCTTGCCGCCGGTTCCGAAGCTCGAATCGAGGCGACCCTCCGTGTCGAGGCGGGCAACGACCATTCCTTCGGACTCATAGGAGCTCGAAGCCTGAACGACGAGAACCCTTCCCATGGAGTCGACGGCCATCGCGCTTTGCCCGATCAGGCCCGACCCTTCGAAGGCAACCGCAAAACCGTCTGACCCGCCGAAAGACAGGTCCCGCTGGCCGCTGGCCATGTAACGGGCGACAAATCCCTGGTGTTGACAGTCGCCGGGGAATGAGCTCGTCTTGCAATCGACCGCGGTCTCGTAGACGTAGGTGGACCCGTTCGGGCCCGCGGCGGCTCCTTTGGCCGCCCAGCCATGGAGAGCGTTCGATGGAGGCTCGATCGGCATCGTCCCGCCCTGCCCGAACGAGGGATCCGAATCGCCGGGTGCAGCGGTCGCCTGGCCCGCCACGCCGAGGCCGCAGACCAACGCGATCGTGGATGTGAGCAGCAGCTTTCGGGTCATCATCTTCCTAAACGCCGCCTCGACTCGAAGTTGCGCGGCCGCCCCGGACGGCTTGCGAAAAGGCAAACCACGACGGCTTCGGCCGGCCCGACCTGTCGACCAGCCCCGCGTACTGGCAGAACGAGCACTGCTTTTCCCAGCCGGCCACGTCTTGCCAGGAGAACCAATCGATCCCGACGATGCGCCAGCGACGGCGGTTCTCGAGCAGAAGATGAAAGGAGCGCCGCAGGAAAGAGGCCTGTCCCTCGAGCCCGAGATCGAACCCGGTCGGCACCTCGGCATCGGAGGCGACGCCGATCTCGCCGATCAGCAACGGCTTGCGCCCGGCCCCCGAGCGCGCCATTGCGCGTCGCGTCTGGCGAACGGCGTATTCGACGCCCAGCGGCGACGCGGAGTACGGGTGCAGCGCAACGGCGTCGAGGTCCGACTTGACACCGCGAATCCGGAGCAGGCTGCCCAGGTATCGCCAGGGGCGAGGGCCTGCCCCGACCGGGGCGACTCCGCCGACGATGACGCGGGCGTCCGGGTCTGCTGCCGAGATGGCTCGATCGGAAACGTCCAAGAGACGTGCGTATTCCCGCGGCGATGGCCAGGGATGCCAGAAGATCACGAAGTTGGGCTCGTTCCAAATCTGCCAGTCGCGCACCGGCAGCGGCTTTCGTCCTTCCCAGAAGCTGCCGCCGTTCCCGTAGCGGTCGATGAGGGCAGTCAACATCGAAGCCCATGCTTCGGCGCCCCCGGGGTAGGCGAGAGGTGAGCGCACCGGGTCTCGTCCCAGCCACTGCGGCGTCCCGTAGACGAACGGCTGAATCCTGATCCCCTGCCCAGCCGCCTCACCGAGAAGGCGCTCGAAACCCGCCAGCTCAAAGACTCCGGGCGACGGTTCGATCGACGGCCAATAGATGCCAACCCGCAGGGTTTCGACTGACCCCTCCATCAAATCGAGATCCGCCTTGCCGACCTCGCCCTGGGGAACGACGCCGAAGAAGCCGTTCGGCATGGCACCCTCGGCATTTCCCGGTAGGACCAGGACAACCCCGAGCAGAAGTGACGCGATCGCGCCGCGAGCCGTCACGCCGCTAGCGGCGCCCGGGCTTCTTCGCGGGTCCGCCCTTCAGCTTGTAGAGAAACGGGTGAGGCCGACAGTATCCGCGACAGGATTCGCCGCCTTCGTTGAAGATCAACGGACGCGCTCCCGAGAACATGACTTCCAGGTTCCTGGATTCGCCCCCCCGTATTCCGCCGAGACCGTTCCTGAAGCGGCGATCGACCGCGCCGTTGGGGAACAGTCTCATCGCGAACATCTTCCTTGCGCTTTCGATGGTCCCGGCGAGCAGGATTCGACCCTGAGCGTCCACCCCGGCCCCGTACGCGAACCGCTTGGAAAACCGAATGACGCCGGCCTTGCCGAAGCCGCGCTTGAGGACTCCAGATGGGCGCAGGCGCGCAACTGCACTGACGCCCCTTCCCGCCGGTGGCGTTCCGACTATCGCCAAGTCGCCATTGGGCAAGGGCATGATCTGCTGGAACATCCGCACCGCTCGCTGTCGGAGCGAAACAGCCCAATCGCGGACGACTTCCTGCCCGTCGGGTGAAATCTTGACCAGGTAACTACGGTCGGAGATCTCGGTGGCAATGACAGCCCCATTTGCTCGGAGCGCCCATGGCCCGTCGAGGTTTGCGGAGACGAGCACCCTGCCTCCGTTGCCAAAGTCAGGGTCGAGGGCTCCCCTCGGGGTCAGGCGAGCGACCAAGGTTCCTTCGAAGCTCGGGTAGCCATACCCCCCGTTGGACAGCGGCGCTTCGGGAGCCGTCAAGGTGATCTTGCCGTCGCGCCCGATCAGCAGCCTGACCCGACCCACGGAGCATCCACATCCGACCGTTGCGATCCCACCAGAGCCGAACGTTCTGTCCACAGATCCCTCGGCATCGATCCGGGTCGCCGTCAGTGCTTTTCCATTCGTCCAGGCCACCACGAGTGAGCCCGTCCCGTCGACCCCGAAAGAGGTGCCTTGAATTCCCAATTCCTCGGTGACGAGGTTGCGACCGGATCCGGCGTAGTTCTGGTCCCGTTTACCGTTCTTGAGATAGCGGGTCAGGTAGATGTCGACGAGGCACTCGAAGCCTCCGAACCCGCACCGCGTTTCCCGTTCGAGCACATACGCGCTTCCGTTCGGCCCGGGGGCACCCTGCATCGCGGCCCATGATGTGTAGGGGCCATTGGGAGGCTGCACAGCGACGATCCCTCCGCCGAACGAGCGGTCGAGCTGTCCCGGCGTCGCACCTGCGATCTGCACGCCGAGCGCCAGAAGTCCGACGACGATCGCGAGCATCGTGAGCCCAAACTTCTTACCGCTGCCCCTGCCCTTCATGGTTCCCCCTTGCCGTTTGCACTCGCTCTAACACCGGGCACTTCGGGGGGGTTGCGGTCTCGTACCGCCGATTCCTCGATTACCACCAAACGGTCGAGTCGAGGTTCTCGATCTGGTCGATCGGCTTCGTGTAGACGCCGGAGGACAGGTACTTCCAGCCGTCGTCGGGGATCAGGAAGACGACGTTGCCGCCCTCGAGCTCGCCGGCGATGCGGGTTGCGATCGCGGCGATCGCGCCGCCGGAGACGCCGGAGAAGATGCCCTCCTCGTCGAGCAGCTTGCGGGTCCAGACGATCGCGTCGCGGTTGGAGACCATGATCTTGCGGTCGAACAGGGAGATGTCGATGATCGGCGGGATGAAGCCGTCGTCGAGCGAGCGGAGGCCCTGGACCAGCTCGCCCTGCATCGGCTCGGCGGCGACGATCAGGGTCTCCGGGTTGGCCTCCTTGAGGCGGCGCCCGTTCCCCATCAGGGTGCCGCCGGTGCCGAGGCCGCCGACGAAGGCGGCGACCTGGTCCAGCTCTTCGAGGATCTCGACCGCGGTGCCGTTGTAGTGGGCGAGCGGGTTCGCCTCGTTCCCGTACTGGTAGGGCATGTAGTAACCCGGCTCCTCGGCCATCTCCAGGGCCACCTCGACGGCGCCGTTGGAGCCCTTGGCCCCCTCGGAGTAGACGACCTCCGCCCCGTACATGCGCAGTAGCTCGGTCCGCTCCTCGGTGACGTTGTCGGGCATCACGACCTTGAGCGGATAGCCCTTGCGGCGGCAGATCATCGCCAGCGCGATCCCGGTGTTGCCCGAGGTCGGTTCGAGGATCGTGTGACCGGACTCGATCGCCCCCTCGGCCTCGGCCGCATCGATCATCGAGCGGGCGACCCTGTCCTTCACCGAGCCGGTCGGGTTGTGACCCTCGAGCTTGGCGTAGATGTGAACCTCGGGCTTCGGCGAAAAGCTGGGGAGCTCGACCAGCGGCGTGTTGCCGATCGACTCGACGATGTTGCCGAAACGGCCCCCGCAGGGTCGGTTGAGTAGCTCTTCGCGCGCCATCGGGTCCCTTACTTCAAAAAGTATAGCTACGGGGCTCGTGGCCGGTCGATGTGGTCATGGCGTGCGTAAACGGGTAGTTTCGGCCTGTCCGGCAAACCTTTTCCGATCGGAGGGACCCTTAGATGAGCAGCAAGTCTCGGCTCACCACGCTTCTGGCGGTGATGGCGCTCTTCGCCATCGCGGCTTTCGCGACCGGTTGCGGCAGCAGCGACGACGACACCACCGGCGGTGGCGACACCGGCGGGGGCGGAGGCGAGTCCCTCACGGTCGGCTCCGACATCCCCTATCCCCCGTTCGAGCAGGGCAAGCCGCCGTACGAAGGCTTCGACGTCGAACTGATGAACGCGGTTGCCGAGAACATCGGCCGCACCGCCGAATTCCAGGACACGTCGTTCGACACGATCTTCGTCGATCTCGGACAGGGCAAATTCGACGCAATCGCATCGGCGGCGACGATCACCGACGAACGCGAGAAGACCGTCGACTTCACCAACCCGTACTACATCTCCGAACAGGCGATTCTGGTGAAAAAAGGTGGCGACATCGACTCGGTCGAGAAACTGAAAGGCGTCACCGTCGGTGCCCAGAAGGGAACGACCGGCGCCGAATTCGTCGACGAAACCGCCGAAGCCGGCGAACTCCGTGTCTTCTCTACGGGTCCCGATGCGGTCAACGCCGTCAGAGCCGGCACCGTGGAAGCCGTCGTGATGGACATCCCGGTCGCCGAAAACGCCGCGGAAGCAAGTGGCGACGTCGAAGTCTCGGCGGCGATCCCGACCGAAGAAGAATATGGATTCGCGGTCGCCCAGGGCGACACCGAACTGCTCGACGAACTGAACGAAGGCCTCGCCGAAGCGATCGACGACGGGACCTACGCGAAGATCTACGAAAAGTGGTTCAAACACGCGCCGCCGGGGTCTATCGAGACCGCGACACACGAAGCAACCTGATTCACCGGTAGGCAACGAGGGATGCACTAGAGGGGCGCCGAAGACGGCGCCCCTCTAGTTTTCTGGACCGGCGGGTAGGGATCGGAAGAGACAGATGCAGGAATTCATCAACCAGTTCTTCGACGTCGGCTTCATGCTCGACCACTTCGACGAAGTGCTCGAAGGCTTCTGGATCACGCTTCAGATCTTCATCTTCGCCGGCATCATCTCGCTGATCTGGGGCCTCGTCCTTGCCCTGATGCGGCAGCTGCCGGGCGGGGCGACGAAACCGCTGCGGTTCTTGACGATCGCCTACATCGACGTCTTCAGGGCGATCCCGCTGCTGCTGTTCATCGTCCTCATCGGAACCGGGATCCCTTCGCTCGAATTCCTTCCGGAATGGCTGCGCCTGCCGCAGTGGCTGGGCAAACCCGACACCTTCTGGCTCGGCACCTTCGCGCTCGTGATCGTCTACGGCGCCTACATGGCCGAGGTCTACAGAGCCGGGATCGAAGCGGTTCCCGGAGGCCAGATGGAGGCTGCCCGATCGCTGGGCATGAACCACGGACAGGCGATGCGGAACGTGATCGTCCCCCAGGCGATCCGGAAAATCCCGGCGCCGATGCTGAATGAACTCAACACCCTGATGAAGGACACGACGCTGGTGAGCGCAATCGGCCTCAACGAGGTCCTCCAGGTCGCGAGCGACGTCCAATCGGAAACGTTCAACAGCTCTGCCCTGACGCTGGGGGCGTTGATGTTCCTGGTCATCCTTCTCCCGCTGGCTCGAATCGTCGATCGACTGATTGCGCGGAACAGGGGCCAGGTCACGCGGGGCAGCCACATGGAGGTGGCCTGATGGCCGACTCGATGCTGAAGCTCGAGGGCATCCACAAGCGCTTCGGCGAGCTCGAGGTGCTGAAGGGGATCAACCTCGAGGTCGCCAAAGGCGAAGTGGTCTGCGTGCTCGGGCCGAGCGGGTCGGGCAAGAGCACCCTGCTGCGCTGCGTCAACCTGCTCGAGCCGCCCGAGAAGGGGGAGATCTTCCTCGAAGGTCATGACATCTGCAAGGGCCCCGATTCGGGAACCGGCGAGCAGAGTTGGGAGGTCGACTTCGTCCGTCAGCGGGTCGGAATGGTCTTTCAGCAGTTCAATCTCTTCCCACACAAGTCCGCGCTCGGAAACGTGACGATGGCGCCGGTCACGGTCCTGGGCAAGAACAAGGCCGAGTCCGAGCGGAAAGCCCGGGAGCTCCTCGAGCGAGTGGGGCTCGGCGACAAGATCGACCAGTACCCCGAACGGCTCTCGGGAGGCCAGCAGCAGCGGGTCGCGATCGCCCGAGCCCTGGCCATGGACCCCCACGTGATGCTCTTCGACGAGGTCACCTCGGCGCTCGACCCCGAGCTCGTCAAAGAGGTGCTCGACACGATGCGCGAGCTCGCCTCGGAAGGGATGACGATGATCGTCGTCACCCACGAGCTCGGATTCGCCCGCGAGGTCGGCGACCAGGTCGTCTTCATGGACGAGGGCGTCGTCGTCGAGCAGGGCCGGCCGGCCGACGTGCTGGACAACCCGCGCGAGGCGCGGACCCAGAAATTCCTCGGATTGGTCCTCGAGGCCTGAAGGCTTCTCAGCCGGCGCCGCCGGCCATCGCCGGCAGGATCACGACGGAGTCGCCGTCGGCGACCGCGGTGTCGAGCCCGTCGAGGACCCGCACGTCCTCGTCGTTGAGGTAGACGTTGACGTAGCGATTGAGGTCGCCGTCCTCGCCGAAGAGCTGGGACTCGGTGTCCGGGTGCTCGGAGGTGAGGGCGCGGAGCACCTCGCCCACGTTGGCTCCGGCCGCCTCGACCTCAGGCTGGCCGCCCGTCTGCTGGCGCAGCACCGGTGGAATCCGAATCGTCGCCATCGAGCGGTGATCCTAGTGAAGCCCGGCGCCTAGCGGTCGCCGCCGGCACCGGCGCAGAACAGCTCGTAGTCGGGGAACTGCCCCATCTCCGACGCCGGGATCTCGGGCGCGTTCTCGCCGCAGATCGGGCAGCCGGGGTCGCGGCGGACCTTGAGCTCGGTGAAGCGGGTGCCGAGGGCGTCGTAGAGCAGGAGGCGACCGATCAGCGGCTCGCCTTTTCCGAGCACGAGCTTGATCACCTCGTTGGCCTGCAGGGTGCCCATCGTCCCGGCCATCACGCCGAGGACGCCGTTGGCCGAGCAGCTCGGCGCCAGCTCCGCCGGCGGCGGCGTCGGGTAGAGGCAGCGGTAGCAGGGGCCCTCGTAGGGGGCGAACGTGGAGATCTGCCCGTCGAAGCCGAGGATCGAGGCCGAGACGACCGGCTTGCGCAGCCGCACCGAGGCGTCGTTCAGCAGGTAGCGGGTCGGAAAGTTGTCGGCGCCGTCGACGACGATGTCGTAGTCCTCGATGACGGAGAGGATGTTGCCGGCGTCGAGCCGGCCGTTGTGCTCGATGACCTTGACGTCGGGGTTGAGGGCTTCGATGAACAGTCGCGCCGACTCGGTCTTCGGCATCCCGATCCGCTCGGTGTTGTGGATCACCTGGCGCTGCAGGTTCGACTCGTCGACCTCGTCGTCGTCGACCAGGCCCAGCGTGCCGATCCCGGCCGCGGCCAGATACAGGGCAGCGGGTGCGCCCAGGCCGCCGGCACCGAGCAACAGCACCTTCGCGTTCAGCAGCCTCAGCTGGCCGTCTACC
>DATDCK010000038.1:0-5238 GCA_036524375.1 Solirubrobacterales bacterium | reverse complement strand
ATGCAAGACCCGAACACCGCCCCGAGGAAGGCGCCGACGATTCCCTGCCAGAAGTGGTCGGGCAGGAAGACGGTGAAGTGCCAGAGCGCGATGCCCATCGTGAAGAAGACGAGTAGTGCCATCGGCTAGCGGTTCCTCCCGTGCTTGCGGCGCTGCTGGCGCCGTTCGCGTCGCTCGGCGTTTCGACTCCTGCGCTCCGCCGATTCCTCCTGGGCGGCGGTGGCCTTGCGCTCCGCCGCCGTTTCCGGCGCGGGCTCGGGGTCGGACTCGGGCCCACGGAAGACGCCGTCGGGGTCCGGCTCCTCGGCGATCGGCTCGGCGTCGGGGGCCGGCTGTTCGACGTGTCCGCCTTCGGCCTCGGAGTCGTCGGCGAGCCTCGCCAGCGTGGCCTCGTCGGCGAAGGCGGGCACGGTCCCGTCGATATCGCGGATCCGTTCGCGCCGGCGCGCGAAACCGGGCTCGCGTTCCTTCCAGGCGGTCAGCACCGGTGAGGCGATGAAGATCGACGAGTAGGTACCGGAGAGGATCCCGACCAGCATCGCAAAGGCGAAGTCCTGCAGGGTGGCCCCGCCGAAGATCAGCAGCGAGATCACGCCGAGGATGGTCGAGAAGCTGGTCGCGAGCGATCGGGTCAGGACCTCGCTCATCGAGCGGTTGACGATCTGCGAGAACGCAGCCCGCGGCATCCGCGGCATGTTCTCGCGGATACGGTCGAAGACGATGATCGTGTCGTAGAGCGAGTAGCCCAAGATGGTGAGGAAGGCGGCGACCGTACCGCTGTTCACCTCCCTCCCGGTCAGGGAGTAGACACCGGCGGTGATCAGGATGTCGTGGAAGATCGCGATCAGGACCGGGACCGCGAACTTCGGGTCGAACCTGAATGCGATGTAGGCGCAGATGATCAGCAGCGAGAAGACCAGCGCTTTGATCGCGGAATCCGCAACTTGTTCGCCGAAGGTCGGGCCGACGCTGGTGCTGTCGAAGCCGTTTTTGGCGATCCCGTACTCCGCCGACAGAGCCTCGTTGGCTTCGTCGACGCGGTCCGGGCCGAGCTCGCGGGTCGAGATCTGGAAGACGTTGTCGCCGAGTTCGGGATCGCTGACCTGCTGGATCTCCTCGGCCTCGATCCCGGCTGCGTCGAGGGTCTCGCGAACGCCTTCCTCGTCGGTCGGCTTGACGAGCGCGACCTTGACCCGGGTGCCCGACTCGAAATCGATCCCGAAGTTGAGCTGCGAGGTGGCGAGCGCGAGGGCGCCGATCGTGAGGATCACGCCCGAGGCGGAGAAGAACCAGCGGCTGGCGCCCATGAAGTCGAAGCGCCAGCGGATCCGCTCTTTCGCCGCCCCGAGGACGCTCGGCGAGCGCAGCAGTTTGGTGCGGCTCATGCTCATCAGCAGCGACTGCGTGAAGACGACCGCGGTCAGCAGCGAGACGATGGTGCCGACGCCGAGTGTGAAGGCGAAGCCCTTGACCCCGGCCGTCGCCAGCACGAAGAGGATGAAGGCGGTCAGCAGGGTGACGACGTTGGCGTCGACGATCGTCCCGATGCCCTTGCGGTAGCCGGCGGCGATCGCCGTGGGCATAGATCTCCCGGCGCGCGCCTCCTCCTTTATTCGCTCGAAGATGACGATGTTCGAGTCGGCGGCGACGCCGATCGTCAGCACCAGGCCCGCGATCCCCGGCAGCGTCAGGGTGATCGGGATGACGTTGATCAGGGCGAAGAAGATGATCCCGTAGGCGACCAGGGCGAGGACCGCGATCACGCCGAGAACGCGGTAGAAGGCGACCAGGAAGATGATCACCGCGATCAGGCCGATGACCCCGGCCTTGATGCCGGCGTCGAGCGCCTGGCTGCCGAGGGTCGCCGAGACCTGGGTCTGGGAGATCAGGTTGAGTTCGACCGGCAGGGCGCCGATCTGGAGGATTGTCGCCAGGTCCTGAGCCTCCGTCGGGCTGGTGAAACCGCCGGAGATCTGGGCGCCCGTCCTGCCGTCGATCCCGTCGGGGTTTTCGGAGAAGTTGATGATCGGACGGGTTTTGACTTCGTTGTCGAGGACGACCGCGAAGTGGCCCGAGAGCGCTTCCGCTTCGGATTGAGCCGGGAGGCCGATCGCTTGCGCCTGGCCGCGCTGGGCGATCTTGCGGGTCACGTCATGGAACGCCTCGCGGCCCGCATCGCTGAACCCGAAGGTGACGGTCGGCTGGCTGAATTCCCCGCGTTCGGCCTTCGGGTCGGTGATCTCGGTGCCCGACAGAGCCGGTTCGTCTTTGAGCGCGTACCAGCCCGGATCGGCGTCCTCGAGCGCCTCACCGCTCGAGTTCTGCGGGAGTTCGGAGACGACGACCGTGCCGGGCGGGACGGATTGGACCTCGCCTTTGCGTTTGATCTTGCGGCCTTCGGCGTTGGTGTAGAGGTCTTCTTTGCTCGACTCGGGGCCGGAGATCAGCTCGTGCTTGTCGTCTTTCGAGAACAGGTAGAAGCGGGTTTTCGTCGTCGAGCATTTGCTGCAGTCCGGTTGCGGTTTCTGTTCTTCGGCGAGTTTCACCGCCCCGTAAGCGGTCGGGTACGCGCCGGCGAAGATCAACCGCTGGTTCTGGGGGTTGTTCGGCGGGCGGCCCGCTGCTTTCCATTCGTCTTCGGCTTCTTTGACGGCGCCTTCCGGAGGCTGGCGACCGGGCTGACCGCCGATCGCCTTCTCTCGGCCGAGCAGGCTCGGCTCCCAGTCGTAGAAGTAGAGCTGGGCGGTCGTGCCGACCTGGTCGATCGCTCGCGAGGCGTCGGTGACGTCGGGCAGACTGACCGAGATCTGGGTTTCGCCGAGGCGCGAGACCTCGGGCTCGGCGACGCCGAGGGTGTCGATCCGCTCGCGGATGATTTCGATCGAGCGGTCGATGTCGCTGCCGCTCACTTCCTCGGTCTGGCCGGTCGGCGTGCCCTCGTAGACGAGCTCGACGCCACCCTTCAGGTCGAGACCCAGCTTGGTCGAGGTCTGGCTGATCACATAGGCCGAGACCACGACCAGCCCGAGCACGAACAGGAGAACGAAGAGATGCCGCCGTTTCCCCCCCATTTGGCGGTGCTCAGCTCTCCGGAGTGAGGACGATCAGCAGGCCGCCGTCCTCGTCGTAGGCGGGGAAGACGTCGGCTACGGCCTCCGCCGGGAGGTCACCCTCGGCATTGACGGAGACGCGCTTGCCGAGGGACCGCACGCCCCACTCGAGCGAAGTCTCGATCGGGTCGGTGGTGCCGTTGGCGTCGGTGTCGGCGGTAGGGCCACCTTCGCCCGGGTCCCGCCACTGCAGTCCGAGGACTTCTTTGACCGGGCGGCCGATCACGTCTTCGTCGGAGAGCCCGGTCAGCTCGTAGCTGCCGCGCCCCGCGTCGATCACCCGGGCCTGCTGGTCGCACACGAAGAAGGCCGCGTTGGGGGCGGGGTAATAGTCGTCGAGCAGCTCGAAGACGAAGCCGAAGCCGCATTTGGCGCAGCCCTTCGGCCGGGTGCTGAACCCGGCGGTTCGTTCGGCGCTGGCCTCCCTATGGCCGCAGTTGGGACAGATGAAGAACGGCATTCCCTCGCCAGGTTACTGAGAGTCCGGCGCGAACCGACCTCAGAAGAGGCTCTCGGCGCCTTCCGGGGTGGGAATGCCCAGGTGGCGGTAGGCCCGCTCGGTGAGGACGCGGCCGCGCGGGGTGCGTTTCAGCAGCCCCTGCTGGAGTAGGTAGGGCTCGAAGACGTCCTCGATCGTGTCCGCCTCCTCGCCGATCGCGACCGCCAGGGTCGAGAGGCCGACCGGGCCGCCGGCGAACTTCTCGGCGACGGTGTCGAGCAGTGCCCGGTCGCTGCGGTCGAGACCGCCGGCGTCGACCTCGAGCATCTCGAGCGCGGCCTCGGCCACCGCCGTGTCGATCTCGCCTCCGCCCTTGACCTGGGCGAAGTCGCGGACCCGCTTCAGCAGCCTGTTGGCGACCCTTGGCGTCCCGCGCGAGCGGCCCGCGATCGTCTCGGCCCCGGCGCTGTCGATCTCGACTCCGAGGATGCGAGCCGAGCGCGAGATGATCTCGGCCAGGTGCTCGGGGGCGTAGTGCTCGAGGCGATGGCAGACGCCGAAGCGATCGCGCAGCGGCGTCGTCAGCAGGCCGGAGCGGGTCGTCGCCCCGATCAGGGTGAACGGCGGCAACGGCAGGGTCACGGTGCGGGCGCCGGCGCCCTGGCCGAGGACGACCGGCAGCTCGCCGTCCTCCATCGCGGGGTAGAGGGTCTCCTCGACCGCGCGCCCGAGGCGGTGGATCTCGTCGACGAAGAAGACGCTGCCCGGCTGCAGCGAGGTGAGGAAGGCTGCGATGTCGGCCTTGCGCTCGAGCGCGGGCCCGGCGGTCTGGACCATCGGCACCCCCATCTCGGCGGCGACGATGTTGGCGAGCGAGGTCTTGCCGAGCCCCGGGGGGCCGGCGAGGAGGACGTGGTCGAGCGGCTCGTTCCTCCCCCGTGCCGCCTCGATGAAGACCGAGAGTTGCTCGGTCACCTGCGACTGGTTGACGAACTCGGAAAGAGTCTGGGGCCGCAGCGACCGGTCGAGGTCCTCGTCGGGGATGTCCGCCCTCGCGTCGTGAACCCGCACCTCGGCGTCGATCGGGACCGGCTCCTCGTCGATCCCCGGGGTCCGGATCCGGTTCGGGTTGATCCCGCCCTCGTCGATCCCGCCCTCGTCGCTCATGCGGCCTTTCCGGCGGCCGCCCGGCGCAGGGCACCGGCGACCAGCTCCTGGGGGTCTTCGCCGCTGAGGCCGTCGAGCAGCTGCTCGGCCTCGAGCAGCGCGTAGCCGAGGTTGACGAGGCCGTCGCGGGCGAGGTCGCGGGCGTCGCCGCCATCCGCCAGCGCCGCCACGACCTCCTCCTCGAGCGTCTCGGCGACCTTGTCGCGGAGCTCGACGATGATCCGTTCGGCGGTCCGCTTGCCGATCCCGGGCACCGCCTGGAAGCGTTTGGCGTCGCCGGCGGCAATCGCCCTCAGAAGGTCGCGCGCCGGGCCTCCCGAGAGGACCGCGATCCCGACTTTCGGGCCGACGCCGCTGACCGAGACGAGCTGGATGAAGAGGTCGCGCTCCTCCTCGGAAGCAAAGCCGAAGAGGGCCAGCGAGTCGTCGCGGGCGACGAGCTCGGCGTGCAGGAAAGTCTCGCGGCCGGTCGCCGGCACAGCCTTGAGCGTCTCGGCGGAGACGGTCAGCCGGTAGCCGACG
>DATDCK010000037.1:0-78671 GCA_036524375.1 Solirubrobacterales bacterium | reverse complement strand
ATCCCGAGCGCCGACGAGGCCGATGAGGCGATCGCCGAGCGGGTCCCGCGCGCCGCCGGGACCGAGGCGGCTTCGGGCCTGGCCGCGGCCGAGGCGCGCGAGACGACCCGCTACCGCGCGACCGACTTCTCGATCGGCCGCCAGCGCTACTGGGGGACGCCGATACCGGTCGTCAATTGCGATTCCTGCGGGCCCGTCCCGGTCCCGATCGAGGAGCTGCCGGTCATCCTCCCGCGCGACATCCAGCCGACCGGCGAGGGCAACCCGCTTGCCGAGCGCCCCGACTTCGTCGACGTCGAGTGCCCGGGGTGCGGCGGGCCGGCCAAGCGCGAGACCGACACCCTCGACTGCCATTTCGACGCCCTCTGGCTCTGGGTCCCGGCCGCGGTGCCGCCCGCGAGCCGCGCCGAGCAGATGTTCACCCACCCCGACCTGCGCCACTGGCTGCCCTCCGAGCGCCTGGTCGCCGGCAACGACAGCGGCAGCTTCGTCTTCGACCAGCGGGTCGTGACCAAGGCGCTGCGCGACGTGGAGTCCCGGCCCTTCGAGTTCCTCGCCGACGGCGAGCCCTTCGCCGGCTGCCTCTTCCACGAGATGGTCGTCGCCGACGGCCGCAAGATGAGCAAGCACCTCGGCAACGTCGTCGACCCCGACGAGCTGGTCGCCGAGCACGGTGCGGACGCGGTCCGGGTCGCGATCCTCTATGCCGCCGGCCCGGCCAAGACCCTGAACTGGAACGACGGCGCGATGCGGTTCGCCAGCCGTTTCCTCAACGGTCTCTGGAACTACGCGATCGAGCGCTTCGCGACGGTCGATGACGCGCCCCGCGACGAGGAGGCAGAGGCCGACACCGGATTCATGCGCGACCGCCTGGTCAAATGGTGCGACAGCGGGGTCGAGCGGATCGGCGATGACCTCTCCGAGCTGCAGATGCACAAGGCGGTCCGCAACGTCACCCGCCTCTTCGAGCGGGTCCAGGACTTCGAGAAGCGCGTTGTCAAGCGCCGCGGGCAGTTGAGCAGGGCCGACGCCGAGGCCCAGGCCGAGGCGCTGGTGCTGCTGCTGCGGGTGCTGGCGCCGTTCGCCCCTCACTTCTCGGAGGGCCTGCTGCTGGCGGCCGGGCGCAAGGCTGACGTCGAGCTGCTTTCCCGTTGGCCTCAGCCAGTCGAGTCGCTATCCTGAGCCGTCGATGTTCGAGCTGCAACAGGGAAATCTCGACAAGCGCCGCATGCGGTTCGCCAAGGCTGGCGGCCTGCCTTCACGAGCCTGGAGCAACGCGGGGCTATGAGCCCGTCGGCCGACCAGCGAACCCGCTCCTGCGCGACGGAGCTGGTCTGCCCTGACTGCGATATCCGGCTCCCGCTGTCGGATACGACCTTCAGGTGCCCTGCCTGCGACAAGGGCCTCGACGTCGAGTACGACCTCGAGCGCGCCCGCCAGGCGATCGGCGAAGTCCGCCCCGAGGAGCGCCCGAACAACATCTGGCGCTACGAGGAGTTGCTGCCGATCGCCGATGGCAGCGTCCCCGAGCGGGTCGGCATCTTCTCGGGCCAGACGCCGCTGATCCGGGCTGAGCGGCTCGGAGCCGAGATCGGGCTCCACAACGTCTACATCAAGGACGACTCGACCAACCGCCCCTCGCTCTCCTACAAGGACCGGGTGGTCGGCATGGCCGTCGCCCGCGCCCTCGAACTCGGCTGCACCGAGATCGGCTGCGTCTCGACCGGCAACGTAGGCACCGCGACCGCCTCGCTCGGCGCCAAGGCCGGCCTTCGTCCCTACGTCTTCTATCCCGCCAACCTCGAGCGGGCCAAGGCGCGCAGCGTCCGCGCGCTCGGCGCCGAGGTCTGTCAGGTCGACGGCAACTACGACCAGGCGAACAAGGCCTGCCGCGAGCTCGCCGAAGCGACCGGGTTGCAGTTCTCGAACATCACCCTGCGCCCGTTCTACGCCGAGGGCGCAAAGACCCTCGCCTACGAGGTCGTCGAGCAACTCGGCTGGAGCTCGCCCGACCACATCGTGATGCCCGCCGCGGGCGGCACCCTCTCCTCGCGTGTCCACAAGGGCCTGACCGAGATCGAGGCCGTCGGCCTCGCCCAGACCTCGCAGGTGAAGCTGCACGTCGGTCAGCCGACCGGCTGCTCGCCGATCGCCACGGCGATCACGGAGGGCGGCGAGATCGTCAACCAGATGCCGGAGACGCTCGCCCACTCGCTCGCGATCGGCGCCCCCGGCGACGGCGGCCTGGTCGTCGACGCGGTCCGTGGCCGCGGGGGATCGGCCGGCGCCGTCCCCGACGGCGAGATCATCACGGCGATGGAGCTGCTCGCCGCCACCGAGGGTGTCCTCACCGAGCCCGCCGGCGGCACCACCCTCGCGGCGACGATCAAGCTCGCCCAGCGCGGCGTGATCGGCGCCGACGACTCTGTCGTCATCGTGATCAGCGGCAACGGGCTGAAGACCCTCAGCGAGCAGCCGATCCGGCCCTGGCCGGAGAACGTGCCCTGCAACGCCTCCGCGATGGAGGAAGTCGTCAACGACTTCCGCCGCACCGGCGTCGGCGCCCCGGTCGCCTAGGCGGATGGGCGCACCGCCCGAAGTCGACGGCGTCAGCCATCGGTGGGTGCGGGCGCGCGGGATCGAGTTCCACGTCGCCGAAGCGGGGGAGGGCGATGACGTCGTCCTCTGCCTCCACGGCTGGCCCCAGCACTGGTACGAGTGGCGCCACCTGATGCCCGCCCTCGCCGCCGAGGGCCACCGGGTGCTGGCGATGGACCTGCGCGGCTTCGGCTGGTCCGACGCCCCGCGGGAGAGTTACCTGAAGGAGGACATGGCCGACGACGTGCTCGCCGTCCTCGACGAGCTCGGGCTCGAGCGGGTGAAGCTGGTCGGCCACGACTGGGGCGGCTGGATCGGCTTCCTGCTCGCGTTGAAGGCGCCGGATCGCTTCAGCCGTTTCCTGGCGCTGAACATCGTCCATCCCTGGGTGACGCCGAGGGCGATGGCCGGGCACTTCTGGCGGTTCTGGTACCAGGCCCTGATCATCAGCCCGGTCGGCTACCGGCTGCACCGAGGCGGCAGGTTCATCCGCAGGATCCTCGTCGGTGGATCCACCCGCAAGGAGGTCTGGGACGAGCCGTCCTTGGCTGCGTTCGCCGACAACCTCGCGGAGCCGGACCGGGCTCGGGCCGGTGTCGAGCTGTATCGGGCCTTCAACCGGCAGGAGAGCTGGCAGGTCGCCCGCGGCCGCTACCGGGAGACGCGCCTGACGGTCCCGACCCTGCTCGTCTTCGGCGAAGACGACTTCGTCCTGCGGCCCGGGATGCTCGCCGGGTTCCAGCGCCACGCCGACCAGATGACGGTCGAGCTGGTCCCCGGCTGCGGCCACTTCATCGCCGACGAGCGCCCCGACCTGGTCGCCGACCGCGCCCGGGCATTCCTCGCCGAGCCGGCCGCCACCACAGCCTGACCGGTGAGAGGGCTTCTCGCGACCGCGGCCTGCCTGCTGGGGCTGGCAGTGGTCCTCGTCGTCGCCGCCCGGGGCGAAACCGCGGGGGAGACCCAGACTTCGGCGTCGGGAGCCGTGACCCCGGTCGAGTTGCCACGCGGCGAGTTCGTCCCGGTGCGACTGGGGGTGGCCTTCGGTTCCGAGGCCGCCGCCGGCGCACCGACCCCCGAACTGCGGCGGATCTCTTTGGAAATCGGCGACCGGGTCCGCTTCCGCGGTGGGCTCCCGAGCTGCCCGCTGGCCGACCTCTACAAGGAGGAGAGCCCCTGCCCGGGCTCGATCGTCGGTCACGGCGCCGTCGCCTCCGAGATCGCGCCGCCGGGGGGAGAGCCGACGGCGGTCGAGGGCAGCCTCGTCGCCTACTTCAACCAGACCCACCGCCAGTCCCGCGTCCTCGCCAGGGTCAGCACCGGCGAGCCGCTCCCCGTCACCTACGTGATCCCCTTCTCCGTCAAGCCCGCAGTCGGCGCCTACGGCAGCGAGTTGATCGTGCGCCGGATGAGCCGCATCGTCGGCAAGTGCGCGGCAAGTCACCCCAACTGCCTCGCCCAGCCATACACATTGAAGGGCGTTTACGGCCACATCTCCGCGTTTCGGATGGCGCTCGACCGGAGCTTCCGCGCGAACGGGGAGCGCCGCGGCTTCGTCGAAGCCCGCTGCCCGGCCGAGCCGTCGCGGGACCAGGCAACCCTTCCCCTGCTGCGCGCGGTCCTCGCCTACGCCGACGGCTCCGAGAAGAGCCCGGCCCTGCCGCAGCTCTGCATGGTGGACGATCGGGCCTGATTCCTGACGATTGCGCCCTGGGGCATAGACTCGGGCCGTGTCCCTCCTCCGCAAGATCGTCAGCGTCTGCGCCCTGACGGCGGTCCTCGTCGCCGCGACCGCCGCCTTCGGCGCCGAGAACGGCCTCTACAGGGGCTCGGTCGTCGGCGACTCGGGCCAGGATCTGAGGGTCAAGGTCAAGAATGGCCGCGTGGTCAAGTTCCTGGCCAACGTCGACGCCTCTTGCGGATTCGCGGACCTGACGATCAGCGTCGTCTATCCGCCCGTCGGCGCGCCCGAAAACTCCTCGATCAGGATCAGAGGCAACGGGAAATTCAAAGCGACCTTCGTCGGCAATCCCGAAGTCCCCGATGACATCCGCACGATCGCCGGCAAATTCAACGGCCGCAACGTGAACGGAACGATCAAGGTGGTCGGTCCGTGCACCTCCGAAGACCGCTACCGAGCAAGCCGCTAGCCGCTCGCATTTCGTTTCCCCAGGTGGCAGTCCTCCGCGTTCGCTACGGTCCACGGCCGTGACTTCAGACCAATCCAGCCTGCCGTCCGCGCACCTCGCTCGAGTCGCGTTGCTGGGCGCGCTCTGCCTTGCTGCTCTGGTCCTGCTGTCTCTGGTCGCGCGACCCGCGCAGGCTGCACCCGTCGTCGCCGACACCGTTCTCTTGGAGAATCCCGACGGGGTCTGGGACGACGAGTTCAACCCGAAAGCCATGGAAGCGGCGTTCGGGGCCAACTGGGAAACCCAGAAATTCGCCGATGTCCAGGCCGACGACGCGACCGGCGGGCTGTTCGCCCCGCACGTGCGGCTGATCTGGATCGAAGGCAGTGACGAGTCCACCTCAGAAGCGAAAGCGTTCGTCACCGACCACGAAGCAGCCCTGAAAGCTTTCGTCGCCCGTGGCGGCGGGCTCTTCATCAACTCGGCGACCAACCAGGAACTGACGATCGATTACGACGGCCGCTCGGTCGGCCGCTCGAGCGACGCGTTTACGGACGAAGCGGTGGCAACTGACCCGAGCCATCCGATCTTCAAAGGCCCGGCGACGCCGAACGCGACCACCTTCACCGGCGGCTCCTTCGCCCACGGTGGGGTGACCGGACCGGATCTGAGAACGCTGCTCCAGGGCGTCGAATCAAGCGAAATCGTCCTTGCCGAGTATGCATCCGGATCCGGCAAGGTCATCATCGGTTCGATGACCGCGGTCGAATACCAAGTCCCGGAAGACGCCGCCAAATCACTGCGGGTCAACATCCTGAGCTACCTGGTCGCGCCACCGCCCTCGCCGCCTTCACCGACGCCCACCGTCGATGCCACGAAGCCGATTCTCAAGTTGACCGGCCTGCCGAAGAAATGCGTCGACGGCGGCTTCCGCTTTCGGGTCAAAGTCAGCGACCCCGGCGGCGTCGGCCTTGTCCGCGTCAAGCTGGGCGGCAAGCTGCTGCGCAAAGTCGACGCCAAGGGCAAGACCACCAGAATCGTCAAAGTCCAGATTTCGGACAAGAAGCTCGAACGCCCGGGCAAGTATCGAGTCAAGGTCATCGCCCGCGACTTGGCCGGCAACGTCAGTCGCAAAGGCTCGGCGTTCAAAGTCTGCGGATAAGCTCGCAACGGTGGAGGCCGAATAGCCTCCGCTTTCGATGGCAGCCCCGCTGAGGCACGTCGACCCGACCATCCGCCCCGGACTGTTCCGTCGCGCCTACGCATCCCTCGCCAACACCCGCTTCGGCCGATACCTCTCCGAGCACCTCGTCTGGAAGATCGATCCCCGGCTGATGAAGGCGACCGGCGGCCGCCTCGGGATGGGGCTTCTGATGCCGACCGCGTTGCTGGAGACGACGGGCGCCAAGAGCGGCGAGGCGCGCCGCAACGTCGTCCTCTACTTCCACGACGGCGACAAGGCGACGATCGTGGCCTCGAAGCTGGGCATGCCCGAGCACCCGGCCTGGTTCCATAACCTCGTCGCCGAGCCGAACGTCGTCTTCGGCGGCCTCCCGATGCGGGCGACGGTCGTGAGCGACGAGTTCGAGCGCCGCCGGCTCTGGGCCCTGGCCGACAACGTCTTCGCCCCCTACGCGGATTACAGGCGCGAAGCGGCTAAGAGGGGTCGCGAGATCCCGATCGTCCAGCTCAGCGTGCGGCCGGGATCCTGAGCAGCCGGCGTCGCAGGAACTCGAGCTGATCGGCGACGACCGCCTCGTGTTGCGGCCCCTCGTAGATGTCGAAATGGTCGACGCCGGCGTAGGTGCGGAGCTCGCCCAATGGTGCCTTCTTCGCGGCGGCGATCGCCGGGCCCGGCCTGGCGACCCGGTCCGCCTCGCCGACGCACACCAGCCACGGGCAGTGCAGCCCGGCCGCGTGGCGAGCAGGGCGAAATGGCCAGCCCAGCAGCCACCGCGCCGAGACCCGGTCGCGCCAGCGCGAGTCCTCGCCGCCGGCGACAACCCGCCGCCATCCGGCCGCGGCGCCGGGGGCGTTGATGAATGCCGCCTCGTTCGGCTCGCCGATCGCCGGCATGTGTTCGTCGCGGGCCGCGGCAAGCAGCATCCGCCCCGACACGCGCGGGGAAGAGCGGTGGGACTGCCGCACGATGTCGAGAAAGGGGACCTGGCTGATCGCGGCGGCGATTCGCCGGTCAGCCGCCGCGGCCGCCAGCGCGTTTCCGCCTCCCATCGAGGATCCGAAGGTCGCGATCCGGTCGGGGTCGATCCCGGGAAGAGCTCGGGCCCGGGCGATCGCCCCGAGCCAGTCTTCGAGCTGGCGCGTCGGCTCGAAGAGGTCGGGGGCGCCGCCGCTGTCGCCGAAGCCGCGGTGATCGAAGACGAGCGCGGCGACTCCGGCGGCGGCAAAGCGCTCCGCGAACGGCCCGAGCCGGTCGCGCCGGGTCCCGGAGAGGCCGTGCGCCATGACGATCGCCGGCGAGCTCGTCGCTTCAGCTATCGCGGGATACAGCCATGCGGCGCAGCGATCGCCTTCGACGTCGAACCCGATCTCTTCGCGGCCCATGCTCATTCAACGCGTGGGCCGGAGAAACCGTGAGATCGGAGCGATCCGCGAGCCCGTCTTATCGCCAGGAGGCGAGTGCGTCCTCGACGCTCGCGAACACCAGCCCGTTTCCGGTCAGGCCGGTCACGTCGAGAATCCTGTGGACCTGCTTGGTGCAGCCGGCCACCGCGAACTTCTTGTCGTTCTCCTGGCGGCGCAGTTGCTCCCGCACGATCACCGCGATCGCCGTCGAGTCGATGAACTCGCATTCCTCCATCGACAGAACCACGCTCTCGACGTCGGTGGCTTCCTCGAGCGCAGCCCGCAGCTCCGGAGCAACGGCGAGGTCGAGCTCGCCGGAGACTCTGATTTCCAGGCAGCCTGCCTCGAGATCCCGCTCGCTGAGTTCGAACATCGCGGAAATGCTACCCATAGAACGCGGCCCGTCAAATCTCGTTGAGGCGCTCCACCGGCATCCGAAACCAGACTCCCTCGCTGTTCGGACTGACGCCCCACTCATCCACGAGGGCGTCGACGATTTGCAGGGCCCAAGAGTCTGTCTCACCGGTGCCTGCCCCTTGGAAGGCCCTGGCCACGTGACCGGCGTCGACGACGGAGCCCCGCGCTTCCCCGTCGTCAAGCTCGAGCTGGAGATCGATCGGCTGAGAGGCGCCGTTCACGACGCTGAGAGCGACGAGCTCGCTAACGACCATACGGAGGTCGGAAAGGGAGCTGCGGTCGACCTCGTCGGTCCAGGCCAGGAGGGACTCCCTCGCGTTGAGGGCCGCCTGGCGACTCGAATCGATCGTCATCTCAAGCGAACTCATGGGGATCGTGTACCCGTACTTGGCCAAAGTGAACGATCCCGGCGGGAAGCTGATCCTCCCCGCGATTCCTGTCACCGCGATCTGTTGAGCTAGTAATTTTTGGTACGATATTTGGCCAAATTTGAAGTAGATCCTCAAGGCGAACGATATGAGGAGATCCGAGGACCGACGAATGGGCGGCCAGACGCACCTAGGCGGGCCAGCCAAGCGCTCCTTGACCTGTGCGGCCTCGGTCGTCGTCATTTTGTTCGCTGTGTCGGGCGTTGGCGTCGCCGTCGCTTCCGCGGCGCCATTGGAGGAAGTTGTCGCGAAGGTCGAATCCGTTGCTCCGCCGCTCACCGACACGGTTCGGTCCGCTCTTCCGGAGCAAACGCTTCCTGTGGTCCCGGCGGTTCCAGAAGTGATCCGCGACCCACCTCGGGTTCCAGTCAAGCTGCCGAGCGGAGCGGGCCCGATTTCGTCGCCGTCGTCTGACGTCGCGCCGACTCCGACCAGCGCGACCGGTGCCTCTCGCCGTGAGGGTGGCCTGCCCTCGGTTCGGGCGACGAGCGGAAACACGACGGACGAATCCAATGGGTCCGCAAGCGGAACGAGAGATTTGGTCCAGCAGGCGCCTGCTCGAAACGGATCCGCGGATCATTCGAATTTGAAACGCGCGGTCTTGGCCGACGCGGTGCCCCTGCGTTGGTTCTTCGTATACGTGTGGCGGGCAATCGCACTTGGTCAGGACAGGACTCTCTTGACTGCGGATAGGGAGCCGTCCGAAGGGTTGACCTCGCTTCTCAGGGCCTTCGCCCCGCGGTTGCTCGCAGGTCTTCCCGTGGCGGCTCGATCAGGCGGCGACCGGACACACTCCGCCACACCCTCGTCGACGCCGGACGGTCTGCGTTCGGCTCCCGCTGATCTGGCCGCGACAGTGAAGGACTATCGGGTTCTGATCTTCCTGGCCCTATTCGTCCTGGCGGGCTGGGGGGTCGTTTGGGCGGAGTCCCGCACGGTGTCTCGTCCCCACTGAAGGGCCCCGCCCGGGCGGCTGCCCGACGGCGGCATTGGCCCATCAAGCGATGCCGGAGGAGGGACTCGAACCCCCGACACGCGGATTATGATTCCGCTGCTCTAACCAGCTGAGCTACTCCGGCGGGGACGGGAATGGTAGCGGCGGGAACCTGGCCGGGATGGGGCCGACGGGTTAGCCTTGCGGCGTGGTCGAGGAGCTTGATCGGGCGGTCGAGGTGGTGGTCAAGGATTGCCTCGGCGTGCGGGAGGGCGAGAACGTGCTCGTCATCTGCAATCCGGTCAACGAAGACCTCGGGGCTTTGATCAGGATCGTCGCCCAAGGTGAGGGTGCCGACGCGACCCTGGCGGTGATGTCGGAGCGCGACTCGCACGCGGCCGAGCCGCCGGCGACGATCGCCGCCGCGATGCTGGCCGCCGACGTGGTCGTGGCGCCGACGATCCAGTCGCTCTCGCACACCGCCGCACGCAAGGCTGCGAGCGAAGCGGGGGCGCGGATCGGGACCATGCCCGGCGTCACCGAGGAGATGCTCTCGCGGGTGATGGGCGCCTCGATGACGGAGCTGAAGCGGCGCGGGGAGGCGATCTGCGCCGCGCTCGACGCCGGCTCGGAGGCGCGGATCACCTGCGGAAACGGCAGCGACCTGCGGCTCGGGCTCGAGGGGCGCACCTCGATCGTCGACGCCGGCGACCTGACGGCAACGGGCGCCTTCGGCAACCTGCCTTGCGGCGAGGGATTCATCGCCCCGGTCGAGGGGACGGGGGAGGGCACCCTGGTCGTCGACGGGTCGATCGCCGGCGTCGGCCAGGTCGAGGCGCCGGTCGCGCTGACGGTCCGCGACGGCCACCTGACCGATGCCGCGAACGCTGAGGGCGAGGCGCTGCTGGCGCTCCTGACCGAGCACGGGGAGGACGGCACGAACGTCGCCGAGCTCGGGATCGGCACCAACGAAGAGGCGATCCTGACCGGCAACATCCTCGAGGACGAGAAGATCCTCGGCACCGCCCACGTCGCGTTCGGGGCTTCGGCCGCGATCGGGGGGACGATCCAGGTCCCGGTCCACCTCGACGTCGTCGTCCTCGAACCGACCGTCAGGGTCGACGGCGAGACCCTGCTCCACAACGGCGAACTGCTCGTCTGAGCGTGCCGCCGCTGCTCGCAGTCCCGAACGTCTCGGAGGGAAGCGACGGCGCGCTGATCGACGCGCTCGCTACTTCGTTCTCCGGCGATGGCGCCTCCGAGCTCGACCGCCACACCGATGCCGACCACGACCGCACCGTGTTCACGCTCGCCGGCGAGCCCGCCGCCTTGCAGGCGGCTCTCCTCGCCGGGGCGAAGGGCGCGGTCGAGTCGATCGACATGTCCTCCTACGACGGCCTGCATCCGGCGATCGGTGCCCTCGACGTCTGTCCCTTGGTCTGGACCGGCGAGGCGGGCCACGACGAGGCGGCCGCGAGCGCCCGCGCGGTCGCGGCGGGGATCGCCGAGCTCGGCGTCCCGGTCTTCCTCTACGGGGCGCTCGCGAGCTCGCCGGAGCGGGCCGAGCGCGCCTACTTCCGCAACGGCGGCCTGCGCGAGCTCTCGCTGCGGATGGAGGGCGGCGAGTTGCTCCCCGACCTCGGTCCCGCCAGCCCGCACCCTCGGGCGGGGGCGACCCTGGTCACCGCCCGCCCGCCGCTCGCCGCCTTCAACGTCGAGCTCGACACCGGCGACGTCGAGGTCGCCCGCTCGGTCGCCGCCGGGTTGCGCGAGTCGGGGGGAGGCCTGCCGGGCGTGCGCGCGATCGGCCTCAGCCTCGCCGGCGGTCGCGCCCAGGTCTCGACCAACGTCCATGACCCGCTCGCCACCCCGCTGGCGCTCGTCGTCGAGCGCGTCCGCGCCCTCGCGGCGGCGCTCGGCGCCCGCCCACTCGAGGCGGAGCTGGTCGGGCTGCTGCCGGAGGCCGCCCTGGCCGGCTACCCCGACGACGTCCCGATCCGCGGCTTCGACCCCGCCAAACACACGATCGAGCGGCGGCTGGCGGCCCCGACCGATTAGATTTGAGCCGTGGCACAGGCCAAGAAGAAGCGACGTAAGAAGCACAAGGGGACCCAGGGCGGCCGCATCGACACCAACCGCCGCCGGGCCAAACCGCGGACCCGCGCCGAGGCCAAATCCCAGGCCCGCGCCCGCCGCACCCCGACCGGCAAAGTCGACAACCCGCCGACCTGGCGCAGCTCGGTCATCCGCGGCATCGTCGCGGCGGTGATCTTCTCGGTCCTGCTCGCCCTGATCTTCAAACGCAGCCTCGGCGCGTCGCTTGCGCTCGGTGGCTTCATGCTGGTCTTCTACATCCCGGCCGGCTACTACATCGACATGGCGATGTGGCGCAAACGCGAGCGGGCCAGGATCCGGGAGCGGGAGGTGCCAAAATAAGCCTCGAGGTCGAGATGCTGACCGTCGGCCAGGTCGCCGAGAACTGCTTCCTGTTCCGCCGCGAGGGCTCCGACCGCGTCCTGATCGTCGACCCCGGCGACGAAGCCGAGCTGATCCTCGCCAAGCTCGACGAGTTCGGCGGCAAGGCCGAGGCGATCCTCGTCACCCACTGCCACTTCGACCACATCGGCGCCGTCGCCCCGGTCGCCGAGGCGACGGGCGCACCCGTCTACTGCCCCGAGCTCGAGGTCCCGGTCCTCGCCGACATCATGTCCTTCGTCCCCTGGCCGGGCTTCGGCCCCTTCGAGAGCTACGACGCCGACGAGAAGGTGGCGGGCGGCGAAACCCTGGAGCTCGCCGGGCTCGAGCTCGACGTCCTCTTCACCCCCGGCCACAGCCCGGGCCACGTCACCTACTCGGTGCGCGGTGAGGACGCGATCTTCTCCGGCGATGTCCTCTTCCAGGGCTCGGTCGGCAGGGTCGACCTTCCCGGCGGCGACGGCCCGACCCTGATCGAGTCGATCCGCAAGCTCGTCGATTCCCACCCGGAGGAGACCGCCGTCTACCCCGGCCACATGGGGACGACGACGTTGGGCGCGGAGCGGGCGACGAACCCGTTCTTGGCCGAGCTGGCCCGTTGAGCAAGTACCAGGCACCGCGCGGCACCTTCGACGTCCTGCCGGAGGCGGCCCGTTCGCGGGCCAAGGTCGAGGCCGCAGCCGAGGGGATCTTCGCCCGCGCCGGCTACGAGCGGATCGCGACCCCGGCCTTCGAGGACACCGAGCTGTTCGAGCGCGGAGTCGGCAAATCGACCGACATCGTCCGCAAGGAGATGTTCACCTTCGAGGACAAGGGCGGGCGCAGCCTGACCCTGCGGCCGGAGGGGACGGCGCCGATCTGCCGCGCTTACGTCGAGCACGGGATGCACAAGCTCGCGCAGCCGGTGAAGCTCTTCTACAGCGGTCCGTTCTTCCGCCACGAGCGGCCGCAGGCCGGCCGCTACCGACAGTTCCACCAGATCGGCGCCGAGGCGATCGGCAGCGACTCGCCGCTCGCCGACGCCGAGGCGATCTCGCTGCTTTCGAATTTGCTCGCCGGGTTGGGCGTCCCGGGGGTCGAGCTGCGGCTCGGCAGCCTCGGCTCGCTGGAGGCGCGCCGTTCCTACCTGGAGGAGCTGAAGGCCCACCTCCACGCCAACGAGCCCGAGCTCTCCGAGGACGTTCGCGAGCGGATCGACATCAACCCGTTGCGCGCCTTCGACTCCGACGACGAGGGCACCCGTGGGGTGATGGCGGCCGCGCCGACGATCGTCGAGCGGCTCGAGGGCGAGGACGCCGGTCACTTCGAGGAGGTGCGGGCGCTGCTCGACGCGGCCGGCGTCTCCTACGTGATCGACCCGACCCTGGTCCGCGGCCTCGATTACTACACGCGGACGATCTTCTCGTTCGTCTGCGAGGGGCTCGGCGCCCAGTCCGAGGTCGGCGGCGGCGGTCGCTACGACGGCCTGATCGAGCAGCTCGGCGGTCCCGCCACTCCGGCGATCGGCTGGGCCGCCGGCATCGAGCGGATCCTCCTAGCACTCGGCGACGAGGCGGGCGAGTCCCGGCGTGACGCGTTCGTCGCCGTCGCCGACGAGAGCCAGCGGCGGCGGGCGATGGCGCTGGCAGGGGAGATGCGCGCCAGCGGAAAGACGGTCGAGATCGACCTCGCCGGGCGCACGCTCAAGGGGCAGCTCAAGCACGCCGACCGGATCGGCGCCCGGCGCGTCGTCATCCTCGAGACCGACGAGACCGCACAGCTGCGCGACATGGCCACGGGGGAGCAGCGCGAGGTCAGCCCCGACAGCGTCCTCACCGAGATCAACGACTGACGCCGGTCGCTGCAAGACTGCCGAATCGATGAGCGAGAACGTCCCGGCCCTGGCCGCCAACTCCTATCGCGACACCTGGTGCGGCACGGTGCTCGAGGACCGGGTCGACGGCGAGGCGCGGGTCGCGGGCTGGGTTCACCGGCGCCGCGACCACGGCGGATTGATCTTCATCGACCTGCGCGACCGGACCGGCCTCGTCCAGCTCGTCTTCCATCCCGACTCCTCCGGCGACTCCTTCGAGCTCGCCCACAAGCTCCGCGCCGAGGACGTGCTCTCGGCAGCCGGGACGGTGGTGCGGCGCTCGGAGGAGACGGTCAACCCGGACTTGCCGACCGGCGCCGTCGAGCTGGCGGTCACCGCCGCCGACCTGCTCTCCGACGCCGAGACGCCGCCGTTCCAGATCGAGGGGTTCTCCGGCGAGGTCGGCGAGGACGCGCGCCTGCGCCACCGCTACCTCGACCTGCGTCGCGAGGGGATGCGCGAGGCCCTGGAGCTGCGCCACCGGGTCACCCGGGCGATGCGCGAGTTCCTCGACGGCGAGGGCTTCCTCGACGTCGAGACACCGGTCCTGACCCGCTCGACCCCTGAGGGCGCCCGCGACTTCCTCGTCCCAAGCCGGATGCAGCAGGGCTCCTTCTACGCGCTGCCGCAGTCGCCGCAGCTCTTCAAGCAGCTGCTGATGGTCGCCGGCTTCGAGCGCTATTACCAGATCGCCCGCTGCTTCCGGGACGAGGACCTGCGCGCCGACCGCCAGCCCGACTTCACCCAGCTCGACATCGAGATGTCCTTCGTCGACGGCGACGACGTGATCGCGGTCAACGAACGTCTGCTGGCCCACGTATTCGAGCGCGTCGGCGGGCCGCAGATCGAGCAGCCGATGCCGCGCATGTGTTACGACGAGGCGATCGGCCGCTTCGGCACCGACCGGCCCGACACGCGCTTCGGCCTCGAGCTGGTCGACCTCGGCGACGCCCTGCGCGAGACCGAGTTCAAGGTCTTCCGCTCTGTCCTCGAGGGGGGCGGGACGATCCGCGGGATCAACGCCGGCCGTCGCGAGCTGCCTCGCTCCGAGCTCGACGGTCTGATCTCGCGCGCTCAGGAGCTGGGCGCGAAGGGCCTGGTCTGGGCCTTCCGCGAGGGCGACGGCTGGCGCTCGCCGACCGCAAAGTTCCTCAGCGAGGAGGAGCTGGCCGACCTCAACGCGCGGCTCGGCGCCGAGGAGGGCGACCTGCTGCTCGTCGTCGCCGACGACCCCAGGGTCGCCAACGCCGTCCTCGGCCAGCTGCGGATCGACCTTGCCGAGCGCTTCGAGCTCATCGCCGAGGACGACCATCGCCTGCTCTGGGTCGTCGATTGGCCGCTGCTGGAGGCGAACGGGGAAGGCGGCTGGGACCCGCTCCACCATCCGTTCACGGCCCCGGCCGGCGACTTCGACTCGGAGAATCCGGGATCGGCGCGGGCGCACGCCTACGACCTGGTCTGGAACGGCCAGGAGATGGGCGGCGGCTCGATCAGGATCAGCGACCCGGAGGTCCAGAGCCGGGTCTTCGCAGCGCTCGGGATCGACGCCGAGGAATCCGAGGCGCGGTTCGGCTTCCTGCTCGAGGCGCTGCGCTACGGAGCGCCGCCGCACGGCGGCATCGCCTACGGGCTCGACCGCATCGTCCAGCGGCTCGCCGGCGCCGACTCGATCCGCGACGTGATCGCCTTCCCGAAGACCGCGTCCGGCGCCGATGCCCTGACCGGCGCCCCGGCGCCCGTCGACGCGCACCAGCTGAAAGAGCTGGGGGTCGCCATCCACAAGCGGGGCATGGCGGGGCACTAGGTGCGGCGGCCGGCGGCGAGTCGGAGCTGATGGGCCTCTTCGACCGGTTCCGCGGTCGGGGGCCGGGTCCCGGCCAGACGCCGGTGCACGTCGGCGATTCCCGCTACGACGCCTGGGAGGCGGTGCGGGAGTTCGGCGACCTGCGCACGGCGCGGGCTTGGCACCAGGCGCTGGAAGAGGCGGGGGTCGAGGCCGCCCTCTCCGCCGACTGGGAGCCCGACCGCTTCGGCCTCGGCGAAATCTGGCTCTGCGTGCGGCCCGAGGACTGGAGCGAGGCGGAGCTGCTGCTCTCGAATCTGGACCTCGACTGAGCAGCGGTCCAGGTCGTTTTCGGGAGGCACGATTCAGGCCTCGCCACGACCGCCGGGCGGTGGTAAGTTGATCCCTGAGGCTCGAGCCCGTACGAGAGCCGTCTCACCGTTTGACCCAACACAAACGGCGCGGGAGCCGATTTCTCTCGGTCCTGTGGGATCGCGAGTAGGCCCCCACCCTTTACTTCAAGGGATCAAAGCCAGAGGCGGTAACGGCGGGCTGGAGCCTCTTTTGCGCGCCCGCGGGGCTGTTTCGACACTCATGACGCGCCCCTTGCGCCAGCGGTTGCGTGAACCTCGCCGCCCATGACCGCCGAGCCGTCGATTGAGCCCCTGAGTGGGGCAAAACCGACGGCTCGACCATTGGACCGGGTCCTCAGCGAGCTTGCGGATCGCCAACACGGTGTCGTCTCTCGGAGTCAGATGCTGGCACTCGGTATCGGGAGGCGCGCGATCGGCAGTCGCCAAGCGCGGGGTTACCTGTTCGAGGTGCACCGCGGCGTTTACGCGGTGGGACGGCCCGGATTGGATCAACGGGGGCGTTGGATGGCTGCGACCCTGACCGGCGGTACGGGCACGGTGGTCAGTCATCGTTCGGCCGCGATGTTGTGGGGACTGCTGTCGGGCTACACCGGCCCGATCGAACTTTCTGGTGGCTCCAGTCGCTCGCGACGACCGGAGATCAGGGGCCACGAAGTCCGACCAGCAGGCGACGAGGTGACCTGCGACGGCCCGATTCCGGTGACCGGTCCGTCTCGAACGATCTTCGACCTCGCGTCTGTGCTGTCGCTGAGACAGCTCGAGAGGGCGTTCAATGAGGCCGAGGTGCGGCGGCTGGTGAGCAGGGTCTCCTTGCCCGAGCTGGTCGAACGGTATCCGGGAAGGCGCGGTGTCGCGAAGCTGCGGGTGCTTCTGGGGGACGCCAGCCGCATCGGCATCACCCGAAGCAACTTGGAGGAGGAGTTTCTTGCGCTTGTCGATCGCGTCGGACTGCCGCGGCCCCGACTCAACGCCCACCTCGAGGCACGTGGCCGGTTCTTCGAAGTCGATGCGGTTTGGCATTCCGCGAAGCTCATCGTCGAGCTCGACGGCAAGGCAGCGCACCTGACTCGGTTGGCCTTCGAGAGCGACCGCGAGCGTGATCGCATCCTCCTCGCCCAGGGTTGGCGCGTCCTCCGAATCACCTGGCGGCAGATCCGCGACGTTCCGCAGGACATCGTGAGCGACCTGCAAGCGCTCTTGGCGGGCCGAAACGACAGTTGAGCCCCTCTCAGGGGCTGAATCGACGGCTCGGTCCGAGGTGAGGGCTGGTCCGAGGTGGGGGCTCTACCCTTGGCGAATGGAGCAGGAGCTCTTCGAGCACTATTTGCGCGACGACGGCCGCCGCGGGGCGCCCATCGACGGTGGCTACACCGGCGCCGCCGGGGGGGCCGCCTGCGGCGATCTCTCGCGGGTGTCGCTGGCGATCGAGGACGCCCGTATCGCCGCGGTCAGCTTCGACGCCGAGGGCTGCGGAGCGGCCCGGGCCGCCACCGCCGCGGTCGCGGAGATGGTCGATGGCGAGCCGGTTCTCGCCGCGGCCCGGATCGGGACCGACGAGGTCGAAGCGACGCTCGGCGGCCTGACCCCCGCCAAGCGTCATGCGGCGCAGCTCGCCGCCGACGCGCTCCACCGCGCCCTCGCGAGCGCCGCCGCTTCCAGCGACCGCTTTGCGCCCGAGCGGCCGGGCCGGGTCGCGATCGCGATGTCCGGCGGGGTCGACAGCGCCGTCGCCGCCCTGCTCGAACGCGAGCGCGGCGCCGACGTGGTCGGGGTCACGGTCAAGCTCTGGACCGACCCCGAGACCGACGGCGCCAAGGCCTGCTGCTCGCCCGAGGCGGTGCTCGGCGCCCGTGCCGTGGCCCACTCGCTCGACATTCCCCACCTCACCCTCGACCTCGAGGAGGACTTCCGCCGCCGCGTCGTCGGGACCTTCCTCTCCGGCTACGCCGAGGGCGCCACGCCCAACCCCTGCATCGTCTGCAACGGCGAGGTGCGGATCGCGGCGATGCTCGACCTCGCCGAGCGCCTCGGCGCCGCCAGTCTCGTCACCGGCCACTACGCGCGGATCGTCGACGACGGTGCCGGCCCGCTGCTGGCATCGGGCGCCGACGCCGCCAAGGACCAGAGCTACATGCTGGCGGCGCTGCCGCCGCGGCTTCTGGGCCGTCTGCGGTTTCCGCTCACGGAGCTGAACAAGGCCGAGGTCCGCGAGATCGCGGCCCGCCATGGCCTCTCTGTCGCCAAGAAGCCCGAGAGCCAGGACCTCTGTTTCCTCGCCGGACAGGGCAAGAGCCGCTTCCTCCGCCGGCACGGCGGGCTCGAGCCGCGCCGCGGCGACGTCCTCGACCGCGCCGGCCGCCGTCTCGGCAGCCACCAGGGGCAGCACGAGTTCACCGTCGGCCAACGGCGCGGGATCGGCGTTTCGGCGCCGGAGGCGCTCTACGTGCTCGCCACCGACGCCGATGCCAACACCGTCACGGTCGGAACCCGCGCCGAGCTCGGCACCACCAGGATCCGGCTTCGCGACGCCCAACTGCACCGCGAGGGGGGGTCGGTCGACGGAATCCGCCTCCGCTACCACTCGCGGGCGCTGCCCGCCACGACCGCGGCCAGCGGGCTCGAGCCGGGCCGCCACGAGGCGCTCGAGGTCGAGCTCGGCGAGGAGTTCTCGGCCGCCAGCCCCGGACAGACCGCGGTGCTGCTCGCCGGCGATGCGATCGTCGGTCACGGCACCATCGCGGCCGCCGCCTGACCCGCCTCCCATCGTCACCGGCAGCGCTTAGGCTCTGACCCCCATGAAGGCCGCCGAGATCCGCAGGACATACCTCTCCTTCTTCGAGGAGCAGGGCCACACGATCGTGCCCTCGGCGTCGCTCGTGCCCTCGGTGCACGATCCCTCGGTGCTGTTGACCACGGCCGGGATGCAGCCGTTCAAGCCCTACTTCCTCGGCCGCGAGAAGCCGCCGGCGCCGCGCCTGGCCGACGTCCAGAAGTGCTTTCGCACGACCGACATCGAGGAGGTCGGCAACACCGCCCGCCACCTCACCTTCTTCGAGATGCTGGGCAACTGGAGCTTCGGCGATTACTTCAAGGCCGAGTCGATCCCCTGGGGCTGGGAGCTCCCCACCCAGGGATTCGGGATGGACCCGGAGAAGATCTGGGTGACGGTCTTCGGTGGCGACGAGGAGCTCGGCCTCGGCCCCGACGACGAGGCGATCGCGATTTGGCGCGAGGTCGGGGTCCCCGATGAGCGGATCGTTCGACTCGGACGCGAGGACAACTTCTGGCAGGCTGGCCCGACCGGCCCCTGCGGCCCGTGCTCGGAGCTCTACTTCGACCGCGGTGAGGGGTTCGGGGGCACCGACGATCGCCCCGGCGACGACACCGACCGCTTCCTCGAGTTCTGGAACCACGTCTTCATGACCTACGACCTCGGCGCCGACGGAAGCCTCACCGAGCTGCCGATGCGGAATATCGACACCGGGATGGGGCTCGACCGGATGGCGGCGATCCTCCAGGACGTTCCTTCGGTCTTCGAGACCGACCTGGTGCGGCCGCTGCTCGACCTCGCCGAGGAGCTCTCCGGGCACTCCTACGAGGAGGGCGGCAAGGTGACGCGGGCGATGCGGATCGTCGCCGACCACTCGCGTGGTGCCGGCTTCCTGATCGCCGACGGGGTCGTGCCCTCGAACGAAGACCGCGGCTACATCCTGCGGCGGATCATGCGCCGGGCGATCCAGCAGGGCCGGGTCCTCGGGCTCGAGTCGCCGTGGCTGGGTCGCTTCGCCGAGCGCACGATCGAGATCATGGGCGACGCCTACCCCGAGCTGAACGATGAGCGGGCGACGATCGAGCGCTGGATCGCCGACGAGGAGGAGAGCTTCGGCCGGACCCTCGAGCGCGGCACCGAGCTGCTCGAGCGCCTGGTCGGCGAGGCGCAGGAGGCCGGGACCTCGTGGATTGACGCCGAGGAGGCCTTCAAGCTCCACGACACCTACGGCTTCCCCTACGACCTGACCAAGGAGCTGCTCGCCGAGCAGGGCCTCTCGGTCGACGACGACGGCTTCAGCGAGCTGATGGACGAGCAGCGCGAGCGCGCTCGCACCGGCGCCGCCACCGCCCACGGATCCGAGGACACTCACGAGCGTGTGCAGGCGTTCGCCGCGGCCGCGCCGCCGACCACCTTCGTCGGCTACGAGACCCTGCGGGTGCAGACCGGGATCGCCTCGGTCGAGCAGCTCGACGGCAGCTTCCTCGCCAAGCTCGACGAGAGCCCGTTCTACGCCGAGGGTGGCGGTCAAGTCGCCGACTCTGGGGTGCTCCGGGCCGGCGGTGCCGAGATCGCGGTCGAGGACGTGTTCCGCCTCGGCGAAGACCAGGCGCTGCTGCTCGAGTCCGATCCCGCGGTCGAGGGCCAGGTCGAGGCGGTGGTCGACTCCGAGGCGCGTCACGCGACGATGCGCAACCACACCGCCACCCACCTGCTCCACGCGGCCCTGCGTGCCCGCCTCGGGGACCACGTGCGCCAGGCCGGCTCCGCGGTCCGGCCCGACAAGCTGCGCTTCGACTTCACCCACGGCCAGGCGCTGAGCGCCGAGGAGCTGCGCGACGTCGAGGACCAGGTCAACGAGTGGGTCAAGTCGAGCCACCCGGTGCGCTGGCTGGAGATGGAGCGGGCCGAGGCGGAGAAGCTCGGGGCGATGGCGCTGTTCGGCGAGAAATACGGCGAGTGGGTCCGGGTCGTCGAGGTCGACGGCGTCTCGCGCGAGCTCTGCGGGGGCACCCACGTCGCCAACACCGCCGAGGTCGGCATCTTCAAGATCGCCTCGGAGGGCTCGAGCGCCGCCAACGTGCGTCGGGTCGAGGCGTTGACCGGGCCCGAAGCGATCGACTGGTTCCGCGAGCGCGAGCGCGGCCTCGAGCAGGTCGGCGAGCTGCTTGGCTCGCCGCAGGACCCGGTCGGCGGCGCCCGGCGCGCGGCCGAGAAGCTGAAAGAGGCGGGCAAGGGCGCCAAGGCAGCCGCTCAGGAGCTGCTCTCCGGCGAGGCCGACCGCTTGACCGCGGCGGCGGAGGACGTCGGTGCCGCGAAGGTGGTCGCGGCGCAGGCGCCGATCGCCGACCAGAAGCAGCTGCTCGACCTCGCCAACCGCGTCCAGTCGAAGCTCGGCGGCGCCTCGGCCGTCGCCCTCGGTGGCGCCGACGGCGGCAAGGTCGGTCTCGTCGTCCTCGTCTCGAAGGACGCGACGGCCCTCGGCCTCTCGGCCGCGGCGATCGTGCGCGAGGCCGCTCCCGCCGTCGGGGGCGGGGGAGGTGGCCGCGAGGAGATGGCGCAGGCCGGGGGCAAGGACCCCGACGGGCTCGACGAGGCCCTTTCCACCGCCCGGGCCGCGATCGAGCGGGAGATCGGGTAGCGCCCCTCCGATGCGCGTTCTCGCTCTCGATCACGGCACGGTCAGGATCGGCTGCGCGATCTCGGACCCGAGCGGCACCCTCGTCCGGCCACTGCCGACGATCGAGCCGCCCGAGCCGCGCTCGGTCGCCGAGCTCGTCGCCGAGCACGGGGTCGAGGTGGTCGTCGTCGGCCTGCCGCTCCATCTCAGCGGCGAGGAAGGCGCGCAGGCTGCGATCGCCCGCACCTTCTGCGCCGAACTGAAGGCGATCCTCGAGGGCGTCGCGGTCGAGACCTACGACGAGCGACTGACGACGCGGATGGCCGAGGCGAGCCGCCGCGGGGGCGCGACCGCTTCGGCCGACTCGCTCGCAGCGGCTCACCTGCTCGAGGGCTACCTGGCAGCAAACGCGGGTAAGGGGGACGACGACGATGGCTGACGACTGGCGCACCGACCCCTTCTCCAGGCCGGACGACCCCGACGCCGAGGCCCGCGAGCAGCGCCGCCGCGAACGCGAAGAGCGCCGCCTGAAGCGCCAGGGCAAGGACGAGCAGGAGGCCGCCGCGCCACCGCCTCCACCGTCTCCGCCCCCCGCACCCGACCCGCCGGTGCCGCCGCGCACTGCGGAAGAGGAGTTCTGGGACGAGGACCCCGAGCCCTTCGAGGAGGAAGAGGGCGAGCCGCCTCCGCCCGCCCCGCCGCGAGGCCCGCGGCCGCCGCGGCCCGGAGCCGGCGTCCTCGGCGCCCTGCGCCACCACCCCTTCCGGGTCGTCGGGGCGGTCCTCGGCCTGCTCCTGCTCTGGTTCCTGGTCGCGCTCTTCCAGCCCTTCCACGGCGAGGGCTCGGGACGGGTCGTGGTGCAGATCCCGAAAGGCTCGAGCGTCAGCGAAGTCGGCGACATCCTCGGCGAGAAGGGGGTCGTCTCGAGCTCGACCTTGTTCCAGGTCCGGGTGACGATCTCCGGCAAGCGGTCGGACCTCTACCCGGGCCGCTTCGTGATGGAGAACGACATGTCCTACGGCGACGCGATCGAAACGCTCTCGACGGCGCCGCTGAAAAAGGTCTCGACGCTGACGATCCCCGAGGGTTACACCCGCGAGCAGATCGCCTCGCTCGCCGAGGAATCGGGACTCGAGGGCAGCTACATGGACGCCAGCATCAGCTCCAAGTACCTCAACCCGGCCAAGTACGGGGGCAAGGGGGCGGAAAGCCTCGAGGGCTTCCTCTTCCCCGACACCTTCGAACTGAAGCCCGGCGCCCCCGCCGCCGACCTCGTCCAGCTCCAGGTCGAGGACTTCAAGCGGCGGATCGAGGGCGTCGACATGAGCTACGCGAAGTCGAAGAACCTGACCGTCTACGACGTGGTGACGATCGCCTCGATGGTCCAGGCCGAGTCCGGAACCCCGTCGCAGGACCCGCTGGTCGCGGCGGTGATCTACAACCGCCTGAAGGCGGGGATGACGCTGGGGATCGACGCGACCGTCCGCTACGCGGTCGGTAACTTCGACAGTCCTTTGACCGAATCGGAGCTGGCGACCGACTCGCCCTACAACACCCGGATCAACCCGGGCCTCCCACCGGGCCCGATCGGCAACCCGGGCCTGGCCGCGATCGAAGCGGCGGCGCAGCCCGCCAAGGAGGACTTCCTCTTTTACGTGACCAAACCCGGCGCCTGCAACGAACTCGAGTTCTCGAAGACCGAAGCCGAATTCGAAGCCGATGCCGCCGCCTACGACGAAGCCCGCGAAGCCGCGGGCGGGAACTCGCCGGACACCTGCGAGGAATGAAGCGGCTCGCGGTCCTCGGGCATCCCGTCGAGCACTCGCGCTCGCCGGCAATGCACGCCGCCGCCTTCGCCGCGCTCGGCCTCGCCGACCAGTGGTCCTATGAGGCGATCGACCTCGCGCCCGACCAGTTCGAGTCCGCCGTACAGGGGTTGGCGGCGGAGGGGTTCGTCGGCGCCAACGTCACCGTCCCCCACAAGGGCGCCGCCCTCGCCCTCGCCGACCGCCTCTCGGAGACAGCGCGCGAGATCGGCGCCGCCAACACGCTCAGCTTCGGAAACGACGGGATCGATGCCGACAACACGGACGCCGACGGCCTGCTGGAGGCGCTGCCGTCGTCCCCGGCCGGCCGTCGCACGCTCCTGCTCGGAGCCGGCGGTGCCGCGCGGGCGGTCGTCTGGGGCCTGCTGCGAGAGGGCGCCAAGGTCGAGGTCTGGAACCGGACAGCTCTCCGGTCCCGCAACCTCTGCGAGGAGCTGGGGGGCAGCCCGGTCGAGGAGCCCGACGCGGGCGAGTACGAGCTGATCGTCAACTCGACCGCCGCCGGCCTCGACGGCGAGGACCCGTTCGAGTCGCTGCCGCTCGACCCGGCGCGGTTCCGCTCCGGCCAGGTCGTCGTCGACATGGTCTACGGGGCTCGCCGCTCGGCGATCCTCGCCGCGGCCGAGGCCGGCGGTGCCGAGACGGTCGACGGGATCGAGGTCCTGGTCCGCCAAGGGGCACGCTCTTTCCGGATCTGGACGGGGCTCGAGGCACCGCTGGACAAAATGAGGGCAGCCGCGGCGAATCGCGTGTAGCCTAGGCTCGTGGTTCGCAGGGCTTCGGGGGAAGGGTATGGGCAGCTACGTGTTCCGAGACGGAACCGTGGTCTCACGCTGCTGGCTCTTTCGCTCTTAGTGCTCTTCGCCGTGCCCACCGCCGCCTCCGCCGCGGAAATCCTCTACACGACGCCTGGCGGCGGGCCTACCGCTGACTGCGCCGCGGACGATCCATGTGACCTCGAAACCGCGGTAGCGGAAGCGGAGGATGGCGACTCTGTCTCGGTGGGGCCGGGCGAATACGGGCCGGCAGATCTCCCGGTCGGACCGCTGCAGATCTCGAAGGAAATCGACCTCGGCGGCACGATTGGCTCTCGGCCGCTGATTCGGACCACGTCGACTTCTTTCGTCCAGGTGACGCCAAGCGCGGGCCCCGGCACCCGCATTCACGATCTCGCCTTCGCCGGTGCGGGGCCGTTGTTGATCGAACGGGGAACGGCGGAACGCGTCTTCGTCTCTTATTCGAGCGAAGACGAGGTGATCGAAGAGCCGGGGGCCTGCTTCATCCGGCTCGGCAGCGGCTATGAGACGGCGACGATTCGCGACAGCGTCTGCTGGTCGAATGAGTCCGAAGGCCCGAGCACGGCCGACGCGGTGCGCATCAGCGTCGCCGACGAGGGGCCCGAGAAGGTCGTGACTCTCCGCAACGTGACCGCGATCGCGGCCGGCCGTGGCGGAGACGGCCTCGAAGCATTTGCCGGCGGCGACGCCAAGCTCCTCGTCGACGCCAAGAACTTGATCTCCCGCGCCGCCAACGGCTTCGACATCGCAGCCGACGTGCAAGACGTCAAAGTCTTCCCTCGCGTGCTCGTGCGGACGGCCGGATCGAACTACGCCACGGTTCAGGAGATCAACAACGAAATCGACGTCACCGACGCCGGCACCGAGGGCAACTCGACCGCCGCCCCGCTGTTCGTCGATGCGCCCACCGGGGACTTCCACGAGGCGGCGGGGTCTCCGACCCTCGACGCGGGCGTCGACGACCCGCTCGACGGCGGCGTCGACATCGACGGCGCCAGCCGGGCCCAGCCGAGCTGCCTCGGCCCCCATGCGAAGCCGCTGCCCGACGCCGGGGCCTACGAGCGGCCCCCGGAAGGCCAGTGCCCGAACCCGCCGGAGCCGCCTCCGCCGCCGCCGGAGCCGCCCAAGCCGCAGTTCCGGATCCTCCAGGTCAAGGTGGGCAAGGGCTCGGGCTCGGTCAAGGTCGAAGTGCCGGCCGCCGGCACCGCCGCGGTCGCCGGGAGCGGCCTCAAGTTCCTCACTCGGACCACCACCGGTCCGGGCGTGGTCACGATCCCGATCCGCTCCTGGGCGATCACCCTCGTGCGCCTCAACAAATTCGGCAAGCTGCGGCTGCGGATGAAGGTCAAATTCGAACCCAGCGGCGCCGGGGTACCACGCCAGAAGGTGAGAACGATCGTCTTCAAGCGCGGTCGACCTCCCGCCTAGCCGCCCACCTATAGCCTTGACCGCGATGGGCGGTTTCCGATTCACAACTGCCGGCGAGTCGCACGGGCCAGGCCTGGTCGCGATCGTCGAGGGCATGCCCGCGGGCCTCGAGCTCGACCGCGATTCGCTCGACGGCGACATGGCACGCCGCCAGCTCGGGCACGGTCGCGGCGGGCGGATGAAGATCGAGACCGACAGCGTCGAGGTCCGCTCCGGCGTCCGCCACGGGCGCACCCTCGGCAGCCCGATCGCGGTGCTGGTCGCCAACCGCGACTACGCGAATTGGGAGGAGCGGATGAACCCCTGGCCGGTCGAGGGGTTCGAGCCCGACGAGGTCCACCTGCCACGTCCAGGGCACGCAGACCTGGTCGGCGCCCAGAAATACGGGCACCGGGACATCCGCAACGTGCTCGAGCGCGCCAGCGCCCGGGAGACGGCCGCCCGGGTCGCCGCCGGCGCCCTTGCCCGCGGATTTCTCGCTGCGCTCGGCGTCAGCGTCCACAGCCACGTCCTGCAGATCGCTTCGGTCCGCGCTCCCGAGCGCCCCGACCTCGGCCCGGCGGACTTCGCCACCGTCGACGAGGACCCGGTCCGCTGCCTCGACCCTGACGCCAGTGCCGCGATGGTCGAGGAGATCAACCGCCTGCGCAAGGCGAACGAGAGCCTCGGCGGCAGCTTCGAGGTGCGCGCCTTCGGGCTCGTCCCCGGGCTCGGCTCGCACATCTCCTGGGAAGACCGCCTCGATGGCCGGCTGGCCGGCGCGGTGGCCTCGATCCAGTCGGTGAAGGGCGTCGCGATCGGCGAAGCCTGGGACGTCGCCGGTCGTCCCGGCTCCGAGGCCCACGACGAGATCTTCTGGTCCGAGCAGCGCGGCTACCACCGCGAGACCAACCATGCCGGCGGCCTCGAGGGCGGGATGACCAACGGCCTGCCGCTCTCGGTACGGGCGGCGATCAAGCCGATCTCGACCCTGACCAAGCCGCTGCGGTCGGTCGACACCGAGACCAAGGAGCCCGCCCAGGCCCTGCGCGAGCGGACCGACTCGACCGTCGTCCCCGCCGCCGCCGTGGTCGGCGAGGCGATGGTCTGCCTCACCCTGGCCGCCTGCTACCGGGAGAAGTTCGGCGGCGATCACATCGACGACGTCCGCGCCGCAGTGGACGCGTACAAGGCCAGAATTGACTGGCGAGGTTGAAGCTCGGGAAGTCACCCCCGGACGCGGAAGCGCGGCCGCGAGATCGCCGGTCATGATGAGCGCGGCCGCGCGGGAGCGGAGGAGGTGGCGTATATGACGGAGCCGGCGATCGTCTTCATCGGCTTCATGGGAGCCGGAAAGTCGACCGCCCTTGCCGCCGCCCGGGCCGCCGGGCTCGAGACGACCGAGGTCGACGACCTGATGGAAGCCGCCTTCGGCAAGCCGATCGCCGAGGCGTTCGAGAACGATGGGGAGGACGCCTTCCGCGCCCGTGAGGCCGAGGTCGTCGGCGAGCTGCTCGAGAGCGCCGACGGCGGCGCGATCGCCCTTGGTGGAGGCAGCGTCCTCAGCGACCGCGTCCGCGACGCGCTCGGGCGCCACACCGTCGTCTGGCTCCAGGTCGACGCGCCCGAGGCTTGGCGACGGATCGCCCACTCGAACCGGCCGCTGGCGCGCAGCGAGGAGGACGTGACCGCGATGCTCGCCGAGCGCCTGCCGCTCTACGAAGAGCTCGCCGACGCCGTCGTCTCGACCGTCGACCGCGGCAGCGTCGAGCGAGCGCTGCCGTCGATCCGAGCGCTCGCCGGGCTTCCCGAGGGCGTCCGGATGCTGTGGGCGGCGAGCGCGTCGGCCGAGTACCCGGCCTTCATCGGCCCGGGCCTGCTCGACGCCGGCTGGTGGCCGCTCGAGAGCCGCCGCTTCTGCGTCAGCGACTCGAACGTCGCCGCGCTCTACGCGGAGAAGGTCGGGCCGCTTGCAGCCACGGTCGAGGTCGCGCCCGGCGAGGCCGCGAAGACGATGAGCGAGGCGGAGCGGGTCCTGCGCGAGCTCGCCGTCGCGGCGATGACCCGCTCCGACCACGTCGTCGCCCTCGGTGGCGGCGTCGTCGGCGACCTCGCCGGCTTCTGCGCCCACACCTACCAGCGCGGCGTCCCGTTCGTCCAGGTCCCGACCACGCTCGTAGCCCAGGTCGACTCCGCCTACGGGGGCAAGACCGGCGTCGACCTGCCCGAGGGCAAGAACTACGCAGGCGCCTATCACCAGCCGAGCGCGGTTCTCTCCGACACGAACGCCCTTGCCAGCCTGCCCCCGGAGGAGCTCGCCGCCGGCTTCGTCGAGGCGATCAAGACCGGCCTGCTCGCGGGCGGCGCCCTCTGGGACCGGGTCCGCACGATCGAGGCCCTCGACCCCGGGGACCTCGACGACGTCGTCTTTGCCTGCGCCCGCTACAAGTGCGCGGTGGTCGCCGCCGACGAGCGCGACGGCGGTCTCCGCCACGTCCTCAACCTCGGTCATACCGTCGGCCACGCGATCGAGGCGGCCAGCGGCTACTCGCGCTACCGCCACGGCGAGGCGGTCGGCCTCGGCCTGCTGGCTGTGCTGCGGCTATCCGGGGCGCCGGAGCTTGCCGCGGAGGTCGAGTCGCTCCTCGCCCGCCACGGGCTGCCGCCGACCCTCGACGCCTCGATCGGGGTCGAGGAGATCCTCGAGGCGCTCCAGCGCGACAAGAAGCGCACCGCCGAGGGCGTCGGCTTCGTCCTGCTCTCGACCCCGGGCGAGCCTCGCGAGGGGCAGCAGCTCGACCCCGATGCCGTGCGCGGCGCTGTGGAAGGCTTGCGGCCATGAGCGGTGCCCACAACCGCGTCGCCGTCCTCCACGGGGTCAACTTCGACATCCTCGAGCGCCGCGACCCCGGGGTCTACGGCGGCCTCTCGCTGCGCGAGCTCGAGCAGCGGATTTCGGGCTGGGCCGGGGAGCTGGGCCTCGAAACGATCTTCTTCCAGACCAACTCCGAGGGCGAGTTCGTCGACTACCTGCACCGACTCCCCGACGTCGCCGATGCCGCGATCGTCAACGCCGGCGCCTGGACCCACTACAGCCGCGCGATCGCCGACGCCCTCGACGTCGCCCGGATGCCGGCCGTCGAGGTCCACCTCTCCGACGTCGAGTCCCGAGAGGATTGGCGCCGCGTCTCGGTCTTCGACGGCCTCGTCCTCGAGAAGATCTCCGGCAAGGGCCCCGACGGCTACCGGGACGCGCTCGAGGTCGCGGCCAAGGAGCTGGGGATATGAGCGAGCGGGGCGAGCGACTGGGGGCGGCCGTCGCCGAGGACGAGCTCGACCTGATGCTCGTCACCGAGCTCGTCAACGTCCGCTACCTGACCGGCTTCGGGGGCACCAACGGCGCCTGTGTCTGCGGGCCCGAGACCCGCGTCTTCCTCACCGACTTTCGCTATACCGAGCGGGCCGAGGCCGAGATCGACGGCTGGGACGTGGTCACGGTCCGCGACGACTGGCTCGCCGGGATCGCCGAGCACCTGACCGGGACGGTCGGGTTCGAGGACGACCACACCTCCGTTCGCATGCTCGAGAAGCTGAAGGAGAAACTCGCCGACGGGGTCGAGCTGAAGGCGGCCGGAGGGGCGGTGGAGGAGCTGCGTCGGGTCAAGGACGAGGCCGAGCTGGCGGCGATCGCGGCCGCGGCCGAGCTGGCCGACGAGATCTGGCGCTGGAGCCTCGAGCGCGGCCTCGGGGGCCGTACCGAGCGCGATGTCGCCGCCGCCGCCGAGGCGCGCATGCGGGAGCTCGGCTCCGAGCCTTCGTTCCCGACGATCGTCGCGGCCGGCCCGAACGGCGCCCTGCCGCATGCCGAGCCGGGCGAGCGGACGATCGAGGCGGGCCAGCTGGTCGTCTTCGACATGGGGGCGAAGCTCGACGGCTACTGCTCGGACGGCACCAGGACCTACGCCGTCGGCGAGCCGGGGGAGGAGGGGCGCGAGCTCTACGAGCTGGTCCTGCGGGCGCAGGCCGCGGCGCTCGAGGCGGTCCGTGCCGGCGCATCCGGCGAGGCGGTCGACAGCGCCGCCCGCGATCCGATCGCCGAGGCCGGGCACGGGGATCGCTTCGGCCACGGTCTCGGGCACGGGGTCGGCCTCGAGGTGCACGAGGGCCCGCGGCTCTCCCAGCGCTCCGACGACGTCCTCGCCGCGGGCGAAGTGGTGACGGTCGAGCCCGGTGTCTACCTGCCCGGCAAGCTGGGTGTGCGGATCGAGGACCTGGTCGTCGTCGCCGAGGACGGGCACCGAAACCTCAGCGGCCTTCCGAAAGACCTGGAGATCGTCGACTAGGACGGGTTCGCGGGCTGCAGTTCTCATCCCTCGGCTGCGTTCGGTCGATTCCCCGAGGGTGATCGCGACGGCCGAGAGCACCGAGTCGCTGGCCGGCTTCCGGGCCGCCGCCAGGCGCGAGCGCCTGATCGACATGGAGCTCCGCCTGCGCCGCTACCGCACCGGCTGCTTCGCGATCCTCGCCCTCTGCCTCCTCGCTCTCGGGCCCGAGCTCGGGTGGTGGTGGGTTCTGCCGCTGGGCGTCGGGTTCGCCGGCTTCGGCGTCGCCGACCGCTTCATGCGGCGCTCGGCCCATCCCGCGGCCTGGGTGGCGGGCGCCTGGGGGATTACGCCGCTGCTTCTGGCCGGAGCCGTTTATGGAACCGGTGGCGCCGAGAGTCCGGCGTTGATGTGGTTCGCACTTCCCGCCGTCACCCTCGGGGCCCGCTTCGAGCAGCGCGGGATCGCGATCGGGACGGCCTACGTCCTCACACTCGTCCTCGCCTGCACCTACGGGCTCGACCCCGGGACCGCGGCCGCCGCCCACCAGCAGGTGATTGCCACGATCGCGCTCGTGCTCGGCGCCGTGATCCTCTCCGGGGCACTTGCGGAGTCCGACCGCGCCCACCGGCGCAGCTCGACCGTCGACCCGCTGACCGGGCTCTTCAACCGCAGCGCGCTCGAGCAGCGGCTGGCGGAGCTGGAAGGCGCCGCCGCGGGCTCGCACGCGCTCCTGCTCTGCGACCTCGACCACTTCAAGCGAGTCAACGACAGGCTCGGCCACGCCGCCGGCGACACCGTCCTCCAGGAGGTCGCCAACGCGATGCGGTCCAAACTGCGGGCGGGCGACTCCATCTATCGGGTCGGCGGCGAGGAGATCCTCGTCGTGCTCCCGGGAGCGACGAAGCGCGACGCGGTCGACATCGCCGAGCGCTTGCGGCTGGCGATCCGGGACCTGCGCCCGGTCGGCGTCGAGATGACGGTAAGCATCGGCGCCGCCGTCTCGCGCCCGGGGCCCCTCGACGGCGACGACCTCGTGCACCGCGCCGACGACGCGCTCTACGCCGCCAAGGCGAACGGGCGCGACACGGTCTTCTTCGGTGCCAACTAGCGGCTGAGGTCGATCTCGCCGTCGAGCCTCGCGGCGAAGGCGGCGACCAGCTTCACGGCCGCCTCGACATCGCCGAGGTCGACGAGCTCGACCGGTGAGTGCATGTAGCGGATCGGGATCGAGACCAGGCCGGTCGGGATCCCCGAGCGCGAGATCTGGATCGCGTCGGCGTCGGTGCTGGTGCCACGACCGCTGGCTCCGATCGAGTAGTCGATGCCCTCCGCCTCGGCGGCCTCGACGAGCAGCTCGAAGACCTTCGGCGAGAGCGTGGAGCCGCGCCCGATCACCGCCCCGGAGCCGAGCGGGTGGCTGCCGACCTCCTTCTCGTCGACCCCGGGAGCGTCGGTCGCGTGGGTGACGTCGACCGCGATCGCCAAGTCCGGTCGCACGCTGAAAGTCGAGGTGCGGGCGCCGAAGAGCCCGATCTCCTCCTGGACCGCGGCGACGGCGGCGAAGCTCGCCTTGAAGGCGTCGGACTCGCTGGTCCGGCGCAGGCTCTCGAGCGCGACGTAGGCGCCGAGGCGGTTGTCCATCGAGCGCGAGACCAGGCGCTCGCCGACCAGCTCGACCGGCTCGGCCGCGATCACCGCCGGGTCGCCGACCCGGACCAGCTCGGCGGCCTCGTCGCGGTCGGCGGCGCCGATGTCGATGTGAAGGCCTTTGAGCTCGACGACCTTTTTGCGCTGGTCGGGATCGAGAAGGTGGATCGGCTTGCGGCCGACGACGCCGGGGACGAGACCGTCGCGGCCGCGGACCTCGACTCGCTGGCCGACGAGGATCTGCGGGTCCCAGCCGCCGATCGGCGCAAAGTAGAGGAAACCCTTCTCGTCGATGTGGGTGACGACGAGGCCGATCTCGTCGATGTGGCCGACGACCGCCAGCAGCGGGCCCTCCTCGCCGATCCGCGCCACCGATGAGCCGAGCCCGTCGCTGGAGAGGGCCGCGAACGATGCCGCCTCGCGCCAGACCCGGGCAGCCGGGCCCTCGTACCCGGAGGGGGCGCCGGCGCGCAGCAACTGGTCGAGCAATGCGGGAGTGTCAGCCATCGGCGGAGAGAATAGGTTGTTCCAGATGCCGGCGACGAGAACAGCGGTGATCACGGGCGCCTCGAGCGGGATCGGCGAGGCGACCGCGAAGCGGCTCGCTGTCGAGCCCGGCTGGGAGCTGGTCCTGGTGGCTCGCCGCGAGGATCGCCTCGCCAAGCTCGCCGAGTCGCTTCCCTGCCGTGCGACCTACCTCGGCGCGGACCTGACCGACGCTGACGCCCCCGAGCGGGTTCGTGCCCACGTGGCCGAGCGGCACGACGGCCTCGGGCTCCTGGTCAACAACGCCGGCGCCTCCTGGCGGGGCAGCTTCGCCGAGGCCGGGCACGAGAACGTCAAACGTCACATGGACCTCAACTTCGACGCAGTCGTGCGGCTCACCGAGGCGCTGCTGCCGCTGCTTCGCGATTCGGCGCCGGCGGCGATCGTCAACGTCGCCAGCACCGCCGGCCGCGTCGCCCGCGCCCGCACCGGCTCCTACTCGGCGAGCAAGTTCGCCCTGATCGGCTGGTCCGACGCGCTCTACGCCGAGGAGAAGGCAGCCGGGGTCCACGTCGGCCTGGTGCTGCCGGGCTACATCGAGACCGAGGGCTTCCCGGCGACCGAGCTGCGCGAGAAAGCGCTCACCCGCTGGATGGTCTCGAAGCCGGAGAAGGTCGCCGAGGCGATCGTCGAGACCGGGCCCGGGGGAAAGGCGGAGCGCTACGTGCCGCGGCCCTACGCGCTGGCGGCCGTCGCCCGCGTCGTCGCCCCCGGCCTGGTGCGCCGGGTGCTGAGCGGGAGCGCTGCCTCGTCGCTGACGACGAGCACCGCCAGCCGCTCCTAGAACTGCGAGGGTTTCAGAGCGCAGTATTTGAACTGGAAGACGAAGCTGACGTTGTTGGCCGCGTTGCTGCTGCGTTCGGTGCGGATCGTTTCGTGATTCGCCTTGACTTCGTTTTCCTGCTTCAGAGCGGTCCCGATCTTGCCCAGGTTCGTCTTGATGATCTTCAGGAACTTGAACCACTTTTCGAGCCGCACCGAGTCTTCGGTCGGGCGCGGCACGGCTTCGAGCGATTTGATCATCGAGCCGACGTTCTTCGAGGCGGTGGCGAATTTGGCGGCCGCGGGGTCGAACTTGTCCGCCTTGACCAGCGGCCTCACGTTCTTGAGGACCTTTCTGTTGGTGTCGAAGGTCTTCTTGCAGATCGGGTCGACCGTGGAGACGTATTCGGCCCGCGAGGGCGGGTCGACGAGGATTTCGGCGGAGGCGACAGCGGCGATCGCGAGCGTCGCGCCGAGCACCGAGATGGCTGTCGTCAGTCGTTTCAACATCTTCCCCCTGCTGAACACAGCCTAGAGGAGAATGGTGCGGAGCCATGGATTCGCCGACCAGATACGCGCGCTCCGGTGACGTCAGCATCGCCTACCAGGTGCACGGTGAGGGCGCGCTCGACATCGTCTTCGTCCCCGGCTTCGTCTCCCACGTCGAGCTCGCCTGGGAAAGCCCGGCGATGTCGCGCTTCCTCCGACGCCTGGCCGGCCTCGGCCGCCTGATCATCTTCGACAAGCGCGGCCAGGGGCTATCCGACCGGCCCGGCCAGCCGCCGACGCTCGAGGACTCGATGGAGGACATGCGGGCGGTGATGAACGCGGCCGAATGCGAGAGCGCCGCCGTGGTCGGAATCTCCGAGGGCGGCCCGATGTCGACGCTCTTCGCCGCCACGTTCCCGGAGCGGGCCAGCTCGCTGGTCCTCTATGGGACCCAGGCGAAGATGCTGCGCTCGCCCGACTTCCCGTGGGGGCTGCCCGAGGAGCAGCTCGACCGCTGGGGTGCGCGGGTCCAGGCGGAATGGGGCGGACCGGTCGCGGTCGACGTCTGGGCACCGAGCGCCGAGGGCGACGCCGAGTTCGAAACCTGGTGGGCGCGCCTCCTGCGCCAGGGGACGAGCCCGTCCGGCGCGATCGCCCTCGTCGACCTCTACCGCGATATCGACGTGCGCGCCGTTCTCCCCAGCGTCCGCGTCCCGACCCTGGTTCTGCACAGGGTGGACGACCGGATCATCACGGCCGGCCAGGGCCGCTACCTGGCCGACCACATCCCCGACGCCCGCCTCGTCGAGCTCCCCGGCGGGGACCACCTTCCCTTCGCGGGCGACCAGGACGCGCTGCTCGACGAGGTCGAGGAGTTCCTGCTCGGCAGCCGTCGCGCCCACGACGCCGAGCGGGTCCTCGCCACGGTCCTCTTCACCGACATCGTCGGCTCGACCGAACGGGCGGCCGAGCTGGGCGATACGCGCTGGCGGGCGTTGCTCGAACGCCACGACGCCTCGGTACGCCGCCAGCTCGAAGTCCATCGCGGCCGTGAGGTGAAGACGATGGGCGATGGCTTCCTCGCGACCTTCGACGGCCCCGCCCGAGCGATCCGCTGCGCCGACGCGATCCGCGCCGAACTCGACGGTATCGACCTCGACGTCAGGGTCGGGATCCACACCGGTGAGGTCGAGCTGATCGGCGAGGACGTCGGTGGCATGGCGGTCAACATCGGCGCCCGGATCGGCTCCCTCGCCGGGCCCGGCGAGATCCTCGTCTCGAGCACGGTGCGGGAGTTGGTCGTCGGCTCCGGCCTCGAGTTCGCCGAACGCGGCGCCCACACGCTCAAGGGCGCCCCGGGCGAGTGGCGCCTCTTCTCCGTCGAATAGCCGCGGCCCGTAGGATTCCCAGCCGTGATTTCAACGAACCAGTTCAAGAACGGGTCCCACATCGAGATCGACGGGACGATCTTCAAGATCATCGAGTTCCAGCACGTGAAGCCGGGCAAGGGCGGCGCCTTCGTCCGCACCAAGCTGCGGCGGATCGAGGACGGCTCGGTGATCGACAAAACTTTCAGGGCGGGGGAGAAGTTCCGCCCGGTGCGGACCGAGTCGCGCAAGATGCAGTACCTCTACGACTCCGGCGACGCCGCGGTCTTCATGGACAACCGCGATTATGAGCAGATCGAGATCCCGACCGACGCCGTCGGCGACTCGATGCGGTGGCTGCTGCCCAACGCCGAGGTCGAGATCCTTTTCGTCGACGAACGCCCCAGCGACGTCCAGGTCCCGAGCGCGATCGACATGAAGGTCACGACCACCGAGCCCGGCCTCAAGGGCGACACCGCCTCCGGGGGTGGCAGCAAGCCGGCGACCCTCGAGTCGGGGGTCGAGGTCCACGTGCCGCTCTTCATCGAGGAGGGCGAGACCGTGAGGATCGACACACGCAGCGGCGAGTACGTCTCGCGCGCCTGAAACGCCACTATGGTGAGGCCGTGCGCCGATCTGACCAACGCCGCGACGCAGTCTTCGCCAGCTACCAGCGCGACGTGACCGGGCGTCCGCTCGAGGAGCTGGTCGCCGACTCACGGCCGCTGACCCGCGAGCTCGCCGAGGGCGTCGAGGCCCACCGCGAAGAGCTCGACGACGAGATCGCCGCCCACTCGAAGGGCTGGGCGGTGGAGCGGATCGCACCGCTCGACCTCAACGTGATGAGGGTCGCCCTGTATGAGATCGAGCACACCGACGTTCCCCACGAGGTCGCGATCGACGAGGCGGTCGAGACCGCGAAGGAGTACTGCGGAGCCGACGCGCCCGGCTTCATCAACGGGATCCTCGGCGCCATCGTCCGCGAGCGCGAAGAGGTCTCGTGAGCAACCGCCTGGCTGAGATATCCGAGCGGCTGAAGGCGATCGCCGCCGAGCTCGAAGGCAGCGAGGCGGACGACGAGCGCGCCGCCGGGCTGGCACGCGAGGCCGCCGAGCTCTCGGCCGAGGCGGTCGAGGGAGCCAACCGGCGCATGCGCGAGGCCGACTCCTCGGCCGGCGGCTGAGCGCCGGCCCGATGTACCCGGACGATCTTCGCGCGCTCGTCGACGACGCCCTCGGCGAGCTGCGGTTCTCGCACGCCGCCGCGACGGCCGGCATCGAGGCGGCGATGCGCTACTCGCTGCTGGCAGGCGGCAAGCGGGTGCGGCCGGTCCTGGCGCTGGCGACGGCCCGCGCCCTTGGTGCCGAGCCCGAGCGTTTCCTGCCGGCCGCCTGCGCGATCGAGCTGATCCACACCTACTCGCTGATCCACGACGACCTGCCGGCGATGGATGACGACGAGCTCCGCCGCGGCCAGCCGACCTCCCACGTCGAGTTCGGCGAGGACGTCGCGATCCTCGCCGGCGACGGCCTCTTCGCCGAAGCGGTGCGGATCTTCGCCGAGCAGCCGGGACCGCCGGATCGGGTGCTCGCCGCCCTCGCCCAGCTCAGCGCCGCGACCGGCGTCGACGGGATGGTCGGGGGCCAGTACGTCGACGTCGCCGGCGAGGAGACCGACGCCGCCGCGCTGCGCGCCCTGCACGAGCTGAAGACCGGCCGGCTGATCGCCGCCAGCGTCGGAGTCGTGCTCACTCTCGAGGGACGGCCAGAACCTGAGACAATTCCCTACCGTCGGTTCGCAGACGAGCTCGGAGTCCTGTTCCAGATCGTCGACGACATCCTCGACGTGACCGAGAGCGACGAGCGGCTCGGCAAGCCCCATGGAAGCGACGAGCGACATGGAAAACTCACCTACGTCAGCCTCTTCGGCCTCGAGCGCGCGCGCGAGCTGGCGGCCGAGTCGCACGCGAAGGCGACCGCGGCTCTGGCCGAGGCCGAGGGCTCCGATCTCGACGGGCTGAGGCGGGTCGCCGACTACATCTTCACCAGGAACGAATGAGCGAGAACGGCAAAGACAACGAGAACGGCAAAGCGGTGGAGGGGACCATCCTCGACGGCGTCGACGCCCCCACCGACCTGCACCGGCTCGACGAGGCCGAGCTGCAGCAGGTCGCGCAGGAGATGCGCGAGTACATCATCGACACGATCGGCGAGATCGGCGGCCACTTCGGCGCCAACCTCGGCACCTGCGAGCTCTCCGTCGCCCTCCACAGCCTTCTGGATTCGCCCCGCGACAAGGTCCTCTGGGACGTCGGTCACCAAGCCTACCCGCACAAGATCCTGACCGGGCGCCGCGAGCAGCTCTCGACGATCCGCAAGTACGAGGGTCTCGCCCCGTTCTGCTCGATCTTCGAGTCCGAGCACGACATCATGGGCGCCGGCCACGCCTCGACCTCGATCGGCTACGCCGTCGGCCTCAAGGAGGCGATGCGCAAGGGCATCGGCGAGGACGGGAGGGTGGCCGCGGTCATCGGCGACGGGGCCCTGACCGGCGGCGTCGCCTACGAGGCCCTGCACGCGGCGGGTGGCCTGCAGACCCCGATCGTGATCGTCCTCAACGACAACGGGATGTCGATCTCGCCGAACGTCGGCGCCCTGTCCCGCTACTTCAACCGGGTCCGCCTCAACCCGCGGCTCTACCACGCCCGCGAGGGAGTCGAGGACCGGCTCACGAAGCTGCCGCTCGGCCTCGGCAAGCGGATCGAGCGGCTCGGCCCCGAGATCAAGTCGGCGATCAAGGCCTACTGGGCGCCGGGGCTCTTCTTCGAGGAGCTCGACCTCGCCTACATGGGGGTGATCGACGGCCACGACGTCCACGCCCTCCGCGAGGCGCTCGAGGAGGCCTTCGAGGCAGAACGCCCCGTCGTCGTCCACATCCACACCGTCAAGGGCAAGGGGTTCGCCGCCGCCGAGGAAGGCGGCCTCGCCTCGATGGAGAAATGGCACGCGGCGAAGCCGAACTCGATCGTCGACGGCAAGCCGGCCGAGGCGAAGCCCGTCCCGGTCGCCGAAACGGACTCGCCCGAGGCGATCGAGATGCTGGAGAAGCCGCCGCCTCCGAGCGCGCCGCCGCAGTACACGCAGGTCTTCTCCGACGCGATCGTCGCCGAAGCCGAACGCGACGAGCGGGTGATCGGGATCACCGCCGCGATGGCGGGTGGGACCGGACTGCAGCGCCTCGCCGACGAGCTGCCCGACCACTATTACGACGTCGGCATCGCCGAGCAGAACGCGGTCCTGCTCGCTTCAGGGCTGGCGATCCAGGGGGCCAAGCCCGTCTGCGCGATCTACTCCACCTTCCTCCAGCGGGCCTACGACCAGATCATCCACGACGTTTGCCTGCAGAAGCTCGACGTCACCTTCGCGATGGACCGCGCCGGCCTCGTCGGCGATGACGGCCCGACCCACCACGGCGCCTTCGACATCTCCTACTTCCGTCCGATCCCGAACGTGGTGGTGATGGCGCCGCGCGACGAGGCGATGCTGGTCCACATGCTGCGGACCGCGATCGACCACGACGGTCCCGCAGCCCTGCGCTACCCGCGCGGGGCCGCCGAGGGCATCGAGCTCCCGGCCGAGGCCGAGCGAATTCCGATCGGCAGCGGCGAGCTGCTGGCGAGCGGCGAGCGAGTCGCCCTGCTCGGCTTCGGATACGGCGTCTCGGTCGCGCTCGACGCCGCCGGGCGCCTCGAGGGGCACGGCATCAAGCCGACCGTCGCCGACGCCCGCTTCGCGAAGCCACTCGACTCCGAGCTGGTCGAGCGTCTCGCGCTCGGGCACGACCTGATCGTCACGATCGAGGAGAACGTGTTGCCGGGCGGCTTCGGCTCCGCCGTCCTCGAGCACCTCGAGGACTCCTTCGCCGAGCGCGGCGAGACCCGTGCCCGGGTCCTGCGGATCGGGTTGCCGGACGACTACGTGACCCACGGCAAGCCGGCGCTCCTGCGCGAGGAGGTCGGCTTGACGGGGGAGGCTGTATCCGACCGGATCCTGGTCGCGCTGGGCTCCGGCGAGCCTGCCCTCGATCGAGCTTGAATCAAAACGCTCAATCGGGTAGGTTTCCGCGGTCTCTTCAGTGATGGCAGGAAGTGACGGACCTCGGGTCCAGCGCTTCTGGGGTTACTACAGGGAAAAGAGACATCTCTAGTAAGCGGATCCGGCAGGCAGGCGGACCGCTGTCCGGAAACGTTGAGCTTGGGAAGGCTCAGCGCTTCCGTGCCGTTTACTCGTGCCGTCGGGGAACGGGGCGGAAGCGGGTCACGAGACCCGCGACGATGTAGACGATCGCCGCCGCGAGGAGCGCGAACTTAACCGCGGCGAAGACGGTCGCGATCACGGGCGCGGCGGCTCCGGCGCCGTCGAGCGTCAGCAGAAGGAACGTGTTCTCGACGGCGTCGCAGGCCGCGGCGCCGGCGCCGAGCCAGACCGCGACGGGCCCGGCGCGGGAGAGGCGCGGGAAGTCGCGCCGGGCGATCGTGTCGCGTGACCAGGCGAGCGCCAGCGTCAGGAAGGTCCCATAGGCGAGCAGGAAGCCGAAATCGATCCAGAGCGACTCGCGGGCGGCGTCCTGGCCGTCCTCGCCCCATTCGGCGAGAATCTCGTCGGCCCGATCCTGGCCGCCGCTGAGCTCGAAGGGCACGATGCCCGGGCCGCCGGTGTCCTGCATGCGCTCGTCGGCCGGGGACATCGCCAGCAACAGCAGGATCGTCGCGATTCCCGATCCGATCAGTCCCCAACGCAGGCTCACGCTGGGATCGTCGCGCATTTTCGCGAACTAAGGCCTGACGATCGCGGTCGGTGGCCGTTTCATCTGGTGCCAGGGAGAAACCGAAGGAGACCCCATGCATCGCGCTCGACTGCTGCTCGCCGCAATCCCGCTCGCCGCGCTCTGCTTCGCCGCCGCCGGCGACGCCGCACCGGCGCCGGGTTCCGCCGACCTCGCGATCTCGAAGTCCGCGAGCGCCGCCTCGGTCACGGTCGGATCGACCCTGACCTTCGCGATCAAAGCCGAGAACCGCGGCCCCGACCCGGCCACCGGCGTGACCGTGACCGATCCGCTCCCCAAGGGCGTCGACTACGTCTCCTCGACCTCGACCGCCGGCCAATGTGGGTTGCAGGGCCAGAAAGTCGTCTGCGCGATCGGGAACCTCGCTGCAGGCGCCGGCTCCGACATCAGCCTGGTCGTCATCCCCCGCAAGGACGGCTCGATCTCCAACACGGCCTCGATCAAGGGCGACCAGGGCGACCCGGTCGGTTCCAACGACACGGCGACGGCCGCCGTGCGAGTCCTCCCCGTGGCGAAACAGGCGAGCTGTCGCGGTTTCGCCGCCAGTGTCGTCGGCACCGCGGGTGCCGATCAGCTCGTCGGCACCGCCGGGCGTGACGTGGTCGTCGGCCTCGCAGGCGGCGACACGATCTCGACGCTTGCCGGGCGTGACCTGGTCTGTGCTGGGGCCGGAAGCGACGTGGTCACGGCCGGAGCCGGGGCCGATCGGGTCTTCGGCAACGCCGGCGGCGACCGGCTGTTCGGACGAGGAGGTCCCGATGTCCTTCGCGGCGGGCTTGGCTTCGACCGCTGCCGGGGCGGCGCCGGCTCCGACTCGATCCGCGGCTGCGAGCGCTGAACGCGTCAGCGGGCGATGACTTGGGTCTCGAGGTCATTCTCGCGATCTGCATTGCCCTGGTCGTCGGCCTGCTGCTGACGATCCTCGCGGCGGTGCTGTCGGTCGCCGGAGCTCGTCATCGCTACACACGCGCCCTGGCCGCCGAGCGCGAACGGCGGGCCGGCGACGGTCGCTAAAAAGCCCCACAACAGAAGACGCCCCGCCGGGGAGGCGGGGCGCTTCTGGGGTTACTACAGGGAGGAGAGATATTCATCTCTATATATGTGGATCTGTGGGAGGTAGGTCGGGCCCTGAATGTCACCGGCGCGAGCATTGTGGGAAGCAATGGACGCTATGTAAGTGACGCGGAACCCAGCCAAAAAGGTTTTTGCTTACTCCTTGATCGGTCCTCCTGGGCAAATCCTTGAACCAGAATACGAACGTATGTGCGATTCGTGTGTGATTCGGGTCACAGAGCTTCGGTTCCCGTGCCGAGCTGATTGCTGCGGGGAGAATGCTACCCAATAATAAGGAGAACGTAAACCTCGGTTCGGAATCGCGTAAAAATCCGTGCCCGCGCCGCTACCGTTGCTGCCGTGAGCAAGACCCGGATAGACGCGGCACTGGCCGAGCGGGGGCTTTTCCCCTCGCGCACGGCCGCCGCCGGCGCCGTGCGTGCCGGCGAGGTCCGGGTCGGTGCGGACGGGCCGATCGCGCTGCGCCCGAGCCAGCTGGTCGAGCCCGAGGCTGAGCTGATCGTCGACGCCGGCCCGCGCTTCGTCTCGCGCGGCGGGATCAAGCTCGAGAACGCGCTCGAGCAGCTTGGGATCGATGTCGCCGGTCGCCGCTGCCTCGACGTCGGCGCCTCGACGGGTGGCTTCACCGATTGCCTGCTGCAGCGCGGCGCTACCGCGGTCGCCGCGGTCGATGTCGCCTACGGCCAGATCGCGCAGCAGCTGCGCGACGATCCGCGGGTCACGGTCATCGAGCGGCTCAACGCCCGCGCCCTCGATGCCGGCGACCTCCCGTTCGTCCCCGCGGTCGCGGTGATCGACGTCTCCTTCATCTCGCTGGCCAAGATCCTGCCCGCGGTCGCCGGCTGCCTCGACCCCGAGGGCGACGTCCTGGCGATGGTCAAGCCGCAGTTCGAGCTCGGCCGCGAGCGGGTCGGCAAGGGAGTCGTCCGCGACGCCGGCGACCGGCGCGAGGCGATCCTCGGTGTCGCCGTGGCGGCGCAGGGCCTCGGCCTCACCGTGCGTGGGTTCGCGCCGTCGGGCCTGCCGGGTCCGAAGGGCAACCGCGAGACCTTCGTCTGGTGCGCCCGGACCGGGAACGGCACCGGCGATCTCGAGGCCGCGATCGAGGCGGCCGAGTCATGAGCGCCAAGACGGCGGCCCTGATCAGCCACTCGCACCCGCCGGCCACCACCGACGCCGTGCGCCTCGCCGCGGCCGTCGCCGCCGACGCGGGCTGGCGCCTGGTCGCGACCGCCGACGAGCTCTCCAAGCACGGTGAGGCTGCGGCCGGGATCGAGGAAGCGGACCTGCCCGCCACCGGCGTCGACCTCTGCCTGGTGCTCGGCGGCGACGGCTCGATCCTCTACGCGCTGCGCCATTTCGCCCGCACCGGCGTCCCGGTCTTCGGCGTCAACTTCGGGACAGTGGGGTTCCTCGCCGCGGTCGAGCGCGAGGAGGCCGAGGCGGGAATCCGCAGTGCCCTCGCGGGCGAGACCGAGACGATCGAGCTGCCCGGCCTCGAGGTCGACCTCGATGGCACCCTGCTCGCCGTCAACGACGTCAGCTTCAGCCGCCGCCCGCGCGACCGGGTCGCCGAGCTCAGCTACAAGATCGCCGGCGAGGAGGTCGGCCATGTCCGCTGCGACGGTCTCGTCGCCGCGACGCCGGTCGGATCGACCGGTTACAACCTCGCCAACCAGGGCCCGATCCTGGCCTGGGGGGTCAAGGGCTACGCGGTCAGCTACATCTCGCCCCACTCGCTGACTGCTCGTGCGCTGGTCGTCGCCCCCTCCGACGTCCTCCACGTCGGCAACGCCGCCGGGCGCTCCGCCGTCGAAATCGCCGTCGACGGCGACCAGGTCGGTGAGCTCGAGCCGGGCGCCGCGCTCGAGGTCCGCTTCGTCGACGACGTCTCCCGCCTCGCGCAGCTGCCGGGCACGAGCTTCTACCACCGCATCCGCGAGAAGTTCGGCCACCTCGCTGTCTGAGCCGGCGTCGGCGGCTTACTAGGGTGTCTCCGCATGGAGCGGAAGTGGTGGACCCTGGTCCTGATCTCGATCGCGACGTTCATGCTGCTGCTGGACATCACGGTCGTCAACGTCGCCCTCCCCGACATCCAGCGCGACCTCGGTGCCAGCCTCTCCAGCCTGCAGTGGGTGGTCGATGCCTACTCGTTGACGCTGGCGGCCTTCCTCCTCACCGCCGGCTCGCTCGGCGACCGGCTCGGGCGCCGCCGGGTCTTCTCGATCGGCTTCGGTGTCTTCACCGGCGCCTCGTTCCTCTGCGGCATCGCCGGCGACCCGACCCTGCTCAACCTCGCCCGCGGACTGCAGGGGATCGGCGGCGCCGCGATGTTTGCCACCTCACTGGCGCTGATCGGCCAGGAGTTCCACGGCAAAGACCGGGCGACCGCCTTCGGCGTCTGGGGGGCGACGATCGGCGGCGCCGTGGCGATCGGCCCGCTGGTCGGCGGCGTCATCACCGAGCACCTCGGCTGGGAGTGGATCTTCTTCGTCAACATCCCGATCGGGCTGGTCGCGATCGTCCTCACCGAGCGGCGGGTCGCGAACGTCGCCTCGCCCGACCCCGAGCCCATCGACGTGCCCGGCCTCGTCACCTTCTCCTCGGCGCTCTTCCTGTTGATCTTCGGGCTGATCCGTGGCAACCCCGAGGGCTGGGGGAGCCCGCAGATCCTCGCCTGCCTGATCGGCGCTTTCGCCCTGATGGCGGCCTTCGTCGCGATCGAGAGTCGCAGCGATCACCCGATGCTCGACCTGAAGCTATTCCGGAACCCGGCCTTCAACGGGGTCTCGGCGGTCGCCTTCGGCCTCTCGGCGGGGATGTTCGCGATGTTCCTCTACCTGACGATCTACATGCAGGGCGTGCTCGACTACTCGCCGCTCGAGGCCGGGCTGCGGTTCCTGCCGCTGACCGTCCTCTCGTTCATCGCATCGCCGATCGCGGGCGCGCTCTCGCACCGGATCCCGATCCGGGTCCTGCTCGGCTTCGGACTGGGTCTGGTCGGGGTCGGGCTGGCGTTGATGCACGGAATCGAGGCCGATTCGGGCTGGACCGCGCTGTTGGCAGGGTTCCTGATCGCGGGTGTCGGAATCGGCACCACCAACCCGGGGATCGGTCAGGCGGCGATAGCCGTGGTCCCGGTCGAGAAATCGGGGATGGGCTCCGGCATCAACACCACTTTCCGCCAGGTCGGCATTGCCACCGGCGTCGCCGCCCTGGGCGCGATCTTCCAGTCACGGGTCGACTCCAAGCTCGGCGAGTTGCACGGGGCGCCGTCGGGCCTGGGGGAACTGGTCTCCTCGGGGGGCTCGCACGCGGTCGCGGAAACGCTCGGCGACAAAGCGACGCCCCAGCTCCTGCATGCCTCGGACGTCGCCTTCGTCAGCGCCTTCAACGAGATCATCCTGATCGCCTCGGTGATCTCGTTCATCGGCGCCGCCCTCGGCTTTTGGCTGGTCCGCTCGGAGCACTTCGTGCAGCCGACCGACGGCGCCGGGGCGGGCGGCGGCTAGGAGCGGGAGCGCAGGCGGGCGCCGAGCAGGCCGAGCCCGGATCCGATGACGGCGTCGATCACGATCAGCAAGACGGGGAGCTCGCCGAGGGACACCTTCTCCTCGGCGCCGGTTAGGACGTGCAGCAGGAGGATCCCCACGGCGAAGAGGGCGCCACCGAGCAGGCCGCGCCTGGCGCCGCCGCGAAGGCTGGTGTGCTCGAGTCCCGCCAGCACGCCGCCGATCGCGGCGAGCGCCGAGAGGGCCCAATAGAGCACGGCCGATATCCCGAGCGCGACTCCGACGACGGCGCCGAAGGCGAACGGGACGACGCCGGCGAGCACGACCTGGGCTTGTCGGGGACGATCGCGGAGGGGGACCGGAGGCTGCATCGGTACCGGCCCAGCCTATCCCCGCAGGGGTGAGTCGGTCCGGGTCCGTTGCTACACAGGAGGCGTGCTGCGCGAGCTCCGAATCGAGAACCTCCTCCTGATCGAGAGGGCCGAGCTTCGGCTCGGGGATGGCCTCAACGCGATCACAGGCGAGACCGGGGCCGGGAAGACGGTGCTCGCCCACTCGCTCGACCTGCTGATGGGGGGCAAGGCCCGCGCCCAGATCGTCCGGCCCGGCGCCGAGGAGGCCTGGGTCGAGGGCGTCTTCGACCTGCCGAAGGGACTGCTGGAGGAGCCGGCGCTGGCAGAGCTCGCCGAACGACTCCCCGAGGGGGCGGAGGAGATCGTCCTCGGCCGCCGCGTCTCGACCTCGGGTCGGACCGCGGCCTTCGTGGCCGGGCGCTCCGCCTCCGCCGCCGACCTGAAGGCCCTCGGCGAAGCGCTGATCGCCTTCTACGGACAGCACGAGCACCGCAAGCTGACGATCGCCTCGGCGCAGATGGAGATTCTCGACGTGTTCGCCGGCGAGGCGCACCTGGCGCTGCGCGAGAGCTATCGGGGGTCGCACCGCGAGTGCGGCCGGCTCGAGGCCGAGCTGGAGGAGCTGCGCCAGCGCGATGGCTCCCGCGAGCGCGACCTCGACCTCTACCGCTACGAGCTCGCTGAGATCGACGAGGTCGGCCCCGACACGGCCGAGGAGGCCGAGCTCGCCTCCGATCGACAGCGGCTGCGCCACGCCGAGGGACTGCGCGAGGCGGCTGCCGGCGCCCATGCCGCCGCCGCCGGGGTCGACGAGGACGGGGGAGGGGCGATCGGGGCCTTGGCCGCCGGCGAGTCCAGCCTGCAAGCCGTGGCCGGCGTCGACGCCGGCCTCGACGCGATCTCCGTGCGACTAGGCGCCCTCGCCGTCGAGCTCGCCGACGTCGGCGCCGAGCTGCGCGACTACGCCGATGGGGTCGAGTCCGACCCGGCTCGCCTGCTTGCCGTCGAGGAGCGGCTCGAAGCCCTCGACCGCCTGCGGCGCAAGCACGGCGGCAGCATCGAGTCGGTGCTCGCCCACGCCGAGCGCTGCCGCGAGGAGATCGCCCGCCTCGAGGGTGCCGAGGAGCACGGCGCCGAGGTCGAGGTGGCCCTGACGGAGGCGCGGGCGCGGCGCGAGAAGCTGGGAGCGAAGCTGAGCAAGGGCCGAGCCAAGGCCGCGGCACCGTTTCAGGAGCGGGTCGCCGAGGAGCTGGAGCACCTGGCGATGCCCGGCGCCTCGCTCGAGGTCGTTCTCGAGCCCCACCCGTCCGGCTTCGGCCCTGGCGGGCGCGAGACGGTCGAGCTCCGGGTCGCGCCGAACCCCGGCATCGAGCCGGCGCCGCTGCGGGACGCCGCGTCCGGTGGCGAGCTCTCGCGGGTGATGCTGGCTCTCAGCGGGCTCGGCGAAGGCGGCGGCCCCGGGACCTTCGTCTTCGACGAGATCGACGCCGGCGTCGGCGGCAACACGGCGCGGGTCGTCGGCGAGAGACTGCGGGCGCTGGCCGAGGGGCGCCAGGTCCTTTGCATCACCCACCTGCCCCAGGTCGCCTCGCTGGCCCGCGACCATTTCAAGATCGAGAAGGACCTCGGGGGCGAGCCGGCGACCGCCACCGTCCAGCACCTCGAGGGCGACGGCGTGGTCGAGGAGATCGGCCGGATGCTCGGCGGCGGCGCCGACGGTGCCGCCAACCGTCACGCCCGGGACCTGCTCGCGGCCGCCTAGAAGCCCGCCCTGCGGCTTGCCCAAGCGGTTAACCTGACCGCGTGGCAACCGCCAGTCGTCGTCGTCTAACCGGGCTGCTCTCGCGGCGTAACGGCGGCGCCCAGGAGGCGGCGATCGAGGGCCAGGCCCGCCTCGGCCGCAAGACCAAGGATCTCGTCAAGCGGCTCGCCCCCGGCGACGTTGCCGTCATCGACCACCTCAACATCGACGGGATCGCCGCCGAGGAGCTGATCGCGACCGGGGTCCGCGCGGTGGTCAACGCCTCGGAGTCGAGCAACGGCCGCTATCCCAACGCCGGCCCGCTGATGCTCGCCCGCGCCGGTCTCGTCTTGCTCGACGTCGACGACGGCGACCCCTTCACGTCCTTGCGCGAGGGCGAGCGGATCGCGATCGCGGGCGGGACGGTCAGCGCCCGCGGCGAGGTCGTCGCCCGCGGCCGCGTCCTCGACGCGGACGCGCTCGAGCGCCAGCTCGACGAGCAGCGCGAGCGGGTCGACGAGGCCCTGGCCGAGTTCGCCGAGAACACGGTCGCCCACGTCCGCGGCGAGACCGACCTGCTGACCGGCAGCGTCCAGTTCCCCGCGACCCGGGCCGTCTTTCGCGACCGCCACGTGCTGATCGTCGTCCGCGGCGACCGCCACCGCCGTGACATCAAGGCGCTCCGCGCCTACATCCGCGACGTGCGGCCGATCGTCGTCGCCGTCGACGGCGGCGCCGACGGCGCGATCGAACAGGGCCTGAAGCCGGACGTGATCCTCGGCGACATGGACTCGGCCAGCGACCGGGCGCTGCGCTGCGGGGCCGAGCTCATCGTCCACGCCTATCCCGACGGCCGCGGCGCCCCGGGGCGGGAGCGGCTGCTCGACCTCGGTCTCGAGCACTCGATCCTGCCGGCGCCGGGCACCAGCGAGGACGTGGCGATGCTGATGGCCTTCGAGAAGGGCGCCGACCTGATCGTCAGCGTCGGCGCCCACTTCAACCTGATCGAGTTCCTCGACCGCAAGCGCGGCGGCATGTCGTCGACCTTCCTGACCCGTTTGCGGATCGGCGAGAAGCTCGTCGACGCGAAGGGCGTCAGCCGCCTCTACCGGCCGCCGGCCACCTTCGCGCCGCTGGTCCTGTTCATGGCGGCCTTCATCGTCCTGCTGGTGATCGTGATCGCCACCTCGCCGGCGCTCAGCGACCTCGCCGACCTGATCTGGCTGAAGATCAAGATCTGGCTCGGGATCGAATAGGCGAGGGTTGGCTCGGCCCTTAGCCGGCAGGTATCGTCCCGAGGCTGATCACGATGAAGCGGGCATCGTCGCCCGGGCAGACGAGCGCCCCCTTGCCCCAGACCCGGAACCAGTCGCCGCCACGGAAGCCGTCGGCCCGTCGCCGCAGCCTCATTTCGAAGTTGCCGTAGCGCGGCGAGTTGCCGTTGAAGCCGAAGGAGGCGAGCGTCATCCGGTCATGCTTGCGGTGGCGGTGCTCGAAGTAGGGGATCAACGTGTCCCGGACTCTCGAGGGCGGCCCGATTCGCCGCCCCGGCCCGTCGGTCGAGTACCACTCGAATCGAGGCTCCTCGGCGAACAGCGAGTCGAGCCGGTCGAGGTCACCCCGGCTGTAGGCGCGGGTGAAGGAGACGAGCGCCGCGCGGGTCTCCTTCGCCGTGCAGCCAGAGTCGGGCGCGGCGGCAGTGCCCCAGCTCGCCGCCGCCAGCAGAAGGCAAACCGACATCAACGCTATGGCCCCCGCCACTCGCATCGCAGAAAAACTAGCACCGGGGTCTCGTGAGCTAAACGCATCTAGGCTTCGCCGATGGGCTACAGCGCGCGCTACCACGCCGTCTCTCTCGTAGCCGTCTTCCTCGCGCTCGCGATCGGGATCCTGATCGGAGCCGAGTTCGGCGGCGACACGCTCAACGACACCCGTAAGGACCTCGAGCGGAGTCTCACCGGCAACCTCGAGGACGCCCGCGACCGCGCCGATCAGATCGGCGGCGAACTGGGCCGCTCCAACGAGTTCGCCGAGCGGGTCTACCCGGTGATGGTTCGCGACCAGCTCGACGGCAAGCGAATCGCCGTCCTCGCGCTCGGGGACCTGCCCGGCGGCGATGCCGACGCGATCGAGGAAGCCCTGCAGCCGACCGGCGCCCGCCTGGTCGGCGTCGGCGTGATTCGCGAGCCGGTCGACCTGCGAGGCCTCGCCGGCGACCTCTCGAAGACCCGCTTCGCCGACATCGCCGAGAACCCGGAGACGGTGACCGCGTTCGGGGCCGGCGTCGGCCGCCAGATCGTCGTCGGCGGCACCCTGCTCGACAAGGTGCGCGGTCACCTCTTCTCGCGGGCCTCGGGCAACTTCGGCCGCCTCGACGGGGTGATCGTCGTCCGCGACCAGCCCGACGAGATGGGGCCGGTCCAGCGCCAGAGCGCCAGCCAACTGGAGTCGGGCCTGATCGGCGGGATCGTCGCGACCAAGGCGCCCGCGGTGGGGGTCGAGGGCACCGGGACCGAGGACTCCTCGATCTCCTTCTTCCAGGGCAACGACCTCTCCAGCGTCGACGACCTCGACCTGACCGCGGGCCAGCTGGCGATGGTCTACTCGCTGCTTGGCGCCGAGGGCAGTTTCGGGGTGAAGGGGAGCGCGGACCGCTTGCTCCCGGACCTGCTCGCCCCCGGCGAACTGTGACCTGGATCGCGTTTCCGGCCGGGATCGCGGCCGCCCTGCTGGTCGTCCCCGCCGGGGTCCGAGGGTTGCGCGACGCGGGCCTGACGCGCGAGAACTTCCGCGGCGCGACACTCGCCTTCCCGCTCGGGGCGATCCTCACCACCGCCGCCCTGGTGGCCCTGGCGCCGCTTGCCTTCCTCGACGATCGCGCCGACCTCGACCTGCTCGACCCCGAGCTGCGGCGCTGGATCCCCTACCTGATCGGGGTCGCCTTCCTCGGCTTCCTCGACGACTCGCTCGGCCGGGGGGAGGCGTCCGACAGCCCCCGGGGATGGCGCGGCCACGCCCGCGCCCTGCGCGAAGGCAGCCTCTCGACTGGGGCGATCAAGGCGATCGGGGCGCTGGCGCTCGCCGCTTACGTCGTCTCCGGCCGTGGGCTCGAGGACTGGCGCTACCTCGCCGACGTCGCCCTCCTGGTCCTCGCCACCAATGCCTTCAACTTGCTCGACCTGCGGCCGGGGAGAGCCGAGAAGGGCCTGGCCCTGCTCGGCGCCGGCCTCTGCCTGGGGGCCTGGACCCTGGCGCCCCTCGACCTGCTCGGGATCTTCGCCGGGGCGGTGTTGGTCGGCGCCTGGTTCACGCTGCGCGAGGAGGCGATGCTCGGCGACACCGGCTCGAACCTGATCGGGGCGATCGCCGGGGTCTGGCTGCTGACCGGCCTGGGCGAGGACGGGCGCTTGATCGCCCTCGCGGCGGTCATCGTTTTCACCATTTACGGAGAGTTGCGTTCGATTTCCGCGACGATCGACTCAATTCCGCCCCTGCGCTGGCTAGACTCGCTCGGCAGAGAATGAGTCGCGGAACAACAGGAGACACCCGCTTCATCTTCGTCACCGGCGGGGTCGTCTCGGCCCTTGGCAAGGGCATCGCCGCCGCATCGATCGGTCGGCTCCTCGTCTCCCGCGGCTTCCGGGTCCAGCTCCAGAAGTTCGACCCCTACATCAACGTCGACCCGGGGACGATGAGCCCGTTCCAGCACGGCGAGGTCTTCGTCACCGAGGACGGCTCGGAGACCGACCTCGACCTGGGTCACTACGAGCGCTTCACCGACGAGAACACCTCGCGGGCCTCGAACGTGACCGCGGGAGCGGTCTACAACTCGGTGATCAAGCGCGAGCGCCGCGGCGACTACCTCGGCGCCACCGTCCAGGTGATCCCCCACATCACCGACGAGATCAAGAACAAAATCCTGATCGTCGCCGAGTCGCAGTCGGTCAACTTCGTCATCACCGAGATCGGCGGCACGGTCGGCGACATCGAGTCGCTGCCGTTCCTCGAGTCGATCCGCCAGCTCTACACGGACCTGGGGCCGAAACGGAGCATGTTCGTCCACCTGACCTTGGTCCCGTACATCGGCCACGCCGGCGAACTGAAGACCAAGCCCACACAGCACTCGGTCAACGAGCTGCGCCGGATCGGGATCCAGCCCCACGCGCTGGTCTGTCGCTCCGAAGGTCGCCTCGACCGCGACATCCGCAGCAAGATCGCGCTCTTCGCCAGCCTTCCGACCGACAGCGTGATCTCGGCACATGACGTCGACAACATCTACAAGGTGCCGCTCGTCTTCCGGGCCGAAGGCGTCGACGACATCGTCCTCGACCACTTCGGGGTCGAGGCCCCGGCGCCCGACCTGGGCGAATGGGAGGCGATGGTTCGGCGCGCCGAAGCAGCCGAGGGCAAGGTCAAGATCGCCCTCGTCGGCAAGTACGTGAAGCTCGAAGACGCATACAAGTCGGTGATCGAGGCGCTCGAGCACGGCGGCATCCACCACGGGGTCGAGGTCGACGTCGAGCTCGTCGACTCGGAGAACTTCGACCCCGAGCGCCTCGAGGACGTCGACGGGATCCTGATCCCGGGGGGGTTCGGCGAGCGTGGCATCGAGGGCAAGGTGGCGGCCGCCCGGATCGCCCGCGAGAAGTCGATCCCCTACCTCGGGATCTGCCTCGGGATGCAGATCGCGGTCGTCGAGTTCGCCCGCACGGTGGCGGGGATGGACGGCGCCAACTCGTCCGAGTTCGACCCCGAGACCCCGTACCCGGTGGTCGACCTGCTGCCCGAGCAGAAGGAAGTCTCCGACATGGGCGGAACGATGCGGCTCGGCGCCGACCCGGTCAAGCTCCACGAGGGCACCAGGGCGCGTGAGATCTTCGACGAGGCCGTCATCTACAAGCGCCACCGCCATCGCTACGAGGTCAACAACCAGCTGCGGCGCCGGCTCGAGGACGAGGGCCTGGTCTGCAGCGGCACCTCTCCCGACGAGCGCCTGGTCGAGATGGTCGAGCTGCCCGACCACCCGTTCTACGTCGCCTCCCAGTTCCACCCCGAGTTCAACTCGCGGCCGAACCGCCCCGAGCCCCTGTTCCGCGAGTTCGTCGGCGCCGCCGCCCATCACGCCGGCGCCCGCCCGGCCGACGGCGCCGAGCTCTCCGAGGGCTCCGAGGCCGACGAGCAGAGCGACATCAGCATCCGCCACACCAGCTGAGCGGCCGGGCGTGATCTAGCCTGTCCCGCGTGGAGAGGCTGCATGAGAGGTTCGTCCGGCTCTGTGAGATTCGCAGCCCGACGGGTGAGGAGCGCGAGGTCGCCGACTCGCTGGCGGCCGAGCTGCGCGCGCTCGGGCTCGAGGTATCCGAGGACGACGCCGCGGGCCCGGCCCAGGCCGGCGCCGGGAACCTGCTCGCGAGGCTGCCGGGGAGCGGCGATCGCTGGCTGATGTTCTGCGCCCACATCGACACCGTTCCCCACCGCGGCCAGGTCGAGGTCGTCGAGCGCGGCGGCGTGTTCAGGAGCCGCGGCGACACGATCCTCGGCGCCGACAACAAGGCCGCCGTCGCGGTCTTCATGGAGCTGGTCGCCCGCCAGGCCGAGGCGGGGCCTTCGCCGGTCGGGATCGAGCTGGTGCTCACCGTGGCCGAGGAGCAGGGCCTCCGTGGAGCCAAGGCTTTTGACGCCTCGTGCTTGCGCTCGGACTGCGGCTTCGTACTCGACCATGCCGGCGCGGTCGGCGAGGTGATCGTCGCCACCCCGACCCAGCAGAAGATCCGGGCCGACTTCGCCGGCGTCGAGGCCCACGCCGGGATCAAGCCCGAGGAGGGCAGCAACGCGATCGCCGCCGCCGCCGCCGCGGTCACGCGGATGGAGCTCGGGCGCCTCGACGAGGACACGACCGCCAACGTCGGCCTGATCGAGGGCGGCACCTCCGGAAACGTCGTCCCCGGCCACTGCGGGATCGTCGCCGAGACCCGCAGCCTCGACGCCGATCGCGCCGCCGCGCTCGCCGGCCAGATGACCGAGGCCTGCGCCTGGGGCGCGAGCGAGCACGGCTGCGACGTCGATGTCCAGGTCGAAGAGTTGTTCCGCGGCTACGAGCTGCCCAAGGACTCGCCGGCGCTGGCGCTGGCCGAGGAGGGGCTGCTCCGCAACGGGATCGACCCCCAGCGGGTGGCGATCGGCGGCGGCAGCGACGCCAACGCGCTGCGCCTCGACGGCTTCGACTGCGTCCTGCTCTCGAACGGGACCGACGCGGTCCACACCTCCGACGAGCACGTGTCCGCCCAGAGCCTCGAGACGATGCTCGCGGTCTGCGAGTCGATCGTCACCGCCGCGGCCGAGCGGTGAGCGGCCGTCTGCAGCTGCGGCGCGGCGTGGTCGTCGCCGAGGACCCGCTTACTGTCGAGGTCGACGGCGAGCGCCGGGCGGCCTGGGCCGACACCGGGTTGTTGGGGGAGATGCGCGAGGGCGACGAGGTGGTCGTCAACGTCGCCGCCCTCGACCTCGACCTCGGCTCCGGCGGCTTCGACGTCGTCCACGTCAACCTCAGCCGCGGCCTCAAAGGCAAGCCGGCGGGGGAGGAGCACGTGATCAAGCTCAACTACACCTCGCTGCAGCACCCGGTCGAGCCGGTCGAGGCACTCGACCTCACCGAGTCGTCCTCGCGAGTCGAGGGTCCCGACGAACCCAAGGTCACCGGGCCCATGGTCGTGGTGGTGCTGCCGTTGCACGGGCACCTGGCGCCCGCGGCCTGGGCGGCGGCCGAGGGCGTCCCGGGAATGCGGGTCGGCTACGTGCAGACCCAGGGCGGGGCGCTGCCGGGGTCGCTCAGCCGCGACGTCGCCGAACTGCGCGAGCGCGGGCTGCTCTGCGGCCACATCACGGCGGCGCCCGCTTACGGAGGGGAGCTCGACGCGATCTCGCTCACCGGCGCCCTCGATGCCGCCCGGCGGCTCGGCTGGCAGGCGGTGCTGATCGGACCGGGGCCGGGGATCATCGGCTCCGATAGCGAGTTCGGGCACGGCGGGATGGCGGCGCTCGACAACGCCCACGCGGCCCTGGCCCTGGGACTCGAGACCTCGATCTCGCCGCGCCTGTCCGGCTCGGACCCGCGTGAGCGCCAGCTCTCGGTCAGCCACCACACCCACACGGTGTTGGAACTGCTGCTCGGGCCGGCGCGGGTGGTCGTGCCGGAGGGCGCCCCCGAGAAGGTGGTCGCCGAACTCGAGCAGGCGGCGCGACGCCACCGTCTCAGCACGGTCGCCGCGGACATCGACGGGTACGCGGCCTCCGGCCTGCCGACGACGACGATGGGGCGCAGCCTCGAGGACGATCCGCTGTTCTTCGCGGCGCCGCTCGCCGCGGGTGCCTCCTTGCGCGGCAAGGGATGAGGCGCGGCTGGGAGAACCAGCCGCCATGGCAGTTGCGATCAAACCGGCCCGCGCGCCCCAGCCCGGCGGCCCCGATGCGAGCAAGCGCTTCGAGGGGCTGGTGCTCGACTTCCTCTCGTACCTGGAGCTCGAGCGGGGTCTCTCACGGAACACCCTGAACGCCTACCGCACCGATCTCTTCCAGTACGGGGAATTCCTCGCCGCCCACGAAGCCGACGCGCTGACCGTGCGCCCGGCCGACGTCGGCGAGTTCCTCGCCGAGCTGGCGACCGGCAACGGGCGCCCGGCCTGCTCGGCCTCGACGATCCACCGCAAGGCGGCGTGCCTGCGCTCCTTCTACAAGCACCTGCGCCGCGACGAGCTGATCGCCGACGACCCGACGGCGGTCTTGAGCGCCCCCCGCCGCGCCAAGAAGCTGCCGCAGGTCCTCAACTACGCCGAGGTCCAGAAGCTGCTCGCCGCTCCCCAGGGGGACGAGCCGACGACGCTGCGGGACCGCGCCTTGCTCGAGGTGATGTACGCCTGCGGGCTGCGGGCGTCGGAGACGATCGGGCTCGAGATCGGCGACGTCGAGCTACGCGAGGGATTCCTCCGCGCCCGCGGCAAGGGCTCGAAGGAGCGCCTGATCCCGCTCGGCCGCAAAGCGATCGCGGCGATCAGCGTCTACATGCGCGGCGGCCGCCCGAAGCTGGTCGGGGACCGGCACGAGGCGAAGCTCTTCGTCAACTTTCGCGGCGGGCCTCTCAGCCGCCAGGGCCTCTACAAAATCGTCCAGCGCCACGCGCGGGCTGCCGGGCTCGGCGGCCAGATGAGCCCGCACACGCTGCGCCACAGCTTCGCGACCCACCTGCTCGCCGGCGGCTGCGACCTGCGCGCCGTCCAGGAGATGCTCGGCCACGCCGACATCTCGACGACGCAGATGTACACCCACCTCTCGGGCGAGCGCCTCCGCGACGTCTACTTCGACGCCCACCCACGCGCCAAGGAAAGCTGACGCACCCGATGCGGTAGAACCGGGCGATGCCCGAGCTGCCCGAGGTCGAGACCGTCGCCCGCCAGCTCGGGCCGGAGCTCGAGGGCAGGAGGATCGAGCGCCTCGAGGTGCTCGACGAGCGCTGGTCGCGGCCGGTCCCGCCCGAGCGCCTGGAGGCGGATGTCTCCGGGCGCAAGATCGAGGGCCTGGGGCGTCGCGGCAAGTACCTGCTGCTCGGGCTCGAGGGCGGGCAGACCCTGGTCATGCACCTGCGGATGACCGGCAACCTGGTCCTGGTCGAGGGTGAGGAGAAGCTCGACCCCTCGGAGGGGATGCGCCTCTACGAGGGCGAGCGGACCGCCTCGGAGCGATTCCTGCGGGCCGCCTTCGACCTCGACGACGGCCGACGGCTCTGGTTCACCGACCCGCGCCGATTCGGCGAGGCCTTCCTGATCGACGACGACCGGCTGCCGACCCGCTTCGAGGCGCTCGGGGTCGAGCCGCTCTCACCCGACTTCACGCCCGAGGAGTTGGGTGCCCAGGCGCAGGGGAGGACGGCGCCGCTGAAGTCGTTCCTGCTCGACCAGGCCCGGATCGCCGGGGTCGGCAACATCTACGCCGACGAGGCGCTCTTCCGCGCCCGCCTGCACCCGCTCTCGCCGGCCGGCTCGATGCGCCCCGAGCACCTCGAGGAGCTGCGGGATGCGGTCGTCGCGGCGCTCGAAGCAGGGCTCGAGCACGGCGGTGCCTCGATCGACGACTACCGCGACGGCCGCGGCGAGCGCGGCGAGATGCAGAACGAGTTCCTCGTCCACACCCGCGAGGGCGAGCCCTGCCCGCGCCGGGATGGCGGGACGATCGTGCGGATCGTCGTCGGCGGCCGCTCCACGTACTACTGCCCCGCCTGCCAGGTACGCCTGCGCAAACGCCCAAAGCGCCGCCGCAAGTGACCGAGGGCGAGATTTTGCGTCCAGGGCACGCTATTTCTCGTCCTCGGCGTCCGGCCCGCCGCTCAGAGTAGGAGCGTGCCCGGAACCACGGTCAAGACGGAGGCGATCGTCCTGCGCAGCATCCGCTACGGCGAGGCCGACCGCATCCTCCACCTCTACTCCTCGGCGCGGGGGAGGATGAACGCGATCGCGAAGGGGGCGAGGAAACCGAAGTCGCGCTTCGGGGGGCGCCTGGAGCCGTTCTTCCGTCTCGACCTCGTCCTCCACGAGGGGCGCAGCGAGCTGTTGACCGTTACCAGCGTCTCCACCGTCGACGGCTACCCGCGGCTGCGGGCTTCCGGGCCGTCCCTGAACGCCGCCGCCCGTGGCTGCGACGCGGTCCTGCGCCTGTTCGACTCGGTCGAAACCAACCGCCCCGCCTACAACCTGCTCTGCCGCTACCTCTCGATGCTCGACGCGGCCGACCCGGGGCACGCGGCCGGGGTCGAGACGGCGCTCGCCTTCCGGCTCAAGCTCGCCCTCGTTGCCGGCTTCTCGCCGGAGCTCTCCTCCTGCGCCCGCTGCGGGGAGGTCGATCACCTGACCGGCTTCTCGGGCGCCGCCGGGGGCGTCGTCTGCAGCGCCTGCGAGGCGGGATCCTTCCCGCTCTCGGAGGCGGCCCACGGGTTCATGGTCGAGGCGCTGGCGAAGCCGCTCACCGAGGCTCCGCGGTCCGCACCGCCGGAGCTGCGACAGGTCGAGCGCGCGGTCGGCGAGACGCTCGAGCACCACGCGCACGTGCAGCTGCGTTCCGCCGCGTAGGATCGGCATGTGGAGGCGACAGCCAACCTCGAGGACCGGGTCCGGTCGTGGGAGGGCGAGTACCTCTCCCCGCGGGCGACCCGCTCCTACCCGGCGGAGCGCCGGGTCGAGGAGCCCGACAGCCCGCTGCGGACCCCGTTCCAGCGCGACCGCGACCGGATCGTCCACTCGAAGGCCTTCCGTCGCCTCAAGCACAAGACGCAGGTCTTCATCGCCCCCGAGGGGGATCACTACCGGACCCGCCTAACCCACACGCTGGAGGCCTGCGGGATAGCCCGCACCGTCGCCCGGGCCCTCGCCCTCAACGAGGACCTGACCGAGGCGATCGGTCTCGGCCACGACCTCGGCCACCCGCCGTTCGGCCACATCGGCGAGGACGCGCTCGACACCTCCCTGCGGGAGCAGGGCGGGGACGGCTTCCGGCACAACGAGCACTCGCTGCGGGTCGTCGACGCGCTCGAGCGCGACGGCCACGGCCTCAATCTCACCCGCCAGGTCCGCGACGGCATCCTCAACCACACCGGTGCCGACAAGCCGGCGACGCTCGAGGGCCGGATCGTGAAGCTGGTCGACCGGGTCGCCTACATCAACCACGACATCGACGATGCCCTGCGGGCGGGGGTCCTCCGGGCCGAGGACCTACCCGCCGACGAGATCGCGTTGCTCGGCCCGACCGGCTCGACGCGGATCGACACTCTCGTTCGCGACATCGTCGACCGGTCCGAGGAGGCCGGCGACATCGTCCAGAGCGAGGAGGTCGGCGGCGCGATGCTGCGGCTGCGCAAGTTCATGTTCGACCGGGTCTACCTCGGCGAGGCCGCCCTGCGCGAGCAGGAGCGGGTGCGGCGCACCCTGCGCACGCTCTTCGACCACTACATGGAGCATCCGGAGGAGGTGCCCGAGAGCGAGCCGGGCGTCGGCGACGAGCAGCGGGTCACCGACTACCTGGCGGGGATGACCGACCGCTTCGCGATCGCCCGCTTCAGCGAGCTCGCGGTGCCCGAGGCGACGAGGTTCTAGTGGCGCTGATCTCGACCGACAGCCTCGAGCGGGTCAAGCAGGCGGCCGACATCGTCGAGGTGGTCTCCGCCCACACCGACCTGCGGCGGCAGGGCGCCCGCTGGGTGGGGCTCTGCCCCTTTCACGAGGAGCGCACCCCCTCGTTCTCGGTCGACGCCCAGGAAAAGCTCTACCACTGCTTCGGCTGCGGGGTCGGCGGCGACACGATCAAGTTCGTCGAAGAGAAGGAGGGGCTGAGCTTCTCCGACGCGGTCGAGCTGCTCGCCGACCGCTACGGGGTCGACCTCGAGCGCGAGAAGGAGGACCCCCGCGCCGAGGCCCGGCGCCAGCAGCGCCGGCGACTCGAGGAGCTGCTCGACCGCACCGCGTCCTTCTATGCGAAATTCCTCTGGGAGGCCGAGGAGGCGGGCAAGGCGCGCGATTACATGGCGGAGCGCGGCCTCGGCGAGCAGGTTTTGAAGGACTTCGGCGTCGGCTACGCGCCGAGCGCCTGGGACCAGGTGCTGTTGCGTGGGCAACGGGCCGGGTTCAAAGTCGACGAGATGCGCGAGGTCGGCCTCGTCCAGCGCGGGCGGGGGGGAGGGGAGTACGACCGCTTTCGCAGCCGGATCATGTTCCCGATCCGAGACCGCCGCGGGCGCACCCTCGGGTACGGCGGCCGGGCGATGCGCTCCGACCAGGGCGCCAAGTACGTCAATACGGCCGAGACCGACTTCTTCCACAAGAGCAAGATGCTCTACGGCATCGACCGCGCCAAAGCCGCGATCGCCAAGGCCGGCCGCGCGGTCGTGGTCGAGGGCTACACCGACGTGCTGGCACTGCACCAGGCCGGGATCGAGGAGGCGGTCGGGGTGATGGGGACCGCGATCACCGACGATCAGGTCGCGGCGCTCTCGGGGATGGTCGAGGAGGTGGTGCTGGCGCTCGACGCCGACTCGGCCGGACAGGAGGCGATGCTGAGGGCCCAGCGGGTCGCGGCCGGGCGGCGGATGCGGATCCGTGTGGCGGCGATGCCGGCCGGCGAGGACCCGGCGGAGATGGTCGCCGCCGAGGGCGGCGCCGAGCGTTTCGCGGCGCTGGTCGAGGGCGCCGTCGAGCTGGCCGCCTTCCAGGTCGGCCTCGTCCTCGACGGGACCGACGTCTCCTCCGCGGCCGATCGCGAGCGGGCCCTCAACGAGGTCGCCCCGGTCCTGGCGGCGATGGGGAACACCCCCGGCCGCGAAGAGCAGGTGCGACGGGTGAAGGAGCGGCTCGACCTCGAGGTGGGGATGATCATGGGGCGGATGACAGCGGCGACGCCGACCGTCGGCGGTCCCACCCAGCGCGAGGCCGCTCCGGCCCCGGCGCGGCGGACGACGGGCGAGCTGACCTCCCGCGAGCGGCGCGAGCGGGCGCTGCTGGCGATGTGCGTAGCGATGCCGGCGGAGGGCAAGGAGTACCTCGATCGCCTCACCGAGGCCCACCTCACGCCTCTCGGCGGGCGGGCGCTGGCCTGGATCCGCGCCCACCCCGAAGACCTCGCCTCGAACCTGCCCGGGGACGACGACGAGCTTGCCGGACTGATCGCCGAGCTGGTGATCGTCGCCGGCGACGAGCCCGCCTCGGCCGAGGCGATGGAGCTCAACTTCCTCCAGCTCGAGCAGCGGCGGCTCGAGGCCGAGATCACCGCCGCCGGCGAAGCCGAGGAATCCGAGCGCCGTGCAGAGCTCAGCAAGGAGCGGGCTGCCCTGGTTGAACGCATCGCCCACACCGAGAGAGTCGGCTAGCGCAACGTTCTGTCTGCGACGCCTGCAAAGCTCCGTGGGTGCAGGACAGCTGTCAGAAGCATGGCGCGGTCGAGTTCTACGTGCGGCCCGATTCTGGGTCGCGGTGCTCCAAGTGCTCCGCCGAAGCCGTATCGAAGAGACGGCGACTCGTTAAGCGCATCCTCGTCGAGGAGGCAGGCGGCCGGTGTCTCCTTTGTGGTTTTGACGAGCACCCGGCAGCGCTTCAATTCCATCATCTGGATCCGAAGTCCAAGCTGTTCAGTCTCTCTAACAGCGGCTTGACGAAGAGCATCGCTCGCATGCGGGCAGAGGCGGCGAAGTGCGTCCTGCTCTGCGCCAACTGCCATGCACTGGTGGAGGTGGGGGCGAAGGTTTTGGCCCCGGTAGCTCGCTAAGGTTGCCTCGTCGATCCGGGGTAGCTCAATTGGTAGAAGCGCTCGACTGTTAATCGAGAGGTTGTGGGTTCGAGTCCCACCCCCGGAGCTTTCAGGTCCTGGCGGCCAGTCCCTCGACCAATTCTGCGCCGCGGGTCGCGCCGTCGTGGTCGCGGCCCCAGGCGGCGAGCTCGGTGGCGCGGGCTGCGAACGACGGCTCCTCGAGCAGGCGGCGGACCGACCAGCGCATCGGGCCCGGTCGGCAGAGGCGCCAGGGGAGCGAGAGGCCAGCCCCCGCCCAGGCGACCCGCATCGCGGTCTCGCTCATGTCGCCGATGATCGGTGAGATCAGGAGCGGGGTGCCCGCCCCCAGCGCCCGGGCCACGGTCCCGTGGCCACCGTGGGAGACGATCAGGGAGGCGGCGGGCATCAGCTGGCTGTAGCTGAGCCAGTCGACGAGGAGGGCGTTGTCGGGGACCTCGATCGGCCGTTGCGGGGCCACTTTGTTCGTGGTCGCCACGATTCGCACCGGCTCTTCGGCCAGCGCCGCGAGCGCGGTCCGCACCAGGTGGTTGCCGGAGTCGTGGGCGGTGCTCGGGGCGACGAGGACGAGCGGGTCCTCCCCCGTCGGCAGCTCGATCTCGGGGTGGGGCAGCTCGAACGACATCGGCCCGGTCACCTCGACCGGGGCGGGCCAGCGGCGCGGGTACTCGAGTTGGGGGAAGGTCCCGACCAGGGCGAGGTCGGGGCTGATGCCACCGTGGAAGCGCTCGGTGGGGGGCAGGCCGAGGCGCTCGCGCTGGCGGTTGAGGTCGCGCCGCCCGTGCTCGAGGCCGATGTTCAGCGCCCGCGTCCCGGCCCGCCAGAAGCCGCGCCCGATCGGCGTGCGCGCCGGCTTCAGGCCGATCGCGAAGAACGGGAGTCCCGACTCGACCACGGGGTAGATGTGGGGGATCAGGGTCGCCAGCGGGACCCCGGCCTTCTCCGCCGCCAGCGCCGGGGCGAGGGTGAGGATGTCGCTGACGACCGCGTGCGGGCGCATCTCCTCGAGCAGCGGCAGCAGCGCCCGGGCCGCATCGGCGGCGTGGGCGCCTTCGTCGGAGTCGGGGTCCGGCGGCGGGAACGTCCGGTATTCCTCGGCCGGTGTGAAGCCGAGGCCGGCGCCCTCGACCGCCCCGCGGCGCTCCTCCCAGCTCTCGACCACGACTTCGTGGCCGCGCTCGGCGAGGGCGCGGCCGAGGGCGATCGCGGGGAAGACGTGGCCGGCGTCGCCGAAGGCGGCGAGCAGCAGGCGCAACCTAGGGAGCGCCGATGGCCTCACCGGGACGGGTGAAGACGATCTCAGGCACGTGGCAGTAGCGCGAGGTGCGTAGCAGGAAGCGGACCGCCTCGCCGATGTCCTCGGGCTGGATCATCTCCTCGGCCGGCACCTGGCCCTTGACGAACTCGGTCATCGCCGTGTCGACGAAGGCCGGCGCCAGCGCCGTGCATTGGACCCCGTCGCCGCCGGCCTCACGGCTGGTGGCCTCGGTGTAGTTGATGACCGCGGCCTTGGTGGCGCCGTAGATCGAGAGCCAGCCCTGGCCGGCCTTGCCGGCGATCGAGGCGGTGTTGACGATCAGCGCCTTGCCGTGCTCGGCCCCCGCCTCGCGCAACATCGGCAGCCCCTCGCGGGTGCCGATGATCAGCGCCCGAAGGTTGACGGCGAGCTGCATGTCGAGGTGCTTGGTCTGGATCTCAGCCATCGGGGCACCGATCCCGACGCCGGCGTTGTTGACGAGGGCGTCGAGCCGGCCGTAGGCCTCGCGATGCTTGGCGAAGACCTCGAGCAGCTCGTCCTCGGAAGTCATGTTGGCGGGGACCGCGAGGACCTCGTGGCCTTCCGCGCGCAGGCCCTCGGCGGCCGCCTCGATCTTCTCCGAGCGGCGGGAGGCGATCGTCAGCGCGTAACCCTCTTCGGCGAGCGTGCGGGCGATCGCCAGCCCGATGCCACTGGAGCCCCCCGTGATCAATGCCGCTCTCTCTTGCGCCACCTCAGTCTCCTTGGCTAGCCGTCGGGTCGAGGGCACCCTATATCGCCCCTCAATAACATTGCCGTCATGCGCCGGGTTCACATCAACGCCGCTGCCGCCTGCCTGCTCGCAGGAGCCCTGCTCCTCGCGGGCTGCGGCTCCGACGACTCCGAGACGACCTCCTCCGGTTCCTCGGGACCGGTCGAGAGCCGCCCCGCCCCAGCCAAAGCCCAGTTCCCGGCGGCCGCCGGCCGCTCGCTGGCCGAGGTGCTCGAGTCGGCCGAGCCGTCCGAACTCGTCGTCTCCCAGGCCGCGATGGCCTTCGAGACGGGCGAGAATCGCTTCCCGTTCGGCGTCTTCGACAAAGGCGGCGCCCCGGTCGACGACGCCGAAGTCGCGCTCTACTTCGCCAAGGTCCCGAAGGTCAACGAGGAAGCCGAGAAACCGAACGCCAAGGGCGCCGACGCCCGGGCCGACATCAAAGCTCTCGAAGAACCGGCGACGGGCCCGTTCCCGGCCCGGGTCGAAAGCCTCGAAACCGAGCCCGCCTTCCGCGCCCTGACCACCAGCGACGACCCGAACTCGGCGACCACCGTCTACTCGACCGAGGTCGACTTCCCGACCGACGGCGAGTGGCGGATCGCGGCGGTGATCAAGGAAGGCGACCGGTACTCGGCGACCCTGCTCCCCAGCGTGATCGTCGGCAACTCGCCCGGGATCCCCAGGGTCGGGGACAAGGCGCCGGTGATCCACACGCCTACCCCGGAGGATGCCGGCGGCGACCTCGCGCAGATCACGACGCGCATCCCGCCCGACACCCAGAACCAGGTCGATTTCGCCGACGCCTACGGCAACGAGCCGATCGTGCTCTTGTTTGCGACCCCCCAGTTCTGCCAGAGTCGGGTTTGCGGTCCAGTCGTCGATGTCGCCGAGCAGGTCAAGGAGGCCTACGGAGACGAGGTGGCCTTCATCCACATGGAGATCTACGTCGACAACGAACCCCCGAAGACCAGGCCCCAGGTCCGTGCCTACAACCTGCCGAGCGAGCCCTGGCTGTTCGTGATCGACAAGGAAGGGACGGTCACCGATGCGGTCGAGGGTGCGTTCGGCGTGGAGGAACTGACGCGGGCTGTCGAAAAGGTCACCGGCGGATGAGCAAAAAAAGCGACAAGAAAGACCTCAAAGCGGCCGCCGAGCCGGATCCCGAGCTGCTGAAGTCGTTCGCCGACGAGGCGCGCCGCCGCTGCGATGTGATCTCCGCCGGCCTCGCCACCGAGACCACCGACTTCGAGACGATGCGGGCCGAAGCCCACGCCCTCAAGGGGACCGCCGCCGTCGTCGGCCTGCGCCGCCTCGCCGAGCTCGCCGGGCTGATGGAATCCGACCTTGCCGAAGCGAAGAAGACCGGCGTCATCCGCGGTGGCCGCGGCCACCAGATCGCCGACGCCGCGAAGGCGCTCGCCGAGGGCGCGTCCGCCGCCGCCGATGGCAAGGAGGAGCCGCCCGACGTCGGCCGCTCGCTCGCCCAGCTGTTCAGCGCCTGAGCCGGTTCGCGCCGGAGCGGCGATAATCGGGCTCCCGGGGCGGTAGCTCAGTTGGTCAGAGCACGGGACTCATAATCCCTTGGTCGCTGGTTCGAGTCCAGCCCGCCCCATTCGCTGGTTACCTGATCTTGCCCGTTGGCGCCGTCCGCTATTTCCAACGTCGTGGCGCCCCGGCCAGGTATTCCGTGTAGCCGCGCAGGGCAGCTGGCGAAACCAGCGCCCGATAGCCGAACAGGTAGCCGAAGAAACCCAACGCGTCGTGCTGGGGATGGAATCCGAGGCGACGAAAGACGTGTCGCTCCTGCCACCTGCGCAACAGCCCATAGATGACGAGGGTGATCGGCAGCACCAGCATCGACCACCATGAGAACAACAGTGGATAGCCCGCGATGAAGAGGACGACGCCCGGGATCCAAAAGAAGACATAGCCGAAGTCGAGAAGCGGCACAAGGTAGTCGAGCCCGGAGACGAATCCGGCCAAGATTCTCGGCTGTTTGGTGGGCGGGTTGCGCTGAAGGCCCTCCAGCATCCCCTGCGCCCAGCGCGACCGTTGACGCATGAGCTGGGAAACCCGCTCTGGTGCGGCCGTGGCGCCGAGCGCGCATGGCTCGTACTCGACCAACCCGCGGGATCCCATCATCGACCAGGTGAGGACGATGTCCTCGCCGATTGCGTCCGGCCAGCCCCCCACCGCGAGAACGTCGTCCATCCAGTACGCGGAGAAGGCGCCTTGGGCGACCAGGGTGCTGTCGTAGGCCGACTGCATTCGCTTGACCCCATTGATTCCAAGTCGGTAGTCCCAACTCTGCATCCTGGTCAGCAGGTTGCGCGTGGGGCTCTGGACCACCAGGGCGCCCGCGCAGGCGCAGACATGTTGCCCTCCGGGTTCGCGCATCAACCCGCTGACCAGATACTTCAAAGCCTCTGGATGTAGAAGGGTGTCGGCGTCGACGGTGACCACGATCGCAGTCTCGACACTCCCCAACGCTCTGTTGAGCGCTCGCCACTTTCCCGCCTCCGGCTCGAAGGTGCACCGCAGCTCCAGACCATGGCGCCGCGCCGTCTCCTCGGCGACCTCAACGGTGCGATCGGTCGAATTGTTGTCGGCGAGGATCGCCGTGAGCGGCCCGCCGTAGGAGAGGTCCGCGATCCGCTCCAGGGTCGGCCCGATGGCCGACTCCTCGTCGCGGGCGGCGATTACGACGGTAATCGGGGGCCACGCACCTTCCGGCCACGGACCACGGGGGGGATCCAGCGACGGGACGCGGTAGCGCAGCGTGATCAGCGTAAAGACCATGAAGCCGACGAGCACGGCCGGGACATAGGCGAGGAAGATCGGGATCACCCAGGACATCACTGGACCGATCGCATCGCGCAGCTCAGCCCGCCACGGAGACGAAACCCAGACGGCGAATGCCACGTAGGCAGCGGTCAAGCCGAACACCACCGCGAACCTCACCATCGAGGAGGTTCAATCGTGCGACTGAGCGCGCGCCTCGTGGCGGCTCGTGGTCCGGTTTCGGACACGGCTTGCGGCATGGCGCTCAGCGTTCCACAAGGGATGGACGAGCGAGACCGCTCTCGAATGAAAGTCTAAGCGCGCAAGCGACGGATGAGCTCGGGGTTCAAAAACTCCGGTTAGGCCCAAGAAGCGCCAATAGGGTCGTCTATGCCCCCGGAGTTTGGGTTGGCGGGCATCTGCAACCAGCCCGCCCCCATCGACAGGTGCTCGAGTTCCAGCTGGCGGCGCTGTTCTTCGCGTTCGATCGGGTCACCGCCGGGATGCTGGGTGTCACCGCCGTTCTCTCCATCGCCGGCGAAGACTCCGATCAGGCCGATGAGGACGACGATCGGGATCGTCACCTGGGCCCAGGTCGGCAGCAGGCTGTAGACCGAGGCGAAGTCGGTCCGCAGCGCCTTTTCCCGGTGGCGGCCGGACCATCGCAACCCGTCCCAGTGCCACTCCCTCGATGGGAAGGCCGGGTCCGGGTACCAGCCCGGGGCGGCGATGCGCTTCCTTCGGTAGCGGCCGGTCCAGCGCGAGCCGTCCCACCGCCACTCACGGGTCGGATCGACCGGGTCGGGGTACCAGCCTGGGTCGGCGGCGGCGGAGCCGCCGGCCCGATGGGCGGCAAGGGCCTCGTCTTCTTCGCGTCTGGTCGGCATCGTCCACGCCGGAGCGTAGGGGAGGGGATCCGCAGCGCGATTGCCCGTGCCCACGCGCGAACATAGGCTTGCCCGATGCCCCCTGAGGTCCGCAAGGCGACTGAGGCCGAGACCGGCGCCGTCGCCCGCACCCTGGCGAGTGCCTTTCAGCCCGACCCCGTCTTCAGCTGGGTCCTGCCGGACCCCGAGCGGCGTGCCGCGGTCCTCGACCCGGCCTTTGCGCTCTTCCTGCGGCGGATCTGGCTGGCGCTGGGGGAGACCTACACAGCGGGGGACGCCGACGGTGCGGCCGTCTGGCACCCGCCCGGCCACTGGAAGCAGTCCCTCGGCGAGCAGCTGCGGCTGCTGCCGGGCTTCGCCCGCGTCTGGGGGCGTTCGACGCCGCGCGCCCTCCGGAGCCTGACCGCGCTCGAACGGGGGCACCCGAGCGAGCCGCACTTCTACCTGGCAGTGATGGGGGTCGCGCCGGAGCGGCAGGGGAGGGGGCTCGGATCGATGCTGATGCACCCGGTGCTCTCGCGCTGCGACGAGGAGGGGATCCCCGCCTACCTCGAGGCCAGCACGCCCCGTAACCGCGCTCTCTACGAGCGCCACGGCTTCGTGACCACTTCCGAGGACAGGATCGCCCGCGGGGCGCCGCCGGTCTGGCGGATGTGGCGGGACCCGCGGCCCGTCTAAATTTGGTCTATGCCCGATCACGAGGAGCTGGACGAGTTCGAGACGCTGGTGGTCGACGCGATCGACCGGCTGCCGCCCGAATTCCAGGAGGAGCTGGCGAAGATCGCGGTCGTCGTCAACGAAAACGGGGCCGCGGTCAACGCCTACGGCCAGTACTTCGGCGACGGCGTCGCCCGTGACTTCTACGAGGACCGGATCGTGATCTACCGCGACACCCTCGAACGCGACTTCGGCCACGACCGCAAACTGCTCGCCGCCCAGGTCGAGCAAACGCTGCGTCACGAGCTCGCCCACCATCTCGGCTGGGACGAGGGCGGCGTCGGCGGTCTCGGCCTCTGAAAGACTGCTGCTCGATGGAGGCGCCGGAGCGACTGAACCAGGAGGGTTTCGAGGCGTTCGGCGGCCGCGCCGGCGATGGCAAGCCGGTCGTGATGCTGAACCTGCTGCGCTTCAAGCCCGACGGCGGCGCCGAGCGATACGCGGAGTACGGCGCCGCGGTGACGCCGATGGTCGAGGCGGCCGGGGGAAGGGTCGTCTTCGCGGGGGCGCCGGCGACGGCGCTGCTCGGCGAGGAGTCCTGGGACATGGTCGCCCTGGTCGAATACCCGACCCGGCAGGCCTTCCTCGACATGATCGCCTCCGATGCCTACCGGGCGGTCGGCCACCTCCGCACCGAGGCGCTGCTCGACGGCGAGCTGCACCCGATCGACCCCGCCGAGCTTCCCTAGGCGGCGATGGCCGACCTCGGCGAGAAGCTCGAGCCGGTCGCAAGCGGACTTCTGGAACCCGGTGAGGCGCTCCGCGGCTGCTGCCTCGCCACCCGGCAGAGCGCATTCCGCGGCTGGATGGTCGCGATCGCCGTCACCGACCGCCGGCTTGCGCTCCAGCGCCTGACCCGGAAGTTCGAGCCCGACGGCGAGCCGCTCTCGCTGCCGCCCGAGCGGATCGCCTCGGCGAAGGCCGAAGGCGGCGCCGGCGACTGGATGCAGTTGGAGACGATGCTGGTCGACGAGCTCGCTGTCACCCTGAAGATCGAGACGACGGACGGCGAGAAGCTGAAGCTGCGGATGATGCGGGCCGAGGGGCCGTTCCAGGGCCTCGGCGGCGGCCAGGCCCAGGCCGACGGAGTCAGGGTGCTGGGCGAGTGGTTCGCGGATCTCGAGGCGGAGCAGCTCGGCTAGTCCGAAGGGGTGGCTCGGAACGCCGCCAGCAGGCCGATCGCCGAGACGATCGCCCAGACTCCCTCGAGCAGCACGAAGCCCCACTGGACCTCGATCACCGCGAGGACAGCAAGGATGACCGAGCCGACCAGGTTCAAGGTCAGGTAGGTGCGCGTGTCGGGCTGCATCCGTTCGAACTGGACCGCGGCGAAGGCGGTCAAGATCAGCAGCGCCCCGACGATTTGGATGACCTGGTCGATGGTCCGACCTTACGCGTTCGCCCCGCAGCAATTAGCTGTGACGCGTGTTACAAGGGCATGGATCGCTACCGACTCGACGACCTGATCGAGTACACGCTCTCGAAGCGGGGCAGGGAAAACATGGCGCTGGTTGTTCTGGCGACGAGCTGCGTTGCGGGCATCGTCGCGATCGGCCGCATGTAGGCTTGCCGACGTGCTTAGGGAAGGCTCCGGGGAGCCGCTTTTGTTGCTGCACGGGATCATTTCCGGCGAGCGCACATGGCTGCGGGTGATCCCGCACCTCAGCGGCGAGTTCGACGTGATCGCGACCACCGCGCTCGGTCACAACGGCGGGCCGTCGCCGACCCGAAGGCCGGCGACGATGGCAGACGTCTTCGACGCCGCCGAGAAGCAGCTCGACGACCTCGGCATCGAGCGTGCGCACCTGGCCGGTAACTCGATGGGCGGTTGGGCCGCGCTCGAGCTCGCCCGCCGCGGCCGCGCCCTCTCCGTCTGCGCGATCTGTCCCGCCGGCCTCTGGGACGAGGATTGGGAAGAGGCCGACCGCGAGCGCGTCTTCGCCATCCTGCTCGGCGCCGTCCGCGACACGAGGAGGGGGCGGCGCCTGATCCCGTTGCTCGCCCGCTCCCGCCGGTTCCGCAAATGGGCCAGCCGAGACTTCTCCGTCAACGGCGACCGGGTCTCCCGTGAGGGCTTCGTCATCGGAGCCGAAGACGTCGTCGGCTGCGAGATCGCCGAGGAGTTGATCGTCCCCGGCGTGCGCTTCGAAGGCTACGACCCGCCGCACTGCCCGGTCACGATCGCCCTCGGCGAACAGGACAAGCTCTTCCCACCGGCCTTGTACGAAGCTCGCGCGAAGGACCTCGTCCCCGCCGCCCGCGTCCTCGTCCTCGAGGGCGTCGGCCACGTGCCGATGGCCGACGACCCCGAGCTCATCGCCCGCACTATTCGGGACTCGACCCGCTCTGCCGCCGCCCTTTCATCTCCCGGCTCTTGACCTTGGCATCCTCGTAGGACGATTCGACCAGCCGGCGGCCTCCCGACCAGCCGAATACCCAGGAGACCAAGATCGTGGCCAGGACCACGTTCCAGGCCGTGGTGACGAGCTGCTGGCTGATCGAGTAGGCGGTCGCGGTCGCGGCATCGGTCGAGCCCGAGAGTGCGGTCGTGTTCAGCGCCTGGGTGACCCCGACCCCGCCCGGCGTCGCCGAGACGCTGTTGGAGATCGAGTTCGAGGCGGTGACCGTGGCGATGTTGTGGAAGCTGACGGGGATCTCATAGGCGGCGAGGAAGATGCCGACGACCGCCAGGCGCGCCGCGTAGCTGCCGAGCGCCGGCAGGCCGACCCGAACCAGCGCCCGCCGCGGCGTTCGCAGGATCGCGCCGCCGGCGAGAAGCTGCGTTCGCAGGCCCTCGAGCCGGTCCCAGAAGACCCGCGCGAGGAGCGCGACCAGGACCAGCGCCCCGACCGCGATCAGGACCACCAGCGCCTGGTGTTCGGAGATGAAGCCGAGCTTCACCGAAAACGAACCGCTCACCGAGAGGAAGAGGTAGAGGTAGACGGCGATGTTGAAGATCGAGAAGGGGATCTTCTCGACGATGAGGGCCGAGACCATCATCGCGAAGGTGGCACCGGCGATCAGGGTCGTGAACATCACCAGCATCACGAATGTGCCGATGTTGGCCGGCAGGAAGCCGTTCAGCGCCACTGCCGCGGCGTAGGAGGCGAGCACGAGCCTGAACCTGAACTCGGCGCGGGGGAGGGCCGCGCGGAGGATCCCGAACCAGACCAGCGCGGCGAGCACGGTCTGCAGGGTCTGGAGGACGATGCCGGCCGCGACCGCCCAGGCCGGCAGCTCGGCGAGTTTGTCGAAGAGCTTGTCGATCCAGTCGTCGACCGGAATCCCGACCTGGTCGAGGACGAAGATCGTGACCGCGACGCCGCCGATCCAGGCCGCGATCCGCAGCAGCCTCGACGCCAGGCTTCGGCCCTCGACTTCAGGCTGGATGGTCGCGGACCTCGTCGAGGCTGACTCCGCCGCCCACCTCGACCAGGCCGTCGCCGAGCGGCGTCACCTCGAGGACCGACCCCTGGCCCTGATGGATCGTCACCGGGCGGCCGAGCTCGGAGCTGAGGACGATGGCGGCCGAACCGGTCGCCTCGTCCTCGTCGATCCCCGCTTCGAGGATGAAGGCACGGGCGCGGATCGTGCCGGCGTCCTCGTCGATCCAGGCCCAGGCGTAGGCGGCTTCCGAGCCGCCCGGGGGTCCGGCCAGCCCCCGCACCTCCGCCGGCGAGCCGAGCTCGACGTACTCGAGGGCGGGCGACCACTCCGGGCGGGCCGAGACATGGGTGGCGTTGCCGTCGTAGCGCACCCCGACCGGGCCGGCCTTGGTGTCCAGCGCGCTCACCGGCGTCCCCGCCTGCGCCAACAGCCAGGCGGTGCCGACGCTCGGGTGGCCGGCGAAGGGCAGCTCCATCCCCGGGGTGAAGATCCTCACCCGCCCGCTCTCGCGGTCCTCGACGAAGACCGTCTCGCTGTACCCGAGCTCGGCCGCGATCGCCTGGCGTCGCCCCTCGGGAACGGCGTCGCCGTCGAGGAAGACGCCGAGCAGGTTCCCCCACTCGCCCTCGTCATTCGTGAAGACGCGCAGTATGTGGAGCTCGGCCACGGGCCGATCTTAGGCTCTGGAGCACCCCGTCGGCCGGGCGCCGCCCGGAGGTGGGAAGATCGGGGCGTCCAACTGATTCGCAACGATGGGAGCGGATGTGCCTGAAGAGAATTTGAAGACCGGAAGGTCGCGGAGAATCGCAACGGCGGCGGCCTGCATCGGTGTCATTGCGGTCGGCGGCGTCGCCTGGAGCGGTTGCGGCGACAGCGACAGCGACAGCACCGGCACCGGATCCTCGATCGAAGAAAGCCTTCAGAACAGCGTCGACGAGGCTCAGCAGGGCGTCGAAAAGGGCGTCGAGGAAGCCAAGAAGGGGATCCAGGCCGGCGGAGACGAGGCTGAAAAGGGCTTCGAAAACGCCAAGAAGGAAGCCGAAAAGGGCAAGGAAGAAGCCGAAGACAGCATCGAAGAGGGCAAGAAGGACGCCGAAAAGGCGGCCGAAGAAGCGAAGAACGACTACGCCCCCTAGGGGCTCAGCGCACCCAGCAGTTGCCGGCGAGGCTCGTCGTCATGTTCTGCCCGTTGACGAAGGAGAACTCGCCGCGGGCGAGGGTGAAGGTCGCGCCGGGAAAGCCTTCCGGCGCGGCGCAGCGGGCACTGAGGAAGCTGCGGGTCTCGCCCTTGTACCGATAGGTGCGGCCGAGGGTGACCTCGAGGTCGGTGATGTAGCCGACGTTGCTGGCGATCTTCGGCGGCCGGGCGATGAAGACGGTGCCGAATTCGCCACGCGGCACGCGGTGGATGAGGAATGGGAGCACGAAGGCGACGCTGGTCGGAGTCGAGCCGTAGATGTGCAGTAGGACCGCCGGCTTCTCGTTGACGGTGCCGTTGAAGGCGAGCGCGACGCCGTCGAACGGAACCGGTTTGCGTCCGGGGACCTCGACGTAGGCCCGGAAGCTGCCCTTGCCGACGAGCGCCTCGTGGCAGCGCTCGCGGGCGCTCGCGGTCGTCCTCCCTTCGAGCTCGGCCGATTTGCAGCGCGGCAAGCCCTTGGTCGAGACCTTTCCGTAACGGTTGAAGGCGAACTCGATCCGCCGCAGGGCCGGCGGACGTCCGCCGTCGGCGGTGGCGATCGCGCCGCGGACCTGGATGCTGATCGGTGCCGGCGTCGAGCGCGGCAGCTTCTTCGGCGTCAGGCGCCCGTCGAAGGTGAGGCGCAGGTTGCCCTGCTGCTTGATCTCTCCCTGGGCGAGGCCTGCGGCCAGCACCATGAGGACGAGCGCGATAGGTATGACAAGACGTCGCATCTGCTTGCCACCGATGTTACGCGCGGCACTCAAGCCGGGCGCCGGATCGTGTTGAGCGGGGATTAGGGTGGAGCGATGGACGCGCAGCGCCTCAGCGCCTGGGTCGACGGCTACGAGCGCGCCTGGCGCAGCCCCGGCACCGAGGCCTTGTCCGAGCTCTTCGAGGAGGGCGCGAGCTACCGGATGTCCCCTTACGCGGAACCCGCCCGCGGGCTGGAGGAGATCGGCCGGCTCTGGGAGCGCGAGCGAGACGGGCACGACGAGGAGTTCGAGATCTCCCACGAGGTCGTCGCGGTCGACGGCAGGACCGGCGTCGTCCGCCTCACCGTCGAGTACGCGACCGGCGCCCGCTACCGCGACCTCTGGGTGCTCCGGTTCGGCCAGGATGGCCGCTGCGCCGATTTCGAGGAGTGGCCGTTCTGGCCGGGGCAGCAAATCGCTGTCGCACATCCCGCCGACGGGCCGATAAGTCCACCCGGAGCCGACAATTCGGCCCATCGAGACCAGGAATGAAGACCCACACCGCTTATATGACGTTCGAGACCGAGGGTCGTCGCGAGCTGATCCGAATCACCGAGGATGTGCAGGCCGCTGTCGAGGAGGCGGGGATCGCCGAGGGCATGGTCCTGGTCTCGGCGATGCACATCACCGCCGGGGTCTGGATAAACGACGACGAGCCCGGGTTGCACGAGGACGTCCTCGAGTGGCTCGACAAGGTCGCGCCTCCGAGCTGGGCCCCACCTTCGAACCAGGTCGCCGAGGAGCTCTTGCCCGAGGGCGGCGACTACCGCCATCACCGCGGCGGCGAGGACAACGGCGACGCCCACCTCAAGAACCTGCTCGTGCACAACCAGGCGATCGTGCCGGTCACCGGCGGGCGCCTCGACCTCGGTCCCTGGCAGCAGGTCTTCTACTGCGAGTTCGACGGCCGCCGGCCGAAGCGGCTCGTGATCAAGGCGATGGGGGAGTAGGGCGGAAGCCCGGCGTCCTGCCGTCGGCGTCGCCGATCAACTTCAGTGTCAGCAGCACCGCGGCCACCGCGTAGAACGGGGTGAAGAGGACGTTGGTGACGGTGTCGGCGAACCACTCGTCGAGGATCGTGTCGTTGATCAGGTCGTGGCTCAGCGCGAGGGCGCCGCCGGTGATCACGTTGCCGAGCAGCTCGATCGGGACGAGAACGGCGACGACGAGCCAGAAGTGGCCGCGGACCAGTTCGAGGCTGCGGCGGAAGGCGCCTTTGATCGTCCGCTTCTCGATCTCCGCCGCCGGGGCGGCGAGGCCGAAGTAGATGTAAACCAGGATCCCCGGGACGATCAGCGCGGCGAAGCCGATCGCGGCGGCGGCGGCGTAGATCAGGTCGACCGCGATCAGGCGCCGGTAGTCGATCATTTTTGCGACTTCCCGCAGGGTGGGCGGCCGCCCTTCGTGGGGGTGGGTGAGGGCGATCGCGACGGCGCCCGCGTAGAACACCTCTCCGATCAGCGAGCCGGCGCTGAGCGCGATCACCGCGATCGCGATCCCGAGGATCTGGAGCCCGCCATCGAAATCGAGGTTCTGGACCTCGGCGTGGGCGGGGATCGCGTGGATCAGGCCGAGCGGGACGAAGACGATGACCGCCAGCGGGATCAGGGTGCGGGCCCAGGCGAAGTAGGTCCGCCAGGTCTCCCGGTAGAGGCCGGCCATCTCGCTGCCGAGCTTCCTCACCTAGCGCCTCCGCCGCCGTCCTGAGGGGACCCGTCCCCGCCGCTCGAGCTTCCTCTGCGAGGACTCGTTGGCGGCAACGCGCTTGACCTCGCGCAGGTCGGGGATCAGGATCTCTTCGGCGCAGCGGCGATGCCAGTGGTGGTGCTCGGTGCCCCCGAGGCGGCCCACGTACTGGACGACGGTGTGCTCGGCACCGATCTCGATCTCCCCATGGCAGCCGGGACAGCGGTAGAGCTTGCGGGAGACGCCGCGGATCAGCCAGGCCTCGTCGCCCTCGTCGGTCAGCCCGCGCAAGCTCCAGCGGATGCTGGGAAGCCCGGACGTGTCGCTCATCGCTTCGAGAGCCAGGCGAATCCGGCGGCCATCGCCAGGTTCGCGACCCCGGCCATCCGCAAGCCAAGCTTGGCCCCCGGGCGGTTGACCGCGGGGGACTCGGCCCAGAGCGCGTCGGTCGCGATCTCGGTCCCGCGCAGCCAGGCCAGTGCCCACCAGTCGCGCTGGTCGCCGCGGACCTCGGCGATCAGGTGGGCGGCGGCGAAGGTGAGCCAGACCGGGCCGCTGCGCTGGAAGAGGCGGGCGGCGTCCGGCGAGGGCTCGTCATGACCGAGGACCTTGAGGGTCGCCTCCGGTGCCAGCACGGCGCCCGTGCCGAGCGCGAGGTCGAAGGCGATCATGTTGCGGTTGGTGAGTCGAAGAGCCTGCTCGAGGTCCATCGTGAAACCCATCCAACCAGATGGAAGGGAAAGCACGCGCACTGGAGAAAGAGACGGCCGTGACCAAGACTGCCACCAAGACCACTCCTCAGCTCAAGTCCCTCTCGGAGTACATCCAGGAACGTTTCGACGAATTCTCCCGCTCCCAGAAGGACGTCGCCCGCTACATCGTCGATCACCTCGACGAGGCAGCCTTCCTCACCGCCGAGGAGCTGGCCAGGAGAGCGAGCACCTCGTCATCGACAGTGGTGCGCTTCTCCCAGGCCCTCGGCTTCGAGGGGTATCCCGAGCTCCAGCAGGCGGCGATCGAGGAGTACAGGACCTCGATCGCGACCGCCGGCGCCAGCGCCCCAAGCGGTAACGGCGCCCTCTTCTCCTTCGATCACTCCGAGCTCGAGGGCAGCCTCGGGGCCGACTACTCGAACCTCGAGGAAACCGCCCGCAACCTCACCCGTGAGCAGGTCGACGGAGCGGTCGCGGCGCTTGCCGAGGCGCACCGGATCGTGATCGTCGGCGTCGATCAGATGGCGTTCTTCGCCAGCTACCTGCGTCACACCCTCAGCCTTCTCGACATCCGCTCCGAGATCGTCGCCAGCACCGGCGGCGAGTCGCTCCAGCGCCTCGGGCGGATCGACGACGAAACCCTCGTCATCGTCCTCTCCTCTGGCCGTGCCCACCCGCTGCTGCTGCGGGCGATGAAGCTCGCCGTGCACCGCAACGCCAACACCCTGGCGATCTCCGACGCCTCGATGTCCGAGGTCGGTGAGCACGCCGAACAGACCCTCTACTTCAGCTCCAACAGCCCTTCCTTCGCCCGCTCCAACACCGCCCTGATGGCTTTGGTGCAGGCCCTCGCCCACGGTCTCTACGCGCGCGATGAAGCCGCGCACAAAGACCGCATCCGCGCCTACAAACTGAAGTAGGGCCCGGCGGGCGGGTCCTGAATAACCCGCCACCTCCTCCGCTTCGCGTCCGGGGGCGGCGGCAATCGCCATATCGGCGCCGCTCGCAGAGCGTCACATCGTGATGCTCGCTAAACGGTTCCACAAGCGTGCGCGCGGCAGGACGGCCATCCATGTGGCCGCACGGCTGTCCAACTAATATTGCTTGAAGTGGCTGAGCGCGCGACATTCAGGGTCAAAACCGGCCTCGCCGAGATGCTCAAGGGCGGGGTCATCATGGACGTGGTCACGCCCGAGCAGGCGAAGGTGGCCGAAGACGCGGGTGCCTGCGCGGTGATGGCGCTCGAGCGGGTGCCGTCGGACATCCGCAGGGACGGCGGCGTCGCCCGGATGTCGGACCCGACGATGATCACCGGCATCCAGGGGGCGGTGACGATCCCGGTCATGGCAAAGGCCCGGATCGGGCACTTTGCCGAGGCCCAGATCCTGCAGGCGCTGGACGTCGATTACATCGACGAGTCCGAGGTCCTGACCCCGGCCGACGAGAGCAACCACATCGACAAGCTCGCCTTCGAGATCCCCTTCGTATGCGGCGCCACCAACCTCGGCGAGGCCCTGCGGCGGATCGGCGAGGGGGCGGCGATGATCCGCTCCAAGGGCGAGGCCGGGACCGGCAACGTGGTCGAGGCCGTCCGCCACATGCGTGAGATCACCTCGGGAATCAAGCGCCTCGCCCAGCTCGGGCCGGAGGAGCTCGCCGGCGCCGCCAAGGACCATCAGGCGCCCCTCGAGGTCGTCCGCGAGGTCGCCGCCGCCGGCCGCCTCCCGGTTCCGCTCTTCTGCGCCGGGGGCATCGCCACCCCCGCCGATGCCGCCCTGATGATGCAGCTCGGGGCCGAGGGCAACTTCGTCGGCTCCGGGATCTTCAAGAGCTCCGACCCCGAGCGGATGGCGAAGGCGATCGTCGAGGCGACGACCCACTTCGAGGACCCCGAGCGGGTCGCCGCGGCTCAGACCGGTCTCGGCGAGGCGATGGCCGGCCTCGAGATCGGCGAGCTGGCCGCCGCCGATGCGCTGCTCCAGAACCGCGGAGCCTGACCTGCTCGTAGGAGTCCTAGCCGTCCAGGGGGGCTTCGAAGCCCATCTCCGGATGCTGGCAGAGCTCGGCGCCGAGACTGGGACGGTGCGAGTCCCCGAGGACCTCGAAGGGCTCGACGCGCTCGTCATCCCGGGCGGCGAGAGCACGACGATCGCCAAGGGAATCGCCGCGGCCGGGCTCGAGGAGCCGATTCGCGCCCACCATCTCTCCGGGCGCCCCGTCTTCGGGACCTGTGCCGGGATGATCGTCTGCGACGACGCCCACCTCGGCCTGATCGACGCGACCGCCGAGCGCAACGCATTCGGCCGCCAGCTGCAGAGCTTCGAGGCCGACATCGCGGTCACAGGGATCGGCGACGAGCCGTATTCCGCGGTGTTCATCCGCGCCCCCTGGGTGGCCCGGGCCGGCGACGGCGTCGAGGTCCTCGCCGAGTACGAGGGGCACCCGGTCGCGATCCGCGGCGAGGGCGTGCTGGCGACCGCGTTCCATCCCGAGCTGACCGAGGACCCGAGAATGCACGCGCTGTTCATGGCGATGACTACGAGCTCGCTCGACTCCGGCGTGGGTCGCGAGCGTGAGGAGGCGGAGAGTTGAGAGACGCGAGAGCCGAGAACCTGGCCAAGATCCTGGTCGGGTACTCGACCAAGGTCAAGAAGGGCGACGTAGTCACGATCGACGGCGAGATCGCGGCCGAGCCGCTTTTGCTCGCCATCTACGAGGAGGTGCTGCAGGCCGGCGGCAACCCGATCGTCAACGTCTCCCTCGACGGCCAGGCGGCCGCCTATTACAAACACGCCTCCGACGCTCAGCTCGAGTGGGTCTCGCCGCTGACCGAGTGGACGGTCGACAACGCCGACGTCAGCATCTCGGTCGGCGCCAGCACCAACACCCGCGAGCTCTCGGGTGTCGCGCCGGAGCGCCAGACCCGGCGGCGGGCCGCGACCGGCGAGCTGATGAACCGCTCGATGAAGCGCAGCGCCGAAGGGTCGTTCCGTTGGTGCTACACGCTGTTCCCGACCGGCGCCTACGCCTCCGAGGCCGAGATGAGCCTCGCCGACTACGAGGACTTCTACTTCGGGGCATGCCTGGCCGCATCCGACGGTGACCCCCTGACCGCCTGGAAGAAGGCCTCCGAGGAGACCCATCGCCTCTCCGGCTGGATCCAGGGGAAGGAGGAGGTCCGGGTGACGGCGCCCGGGACCGACATCACGCTCGGCATCGCCGGGCGCACCTTCATTCCCTGCGACGGCGAGCACAACATGCCCGACGGCGAGTTCTTCACCGGCCCGGTCGAGGACTCGGTCGAGGGCGAGGTGTCGTTTCACCTGCCGGCGGTGATCTCAGGCCGCGAGGTCTCCGGCGTCCACCTCAAGTTCGAGTCGGGCCGCGTCGTCGACGCGAGCGCCGAGCGGGGCGAGGAGTTCCTGATCCAGCTGCTCGATACCGACGAGGGAGCGCGGACCCTGGGCGAGCTCGGGATCGGCACCAACTACGCGATCGACCGCGGCACCCGCGAGGTCCTGCTCGACGAGAAGATCGGCGGCACCGTCCACATGGCGGTCGGCGCCAGCTACCCCGAGTCCGGCGGCACCAACGAGTCGGCCGTCCACACCGACCTCGTCTGCGACCTCCGCCTCGGCGGCAAGCTCGAAGTCGACGGCGAGGTCATGCAGGAAGACGGCAAGTTCGTCGTCTAGGGGGTGCCCCCGGCGCCGTCTACTGATTCGGCAGCGGGCTTCCCGCGAGGAAGAAGAACCAGGCGCTGAGGGCAAGCGCGGCGAGGAGGACGGAGCCCATCAGGACGGCCTCGACGACCGTGGTGTTGCTGGGCGGCGAGACGGAGTCGCGCATGCTGCGCATCCAGGACGGGCGCATCGGGGCCAGGCGGTTGGTGCCGGTCACCTCCATGTAGAGGCGGTTGAGACGGCTGATCAGCCAGGCGACCAGCACGATCGAGGCGATCAGGCCGACGATCACGACGGCATAGGGGGCCTCGGCAGGGAACTGGGTCTTCGAGACCTTCGACCCGATGTAGAGCCAACTCAGCGGCAGCGCGGTCCACAGCGAGAGCGCCGCGAGCAGCATCGCGACGAAGATGAAGCTGGCGGCGACGCTGCGGCCGGGGTGATGGGTATGCGCTCCTACGTTCATCGCGGGGCTCATAGAATGACAGGCATGTCAGGACACTCGAAGTGGTCTTCGATCAAACACAAGAAGGGCGCCGCCGACAAAAAACGCGGCAAGCTGTTCTCGAAGCTGGCGCGCGCGATCATCGTCGCCGCCCGTGACGGCGGCGGCGACGTCGAGGGCAACCCGACCCTGGCGACGGCGGTCCAGAAGGCCAAAGACGCCTCGATGCCCAAGGAAAACATCCAGCGGGCGATCGACCGCGGGACCGGCGCAGGCGCCGACGCCGCCGCGATCGAGTCGGTCAGCTTCGAGGGCTACGGCCCGGGCGGGGCGGCGATCCTGGTCGAGGCCCTGACCGACAACCGCAACCGCACCACCGCCGACGTGCGGCTCGCCTTCACCAAACACAACGGCAGCCTCGGCGAGCCGGGCTCGGTCGCCTGGATCTTCGAGAAACGCGGCGTGGTCAGCGTCGACGGCGACCGCTATGGCGAGGACGACGTGCTGCCGGCGATCGACGCCGGCGCCGACGACGTCAGCGAGGACGGCGACCTGCTCCGGGTCCTGTGCGAGCCCAGCGCCCTCAGCGACGTGCGTGGCGCCCTCGAGTCCGCCGGTGTCGAGATCCAGTCGGCCGAGGTGACGATGGAGCCGAAGAGCACGGTCGAGGTCGGCAAAGGCGACGCGAAGTCCCTGCTCGGCCTGCTCGACGACCTCGACGACAACGACGACGTCAGCGAGGTCCACGCCAACTTCGACATCCCCGAGCAGATTCTCGAGGAAGTCGCCGTTTAGCGAGCACCCCACGGCATCTGCGGGGAGGCATCCGAGCCAGGGCGCAGAATCCCTTCCCATGCAAGTCGTGATGGGGATCGACCCCGGCGCAGCCAACCTCGGGTTCGGCATCGTCCGGCTCGAGGGCAGCCACATGGTCGCCCTCGACGGCGGTGTGGTCGAAACACCCGCCGACCTGCCGATGGAGCGCCGCCTGGAGCGAATCCACCGCTCGCTCTCGGAGCTGCTCGCCTGGCACGAGCCGAAGGCGATGGCGATCGAGGACATCTACTTCGGCAAGAACGTGCGCTCGGCGATGGCCGTCGGCCAGGCCAGCGGGATCGCGATGCTGGCCGCGGCCGAGCGCGGCGTCAAATGCTTCGCCTATACGCCGCAGGCGATCAAGATGGCCGTCTGCGGGTCCGGCAACGCCGGCAAGAAACAGGTCCAGCGCATGGTCGGGACCCTGCTCGGCCTGCCCGAGCCCCCATCGCCCGACCACGCAGCCGATGCGCTCGCGGTCGCGATCTGCCACGGCGGCGGCGCCGGGCGCCGTGAGGCAGTCGAGGCGGCCACCGCCGCCCGGGAACGGGTGGCCTGATGATCGCCGCGGTCCGCGGCGAGGTGCTGGTCCGCCGCCCCGATCACGTGGTCCTCGACGCCAACGGCGTCGGCTA
>DATDCK010000036.1:0-37278 GCA_036524375.1 Solirubrobacterales bacterium | reverse complement strand
GGAGGGTCGCGGGCCGCGACGGCTGGCAGGTCGACGCCACCGCGCTGCGTGGCGATGCGATCGAGGCCGACCTCGCCCAGCGCGACTTCACGGTCGGGGCCGTCGCGGTGCCGCTCGCCGGCGGCGCGCCGATCGACCCCTTCGACGGGCTCGGAGACCTCGAGCGACAGCTGTTGCGGGCGGTCGGCGAGCGCAGCTTCGCCGAGGACCCGATCCGTCTCCTGCGGGCGGCGCGGCTCGCCGCCGACCTCGACCTCGCCCTCGACCCGACGACGAGCGAGCTGGCCCGGCGCGAAGCCGAGCGCGCCGGGGAGCCCGCCGGTGAGCGGCAGCTGGTCGAGCTGCGGCGCCTGCTCGGCGGCCCCCGCCCCCTGCGTGGGCTCGAGCTGCTCGACGAGCTGGCCCTCACCCCGACGGTCCTGCCCGAGATCGAGGCCCTGCGCGGGATCGAGCAGGGCCCGAATCACCACCTCGACGTCCACGGCCACACGCTGGCGGTGCTGGAGCAGGCTCTCGAGGTCGAGCGCGATCTCGACCGCTTCGCGGGCGAGCGGGCCGGGGAGGTGCAGGAGCTGCTCGACCAGCCCCTGGCCGACGACATGACCCGTGGCACGGCACTGCGCTTCGGAGCCCTCCTGCACGACGTCGGCAAGCCGGCGACGCGGGGTGAGCGGGGCGGCTACGTCACCTTCATCGGCCACGACGGCACCGGTGCCGAGATCATCGACGGCCTCTGCGCCCGGCTGCGCGCCAGCCGCGCCCTCACCGAGCACCTGCGGGCGCTCGCCCTTCACCACCTGCGGCTCGGCTTCCTCGTCCACGAGGCGCCGCTGCCGCCGCGCCGGGTCCACGAGTACCTGCGCGCGACCGAACCGGTCGCCGCCGACGTCACCCTGCTGACGATCGCCGACCGGCTCTCGGCCCGGGGCAGCGGGCCGTTCGCCACCGACGAGGCGATCCAGGCCCACCTCGACCTCGCCCGCGCCATGCTCGCGTCGGCGCTGGACTGGCGCCGCGACGGCCCCCCGAAGCCGTTCCTGCGCGGCGACGAGCTGGCCGCCGAGCTGGGGATCGCAGAAGGGCCGGAGCTGGGCCGGCTCCTGGCCGAGCTCGAGGCCGCCCGCTATGCGGGCGAGGTGGGCTCGCGCGAGGAGGCGGTGGCGTGGGCCCGGGCTCATCGCGGATAGGCTGCCGCCGCCGAGGAGGACCCGAACCAGGAGGAGACGAAATGGCTGAACCGGTGCGTCTGGAGCGCGACGGAGAGATCGCCGTATTGGTGCTCGACAACCCGCCCCTCAACCTGTTCGGGCGCGAGGCCTTCGAAGCACTCGACGCCCGGGTGGCGGAAATCGAGGGCTCCGACGCCCGCGCGGTCGTCTGGCGTGCCGAGGGCGACGTCTTCACCGGCGGCGCCGACGTAAAAGTCTTCGACGGCACCGACCCCGAGAACGGGGGCGAGATGTTCGCCGCCCTGGTCGGCGGGGTGCGCAGGCTCGAGGCGCTGCCGATCCCGACCCTGGCGCTGGTCCACGGGCTCTGCTTGACCGCCGGTCTCGAGGTCTCGCTCGGCTGCGACATGATCTGGGCGACCGAGTCGGCCCGCTTCGGGCTGGTCGAGCGGGTCGTCGGCCTGACGCCCGGTGCAGGGGGGACCCAGCGGATGGCCGAGCGCGCCGGCCCCGGGCGCGCCCGTGAGTTCGTGATGACCGGCGGGCTCTACGACGCCGCCACCCTCGAGCACTGGGGCGTCGTCAACCGAGTGGTCGGTGACGACGAGCTGCTCGAGAAGGGGATGGCTTTCGCCCGCGACCTCGCGGCTGGGCCGACGCTCGCCCACGGTGCCACCAAGCGGCTGGTTCGCGCCTATCTGGAGGGGGGCGTCGACAAGGCCGATGCCGAGACCCCGGCGGTCTCCGGCGGGCTGTTCGCGACCGAGGACCTGAAGGGCGCCGTGCGGTCGTTCCTCGACGAGGGCCCGGGCAAGGCGACGTTCGAGGGGCGCTAGCAAGCCAGGTTCAGCCGTCCCGGTCAGGTACCCTGCCCGACGCATGGCCAAAGAGGAGAAGATCGAGATGGAGGGCGAGATCACCGAGGCCCTCCCGAACACGATGTTCCGGGTCAAACTGGACAACGGACACGACGTGCTCGGCCACATCTCGGGAAAGATGCGCAGGCACTACATCCGCATCCTCCCCGGCGATCGCGTGAAGATCGAGCTCTCGCCCTACGATCTCGATCGCGGGCGCATCACCTACCGCTACAAATAGGTTGCCAGGCGTGAGCGAAGCCCGGCTGCGGATCAACAGCGAGAACGTCGTCCACGAGACGATCGAGGGCGAGGTGATCGTCATCGACCTCGCCAGCGGCAGCTACTTCAGCCTCTCCGGCAGCGCCCCCGCGATCTGGGAGATGCTCGCCGGCGGAGTCACCGCGGCCGAGGCGGCGGCCGCCCTCGAGGCGCGCTACGAGGCCGATCCGGCCACGATTGGCAGCGGAGTGGAGGAGCTCTTCGGCAAGCTCGCCGAGGCCCGCCTCGTGGTCGAGGACGCGAACGGCAACGGCAACGGCAACGCGGCGGCGGCGGTGGCGGCTGACGGCAAGACCGCCTTCGAGAAGCCCGCCTTCGAGCGTTACACGGACATGCAGGACTACTTCCTCCTCGACCCGATCCACGAGGTCAGCCCCGAGGGCTGGCCGAAACCGGCCGAGTAGGCCGGGTGTCCGGCACCGGGCCCGCGACGATCGGCCGCGAGGCCGACCCCGGGCTCGCCTTCCTGGGCGAGTTGGAAGCGGCTTTCGAGCGGGCCGGGGCGAGGGCGGGTCACGCCGACGAGGCGCTCGAGATCGCCGGGATGCGACTCGGCCTCTCCTTTGCGGGGGACGCGATGCGGGAGGCGCTGCTGCCACCGCTGGCCCACCTGGGAGCCCGGCCGGCCGGCGAGCCGGACCTGCGGATCTCGGTCTTCGACACCGCGTCCACCGGGGTCGAGGCTCCTCCCCTGCCCTGGCGGCCGCCGCCGCCCGAGCCCGGCACCAACCCCCTCGCCCGCTACGAGTCGGAGCGCTGCTGCGTCCTGGCCGCGGCCGGCACCGGGGCGGTGACCGCGGTCGACCTCGAGCGGCGCACCGCGATCTTCCACCTGGCCGACATCGCCGCCCTGCCGCCGAACGAGCGCGCGGCACCCCTGCGGGAGGCCCTGCACCTGCTCCTCGGCAAGCTCGATCGCTGGATGGCGCACGCCGGCGCGGTCGGAATCGGCGGCCGTGGTGCCCTGGTCGTCGGGCGCAGCGGCTCGGGCAAGTCGACGCTTTCGCTCTCCTGCGCCCTGGCGGGCATGGTGATCGCCGCAGACGATTACGTCGTCCTCGACCTCGGCCCGCCCCCGGTGGCCCATGCCGTGCAGTCGACGGCGAAGCTGACCGAAAAAACCGCCGGATTGCTGGAGATCGGCGCCGACACCGTGGCCCCGGAGGAGTATTCCTTCGCGATCGAGGGCGCGCCGAAGGCGGAGGTCCAGATCGAGAGGCTCGCCCCGGGACGCTTCGAGCCCGCTCTCGAGGTCGTCGCCGTGATCGCCCCGACCGTCGCCGGCCTCGAGTCACCGCGCGCGGAGCGGATCTCCGCCGCCCGGGGGCTGCAGGCGCTGGCACCGAGCACGCTGATCCAGATGCACTCGCGGGGGGCCACCGCCCTACCGGCCCTGGCGGCCCTCGCCAGGGCCGTGCCGAGCTACTCGCTGGCGCTCTCCACGGACATCGCCGCGAACGTAGTCGCCGTCACCCGACTGCTGGACGGCGATGACTGAGCCGCGCGTATCGGCCCTGATCCCGGTCCACGATGGTGAGGAGCATCTGGATCAGGCGATCGAGAGCGCACTCGCCCAGACCCACCCCCCGATGGAGGTCATCGTCGTCGCCAACGACTGCAGCGATCGCAGCGCCGAGATCGCGGAATCGTTCGGCGGAATCGTCCGGGTCGTGAGCGAGCCGCGGCGCGGGATCACTTTCGCTCGCAACACCGCCCTCGCCGCGGCCCAGGGGGACTACCTCGCCTTCCTCGACCACGATGACCTCTGGGAGCCTGCCAAGACCGAGAATCAGCTTGCCGCCTTCGACGCGGATCCCGGCCTGGCGCTGGTCCTCGGACTGGCGCTCCAGTTCGCCGACGAGGACCTCGACCCGGCGGTTGCCGCTCGGATCACGGTTCCGAACCATCCCCAGCCGGGCATGTTGATCGGCGCGGTGTTGGCGCCCCGGTCGACCTTCGAGAAAGTCGGCGATTGGCAGGGGGCCAACGAAGTCGCCGACGGGCTCGTCTGGTTCATGAGAGCGCGGGAGCTCGGCCTGCGCGAGCGAATGCTCGACGAGGTCGTCGTTCGGCGGCGCATCCACGGCGGCAACCAGTCGTTCCACAACCACGACCAACGTTCGGAGTGGCTGCGGGCGCTGAAAGGATCGTTGGACGCGAAACGGGCCGGCGTCAGGCCCGAGACCGGTGACGATCGATCCGGCGTTTGAAGATCTCGAAGACCGCCGTTTTCGATCGCGCGTCGTCCTGGGTCATGTTGCGGCCGTGGATACGGCGGCGGATCAGTTTGTCCTTCAGCAGCGTCATCTCGACCCCTGCCTCGTTCAGGCGCATGACCAGGTCGGCGTCCTCGCCGCCTTTCAGCATCGTCTCGTCGAAGCCGCCGATCTCATCGAACAGTGCCCGCGAGAGCAGCACCGTCACGGGGTAGAGGTCCGGGGTGTCGGAGATCTCGAAGACGCCTCGGGTCGAGAACATCGGGCTCTCCGTTCCGGGCGCCCAGAACGGCAGTTCGGACCCCTCCTCGACCAGCAGCTCCTGCGACCCGACCACGCAGCCGACCGCGGGGCCGGCGAGCAGGTTCCCGACCTGGATCTTCAACCGGTCGGGAAGCATTTCGTCGTCGGAGTCGAGGAAGGCGAGCAGCTCCCCCGAGCTGGCCTTGACGCCGGCGTTGCGGGCGCACGGCAGCCCTCGGTTCTCCTGGCTGACCAGCTTGACGCCGTCGTAGCCGGCGGCGATCTCGGCGGTGGCATCGGTCGAGCCGTCGTCGACGACGATCGTCTCGAAGTTGCCGTAGGTCTGGGCGAGGACGCTCTTGATCGCTTCGCCGAGGAAATCCTCCTCGTTGAAGGCGGGAACGATGACGCTTACGCGGGGTTCGTCCACCTGCGGGATTCTGCCTACAAATGGCTGCCGGCGGCGGCCGGGTCGGGGTCCGCCAGCTCGGCCGCCAGCGCCGACCAGGCGAAGTCGACGGCACCCAGCCCGGTTCCGTCGCGAGGGTCGTAGTACTCGCGCAGCCCCTGGCGCTCGACGGCGCCGATCACGCCGGCCGCGAGCTGCTCGGCCTCGGCCTCGTAGCCGAGGCGGCGGAGCCCGAGCCAGACCATCCAGGCCGAGTTGACCCAGGTCGGCCCGCGCCAGTAGCGGCGGAAGAGGTCGTGGCCGCCGTCGGGCTCGTAGCTGGGCTCGGAGATCGCGACCGAGGGCGGCGCCACCGGGGTCAGGAACTCGGTGGGGTCGAGCAGGTGCTCCTCGACCAGGCGGCGCCCGATCCGCTCGGGCAGGTCGGGCAGGGCCAGGGGCGCCAGCGCGGCCCATGTCACCGCCCGCGGCCGCACGTTGCCCGGCTGCGCCTCGTCGACGAAGAGCCCGAGGCGCTCGTTCCAGAGCCGCTCGACGAGGGCGGGGGTCGCGGAGGGGCGGCCCAACGCCTGCAGGGAGAGCGACCAGAAAGTGTTGACCATCGGTTCGCACAGCAGCGGCCAGCCCCGCTCGCGGATGCGCAGAGCGTCGAAGCCGCGCCGGCGGTTGCGCTGGACCAGCAGCGGGAAGCCGATCCCGTTCGCCCGTCGCCCCCAGACCTCCTCGAACTTGGGCGAGGCGTCGAGGCCGGACTCGTCGGGCTGGACGATCCAGAGCAGCCCGTCGCCGTCGAGGTCGCGGTTGGCGCCGAGCCAGTCCATTTGGAGGCCGATCCGGGGCTCCTCGGCGGGGTCGCCGACGGCGATCCGCCAGGCCCAGGCCAGCAGCGGCGGCTGGATCGTCTCGGTCTGGAAGGCCGCCCGCGAGCTGACGTTGTAGAAGGGCAGCCGGGTCGGCGAGACCTTCTTGTCCCAGAAGATCGTGTGGCCGATGAACCCGTTCTCGCGCTGGGCTGCGAGCAGGCTCTCGAGCTCGAGGCGCGAGCGCCCGGCGTCGAAGCGGCGCCAGACGATCGCCGCGAAGCACGAGTCCCAGAACCACTGCCAGGGGTAGCGAGTCGGGCTCGGCCTGGTGTATGCGAAGCGCGTGCCCTCGCGCTCGCCCTCCAGCCAGTTCTGGCGGAGCACGCGCTCGGCGGTCTCGACCGCTCCGCTCACGTCAGGTTTCGCGCTTCGCTCACGGCGCAAAGGAATCAGATATGGATGCTTGTTCGCTCCGCACTCAATGTCCGGTGCGGCGCATCTGACGCAGGGCCAGCGCGCCGAGGACGAGGAACAGCCCGGCGAGGGCGAGCAGGCCGGGCCAGGTCTCGCTCCAGGTGACGGTGCCGACGAAGCCCTGGCGGGCGGCTTCGACCACTTCGGTCACGGGGTTGACTTCGGCCACCTCCCGCAACCAGGGCTGCAGCAACGCCAGCGGCGCGTAGGCGGTGGTGGTCAGGATCGCCGCCATCATCCCGGCCTGCATCAGCGGTGCCGCCGACTGGCTCTTGAAACGCAGGGCGAGGAAGGAGCCCCAGCAGGCGGCGACCGCGGCCATCGCGGCGACCATCAGGAACGTGACCAGGAGGCCGTCAAGGCCCGGCCAGCCCGCCCCCAGCGGCAATGCGACGGCGAGCACGAAGGTCGCCGGGATCAGCGCCCGGGCGCTGGCCGAGAGCACCGTGGCGGCGAGCAGCACCCAGCGCGGGGCGGGGGAGACGAGCAGGCGGTCGAGCCAGCCCTGCTCGATGTCGCGGGCCATGTTGACCCCGGCGGCGGCACCGGTGAAGCCGGCTCCCTGGAGCATGCTGATCGGGACGATGAAGCTCTCGTAGGCGCCGACTTCGAAGCCGCGCAACTGGGTGAGGGCGCCGAACACTCCGTTCAGCCCGAGGAAGAAGATCGTCGGCGCCAGCACGCCCGGGATCGCGGCGCCGGGGACCCGCAGCAGCTCGTTGCGGGCCCGCGCCATCAACGCCCCGATCGTCGCCAGGTTGGCGCGCCAGGCCGGTAGCGCGACGGTCGCCTCCATCAGCCCACCCGCAAACGGTGTCGGAGGGCACGGGCGCTGAGCACCAGGCCGAGCCCGAAGATGCCGAGGATCGCCGCCACGGCGCCGAGCAGGTCGGAGGCGTCGACCCCGGAGATGATCGGCTCGCGAATCCCTTCGACGATGAAGCTCATCGGGTTGTATTCGGCGATCACCTTGGCCGGTTCGATCATCAGGTCGACCGGGAAGAAGGCCGAGGAGACGAAAAGCACGACGAGGACGAGCGGAAACAGCCCTTGGACGACGCTGGCGCTGCCGGTCCGCAGGGCGATCGCGGCGCCGATCCCGCCGACCGCGGTTGCCGAGGCGGTGACGAGGACGATCGCGATCAGCGCCCCCCAGAGGCCGCTCTCGATCTCGGCGCCGAAGACCAACCCGATCGCCAGGAACCAGAGCGCCGAGAAGAGCCCGAGCGCCGCGGTTCCGGCCAGGCGCCCGAGGACGATCGTGAAGCGCGAGATCGGCGCCGCGAAGAGGCGGTCGGTGAAGCCCATCTCGATGTCGACCGCGAAGGCGATGCCGCCGCTGTTGCCGGCCAGCATCAGCGACTGCATCATCGCTCCGGCCAGCATGAACTGGAGGAAGCTCTGGACTTCGGGAAAGCCGGGCAAATTGACGGCAGAGCCGGCGCCGCCGGTCTGGATCGCGAGCAGGATCGTCGGGAAGACGACGATCGGCGCCAGCAGCTGGGGGCGGCGGAAGGTCTGCCGGATCGATCGCATGCCCAGCGCCTTCACGACCCTGAGGTTGGTGGCGAGCGCGGTCACGCCGTGTCGCCGTCGGTCGGGATGTGCTTTCCGGTCTTGGCGACGAAGACGTCGTCGAGGGTGGGGTGGACGAGCTCGAGGGCGCCGACGGCGACGCCCGCCTCATCGAGGGCCCGCACCACGGCCGGGATCTCGGCGGCGCCGTCGGCGACCTCGACCATCACGGTCTTGCCGTCGACCGGGGGCAGGAGCTTGCCGACCGCGGCGACCGCGCGCTCGGCCTCGGCGATCGACCCCTCCTCCAGCTGCAGGCGGATATGGGGGTCGCCGATGTCGGCCTTGAGCGCCGCCGGGGTGCCTTCGGCGACGATCCTGCCGTCGTCGATGATCGCCACGTTGTCGGCGAGCTGGTCGGCCTCCTCGAGGTACTGGGTGGTCAGGAAGACGGTCGTGCCGTCGTCGTTGAGCGCCCGCACCTCCTCCCAGATGGTCTTGCGGCTGACCGGGTCGAGGCCGGTCGTCGGCTCGTCGAGGAACAGGACCCGTGGTTCGTGGACGAGGGCGGCGGCGAGGTCGAGCCGGCGCTTCATGCCGCCCGAGTACCCACCGACGCGACGTTCGGCGGCATCGCTGAGGCCGACCCGCTCCAGCAGCGCGTCGGCCCGGCGCTTGCCCTCGGCGCCGGGAAGGCCCTGGAGCGTGGCCTGCAGCCGGATCAGCTCGCGGCCTTTCATCAGCGGGTCGAGTGCCGCCTCCTGGAGGGCGACACCGATCGTCGCCCGCACCTCACGCGCTTCCTTGACGACGTCGTGGCCGGCCACCGTGGCGCGGCCGGCGGTCGGCAGCAGCAGCGTCGTCAGCATCCGCACCGTCGTCGTCTTGCCCGCTCCGTTGGGGCCGAGGAAGCCGTAGATCTCGCCCTCGGCGACTTCGAGGTCCACCCCCTGCACCGCCTTGACATCGTCGAAGGCACGCTCCAGCGCCGCGACCTCTATGGCCGGCACTCGACCCACTCCCTGCCGTTGGCGCGCTCGAGCGCCTCGGCCGCGTCGAGGAGCAGCTCGTCGCGGCCCCAAGCCGCCTGCAGCTGCAGCGCGATCGGGAGCCCGCCTGCGCCGCGGCCTACCGGCACCGATATCGCCGGGATCCCGGTCAGGTTCGCGAGGCCGGCGCCGCGGACGTTGGCCTGGTCCGCGGTCAGCGTCCCCGAGGGAAGCTCGACGAGCGGCGCCTCCAGCGCTGGCGCCACGGCGGGGACGGTCGGCCAGGCGAGCAGGTCGACTTCCTCGAAGAGGCCGGCGACTCGCCTGCGCATCAGGTCGCGGACCCGGGCCGCCTTCACGGCGGCGGCGGCAGGCATCAGCATCCGGTACTTGGCGAAGCCGCGGTAGATCGGGCTGAGCTCGGGGCTGAGCCGGTTGAGGCGCTCGGGGGCGATACCGTCGAGGGACTCGACGTTGGCGATCAGGACCGCCGCCAGGGCCGAGGCCGGCAGTTCGGCGAGCGCGACTTCGCGCACCTCGCCGCCGCTCTCGGCCCGGAGCTGCTCGATCGCCGTCTCGCAGGCCTCGGCGACCTCGGGAGAGACGTCCTCGGAGACCTCGTCGCGGACGACGCCGATCCTCAGTCCCTCGGCGGAGCCGGCAACCAGCTCCTCGCCGTAGAGGGCCGAGCCCAGCAGCCGGGCGTCGGCGGCGTCGGCGCAGAGCGGCCCGGAGACGATCATCGTCGTGATCGCCCCCATGTGGTGGCCCTCCATCGCCGAACGGCCGAAGGTCGGCTTCAGGCCGGTTAGCCCGCAGTAGGCGGCGGGGAAGCGGATCGAACCGATCCCGTCGGCGCCGACAGCGCCGGCGACGAGCCCCGCGGCGACCGCGGCCGCCGGGCCGCTGGAGGAGCCGCCCGGGCAGCGCTCGGTGTCCCACGGGTTGCGGGCGGGCTCGTAGACAGAGATGTTGCCGGTGCTTCCTGCGCCCGCCTCGTGCATGTTGCCGACGCCGACGATCACGGCTCCCGCGTCGCGCAGGGCACGAAAGGGCGCCGACTCGCCCGGCTCGACCGGTCGCAACATTTCGGCGGCGCCGAAGCGCTGCGCGCGCCAGGGCAGCGGCCACTCGTCCTTGATCACGACCGGGACCCCGCGCAGGGGCCCCTCGGGGGCGGCCTCGAGCATCTCGCGAGAGCGCTCGGGGAAGGTCTCGACGACGGCGTTGACCGCCGGGTTCCGCTCCTCGATCCGGGCCAGCGACTCGTCGAGGAGCGCGCCGGGATCGAGCTCGCCGGTGGCGATCGCGCCCGCCTGCTCGCGCAGGGGGAGGTCGAGCCCGCTCACGGAGCCTTGGAGAGGTCCGGATTCGCCTCGGGCCCGACCTCGCCGACGTCGAGGGCGAGCAGCTCGAGGATCGCGGGCCAGAACAGCTGATGGGCGACGCGAATGACGCCCATCTCCACCTCGTCGGCCTCGATTCCCAGCTCCGCCAGGCCTCCGACGAGGTAGTTGTCTGTCGCCTCCATCTCGGCTGGCAACCCTACAGAGGCGTATTGGCCGGGATCGTGCAACCCGGCAGGGAGGGGACAATCCCCGCGCGGCGAAGGCAAAATCCCCCCGCAACCCTGGCTCCAGGCCCGGGTTCCAGGACCAGATGCAGCCAACCGAAGCCAAGAACCGCCTCGCCGGACGGCGCCCGAGCGCCGTGCTGGCGATCGCCTGCGCGGCCCTCGCGGCCCTGGTCGTCGCCGCCTGGCCCGGCGACGCCGGCTCGGCGCCGCTGCGCACGATCGTCCTCGGGCAGACCGCGACCACGCCGAAACCCACCTGCCCCGGGAAAATCGTCAACGGGGTCGAGGTCATCCCCTGCCGCGTCGAGGGCCGGGTCAGCGGCTTCCAGGTGATGGCCGAAGGCGTCAGTAATCCCTTCGAGGTGCCCTTCGACGGCAAGATCGTCTCCTGGTCGATCACCCTCTCCCGTCCGTCGCGTGCCCAGACCAAAACCACCGAGGACGAGGTCAGCTTCTTCAACGACTTCCTCGGCAAGCCTTCACAGGCGCGGATCGGCGTCCTGCGGCCGATCGAGGACAGCAAGCCGCCGAAGTACGTGCTTGCCCGCCAGAGCCCCCTGCAGGTGCTCAACCCCTACTTCGGGAGCAAGGTCATCTTCGCGCTCGAGCACCCGCTCACCGTTCTCCGCGGCCAGCAGGTCGCCCTCACCGTCCCGACCTGGGCGCCGATGTTCGCCTTCGGCCTTTCCGACGAAAACACCTGGCGCGGCAGCCGCCAGGAGAAACACTGCTCGCAACCGGCGGACCTGCAGAACGGCCATCCCCAGCAGGGCGTCGGGAAAACCAAGACCTACGGCTGCTACTACGCGGAAGCCCGCCTGCTCTACACGGCGACCGTCGTCAAAAAACCTTAAAGGCCGGGGCAGGCGCCTTTTAGAGTGCCGACTGGCGCAAGCCGCAGTACGTACAGTCGCTGACGTCGAGGCCGATCAGCTGGTCGCAGCGGCGGCAGCTGCGGAGGTTGTCCGGGGTCCGCGGGAGCGCGGAGGCGGACGGCGCCAGGGGAAGGATCATCGCGACCGGCTGCATCTGCTCGCCGGTCTCGCGGTCGACGTAGACCGAGCCGGGCTCGGCGGCGGCGATCGCCTCGCGACCGGAGGCCGGTGCCCGCATCCTGAAGAGCTGCTTCTCGTTCATCCGCGGGCACAATAACAATGGCCGCCCGATGAAAATCCTCATCTTCCACGGCTACATGCTGCGCGGGACCGGCAGCAACATCTATAACGCCAACCTGGCGCGCTCTCTGGCCCGGCTCGGTCACGAGGTTCATCTGCTCTGCCAGGACCGCGAGACGCGGATCGAGGGCGTCGAGATCCACAACCCCGACATCGGCGGCCTGCTGCCCGTCTACGTCAAAGATCCCTACGAGGGGTTCGAGGTCAAGGCGTTCCCGGAGCTGACCGAGGAGGAGCTCGACCGCTACCTCGAGGCCAACGTCCTCGCCGTCCGCGCGGTCGCCACGGCGGCCGGCGGCATCGACCTGGCGCTCGCCAATCACCTGGTGATGGGGCCGGCGATCCTCGCCCGCGCCGCCGTTGCTCCCTTCGCGGCCAAGATCCACGGCTCGGCGCTCGAGTACACGGTCAAGCCCAACCCGCGGTTCCTGCCTTACGCCGAGGAAGGGATGGAGGCCGCGCAGGGCGTCATGGTCGGCTCCCGCCACACCGGCGAGTCGCTCTGGGCGGCGCTCCCAGGGTGCGCACCCGAGCTCGAGGCGAAGACGAGGCTGGGGCCGCCCGGGGTCGACACCGAGGAGTTCCGGCCCGGCCCCGAGCCGCGCGATCCGTTGGTGGTCTTCGTCGGCAAGCTGATCGCTTCCAAGGGCGTCGACCTCCTGCTCGCCGCCTGGCCCCTGGTCCTCGCCGAGCACCCGGACGCCCGCCTGCGGATCGCCGGCTTCGGCGAGTACGAGGACGGGCTCTTGAGATTGCTGGCGGCGCTCGCGCGAGGCGACCTCGACGATGCCCGCGAGGTCGCCCGGTTGGGTCGCGGTCTCGAGGGCGGGGAGGAGGCGCCGCTGGAGATCCTCTCCTCGTTCCTCGCCGAGCCGCCGGAGGGCTACCTAGAGGCGGCGGCCGGGTTGACCGGGTCGGTCCAGTTCATCGGCCGGCTCGAGCACGACCAGGTCGCGGCGCTGCTGCCGCACGCCGAGGCGCTGGTGATGCCGAGCACCTTTCCGGAGGCCTTCGGGATGGTCGCGGTCGAGGCCGCCGCCTGTGGCGCGCTGCCGGTCTCCGCCGACCATTCGGGGATGCGCGAGGTCTCGCGCCAGCTCGCCCCGGGCCTCCCGGACGGGGTCCGGGACCTCACCTCGTTCCCGGTCGGGCTCGGGTCGGTGGAGGCGATCGCGGCGCGGCTCGACCGCTGGCTCGGCCTCTCCGAAGCCGAACGAACGGTGGCCCGGGAGGCGCTGGTGGAGACGACGCATCGCCTCTGGAGCTGGGAGGGCGTGGCGCGCGGGGCGATCGCTGCCGCGAGCGGCGAGCTTGACCGTCTGCCGCTTGCATAGAATCCCCGGCGCTCGATGTACGGACGTCTCCCGATAGCGAAGATGCTGGCCGTCACCGTCGTCCTGACGGCGGTGATCTCGGCGATCATGCTGCAGCCCAGCTGGGATGGCCAGCAGGCCTCCACAGCCGCGCCCAAGATCGACGAGCTGCTCGACGTGATGATCGTGCTCTCGTCATTCGTCTTCTCGCTGGTGATGGTGATGCTCTTCTACGCGCTGTGGAAATTCAAAGCCAAGCCCGGCGACGAATCCGACGGCGAGCCGATCCACGGCAACACGAAACTGGAGATCGCCTGGACCGTGATCCCGACCGTGATCGTCCTCTTCGCCGCCGCCTACAGCTGGTCGATCCTCGATGACATCGAAGCCAAGGCCGACGACTCGCTGCGGGTCGACGTCTTCTCCCAGCAGTACGCCTGGAGCTTCGACTACCCCGGCTTCGACAACGTCTACTCGCAGGAGCTCCACGTCCCGGTCAACCGCCAGGTCGAATTCAAGATGCACGCGCTCGACGTCATCCACTCCTTCTGGGTGCCTGAGTGGCGGATCAAGAAAGACAACGTCCCAGGGATCACCACGTCGGCGACGGTGACCCCGACCAAGGTGGGCACCTACCAGCTGATCTGCACCGAGCTCTGCGGCTTCGGCCACTCGACGATGCGCGCCACAGTCGTCGTCGAACCGCCGGCTGAGTTCCGCAAGTGGGTCGAAGGCCTGACCAAACCGACTCCGCAGGAATACCTCGACGCGATCGACGACGGCAATGCCGAGGAAGACCTGGAAGCCGTCGGGGCGGGCGGGGCATAATGGTGGCCCTCTGATGGTCGCAGCGATCAAGCAGCCCGGCTGGATTCGAGGCGCGCTCGGCGCGCTGCTCGCCGCTGCCTTCGGCGTCGCCCTCGTCTACTTCCTGCGCAAGTCCTACGGGCTCGACGCCTGGCAGACCGAGCAGACCGGGTATCCGCAGGTCGTAGTGCCGCTGGTCACGGCCCCGCTCGGCTTCCTGCTCGGCTTCGGCTGCTTCGACTATTGGCTGCGCTGGGCCGCGGGCATGCCGACGATCCCCGACGACCACTCCCAGCACGGGGCCAAGAGCTGGAAGGACTACTTCAAATTCAACACCGATCACAAGGTGATCGGGATCCAGTACATCGTCACCACTTTCTTCTTCTTCTTCGTAGGCGGCCTGATGGCGATGCTGATCCGGGCCGAGCTCGCCCAGCCGGGCACCCAGATCGTCGACGCGGCGACCTACAACAGCCTCTTCTCCACCCACGCGGTGCTGATGATCTTCGTCTTCGTGATCCCGGTCTTCGCCGGCATCGCGAACTACGTCCTGCCGCTGATGATCGGGGCGCCGGACATGGCGTTCCCGCGCCTCAACGCGCTCAGCTTCTGGATGCTGCCGCTGGCGGGGCTGCTCTTCATCGGCAGCTTCCTCGCTCCGGGCGGCGCCTTCGACGCCGGCTGGACCGGCTACGCGCCGCTATCGACCGGGGCGCCGTTGGGCCAGTCGTTCTTCAACCTCGGGGTCCAGTTCGCCGGCGCCTCGTCGATCGCGACCGCGCTCAACTTCCTGGTCACGATCATCTCCATGCGTGCGCCCGGAATGACCTTCTGGCGGATGCCGCTGCTGGTCTGGGCGAACCTCTCGACCTCGCTGCTGGTCGTCGCCGCGACGCCGTTCATCGCCGGCGCCCAGTTCATGGTCCTCTTCGACCGCGCCCTCGGCACCCAGTTCTTCCAGTTCGCCGGCGGCGGCGACGTGATCAGTTACCAGCACATCTTCTGGTTCTACTCGCACCCGGCGGTCTACATCATGATGCTGCCCGGGTTCGGGATCATCTCCGAGGTCATATCGACCCATGCCCGAAAGCCGATCTTCGGCTACCGGCTGATGGCCCTGGCGCTGATCGGGATCGTCGTCCTCAGTTACTCGGTCTGGGCCCACCACATGTTCGTTGCCGGCATGTTCAGCTGGCTGCGGGTGCCGATGATGATCACGACGCTGCTGATCGCGGTGCCGACCGGGATCAAGATCTTCTCCTGGCTAGGAACCCTCTACTTCGGCAAGATCCACACGTATTCGACGGCGATGCTGTTCGCGCTCGCCTTCATCGTCACCTTCACGATCGGCGGCATAAGCGGGGTCATGCTGGGCATGGTCCCGATCGATATCCACGTCTCCGATACCTACTTCATCGTCGCCCACATCCACTTCGTGCTGTTCGGCGGCTCGGTCTTCACGATCTTCGCCGGGATCTACCACTGGTTCCCGAAGATGACGGGCCGGATGTACGACGAGAAACTCGGCCGCGTCCACTTCTGGGGGACGCTGTTCGGGACCTGGGTCACCTTCATCCCGATGCACTGGGTCGGCATGGACGGGATGCCGCGACGGGTCGCCGACTACGCGACGCAGTTCGGCGAGTGGAACCTGCTGATCAGCTGCGGCGCCTTCATCCTCGGCGCCTGCCAGCTGGTCTTCCTCTACAACATGGTCGTCAGCTGGCGCTTCGGGCCGAAGGCCAGCGCCAACCCCTGGCGGGCCAACTCGATCGAGTGGCAGGTCTCCTCACCGCCACCGATCTTCAACTTCGACGAGATCCCGCGGGTCGTCGGCGGTCCCTACGAGTTCGGCGTCCCGGGTGCCCGCCACGCGATCATGGCCGGCGAAGGCGCAGAGGTGAAAGAGCCGGAGCCCGCCGTCGCGGGAACCTCGACATGAGCGCCGTCGAGCAGGGAGAGGGGCAGCCGCTGCTGGTCTTCCTCAACGAGGTCGCGGGCGGTCGCAAGCTGCTGCAGGCGGTCGGTGAGCGAGCCGATAAGGCCTCTTTCGTCACCGTCGCCGCTCCCCAGAACCAGCCTGCCGTCGGCCAGCTGATCGATTCCGGAGAACTCCGCGATGCCGCCCGCGCCCGGGTCGAGGTGACGATGGCGATCCTCGCCGAGTACGGGATCGACTCGGTCGGCGAGGTCATGGACCGCGACCCCTTCCTCGCCTTCGACGACGCCGTCAGGGCCCACGAGCCGAGCGAGGTCCTGCTCTCGTGCCTGGCCGACTCCCGCTATGGCCTCACCCGCAAGGACCTGGTCGAGTGGGCTCGCAAGCGAGTCGAGGACGCCGGTATCGGCTTCGTCCACATCCCGGTCCGTGTCGCCGACGACTCGGTCAGCTGGGAGAAGAGCCACACGCTCGTCGTCGCCACCCAGACCGTCGCCGCGCCGGACCTGGTCGGCAGGCTCAAGGAGCGCGCCGCCGGGCACCCGCACCGGTACACGATCATCTGCCCTCGTGCCGAGGACGTGAGCGAGGAGGAGATCGTCGCCGATCTCGCCTCGACGCTCGCCGAGCTCTACCGCAGCGACATCGACGCGACCGGCCAGCCGATGAGCCCCGACCCCTTCCACGCGGTCCAGAACGCGATCGCGCACTACAGCATCGACGAGGTCCTGATCTCGACCTTCGCCGGCGAGCGGTCGCAGTGGCTCGACGAGGACCTGATCGGCCGCACTCGGGAGATCACCGACAAGCAGGTCGAGCACCTCGAGGTCGGGCGCCCCGCGACCGCCGTCGCCGCTGCCGTCGCCGGCGGCGAGGAGGAGCAGGGCTGATGGAGAGCGCAACCGTCTCCGTCGGGCACGACGCCCACGAGGAGCACCACGGGCCGCCCGAGGCCCATCAGAGCTCCAGGATCGACCGCCAGACCCTCGGCATCCTCCTCTTCATCGTCTCCGAGGTGATGCTCTTCGGCGCCTTCTTCGGCGCCTATTTCTTCCTCCGGGTCGTGGTCGACCCGCCGACCTGGCCACCGCACCCCTACGAGCTGCCGGTCTTCGTAGCGCTCGCCAACACCTGCATCCTGGTCTCCTCGAGCTTCACGATCCACTACGCCCTCGAGTCGATCCGCAAGGGCGACCGGGCCGGCCTCAAACTCGGCCTCGTGCTCACCTGGCTGCTCGGCGCGACCTTCCTCTTCATCCAGGTCAACGAGTACGCGCACATCGGCTTCAGCGCTCGCGACCTCGCCTTCGGATCGATCTTCTACAGCCTCACGGGACTGCACGGCGCCCACGTCTTCGTCGGCCTCGCCCTGCTCAGCTTCGCGACGATCCGCGCCTTCCGCGGCCACTTCGGCCCGGCCGCGCATGACCATCTCGGCGTCGAGGTGCCAGGAATTTATTGGCACTTTGTCGACATCATGTGGATCATTGTTTTTCTCACTGTGTACGTGCTCTAGGGCGGCTGCAAATCGGCGCCTGGCGTTGTCCTCGGTCGGGCTCCTCGGGTCACGCACTAGAAGTGCGCTCCCCTCGTCGCCCTCCCTGCGTCCTAGCCCGGCTTGATTTCGCCGCCTTTGCCAATTGAACTTCTGCGTGGGCGGGTAGGTATCTCCTGACATGCATAACCCGCTGCGCTCAGAGACGGATGCGTTCAGGTGGTTCGTGGTGTTTCTCGTCGCCGGGATCTCGATCGGGGTGCTGACAGCTCTGACCCGGCCTCTGATCGGGGCTCTCTGGGCGCTTTTCTTGATCGGGAGCGGGATCGGGCTCGCCGTCCGGGTGTCCCGCGGGCGGATCCCGCAGGGCGTGCCGCTGACGGCCGGCGGCGATGGCCGCCACCGGGTCCTGGTGCTCGCCAACGAGACCGTCGGCGGTGGGGCGTTGCTGGGTGAGATCCGCGACCGCTGCGGCGGCCGCGATTGCGAGGTCCGCGTGGTGACCCCGCTGCAGCCGCCTTCTCGAGTTGCCCATCTTGCCGGCGACGTCGACGAAGCTGCGGAGCTCGCGCGGCAGCGCATGGAGCTCTCGGTGATCGAGATCGAGCGGCTCGGGATCAGGGCCAAGGGCGAAGTCGGGGAGGCGGAACCCAACGTCGCCCTCGAGGACGCGCTGCGCACCTTCCCGGCCGACGAGATCGTAATCTCGACCCACCCCGAGGATCGCTCGATCTGGCTCGAGAAGGGGGTCGTCGATCGTGCCCGCGAGGAGATCGACCTGCCGATCACCCACGTCGTCGTCGACCTCGACGCCGAACGCGTCGCCGGCTGACCCGAGTTTTCACACTTTCGTTCCAATCGCAGCGGCACAGACAACAAGTTTCGTTCTACTGTGGCACGATGGAGCCCGTGAGAGATGCCTGGACCGACGAGAGGCTGGACGACCTCAACCGCCGGGTCGACACGGGATTCGGCGAGCTGCGTGGTGAGATGGCCGGTCTCCGCGGCGAGATGAGCGAGCTGCGCCGGGAGATGAACGAACTGCGCCGCGAATCGAACGAACGCTTTGAATCGCTCGAAAAGCGCCTCGACTCGGTCCAGCGGACGATGGTCTACGGCTTCGTCAGCATGAGTGCGGCGATGATCGCCGCGCTCGGCGCGATCGCGACTCAGCTCTGACTGAGAGCCGCGGGCTGCCGGTCGGCCGTCGGCGATTCTTCGGTCGCCACGTCCTTCGGCTCCAGCCTGCCTGCCGCGGCAACCGTCCACAGCATCGCCAGCCAGGTGCCGGTCGCGAGGGCGACGTGCAGCCAGACGATCTCCGATGGCAGTTCCAGTGACCACTGGACGGCCCCTACGACCCCTTGTAGGGCGAGGAGGCCCAGGACCAGAGTCAGGGGCTTCAGCGCCCTCCGGTCGCCTCCAGGGCGTCGCAGCAGGAACCAGACCCCGATCGCGGCGAAGCCGAAGACGGCGGCGATCGCCGAGTGCCGCTGCACGACCCACTCCAGGGTGCCCGCCCCCTCGAAGTCGAAGCGGTGGACCAGCTCGTCTTCATGGGCGCCGGCGTGGGGGCCGGAGGCGGTCGCGATCGTGCCGGCGAGGATCGTCAGCTGGCCGAGCGGGATCAGCGCCCGCACCGCCCAGACGCCCAGCCGGTCGCCGGAGCGTCGGCGCTCCCAGGGCTCGTAGCGCGAGCACCAGGCCAGGGCGAAGGCGGCGTCGAGCAGGAACATCGAGAGGATGAAGTGGCTCATCACCAGCCCCGGGGCGAGGTGGTACTTGACGACCAGGGCGCCGAGGATCGCCTGGCACATGACCCCGATCGGCAGCAGTACCCCGAACAGCGCCAGGTGCGAGCGGTAGGGGACGCGGAAGAAAGCGCCGACCGCGGCGGCGATCACCGCGAAGCCGACGAACCCGGTCAGCAGCCGGTTGCCGTACTCGATCACGGCGTGGGTGTCGAGCGGCGGGATGTTGCGCCCGTAGCATTTGGGCCAGTCCGGACAGCCGAGCCCGGATCCGGTGAGGCGCACCCCGGCCCCGGTGAGGACGATCAGGGCGAGCGCCGCGAGGGCGACGAGTGTGACCTTCGCGTAGAGCTCGGGGCTGATTCTGGGCCGCGTCGCGGCTCAGCCGCCCTTGGCGTTGCCGGAGCCGCCGGCCCCGCCCTTGCCGCTTGCCTGGGCTTCCTTGCCGCCGCTCGCGAGGTATTCGGCCAGCTGTTTCACTTCTTCCGGGGAGAGGGATTCTCCGTAGGTGGAAGGCATCACGTTGGCAGAGTATCCCGACGCAATCTGTTTGTTCGGGTCGACGATCGACTCTTCGATCATCGCCAGGCTCTGGCCCGAGAGGACCTGGTCGAGGTTGGGCCCGGTGGTGCCGCCGGCTTTGGCCGCTTTGAAGGTGTGACAGCCGCTGCAGCCGTTGTTGGCGAAGACCTGGGCGCCGGGGCCGCCGGGGACCGTGGGCGGCGCCGCGCCTGGAACGCCGGCCCATTCGGCGACGTACGCGGCGACGTCGTCGAGCTCCTGGTCCTCGACCAGGTTGGCGGGCATCGAGATTGCCGCCTCGCCGTTGCTCGGCCGCGGGTACTCGATCTGCGCTTCGACCACGCCTTCGATCGTCTCGTCGCTCAGGCCCGAGGCGCGGGCGGCGGCGAACGCGTGATCGAGGTTGGGGCCGGTTTCGCCGCTGGCACCGGCCTCGGCGAGCACGTGGCAGGTGCCGCAGCGTTCGATGAAGAGGATGCGGCCCTGCTCGACGTCAGCCGTCGTGGTGCCGCATCCGGAGGCGGCGATGACGACCGCGAAAGCGGCGGCGAGGGCGAGCAGGGGCTTTGGAATCGGAAGCTTTGACATACAGCGAGGAGCGCGGTGGATCTTATATGCCAGCGGCCCCCGAAACGCTGCTTGGGGCCCTCCTGGGTGGGGTAGGGTTGAGACGATGCTGGTCAGTGAAGGAATGTCTGAGGTAGTGCTCACTCTCGGGCCGACGCACACGCTCCGCGAGGCGGCGACCCAGATGGCCGGAAAAGGGGTCGGGGCGGCCCTCGTCAGCGACGACGAGCAGCCCGTTCCCTGCATCGTCACCGAGCGCGACATCCTGGTCTCGCTCGGCGACGGCGAGGACCCCGACAGCGAGAAGGTCGCCGACCACATGAGCTCCAGCGTCATCTCCGCGTCCCCGGACTGGAGCCTGGAGCGGGCGGCAGCGGAGATGTCGCGGTCCGGCATCCGCCACCTGGTCGTCTACGACGGGCCCGACCTCGTCGGGATCCTCTCGATGCGCGACATCGTCCGCGTCTGGACCAGCGACGGCGCAACGTCCGGCATGACCCCCGAGTGACCGCCTGAGCACGTCGCATCTCATCGTCCTCGGTCGCTCGCGTGCAGAGCACGCCACGCTCCCTGCGTCCTCGACCTGCTCGTCCTCAGACGGTCAGGGTTTTTTCCGGATCTTGAGCGTTTCGACCGGCAATACGGCACCGCGGGCCTTCTGCTTGCGGCGCAGCCGGAAGAAGTCGCCGATCGAGCCTCGCACCATGCCGCGGAAGGCGAAGAGGACGATGGCGATCGCGATCAGCGAGTAGATCCAGCCGCGGAGCATGAAGCCCTCGGCGTAGATGCCGCAGACCGCGAGGGCGATCCCGAAGGCGAGCACGATGGGGTACCAGGACGAAGGCGGCGAGTAGATCAGCTCACCGGGCTCGGGGACGCTGCGGCTCTTGCCCTCCTCGGCGCTCATGAGGCGATGTAGAGGACGGCGGCCAGGAAAGCGAGGGCGAATAGCGCGGCGGCGATGGCCCCCGCCAGGAGGCCGGCCGACATGTTGCGCTTTGCGAGCTCGCGGTCCACGGCCGAATTTCTACTAGATCACCCGGTCGAGGGGCATCGAGATGAAGAGCAGCGCCAGGTAGGCGAGCGAGAAGAGGTAGGTGCGGAGCGCCCAGGTGCGGTCGGCGGCACGCAGCAGGCGGTAGGCGAAGTAGATGAAGCCGGCGCCCAGGGTCATCGAGGCGAACAGGTACTCGAGGCCGAAGCCGCCGGCGCAGAAGGGCAGCTGGGTGACCGCGTAGAGGAGCACGGTGTAGAGGAGGATCTGGCGGCGGGTCTCCTGCTCGCCGCGGACCACCGGCAGCATCGGCACCCCGACCTTCGCGTACTCGTCCTTCATCAGCAGCGAGAGTGCCCAGAAATGGGGCGGCGTCCAGAAGAAGACGATCGCGAAGAGGTAGAACGCGGTGCCCCCGAGGCCGCCGGTGACGGCCGCCCAGGCGACCAGGGGCGGCACGGCGCCGGCAGCGCCGCCGATGACGATGTTCTGGGGCGTGGTCCGCTTCAGCCAGAGCGTGTAGACGAAGACGTAGCCGAGCAGCCCCGAGAGCGAGAGCGCCGCCGCCAGCGGGTTGACGGTCAGCGTCAGCAGCGTGAAGGAGGCCGTGCCGAGCAGGACGCCGAAAGCGATCGCCGCCTGGGGGGAGATCCGGCCCGAGGCGACGGGACGACTGGCGGTGCGGGCCATCTGGCGGTCGATGTCGCGGTCGACAGCGTGGTTGATGGCGCCGGCGCCCCCGGCCGAGAGGGCGCCGCCGATGCAGGTGAGGAGGACGAGGCCGATCGAGGGGTCGCCGGCCACGTACATGGTCGTGATCGTGGTCAGGAGCAGCAGCGACTGCACCTTGGGCTTGGTCAGCGTCAGGTAGTCGCGGACGATCGGGGGGACGAGCGAGCGTCTCTCGATCGCCGCCGTTTGGGCGCCGCTCATGGGACCTACGCTACCGGCTGCGACTCGGGCGCCGGCTTCTCGGGAGCGGGCGCCGTGCGGTGGGAGATCGCCTCGCGGATGTCACGCAGGGGCCGGGCGCTGCGCACGTCCGGCAGCACGTCGAAGTTGTGCGGCTCGGGCGGCGAGAGCGCGAACCACTCGAGCGAGTCGCCGCCCCAGGGGTCGTGGCCCGCCGCGGCGCCGCCATTGCGGCTGACGATCGCGTTGATGAGGGTGAGGAGAATTCCGGATGCGAGGATCAGGGTGCCGATCGAGGCGATCAGGTTGTAGGCGTTGACCCCGGACGAGTCGAAGAACTTATAAGCGTCGACGACCTGGCCCTCCTCGGTGCCGGCGAGCATCAGCGGCACGAAGGCGAGCAGGGTGCCGGCGATCATCGTCCAGAACGAGATCCGCGCCAGGCTCTCGCCCATCGTCCGGCCGGTCAGCTTCGGGAACCAGAAGTGAAGCGCCGCGAAGCCGCCGAAGACGCTGCCGCCGACGAGCGCGAAGTGGGTCGCCGCGGTCGAGTCGGTGGTGTTCTTCAGCTTCCAGGCGAGGGCGACCATCGAGTGGCTGATCTCGGCAGCGAGCCCGATCGAGATCATCGCGATCGCGCCCGCCGCGAACAGCAGCGGCGCCCGCATCCGGATCGCGCCGCCGACGAGGGTCGCGATCAGGTTGAAGAAGATCAGGCCGAAGGGCACGATCAGCGCCAGCGACATCAGCATTGCGAAGTACATCCAGCCGATCCCGATCGGCGCGGTCAGCATGTTCTGCATCCAGGCGAGGGTGCCGAGCACCGCGATCGCGATCAGGGACCCGATCACGGTGCCGCGGTTGAAGATCGGCTTGCGGGCGAAGGCGGCGACGATTTCGGCGATCGCGCCGAGGGCCATGATCAGGACCAGCATGTAGGTGCCGGTGAAGAAGATCCAGCTCATGTGCTGCCAGAGCAGCGGCGCGCCACCGGAGCCGTCGGCGAAGAAGACGCCGTCGAAGTTACGGTCGATCAGCAGCATCGTGATCGCCGCCAGCATGATCGGGCCGATCACCAGCAGCAGCCACGAGGAGATGGTTCCGGCCCAGGCGAAGACAGGCAGTCGCCGCCAGGCCATGCCCGGGGCGCGCAGGTTGCGGAGCGTCGTCGTCAGGTCGATCGCGACGAGGACGAGGCCGAGGGTCGAGAGGCCGGTGGCGGTGGCCCAGGCGTCGACGCCGTTGTTGGCGAGGAAGGCGAGCTCGGAGAGCGGCGGCAGCGGGTTGACGCCCGCCTCGGTCGGGGTGAAGAGGTAACCCGAGTAGAGCACGGTCGCGCCCGCGATCACGAGCCAGGTGCCGACCTGCCCGACGCGTGGCAGCGCCGTGCCGCGAGCCCCGATCTGCAGGGGCACCACGTAGTAGAAGAGCCCGATCGCCAGCGGCAGCGCGAAGAAGAAGATCCCGGTCGCCCCGTAGAGCGAGAGCATCCGGTTGAAGACGACGGGGGTGAGGAAGGTGTTCTCGGGGATGGCCAGCTGCAGGCGCATCAGGAGCAGCTCGATCAGGGCGACGAAGAGGAAGCCGAAGGCGGCGGTGATCAGGAATCGGCCGAGGTCCTTGTGGTCGGAGCTGGTGGCGAGCTCGACCCAGCGCGGGCGGCGCTTGGGGTAGCCGTCGATGACCAGCTCGGGGCGTGCGCTCATGGGGTTTCTCCGTTCGCGATCAAGCCGACGACGCGGTCCTGGGCCGCCTGGATCTCCTGACGCTGGCCTTTGACGAAGTCTTCGTACTCCTCGGGCGAGACGACTTCGACCGCGGTCCGCATCGAGGCGTACGCCTGTCCCGAGAGCGTCGCCGAGTCTCCCTGGTAGACGCCCTCCTCGTCGGCGCGGAAGACGATCCGGTTGTGCTTGCCGGGGACCGCATCGCGCTTGCCGGCCAATTCCGGCACGTCCCAGGTGTGGACGACGTCGGTCGAGACCAGGTCGATCGAGACCGTGGTGTCGACCGGGACCACGAGCTTGTAGTACGAGAAGGATTCGTTCGGGTAGTCGTAGCGCCAGATCCACTGCTGGCCGGTCGCTTCGATTTCGAGCGGCGAGGAGGATGCGGCCTCGAGCCCGTCGGGGCCTGTGACGGGGACCTCGCGCGCCTTCTCGGTGAAGACGGTGGCGGCGATGAAGGTCGCCGCCGCGAACACGGTGAGGACGAGTCCGACCCGGAACTGGATCCTGCGGCCGCCGATGATCTGGCGTGGCTCCTCGCCCCGCTCGCCGCGGTAGCGTCGCAGCGCATAGAGGAGCCCGCCGGTAACCGCCACGAAGACGATCACGCCGACGACGAACCCGATCCAAAGCAGGGTCTCGATCTGGTCTGTGCCCGGGGAATGAGGCGCCAAAGCGCGGCCATCCTATACTCGCGCGCTGATGCGCAGCCCCTCGCGGCCATCTCCGGCACTTCGGGTGGCCCTGCGGGCCGGGGCGGCCGCCGCGCTGGGGGCCGCCTTCGCGGTTCCCCTCGCCCGTCGCAAGGCAAAGATCCCGCCGCCGGTGACGATCGCCGCCTGCGCCTCCGGCCCGCTCGCCCTGGCGGTACTACGCCCGCGCAGCAAGGGCCGCGACGTCGCCCTCTTCGCCCTTCAGATGTGGGGCTTCATCATGGTCCACGAGCTCCCTTACGACGATCCGGAGCGGTTGCGAAGCCGGCTGCGGAGTCGATACCCGATCGTCACCGACCGCCTGATCGGCTTTGGGCGACTTCCGAACGCCCGCCTCCAACGGGCGCTGTCCCGGGTCCCGCGGATCGGCGCCCTCAACCTCTTCCTCACCTGGGTCCACTGGCTCTGGTTCCTGGAGCCGTACTTCGCGCTGCTCTACATCCTGCTCAGGCACCCCGAGCAGTTCCCCCGCGCAGCCCGCCAGCTCGCGGCCGTCTTCGACACCGGCTGCGCTGTCTACTTCGCCGTTCCGACGGCGCCGCCCTGGTGGGCGGCCGAGCAGGGAGTCACCGATGAAGAGGTGCGGCGCATCATGGTCGAGGTCGGGGAGGAGTTCTGGGGCGACGCCTGGCCACGGATGTACGACGCCCTCGGCGGCAACCCGTGGGCGGCGATGCCGTCGCTTCATTTCGCGACCTCGATGGTCGTCGCGAGCGCCCTCGCCGACACGGGCAAGGTCGCCGGCGCGGTCGGCTGGGCCTACTCCCTGACCCTCGGCTTCGCGCTCGTGTACCTAGGCGAGCACTACGTGACCGATCTCGCCGCCGGAGCCGGGCTCGTCGTCGCCGTCCGCCGCGTCGAGCCGCTGGCCGAACCGCTCGTGCTCGAGGTCAATCGACGCCTGCGTTGCCTGGAGACGATCGCGAACGGGTAGCTTCTCGGGCGTGTCCGAGGAGACCTCGGTTACCGATCCCCCGGTCGAAGGCGAAGGCACCGCGGAAACGAACGACGCCGCAGGTTTGCCCCTGCTCACGACCAAGAGGCTCTTGCAGACCGGGATCGTCGTCGTGCTTCTCCTGGTCGGGATCTACTTCCTGTTCCCCAAGCTCGTCGGGCTCGGCGACGCCATGAGCAAACTCGACGAGGCCGACCCGGTCTGGATCGGCGTCGCGATCGGCTTCTGCATCGCCTCGTTCGGCTGCTACATCGCGCTCTTCAAGGCGGTCGTCGGCGGCGACGCCCTGCGCCTCACCTGGGGCGAGACCTACGAGATCAACATGGCCGGGGTCGCCGCCACCCTGATCTTCTCGGCCGGCGGCGCCGGCGGCATCGCCCTCACGTACTGGGCGCTGCGCAAAGCCGGGATGGAGCGGGGCGAAGTCGCGCGGCGGATGGTTGCCTTCCTCACCCTTCACTACGCCTTCTACCCGATCGCCTTGATCATCTTCGGAATCCTCCTCCGGACCGGGGTGATGAACGGCAAGGACTCGATCGAGCTGACGATCATCCCGGCCGGAATCGCCGGCGGGCTGCTGATCCTCGGGGTCCTCATTTCGCAGATCCCGCCCGACCTCGGCAAGCGGATCGCACCGCACGCGGGAGAGCACGGCGAGCGGATCGAAGCGATCGCCGCGACCTTGGCGAAAGCGCCGGCGACAATCGGCCAGGGGTTCCGCTTCGCCCTCAGCCTCTTCGCCCATCCCTCCTCGGGCGGGCTGGCGGTGCTCGGGGCGGCGGGCTACTGGGCGACGAGCATCGGCGTCCTCTGGGCTTCGTTCCACGCCTTCGGGGTCCACGTGCCGCTTGCCGTAGTCGTCCAGGGCTTCTTCCTCGGGATGGTCGCCAACCTCTTCCCGTTCGCGCCCGCGGGGGTGGGCGCCGTCGACGCCGGGATGATCGGCGCCTTCGTCCTTTTCGGCTTCTCGGGGGAGACCGTGTTCCCGGCGATCCTGGTCTTCAGGCTGGTCGCCTTCTGGCTGCCGATCCCACTCGGGATCGTCGCCTTCTTCCAGCTTCGAAAGACCGTCCACCGCTGGGACGAAAACGGACTTCCCGCTGCCCGGAAGCGGTTGACCGGGGGTGGTCGGGCCGAATCAATTTAGGGCCTCCACCGACCCGGACGGTCGGGTCCTCAGATCCCGATTGACCGCTACCGGAAGCCGGGGTCGACCCCGAGTTGGCCGAGCAGGAAGACGAAACCCAGAAGGACGAGGTAAAGGAAGGCGATGGAGGCCGCTACCCATACGAGACCTACAACGGTCAGGAGTATCCAAACTCACCCGCCGCCTGGCCGAGGCGGTACTATACAAAGTAAAGTATTAGACTTCAGGCGGCTTGGAAAGGCTCGTAAATGACTGACGAGAACGGCAAGAAGATCGAGAACGTGATCATCGTCGGCGGTGGCCCCGCCGGCTACACGGCGGCGCTCTACACCGCCCGCGCCAACCTCGAGCCGCTCGTCTTCGAGGGGTTTCAATGGGGCGGCCAGCTCCAGAACACGACCGACGTCGAGAACTATCCCGGCTACCCCGAGGGAATCATGGGGCCGGAGATGATGATCCAGTTCCGGGCCCAGGCCGAGCGCTTCGGCACCCGCTTCGTCAGCGATGACGTCGACCGGGTCGAGCTCTCCGACGGCGGCGTTCAGAAGGTCTACCTCGGCGACGAGGAGCACCTGGCGAAAACGGTGATCCTGGCGATGGGGGCGGAGCCGCGCCGGCTCGGCGTCCCCGGCGAGATCGAGCTCGGCGGCCGCGGCGTCTCCACCTGTGGTGTCTGCGACGGCGCTTTCTTCAAGGATCAGAAAGTGGTCGTCGTCGGCGGCGGCGACTCGGCGATGGAGGACGCGATCTTCATCTCGAAATTCGCCAGCGACCTGACCGTCGTCAACCGCCGTGACGAGTTCCGAGCTTCGAAGATCATGCACGACCGCGCCGCCGAGCAGCCGAACATCTCGTTCAAGACCCCGTTCGTTCCGGAGCAGTTCGTCGCCGGTGAGGATGGCAAGCTCGACCATGTCCAGCTGCACAACGTCGAGAGCGGCGAGACCGAGGACTTTGCCGTCGACGGCGCCTTCGTCGCGATCGGCCACATCCCCAAATCGGAGATCGTCGCGGGCCAGGTCGACACCGACGAGAACGGCTACATCCGCGTCGAGGGCGACTCGACCCGGACCAACCTCGAGGGCGTGTTCGCCGTCGGCGACGTCGTCGACCACACCTACCGCCAGGCGGTGACCGCCGCCGGCTCGGGGTGCAAGGGCGCCCTCGACGCCGAGTGGTACCTGCGCGACACGCCGCCGTCCCCGGAGGCCCACTGGATGCGGGGCGGCGAGCCGGTCGAGGTCGCGCCGACGCCCGGCGCCTAGATGGGCGAGAACGCCTCCCGGATCTTCCCCTTCGCGATCGCGGTGATCCTGCCGCCGGCCGGTCTGATCATGGGCATCGCCGGGATGCGGGAGGACCGCGAGCTGGGCCGGAGGATCGTCGTCGTCTCGATCCTCGCCGCCGTCGTCTGGCTGCTGCTCCTGCTCGCCTGAGGCGCTAGCCGACCAGCTTCTGGACCACGAAGGTCTTCTTGCCGCGGGGTGTCTCGACCTCGACCGCCTTGCCGACCTTGGCGTTCATCAGCGCTTTGCCGATCGGCGACTCGGCCGAGAGCCGGCCGGCGGCCAGGTCGGCCTCGGTCGAGCCGACCAGGGTCCAGGCATTGGTCTTGCCGGCGTCCTCGTCGAGGACCTCGGCCGTGAGGCCAAAAGCGAAGGTGTCCGCCGCCGCCGGGTCGGCCTCGACGACGACGGCGTTGTCGAGTCGTTCCCGCAGGCGCTTGATCCGCGTCTCGAGGTGGGCCTGGTCCTCTTTGGCGATGTGGTACTCGGCGTTCTCCTTGAGGTCGCCTTCCTCGCGGGCGACCTTGATCCGGGCGGCCATCGCGATCCGGCGCGGCCCTTCGAGATCCTCGAGCTCGCTGCGCAGGTCCTCGAGGCCCTGCGCGGTGATCGGCTCGCCTGCTGTCACGTCGCCCCCGCTCATCGGCCAGAGGCTACCGCCCTCCCGAAGCGGAGTGGAGGATGGGCTAACCTCGGTCGATCGCGGCTGAGTGCACGCATCTGGACACCGTGGAGCGCCTGGAGGTTCCCGACGAGGTCGCCGGTTGCGAGGAGTGCCTCGCCGAGGGGACAAAATGGCTGCACCTGCGGATGTGCCAGGAGTGCGGCCACATCGGCTGCTGCGACAACTCCCCGGGGAAGCACGCCACGGCGCACTTCCACGGGACGAGTCACCCGATCATCCGCTCGGCGGAGCCCGGCGAGGACTGGAGCTGGTGCTACGTCGACGAGGTCATGCTGCAGCTGCGAACAGACTGACGGCGCCAGCTCTGATTCCTAGGCGCCGAGCGAAGGCGCCGGTTCGTAGGCCTCGCCCAGCTCCGACCCCAAGCCTTCGAGCAGCTCGCGGGCCCGGTCGGCACCGATCAGGTCGGTCAGCTCGATCGGTCCCAGCGGCCAGTTGAATCCGAGCCGCATCGCCGTGTTCATGTCGTCGGGAGAGCCGACGCCCTCGGCGAGGGCGAACGCGGTCTCGTTGGCGATCTGGGCGAGAAGGCGCTCGAGGATCTCCGGCGCCGCCGGGTCGATCGCGGTCAGGGCGGCGGCGTCGAGGGTCGGGGCGTCGATCCCGAGGTCGGGGTCCTCCTCGCGGTGCGGCCGGTCGTCGTCGTAGTCGTAGAAGCCACGGCCGTTCTTGCGGCCCAGCTTGCCTTCGCCGACCATCCGCTCCTGGATCTCGCTGGGGCGCCAGCGGGCGGGCTCGCCGCCCTGCGCGTAGAAGGAGCGGGCGACGCTGAGGTTGACGTCGAGGCCGATCAGGTCGATCAGCTCGAAGGGGCCCATCCTGAAGCCGCCGCCGAGCCGGCAGACGCGGTCGATCGTGGCGGCGTCGGCGAGGCCCTGGCCCAACATCCGCAGCGACTCCAGCGAGTAGGGGCGGGCGAGGCGGTTGGCGATGAACCCGGGGCTGTCCTTGGCCTGGATCGGGGTGCGGCCCATACGGCGGCCGACCTCGGTGCTCGCCTCCACCGCCGCCGCCGAGGAGCTGTCGGTGTGGACCACCTCGACCAGCTTCATCAGCGCCGGGGGATTGAAGAAGTGCATCCCGACGACGCGCTCGGGGCCGGGCGTCTCGGCGCCGATCTCGGCCACCGGCAGCGAAGACGTGTTGGTCGCCAGGATCGCCTCCGGCCCGCAGGCCCGGGCCAGCTCGGCGAACAGGCCCTGCTTCAGCGCCAGGTCCTCGGGGGCGGCCTCGATCAAGAGGTCGCAGCCCTCGAGCTCCGCGAGCGAGCCGACGCCGGTCAGCCGGCCCCCGGCGGCCTCAGCCTCGTCGGCGCCCCAGAGCTCGCGCCGGACCCCTTTGCCGAGCGACTCGACGACCCGCTCGCAGCCGCCCTGGAGCGCCGCGGGGTCGGGGTCCTGAAGCCGGGTCTCGTAGCCGCCGAGGCAGGCGAGCTGGGCGATGCCGGAGCCCATCGTCCCGGCGCCGATCACCCCGATCGTTTCGACGCTCACCCGGGCTCTTGTCCTAGCGGCCCTGGAACTTGGGCTCGCGCTTCTCGAGGAACGCGCGCATGCCCTCGACCCGGTCCTCGGTCGCCATCGCCAGCTCGTAGAGGCGCCGCTCGCTCTCGAGGCCGGCCGAGAGGCCCGACTCCTCGGCTGCGAGTACGGCCTGCTTGGCGAGCCGGGTGGCGATCGGCGGCCGCGACGCGATCGTCCGCGCCATCTCCACGGTCTCGGTGAGCCAGGCCCCCTTCTTCGGGACGACGAGGTTGACGAGCCCGAAGCCGAGCGCCATGTCGGCGTCGAAGCGGCGGCCGGTGAGCACGTACTCCATCGCCCGTTGCTTGCCGATCGCGCGGGTCAGGCGCTGGGTGCCACCGCCGCCGGGGATGATCCCCAGGGTGACCTCGGGCAGGGCGAAGATCGCGGAGTCGGAGGCAATGATCACGTCGCAGGCGAGGGCGAGCTCGCAGCCGCCGCCGAAGGCGTAGCCGGAGACGCCGGCGACGAGCGGGGTCTTGACCGCCGCCAGCCGTCGCCAGAACCCGGCCGAGGGATGGCGGAGCGCCTCCTCAAAGGAGCGTTCGCTGAGGGCGCGGATGTCGGCGCCGGCGGCGAACACCTCTTCGGAGCCGACGATCGTGATGCAGTGGATCTCGGGGTCGGCGTCGAGGGTTTCGAGCTGGCCGGCGATTTCCTCCATCACCTCCGGCGAGAGGGCGTTGCGGACCTCGGGCCGGTTGAGCCGGATCATCGCGACGTTGTACTCGTCCCTCGTCGTCTCGATGTTCTCGCCCATTGCAGTCGCCTTAGAGCGGGGTCATGGCGTTGATCCCGGTCGCGGCGCGGCCGATGATCATCTTCTGGATCTGCGAGGTCCCCTCGTAGAGGGTGGTGACACGGGCGTCCCGCAGGTAGCGCTCGACCGGGTAGTCGTCGACGTAGCCGGCGCCGCCGTGGACCTGGATCGCGAGGTTGGCGCACTCGACCGCCGACTCGGTGGCGTAGAGCTTGGCGACCGAGGTCTCGGTGGTGTTCGGCTTGCCTTCGTCCTTGAGGACGCCGGCGCGATAGACCAGCATCCGCGAGGCGTCGCGCTTGAGGATCATGTCGGCGATCATCTCCTGGACCAGCTGGAAGCGGGCGAGCGGGACGCCGAACTGTTCGCGCTCCTTGGCGTAGGCGACCGAGGCGTCGACGCAGCCCTCGCAGATCCCGACGCAGCCGGCGGCGACGCTGTAGCGGCCGTTGTCGAGGGCGCTCATCGCGACCTTGAAGCCGTCGCCGATCTCGCCGAGCATCGCGTCCTCGCCGACCTCGACCGAGTCGAGCGAGATCTCGCCGGTGTCGGAGGAGCGCAGCCCCAGCTTGCCGTGGATCTCCTGGGTGGTGAAGCCCTCGCTGGCGGTCGGGACCAGGAAGCAGGCAAGACCCTTGTGCTTCTTCTCGGGGTCGGTCTGGGCGAAGATCAGCGCCACCTCGGAGAAGTTGGCGAGGCTGATCCACATCTTCTGGCCGCTGATCGACCAGCCCGAGTCGGTCTTCGTGGCTCGCGTCCTGAGGTTTGCAGCGTCGGAGCCGGTGTCGGGCTCGGTCAGGCCGAAGCAGCCGAGCCACTCGCCCGAGCAGAGTTTCGGCAGCCATTTCTGCTTCTGCTCCTCGCTGCCCCACTTCTCGATCGAGCCTGCGACCAGCGAAGTCTGGACCGAGACGACGGTGCGGGCGGAGGAGTCGGCGCGGCCGACCTGTTCGACGATCAGCCCGTAGCCGAGGTAGTCGAGGCCGCGGCCGCCGTACTCTTCCGCGACCGGCGCCCCGAGGTAGCCGACCTCGCCGAGCTTGCTCGCCAGCTCGCGGTCGAAGCGGGCGGCGCGATCGTTCTCCTTGACCCGCGGGAGGATCTCTTTGTCGGCGAATTCGCGGGCCGCCTCCGAGATCAGCTTCTGCTCGTCGCTCAACTGGAAGTCCATCTCAGGCTCGCTTTCTGGAATCGGTCGTCATTCTCGAAGCTCGCGGCCGAGGGTGTCGGCGAAGGCCTCCTGCGCTTCGGTGGTCCGCGGGCCGGGGGCGGCGGCAAGCTCGGTGCCGTCGATCGCCGCGACCGGCTGGATCTCCCGGGTGGTCGAGGCGAGGAAGGCCTCGCCGGCGGCGCGCAGGTCGGCGATCGGCCACTTCCCCTCCTCGACATCGAGGGCCTTGATCATCCGGTCGCGGGTGATCGACTCGAGGACGCCGGCGTCGAGCGCAGGCGTCCTCAGGGTGCCCTGGGGGGAGACCCAGAAGATCGAGGAGGTCGGCGGCTCGAGCACGGTGCCGTCGGGGAGGACGAGGACCGCCTCGTCGGCGCCGGTCCCTTTGGCGATCCGAGTCGCCTGCATGTTGGCGGCGTAGGAGAGCGACTTGACGCCGTTGAGGATCACGGTCGGCGAGTAGGTGACGGAGGCGAGGCTCAGGGTCTCCCCGTGCGAGGGAATCGGCTCGGTCATCGCCAGCCGGCGGCCACCGCGGGTGACGATCAGGCGCAGCTGGCCGTCGGCGGCGCCCAGCTCGGCCAGCAGGGCATCGATCTCTGTCTCCAGCGCCGCACGGTCGAACTCCATCTCGATCGCCGCCGCCGAGCGGCCGAGGCGGTCGAGGTGGTCGACCAGAGCGAACGGTCGCCCCTGGTAGAGGCGGATCACCTCGAAGGCGCCGTCGCCGCGGTAGAGGCCATCGTCCTTGAGCGGAACCATCGCCTCGGCGGTCGCGGTGATCGCTCCGTCGACGCTGGCCAGCTCTCTGAGATCGCTCATCATCGAATCGCGAGGCTACCTGCTGCCTATGATCCGCGGCATGGATGACTCCGTCGCACGCTATCGCCTGGCCTCGGAGGACAACGACATCGAGTCGTTGATGGAGACGCTGGCGCCGGACGTCGAGGTGGTATCGCCGATCTCCGGGCGGATGGTGTTCGGCAACCGGGAGGACGTCCGGGTGCTGCTCGGCGCCGTCTACGGGACCATCAACGGCTTGCGCTGGGAGGAGCCCGTGGGCGAGGGCGAGCGTCGGGTCCTTTTCGGTTCGATGCGGATCGGGCCGCTGCGGATGACCGATGCGATGGTCTTCGACCTGGGCGCCGACGGCCGCATCCGCAGGATCAGCCCTCACCTGCGCCCTTGGCTCGGCCTCACGGTTTTCGCCGCGGTACTCGGCCCGAAGGTGGCGCGGCACCCGGGAATCGTGCGCCGCGCCCTGGCCGGCGGTAGCTGAACGCCTGTCGACGTTCGAATTCCCTTCGCCGGGGGTACCCGGTGGCCATGACCGGAAGCGCCGATTTCAACGAGGAGGAGTGGGAGAACGTCCTCGAGGGGCCTACCAGCGCCGGGCTGATCGTCAGCAGCGCCGAGCGCGGCGGCACGTTCCGCGAGGCGATGGCGATGGCGAAGGCATTTGCCGAAGCCCGCCAGGAGCATGGCGAGTCCCAGCTGCTCGACGAGATCGTCTCCCACCGGCCGAAGATCGACCGGACAAAAGCTCGCTCGCCGGAGGAGCTTCGCGAATACGGATTGGCGCGGATCCGCGAAGCGGTGTCCCTGGTCGAGCAGAAAGCCACCCCGGAGGAGCTCGAGGACTACCGGCGGTTCGTGGTCTCGCTCGCCACCCGAGTCGCGGGCGCCAAAAAGGAGGACGGCGACGACTCGCCCAGCGAGGCCGAGGCGACCGCGATCGCCGAGATCACCGAGGCGTTGGCGACCTAGACGGCTTCGAAGACCGTCGCCAGGCCCTGGCCGACGCCGACGCAGAGCGAGGCGACGCCGTACCTGCCGTCGCGGCGGCGGAGCTCGCGGACGAGCGTGGTGGTGAGGCGGGCGCCGGAGCAGCCGAGCGGGTGGCCAAGGGCGATCGCCCCGCCGTTGACGTTGAGCTTCTCCTCGTCGAGGCCGAGCTCGCCGACGCAGGCGAGGACCTGGGCGGCGAATGCCTCGTTGATCTCGATCAGGTCGACGTCCGCGAGCGAGATGCCGGCGTTGGCGAGTGCCTTCGGGATCGCCTCGACCGGGCCGATCCCCATGTAGGCGGGGTCGACGCCGGCGACCCCGGTTGCGAGGACGCGGGCGAGGGGCTCGGCGCCGAGGCGCTCGACCCCGGCCTCGGAGGCGACCAGGGTGCAGGCGGCGCCGTCGTTCAGGGTCGAGGCGTTGCCGGCGGTGACGCTGCCGCCCTCGCGGAAGACGGGTCGCAGCTTCGCCATCGACTCGGCCGAGGCGTCGGGACGCGGCCCCTCGTCGGCCTCGACGACGACGGTCTCGCGCCGCCCCGCCGGCGCCTCGATCGCGACGATCTCCTCGGCGAAGACGCCGCGCCCGGCGGCGGCGATAGCGCGCTCGTGGCTGCGCAGGGCGAATGCGTCCTGGGCCTCGCGGTCGATCCCGTAGCGCTCGGCGACGTTCTCGGCGGTCTCGCCCATCGACTCGGTCGAGTGGCCGAGCTCGGCCATCCGCGGGTTCACCAGGCGCCAGCCCAGGGTCGTGTCGTGCATCGTCTGCGGCCCGCGGGGGAGGCCCTGCTCGGGCTTCTCGACCACCCAGGGGGCGCGGCTCATCGACTCGACCCCGCCGGCCAGGTAGAAGTCGCCTTCCCCCGCCTTGACCGCCCGCGCCGCCGAGTTGACCGCCTCGAGGCCGGAGGCGCAGAGGCGGTTGACGGTGGCGCCGGGGACGCTCTGAGGGAGGCCTGCGAGCAGCGCCGCCATCCGGGCGACGTCGCGGTTGTCCTCGCCCGACTGGTTGGCGGCGCCGAAGTAGACGTCGACGATCTGCTCGGGGTCGACCCCGGTGCGCTCGACCACCGCTGCGATCGCGTGGGCCGCCATGTCGTCCGGGCGTACCCGGGAAAGGGCGCCCCGGTAGGCGCCCATCGGCGTCCGCACCGCGTCGACGATGTATGCCTCGCTCACGGCCGCGGATTAAAACAGGGTGTCGGGTGCCGAGTGGTCGTTTGTCGGTGCTATAGCCGCCTTAGACGACCACTCGGCCTTATCCTTTGGTCCGTGGCCTTCGTGATCGGGTCAGTCCTCGTCGTTCTCTTCCTCGTCGGTGTCCTCGTCGTCGTCGGGCACTTCTATGGCGGGACGAACGCGTCCCTGGTCGACTGGTACCCGACCCGTTCGCCCGAGGTCGAGGCCCAGAACGAGATCGACGACGTCCGCCAGATGGTCGAGGCCCAGAACGAGATGCGCGCCCGCCGCGGCGCCGAGGCCCTCGACGAGGAAAGCCTGCGCCGCGAAGTCACCGCCCAGGAGCTCGACCGGATCGAATGGCCCGAGCGCTGATCGTCGGTTGCGGGTGCCGCGGCCGCAGCTTGGGCGAAGCACTGGCGACCGAGGGCTGGAGCGTGCGCGGGACCTCGCGCACGGAGGAGGGCCTGGAGCCGATCCGGGCCGCGGGGATCGAGGCGGCGCTCGCCGACCCGGCAATGCCGGGGACGGTCCTCGACCTGGTCGGCGACGTCGCCGTCGTCCACTGGCTGCTGGGCTCGGCGGCGGGAGCCGAGGCGGAGGTCGCAGCGATCCACGGGCCCAAGCTCGAGCGCCTGCTCGAGCGCTTCGTCGACACCCCGGTGCGCGGCTTCGCCTACGAGGCGGTCGGCAGCGCCGACCCGCAGCATCTGTCGGCCGGCCGCGGGGTGGTGGAGAGCGCCGCGGCGACCTGGCGGATCCCGGTCGAGTTCCTCGAGGCCGGCCCCGGGGACCCTGAAGCCTGGCTGCAGAGTGCCGTCGCGGCGACGCGCAACCTGGTCTCCCAGGCCGACAAAGCGATATAGCTAAACTCCGATAAGGATTTAGGTAATACCGAGACCGAACTTCTGAGAGGAGCCTTCCGATGGCGCTGCAGCTTGGTGACACAGCACCCGACTTCGAGGCCGAGACGACCGAGGGCCGCATCGGCTTCCATGATTGGCTCGGCGACTCCTGGGGGGTTCTCTTCTCCCACCCGAAGGACTTCACGCCCGTCTGCACAACCGAGCTCGGCTACATGGCGAGCATCGAGCCCGAGTTCGCGAAGCGCGGTGTCAAGATCGCCGGCCTCTCGATCGACCCCCTCGACAAGCACGAGGAGTGGGCCAAGGACATCGAGGAGACCCAGGGGACGGCGCCGAACTACCCGATCATCAGCGACCCCGACTTCAGCATCGCCAAGGCCTACGGGATGCTCGCGGCGGACGTCTCCGGCGACCCCGGCGATCGCACCCCGGCCGACAATCAGACCGTTCGCAACGTCTTCGTCGTCGGGCCCGACAAGAAGATCAAACTGATCCTCGTCTATCCGATGACGACCGGTCGCAACTTCGACGAGGTCCTGCGGGTGATCGACTCGCTGCAGCTGACCGCGAACCACAAAGTCGCGACCCCGGCGCAGTGGAACCAGGGCGACGACGTGATCATCGCCGGCTCGGTCTCGAACGATCAGGCCAAGGAGATCTACCCGGACGGGTGGGAGGAGCCGAAGCCCTACATCCGGATCGTCCCGCAGCCCGACAAGGCCTAGCCGAGGCGCTCCAGCAGCTCGCCGAGGATCCGCGCCGTCGCACCCCAGATCAGCTGGCCCTCGACCTCGTAGGTCGGGGTGTGGATCGCGGTTCCGCGGCGGACCAGGCGCCTGATCTCATAGCTCTGCTCGAGCACGTCGAGGTCGAGCGCGAGGACCGTCTCGACCTCGTCGGGGCTGGGTTTCAGGTCGAGGTCCTCAGGCGCGGCGATGAGGCCGACGAAGGGGTGGATCCGGTAGCCGGTGGCGAAGGTCGAGGTCGGCGGCAGCGCCCCCTGGAGCACGACGGCGCTCGATTCCAGGCCGATCTCCTCCTCGGTCTCGCGCAGCGCCGTCGCGACCAGGTCGGCGTCGCCCTCGTCGACGCGGCCGCCCGGGAAGGAGATCTCGCCGGCGTGGCTGCGGAGGTCGGCGCGCCGCTCGGTGAAGATCGCGCCCGGGCTCTCGGGCCAGCCGAACACCGGCACGAGGACGGCAGCGTCGACGCCGCCGTGTGACTCCATCGCCAACGCCTCCTCGGGCGTGAGCAGCCGCTCGGCGAGGCTCAGATGATCACCTGGACGGTGCCGCCGTCGACCGACCAGGCCGAGCCGGCGACGTAGGAGGCGCGCTCGGAGCACATGAAGACGATCGCCGCGGCCACCTCGCTGACCTCGGCGAGTCGGCCGATCGGTCGCTTGGCGCCGGCGGTCTCGAGCGCCCGCTCGCGGGAGCCCTCGTCGCCCGCCGACTGGTCGAGCAGCCCG